>NZ_JBHZOX010000037.1:0-1207 GCF_042787905.1 Priestia sp. YIM B13551
ACGGAATCGAACCGCCGACACAAGGATTTTCAGTCCTTTGCTCTACCAACTGAGCTACCGAGCCTTTATGTAAATGGAGGAGGAAGAGGGATTCGAACCCCCGCGGGCTTTGACACCCCTGTCGGTTTTCAAGACCGATCCCTTCAGCCGGACTTGGGTATTCCTCCGTATATTTATAAAATGTAACTTATATGGTAGCGGCGGAGGGAGTCGAACCCACGACCTCACGGGTATGAACCGTACGCTCTAGCCAGCTGAGCTACACCGCCATATTATTCGTTACAATTATTAAATTGGTGGAGCCTAGCGGGATCGAACCGCTGACCTCCTGCGTGCAAGGCAGGCGCTCTCCCAGCTGAGCTAAGGCCCCATAATGGTACTGATACTGGTACTCATGGTCGGGAAGACAGGATTCGAACCTGCGACCCCTTGGTCCCAAACCAAGTGCTCTACCAAGCTGAGCTACTTCCCGTTCATGGCGCGCCCGAGAGGAGTCGAACCCCTAACCTTTTGATCCGTAGTCAAACGCTCTATCCAATTGAGCTACGGGCGCTTATTAAAATGGTGCCGAGGGCCGGACTTGAACCGGCACGGTAGTCACCTACCGCAGGATTTTAAGTCCTGTGTGTCTGCCAATTCCACCACCCCGGCAGGACTTATATATGTGGAGCGGAAGACGAGGTTCGAACTCGCGACCCCCACCTTGGCAAGGTGGTGTTCTACCACTGAACTACTTCCGCACATATATGAAATTAATAAAGATGCGGGTGAAGGGACTTGAACCCCCACGTCATAAGACACTAGATCCTAAGTCTAGCGCGTCTGCCAATTCCGCCACACCCGCGTACAAATATAAATGGTGAGCCATGAAGGACTCGAACCTTCGACCCTCTGATTAAAAGTCAGATGCTCTACCAACTGAGCTAATGGCTCGAAAAACTGGTGGAGGATGACGGGATCGAACCGCCGACCCCCTGCTTGTAAGGCAGGTGCTCTCCCAGCTGAGCTAATCCTCCAAAAAAATCTATATAAGCGCTATGAATAGCGTTATTTTCATTACTTATAATAAATGTTCCAAATAAAAAACCCCTATACTCTTTTACAAGAGGCTAATAAGGGTCGTTATTAATTGCCTGGCAACGTCCTACTCTCACAGGGACAAAGTCCCAACTACCATTGGCGCTAAAGAGCTTAACTTCCGTGTTCG
>NZ_JBHZOX010000038.1:0-1106 GCF_042787905.1 Priestia sp. YIM B13551
TTATTCGCTTTTCGGCTTTTGAAAAATGATTGATGACAACAATCATGGAAAATAATGAAGATTCGGACGACGAACCCAGCTGTAAAAATAGCTATTGGCAGTGTTAGCCAATAAGAAACGGATAAACTTTTATAAGCTAGAAACCAAAGTAGTAAAAAAGGAAGGAATGTGTTTATCAATTGCTTTATACTCGATTTCGTATTGGATTTTTCAAAAGGTGCTACATTTTTTCTTAATTCAGTCGTTTTTTGTTTACTCATGTGTTCCTCCTTACATCTTTACCGTGTTTAATATTCAGCTCTTCTTTGTCTTTATAGTAGAGCATAGTACCTGGTAACGAAAGATATAAACGTCAAGTAACTAGTATGACAACTGTCATACATGTGTGTATGTATTTTCTTAATGAAAGGAAAAGGGTGTGAAGAAAAATTCATTTTCATTAAAGTATTAGCATTATTTTAGTTACAGCTATTTAAAAGTGCTCATAAATGTGTACCTTTCCAACAGACTTTGAGCCACTACTTTTTAAATATAATGCGAACAAAAAACTACCTCCCCTATGATGACTAAGGATGGTAGTTTTTCAGAGCTATGAATGTTCAACTGTCGTTCATTTTGGTATAAAAACTCTTTAACAATTTCATCATCTCACGCCCCGATGTTCTAGACAGTTTATCATTACCTTCATCTTCATATGTACTCACATACCAGCTGCCCTTGTCATCTTCATTTAACCTATATACCTTATCGTTTCTACTATCTGTATAAAAATCTCCATCCTTCAGTCTCAAATAATCCTCCCCCTCTATCACGTATATACCCGGTATTATACCCAAGATATCAATTTTATAAAAAATTTCATCTACACAAAACATCAGGTTTCTTAATACGCTTACTCTTTTGTATGTAATCTACATAGGTGCACAAATGGTGAAAGTCAATTGAATTTATGTACTACTAGTAGATCTTAAATTAATCTTTTTACAATAGAATTTCCACACTTGAAAGGGCCGTTTTTCCTGTATTTGCTATATTCGGTTTTATATGTTACAATTAAGTTAATTATTTTTGTTCGGTGTAGGATTAAGAGAAGAGAAATCTCTTCC
>NZ_JBHZOX010000039.1:0-1102 GCF_042787905.1 Priestia sp. YIM B13551
GGAAGAGATTTCTCTTCTCTTAATCCTACACCGAACAAAAATAATTAACTTAATTGTAACATATAAAACCGAATATAACAAATACAGGAAAGTAGATGAATCTTTAAAATGTAAAGAATTGTATTGTAAAAGGACTCATTTAAAATCTACTAGTAGTAAATAAATTCATTTGGCTTTCACCATTTTTGTGCATATGCAGCTTAGTAAGCTTATTAGGAAACCTAGCTGTTTTTGTGTATATGAAATTTTTTATAAAATTGATATCTTGGGTATAATACCGGGTATATATGTGGTAGAGGGGGGATCGTTTGAGACTTAAGGATGGAGACTTTTATACAGATAGTAGAACCGATAAGGTATATAGATTAAATGAAGATGACAAGGGAAGCTGGTACCTGAGTACGCGTGATGATGAAGATAATCATAAAATGTCAAGAACTTCGGGGCGTAACATGATGAAATTGTTAAAGAATTTTTATACCAAAATGAACGGCAGTTGAAATTCATAGCTCTGAAAAAACTACCTTACCCTAGTCATCACAGTAGAGGTAGTTTTTTGTTCGCATTATATTTTAAAAATAGTAGCTCAATGCCTCTTGGAAAGGTACAGGTTTATGAGCACTTTTAAATAGCTAGGACTGAAATAATGCTACTACTTTAATGACACTGAATTTTTTTCAAACCCTTTTCCTTTTATTAAGAAAATACATTCACACATGTGTGACAGTTGTCATATTAGTTACTTGACGTTTGTATGTTTTATTACCAGCTACTATGTGCTACTATAAATATAATGATGAAGAGCTGAATATTAAACACGGTAAAGATTTAAGGAGGACAACATGAGCAAACAAAAAACGACTGAATTAAGAAAAAATGTAGCACCTTTTGAAAAATCCAATACGAAATCGAGTATAAAGCAACTAATAAACACATTCCTTCCGTTTTTACTACTTTGGTTTCTAGCTTATCAAAGTTTATCTGTTTCTTATTGGCTAACCCTACCATTATCTATTGTTACAGCAGGGTTCGTCGTCCGAATCTTCATTATTTTCCATGATTGTTGTCATCAATCATTTTTCAAAAGCCGAAAAGCGAATAA
>NZ_JBHZOX010000005.1:0-370419 GCF_042787905.1 Priestia sp. YIM B13551
AAAAAATAAAAATTAACGTTGACGTTTGTCGCTTTGTTCAGTTTTCAAAGTTCAACCGCCGCTCTTAAGCGACTTTACTATCATAACAAGTTGAAACCTAGTTGTCAACAAGTTTTTTTATTTGTTTATCACTTCGATGTTTGCTTTAGCAGTTCATCTTAGCGACATTTAATAATATACCACGCCTTCTTTTATTGTGCAATAGTTTTTCGATATATTTTTAAAAACTATTTTTTTGTAAACGAAACGTTAGCCAATTAATAGATACTAGCATATCTAGAGCCATACTAGCATAATGTCTATTAAATCCTTATCCGCCAAGGAGGCGTTCACTTGGATACCTTAATTGCAGCTGCACTCTATTTGTCCTTTTGTATGTCTATTCTCTTAATTTCACTTGCTTATTGGGAATCAATTCAAATGTCTAATAAAGAAGGCAAAGTCAACGGCCTTTCATTTATTTCACTTTCAACATTCAGCATGATTTTTTGTTTGTTTACTTCATATTTTTATGCCATTCTTTATTAACATGCGTTGTCTTCTTATAACAGGGAGACATTTCTTTATTTTATTACAATATTCGCATTCCGTATACTTACTTGTTGAAATCAATGTGATAAATCTAGTTCCTTCCCTTTCCTATATGCAGTGTAAAGTGAAGGAATTTGTCGAATGGTTTTTTGGAACACTTCCTTTAAATTTGATAAACTACTTTTAGAAAACGCTTTCATATATACTTTAACATTATTCAAGGAGGAAACCAAATGAAACCATTGCTTGAATTAACGGTTGGAGAACTTTTAAAAGAAAGTACAAAAAAGTTTGGGCATCAAGAAGCGGTTATCTACTCTGAACAAAATATTCGCTATACGTACGCGGAATTTTATCAAGAAACCTCTCGAGTTGCAAAGGCACTTCTAGCCACCGGTCTCAAAAAAGGCGACCATATCGCTATCTGGGCTACCAATGTGCCGGAATGGTTGCTTCTTCAATTCGCAGCAGCTAGAATAGGCGCTGTTTTGGTTACCCTTAATACAAGTTATCAATCCTCTGAATTAGAGTATGTATTGAGTCATTCTGATACAACAGCGCTATTTTTCATTGATGAATTTAAAAGCACTTCTTATACGTCTATTATCACCAGTATTGAACATAATCTTCCCAAACTAAAACATCTTATAAACTTAAGTGGATCAAGCGAACATACATCTTGGAACGAGTTTTTAATGAGTAGCTTAATGGTATCGGATGAGGTTCTCGATAAGCATGAACAATCCCTACATATCCATGATGTTATCAATATGCAATATACTTCCGGAACAACAGGTTTTCCAAAAGGAGTTATGCTCAGTCACCATAATATAGTAAACAACGGCTTTTTAGTTGCTCAGTCTATGAAACTGACTAACGAAGACCGCTTATGCATCCCAGTTCCTTTCTTTCATTGCTTCGGATGTGTGCTGGGTGTTCTAGCATGCGTATCTGTAGGTGCTACTATGCTACCGATTATTGAATTTCAACCTGCCTCTGTTTTACGCACCGTAGAGAACGAAAAATGTACAGCTCTTCACGGTGTACCAACTATGTTTATTGCGGAATTAAATACGCTTGACTTTCATCAATATGATTTATCTACTCTTCGCACAGGAATCATGGCTGGTTCTAATTGTCCAGCAGAAGTAATGAAACGAGTCATACATGACATGGGCATCAATGAAATTACGATCGCCTATGGTCAAACCGAAACATCTCCTGTAATCACCCAAACAACCCCAACTGATTCTATCGAGCGGCGAGTACAAACGGTTGGCAAAGTTCATAATCATGTACAGATTCAAATTATTAATCCAGTTACAGGTAAACCAGCTTCTTTCGGAGAACAAGGAGAACTTTGTGCAAAGGGATATTTAACAATGAAAGGATATTACAAAATGCCGGAAGAAACAGAAAAAACAATTGTAGAAGGTTGGCTACATACAGGAGATTTAGCTACCATCGATAAAGATGGCTATGTAAAAATTACAGGACGTCTAAAAGATATGATTATTAGAGGCGGAGAAAATATTTACCCAAGAGAAATTGAAGAGTTTTTATATAGAATACCCGAGGTAGAAGATGTGCAAATTGTCGGTATTCCTGATCCAAAGTATGGAGAACGAGTTGCTGCATGCATTAAACTCAAGCAACATTCTTTTCTTACCGCTCAAGAAATCAAAGACTTTTGCAAAGGTAAGCTTGCTCATTTCAAAATTCCGGAACATATTTATTTTATAGACGACTTTCCCATGACGGCATCCGGCAAGATTCAAAAATATAAATTAAAAGAAAAGATCGTAGCGCTTTATAAATAATCAGATTTTTTTGAATTTAACCTGTCATTATGAAGAAAAGTTTACTATACTGATACATATCTGTTTTTCTTCTTTCATACAGATATAAACAACAATGTTTATTGAAATAGGTGAAAATAATGGAAAATGAAATGTTGCTCAAATTAGGTATTTCCGCTGTACTTGGTCTTATTATTGGAATTGAAAGGGAACTAAAACGAAAGCCTGTTGGTTTAAAAACATCTCTCGTAATTTCCATTATTAGCTGTTTACTCACGATTGTTTCGATTGAGTCTTCTCAAATCTTTAATAAAGGTGATCACATCACAATGGACCCGCTTCGTCTGGCCGCTCAAATTGTTTCTGGAATTGGTTTTTTAGGGGCCGGTGTCATTTTACGAAAAGAAAATGACAGCATCTCAGGGCTTACAACAGCGGCTATTATCTGGGGAGCAGCAGGTATAGGCATTGCTGTAGGTGCAGGGTTTTATCCTGAAGCTATTACCGGAGTTGTACTGCTCATCATCAGCGTTGAACTTCTTCCCTTCCTTATTACTATTTTGGGGCCTAGGCAACTGCGCGAGAAAGAGCTTATTCTTCAACTCAAGCTGGCGGATAAGCACAATATCTTTGATACAACTAATAGCATTAGAGAAAAGAATATTACAATTAAAAATATTCGAATCAAAGATTTAGACACCAATGAATTGTATATACGAATGAAAGTGTCAGTTAATAACCAGCGCCCTACTACAGAAGTGTATTACGAAATTCAAAAAATCAGCGGTATTCGAAGCATTGAAGTTGAAAATGTATAAATAAAAAACGGCCAATTGGCCGTTTTTTATTTATATTTTTCAATCTGTTGTAAAAATTCCCGCTGTTTTACTAGAGACAGCCGGTATTGATCATTGATAATTTCTGTTAATAACTCATGTTTACGGCTCTTTGACACATTCAATCTGTGGATAAGAACTCTGCATTCATACAAAAACTGTGTATACTGTGTGTAACTCTCATCATAATTTGAGGATAAGTCTTCTTTGATTCGTTTTGTCAACAAAGGACTAGCGCCATCTGTGGATATTGCTAGCGATAATCTCCCTCTAGAAAACTGTGCAGGAATCTGAATATTTCCATCGGAAAAACTGCTGGCCATATTAACCAACTGATCATTTTTAATATGCTGCTTAACAAACTTATTCACAGCTTGATCATTTGTAGCCACAACAATTAAAAAGACATTAAGTAAGTCTTCTTCTCCTACTTTTTTTCTTTTTACACGCAGCTGATCTTTAGCTTCCCATTCATTTATTTCGGCTGAAACAGTTGGAGCAACCACTGTAATGGCTGCTCCTTCTTGTAAAAAACCTTTAATTCTACGAGTTGCGATTGTCCCCCCCCCAACTACTAAGACCGAACGACCCTTTAAATCAAGCATAACGGTATACATCGTATTGATTTCCTTTGCTCGATAATAACGTTTTTACTTGGTGACTTAAAATGTGTGCAAGTTCATCATGATAACCTAGGTAGTTGGCTAAGATAAACTGCTGGGCATCTGTTGATAGCTGCTCCAATTCTTCCTTAATTTCGTTCATTAAAATACCGGTAAACAAAAGGTACGGAAGAACGAATACTTGCTTATACGAAGTTCGTTTAGCAAGGTGCAGGCCTTCTTTTAAATTAGGAGAAGCCGCAGCTAAATAGCATGTGCTCACTTCTTTAAAAGCACCTTTCCCTTTTAGCAGTTGAGCTATTTCGTTAAAATCTTTTTTTACAGCAGGATCACTGCTTCCTCTGCCGACCAACAATACCATCGAATCTTCATGCTTATCCACATTGGTTTCCTTGATTCTCTCTACCAAGATATCAACAATTCGTTCGTCTACGCCGAACGGTTCTCCGTACAGCACTTCTACCTGGGGATAACGTTCATATACTTTGTGTATTTCTTCGGGTATATCATGCTTTGCATGCGCAGCTGTTAATAACAGAAGAGGCACAATTGCAATACGAGTAGCACCGTGTTCAATACATGCTTCAAATCCTTGTTCAATAGTGGGGGAAGCTAGTTCTAGGAAACAAACTTCTTGAATCGTTACATCTAGATTTTTTTTACATCTTTCAATAAAAGCAACTGCCTGATCAGCGCCTTCTTTTACGCGGCTGCCATGGCAAACATATAAAACTGCATCCATATAATCAACCTCTTTAGTAAGCTTCTTGTGCAAACGAATAGTAATGCTGTCCAGTCTTCTCAAACCAATTTAATCGGTCATGAAAATTCACAACTTCACCAACGATAATCATACTTGGATTTTCAATTTGTTCTTCTTTAACAATATCAACAATTGTACCAAGAGTTCCAGTTACAGTGCGCTGGTCCGCACATGTTCCCCAGTGAATCAATGCAATTGGCGTAGCTGAAGTTTTTCCGTGTTTCATTAACTGTTGGCAAATGTACGGTAAGTTCCGCACCCCCATATAAATTGCAAGAGTATCTACACCTTTGGCTAGGCTATCCCATTTGATTGCATCATGCTCGCTATCTTTACGATGACCTGCTACAAAAGCAAAGCTTGCGCTGTATTCCCGGTGAGTGACAGGGATTCCTGCATAAGCAGCGGCTGCGATGCCTGATGTAATTCCTGGAACAATTTCAAATGAAATGCCCTGCTGCACGAGAGCTTCTGCTTCTTCCCCTCCACGTCCGAAAACAAATGGATCTCCGCCTTTTAAGCGCGTTACAATTTTTCCTTTTTTAGCGAATTTCACTAAAAAGTTGTTAATTGTTTCTTGCTTGAGGGTATGATAGTTCGGAAGCTTTCCGCAGTAAATGATATCTGCATCACTTTTAGCATACTCCAGCAGGTCCTTATTCACTAAACGATCATATAAGATAACATCTGCTTGCTGAATTGCTTTCAACCCTTTTAATGTAATTAAATCTGGATCTCCCGGTCCTGCACCGACTAGATATACTTTCCCCATGAATGCCTTTCACCCTTCCATCATTTCCACGTCTCCGCAGCGCTCCCACATTTTAATTTGAATTAGAACAGCGGACAAAGTCCGCTGTCATTTAGATAAATTTTCGGTTAGCTAAATATTCAATAACAGTTTGTACACATTCTTCTACAGACTGTGTGCTTGTATTAATTGTTAATTCAGGGTTAGCCGGTGACTCATACGGAGAATCAATTCCTGTAAAATCACGAATTTCTCCGCTTCTTGCTTTTTTGTAAAGGCCTTTTGGATCTCTTTTTTCACATTCTTCTAACGGACACTCCACGTATACTTCCAAAAATTCATTCCCCTCTAAGATCTCACGCACTTGAGCGCGGTCCTCTTGGAATGGAGAGATAAATGCTGTGAGTACCACTTGACCGCTGTCTACAAATAGTTTAGAAACCTCACCGATACGGCGAATATTTTCTGTACGATCTTCAGCAGAAAACCCTAGATTCTTATTTAAGCCGAAACGAACATTGTCACCATCTAATACATAGTTGCGAATATTTTTATCAAAAAGCGCTTTTGCCACTGCGTTTGCTACGGTAGATTTACCTGA
The DNA here is from genome assembly GCF_042787905.1 of Priestia sp. YIM B13551. NCBI lineage: Bacteria > Bacillati > Bacillota > Bacilli > Caryophanales > Bacillaceae > Priestia > Priestia sp. YIM B13551. The sequence goes on from NZ_JBHZOX010000005.1 coordinate 5,905, forward strand.
ACCCGAAAGACCTGTAAACCATAATACAAAACTGTGATGATTATTTTGCTCGCGTCTTTCCTCTTTTGTAATTCCAGCATCATGCCACGTAATGTTTGTTGATTTGCTCACTTCAACCGCTCCTTATTTTGAAGATACTTTTTGTTTTGCTAATCCTTTAATTAACACTTCAATTACTTCTTTACGGCTGAATGTGCTTGGTGGCACTTCTCCGTTACGAAGCATTTCACGTACCTTTGTTCCAGATAGAATCATATGATCTTCCTTGCTGTGAGGGCATGTTTTCGTTGATGCCATCGCTTCACACTTCTTGCAATAGAAGCTGTGTTCAAAGAATAAAGGTGTAATTCCTAATTCATCTGCTGTAAAGTTACTGAAGATTTTTTGTGCGTCATATGTTCCATAGTAGTCACCAACACCAGCGTGGTCACGGCCTACAATGAAATGTGTGCATCCAAAGTTTTTTCGAACCATTGCATGGAAAATAGCTTCTCTAGGTCCAGCATAGCGCATCGCAGCAGGGAAAACTGCTAAAGCTACACGATCGCTAGGATAATAGTTCTCTAAAAGTACTTCATAACTTTCCATACGGATATCTGCTGGGATATCATCTGACTTTGTTTCTCCTACAAGTGGATTTAAAAACAGGCCGTCTACAATTTCTAATGCCGTTTTTTGAATATATTCGTGCGCACGGTGAACAGGGTTACGAGTTTGGAATCCAACAACTGTTTTCCAACCGCGTTCTTCAAATGCTGCTCTTGTTTCAGTAGGATCTAGGTAATACTTTTCAAAACGCGTTTTAGATGTACGTTCTACAAGTACGATTGGACCTGCTACATATACATTTGGGCGCTCCATCATTTTTTTCACGCCAGGATGAGCAAGTTCTGCCGTGCGGTACACGTTCTCCGCTTCTTTTTCTTTATTTGGCGTATATACTTCAGAAACTTCTAAAACACCATACGTTACGCCGTTTTGAACAAGTTTTACTTTGTCGCCAATGTTTAATTCTTTAGCTTGCTCTTCTGTTACAGGAAGAGTGATAGGAATACTCCATACTGTTCCATCTGCTAAACGCATATTTTCAACAACTGATTGATAATCTTTTTCTCCTAAAAATCCTGTAATTGGGCTGTAAGCACCAATTCCAATTAGTTCTAAATCACTTAGGGCCATGTTATCTACTTCGATTTCTTTTGTTAGTGACGTGTAGTCATATGTTGGTTGATATAAATTAATTAATTCTCCACCGTGTGCTTGAATTGTTGTCATTTTGTAAAATCCTCCTTAAATAATTAACACAATATAATAAAAAGCACTTGAATCACGCAGTCATTTTTTCTTTTTCCGACTGCAAGCTTGCTCTTTTTCTTCTAGTCGCTCTAGCTAAGCTTAGAACACCTGCTGTGGCAATACATCCGCTAGCTAGCACCACAAATGAATATAAGTCGCTTTCAAGTACTAATTTCACAAGAACATATGAGATTACGAGTGAAAATACAGGGGATACCACCCAAACCTTTAACATTTGAATGACCACTTCGCGCTGTTCTTTCGTGAATCCCGTTTTCGCTGCTCCTATTCCAATAATAGAAGACGTAGTGACCTGTGTAAGCGGTACTGGCAAACCAAACAGTGAAGCGACTGTGACAAGAGAAGCACCAGTACCCGAGATAATGCACCCTTCTCCTACAGAATAGCGAGTAATTTTTTTCCCGTTTGTTTCAATAACTCGGCCTCCTAGTAAAAGAGCCCCGAGCGCCACTGCCAATCCTCCTGCTATGACACCCGTTGTGGCATCCATTAATCCAGCTCCTACTAGAGGACCGACAGCATTTGCCACGTTATTCATTCCAGCTGAGAAGGCTTCAAAGAATCCCGTCGCTATAACTAAAATCGTTAAAACTCTTTTCCACTTTCCCTCTGCTTCTTTTTTATGCGCTCTGCGTTTTATCACTTTTCCAATCAAAAAAGCAATGACAAATGAAACTAGCGGAACAATAATCCAAAAAGACATGACAACTAAAAGTTTTTCCACATACAGAGATTGATAAGCTACGCCTACTCCAACAACTGAACCAACCGTTACTTCACTTGTTGATAGAGGAATACCAATTAAATTCGCGAAAAAGAGTGACAGCGTTGCAGCAGCCAGAATGATAATAACTAATTCTACTGACAGCAATTTTTCAGGTATGATACCTGAACTGATGGTTTTTACCACCTCGCCGCCTCCGATAATGGCTCCGAGCACAATACCTGCAGCACAGATGAACAGGGCTACTCTTCGCTTTTTAATCGCACCGGAGCCGTATGAAACGCCCATAGCTGCTGCTGCACCGCTTGCCCCAATATTCATTGCAAAAAAAAGCGCAATGATAAAGGCAACATATAAAAGCATCATTTATTCAGCTCTTTCGTATTTAAGATTCGTGTAATCCGCATTCAACTTTTTGTGTACCTGCCCATCTTCCTGAACGTAAATCGTCTACATTGTAGGCAGGTGCGGTACAGGGTTCACAGCCGATACTTGGGTAGCCTTGATCATGAAGTTTGTTATATGGCAAATCATGCTTATACACATAGCGCCAAATTTCCTTCCAAGACCAATGAATTAACGGACAAACTTTCACCTTCTTGAATTTCTCATCCTTATTAAAGTAATTCGTGCTGGCACGAGACTCAGACTGCTCGCGTCTCAAACCAGAAATCCACGCATCATAAGGAGCAAGAGATTCTCTTAATGGAATGATTTTTCGAATTTGACAGCATAAGTTAGGCTGACTCTTCCAAAGCTCATCTCCATGTTTTTCAGCTTGTTCTGCAAGAGTTAAATCCGGTTTTTTCATATGAATACGTAAATCAGGGAAGCGTTCTTTAATTGCATCAATCACTTCATATGTTTCTTTAAAATGAACGCCTGTATCTAAAAAGACAATTTCAGCATCTTTTTTCACTTTTGAAATTAAATCAATTAACACGATCCCTTCGATCCCAAAGCTTGATGCATAGATAATTGAATCTCCGTAGGTATCATACGCCCACTGCAATGCTGAAAGGGCTCCTTTTGTTTCATCTTCACTGTCGAACTCTGGAAACGTATCACTCCAGTTTTCGTACGTATATAAGTCTGCCATTTTCTTCACTCCAATTCTTAGTTATCCGCGTTATCCAATAAAAAAAGACGGTTTTACCCACTAGAATTGGATAAAACCGCCTCTAGTGTGTCTAGTCAGCGAAACTATTTAATTCTTACTTTGCTTCGACATGCCCAAAGATTTGTTTTAAGTCGGGGGTTACAGTCATTGGTGTCCCTCCTCAAATTATCGCTTGCGCTATATCAAAATAAAAAGTCTTCCATATTGAAAGACTGGGTAGGCAATAAATTTTCACCTTATCTTTCAAAATGATACACACTTTGCTGGAATTAGCACCTTGCTAAGCAGGTTGCCGGGGTTCAGCGGGCCAGATCCCTCCACCACTCTTGATAAGCATTTTTTAAAAATTTTAGCATATTTAGAATATTTGTCAACATTAAAAATCATATATCCGATAAGAAAACTATACTTTAAATTCACAGAAATATCTATACTTTTATTTAAAACAACATATGTAAATTTAAACCAAATGTGAACATATCAGTTTATAAAACGCTTTCTTTTTTCTCCAACTTTTTATATTCTCTTGCTAAATAAAACACAAAACCTCTCTATAAAATTAATAAGGGATTTATAAGCTTTACGGATAATTCACCCACATTAGCACACATTACAGATAACACTGACTGACAGATAGGAGCTATATAAGATGGAGAGACAACCTTTTCAATTAGACGATACAATTAAAAATAATGTGCGAACATATTTACAGCAGATTTCAACTGAAGCCTCTAATTTAATTAAACATTTAGACACGAGTGATCATTGTATACTATGTGATTTTGAGGAGATGCGAAAGTTATTTCAAGATGTTCAAGCTACGGCTGCCTCTTATTACTTGCGTCATTACTTATCGCCTTATACATTTGAATATGCTGCTCTGTCCTTAGCTATTCATAACCTTTCTGAGAAACGTCACGGCGCTTTAATTGTCATTGAACGGGAACAAAATGTAGACCCTCTTATTCAAAAAGGAATGCCTATTCAAGCTCCTGTCAGCGCTACGCTAGTTGAGACGCTGTTCTATCCAGGGACACCCTTACATGACGGAGCCGTCCTAATTAGAAATAATCAGCTTATCTCAGCTGCTAATGTTTTACCTCTCTCGTCTATTATTTCAACGACCAAAAAATTGGGAACACGTCACCGTGCTGCCATTGGAATGTCGGAAAAATCGGATGCATTAATTTTAGTTGTCTCTGAAGAAACAGGCAAAATTTCGTTTGCACTTGATGGAAGCCTCTACCCTATTCACTCCAGCAAAAATATGATTTAAGAGCCCTTTCCTGATAAGCAGCCCTATGTTGACTTCTATATCCTTTCTCTTTAATATATTTCATAGTTTTTACATACTATAGATACGGGTGATGCATATGACAATTTTAAAATTTGAACATGTAGGCGTTCAAGTAAAGGATATAGAAGAATCTATTGAGTTCTATACGCAAAAAGTGGGATTAGAGCTCATCGAAAAACTACCACATACCGATCCGTCTTTGAAGCTAGCTTTTCTAGGTTTAGAAGGCAATGTAATTGTAGAGTTAATTCAAGGGTATAACTCAAGCTTACCTAACGAAGGTAAAGTTCATCATTTTGCGCTGGCAGTAGACGGAATTGAAGAGGAGTTTGAGCGTTTAAAATCAGCAGGCGTTTCATTTGTGGAAGAAAACATTGTAACTTTGCCAAATGGAGCAAGATACTTATTTTTCTACGGTCCAGACAAAGAATGGATTGAATATTACGAAGTAAAAAGATAAAGATATCTTATACCTTCAGTGAAAAATGGTCATACTGTGGCTATGACTAATCACTGGAGGTTTTTTTATGATGGAATGGCTATTATTTCGACTTTTTCGTCGTTCTATTTTAGTGCGGCTTCTTTTTATTATCGGCTGCCTTGTTCTGCTTTTCGGCATGCTTATACATTTCCTAGAGCCGCAAACGTTTGGGAATGTGTTTGAAGGAATTTGGTGGGTTATTATTACAATCTCTACTATAGGGTACGGTGATTTTGCTCCGACCACTACGATTGGAAGGTTAGCTGCAATTATTTTAGTCCTGATCGGAACGGGATTTATTACCACTTATTTTGTTACGCTTTCTAAAATTGCTGTTTCCGCTGAGAGCGCTTATTTGGAAGGAAATTTAAAATTTTATGGAAAAGATCACTTCATCGTTGTTGGGTGGAATGAGCGCGCCAAACTCGTGTTAGAGTCTTATCGCGACGCATTTCATAAAGAAGACATTGTTCTTATCGACGACTCTCTGACTAAAAATCCCATGATTTGTGATCGCGTTCATTTTATTAAAGGAAGTCCCTCTCATTATGAAGTATTAGAACTTGCCAACGCTCGGTACGCAAAAAAAGTGCTGATTACTGCCGATCAGCATAAGACAGAAGAATATGCAGACATGAATACTATTGTTACGTTAGTCGCTCTGCAAGGATTGAACCCTTCTATTTACAGCATCGTTGAACTGTTAACAAAAAAGCATATTCAAAATGCACAAAATTTGGGGGTGAATGAAATGATTAAAACAAACGAGTTGATTAGTCAAGTCATGTACGAACATATTTTTGTGAAAAAATTAGAGAGTTTAAAAAAAGAATAGTTCCTTCAATTACTGAAGCAGCGCATCTTCTGCCTCTCTAATTAGCTCTTCTCCTAAGCTGATATACTTTTCTGGAAATGAAGCGTCTGCGTCTTGGGGTTCTGCAAACTGATTAAATGAAGCACTGACATTTCCATTGTGAACATCGTCATCTAGACCAATTTGATATTTATGTGAAAGTAAAAATGGCGTGCCAATCTGTACGGTTGTTCCTTTAGAATCCAGTTCTCCATTCGTAGCTGTAAACGGGATACGTAAAAACTGATAGCCGACTTCATCATTCATCTTATAGTCGAATGAACCATGGTCATAATCCCAATTCCCTCCAATGTTATACCCAAGCGGCTTAAGCGTTTTTTCTAATTCGTAAAGCTTGAATAATGTGCCCTCTAATCTTGAAGATAATTCAATCATGTTATCCCTCCTCTGTTTTAACATGTCCTCTTTCCAGCGTTTTATCCTTTATCTCAAAAGCAAAAAAGAGGTTGAGACATAACTAAATGAATCCAACCTAAAGACGAACAAACTGGATAAAGTAGCTCGTATAAATCGCTTGTGACACCGTGATGTCCGTGCAAGGCTTCGCTTTCCGCGGGCAGGCGCTGAGCCTCCTCGTCGCTTGCGCTTTTCCCCGCAGGAGTCTTCGCCTTGCCCTCCAATCAACTGCTAGAAGGACCTAAACAGATGAAACTATATTCACCATAACAAAAAAAACGAACCACTAATCAAACATGTTGATCAATGGTTCGTTTTCCACTTGGGCTAAAATACTTTTGTACCGCCCTCTTTTTACTTACTTCAAACGCTTTTCTAATTCTGCTTTTTTCTCTTCAAAACCAGGTTTTCCCAGAAGAGCAAACATATTTACTTTGTATGCTTCTACTCCCGGCTGATCGAATGGGTTTACGCCTAATAAATAGCCGCTGATTGCACATGCTTTTTCGAAGAAATATACAACATATCCGAACGTATACTCATCTAGCGCAGGAATGTTCACAACTAAGTTTGGAACGCCTCCATCTGTGTGAGCAAGCATTGTACCTTGGAAGGCTTTTTTATTTACAAAGTCAACTGTTTCACCAGCTAAGTAATTTAATCCATCTAAGTCCGCTGCATCTTCTTCAATTGTTAGCTCATGACGAGAATCTTGAACTTGTACAATTGTTTCAAAAATATCACGACGACCTTCTTGTACATATTGACCTAAAGAATGAAGATCCGTTGAGAAGTTAGCAGATGAAGGGTAAATACCTTTTTGATCTTTTCCTTCACTTTCGCCAAATAACTGTTTCCACCATTCAGCAAAGTATTGAAGAGCTGGCTCATAGTTAATCAGCATTTCAATTGTTTTTCCTTTATTATAAAGAACATTACGAGCTACAGCATATTGATAAGCTGGGTTCTCTTCTAGCTCTGATGATGAGAATGCTTCTTGAGCATCAGCTGCCCCTTTCATCATTTGTTCGATATCAAGACCCGCAGCGGCGATTGGTAATAAACCAACCGCTGTTAATACTGAATAACGGCCGCCTACATCATCTGGAATAACAAATGTTTCATAGCCCTCTTCATCCGCTAATGTTTTTAATGCGCCACGCGCTTTATCTGTTGTTGCATAAATACGCTTGCGTGCTTCTTCTTTGCCATATTTCTCTTCTAATAATTTACGGAAGATACGGAAAGCAATCGCCGGTTCTGTTGTTGTACCAGATTTTGAAATAACATTAATAGAGAAATCTTTATCTTGTAAAACATCCATTAAGTCTTTCATGTATGTTGAGCTGATGTTGTTACCAGCAAAAATAACTTGCGGAGTTTTACGCTGTTCTTTTGATAATGTGTTATAGAATGAATGCTGAAGCATTTCAATTGCAGCACGAGCACCTAAGTAAGATCCTCCAATACCGATAACAATTAATACATCTGAATCAGATTTAATTTTTTCTGCACTTTTTTGAATGCGTGCAAATTCTTCTTTGTCATACTCCGTAGGAAGGTCGACCCATCCTAAAAAGTCGTTTCCAGCACCTGTTTTCTCATGAATTGAATGGTGAGCTACTTTCACGGCATCACGTAAGTATGTAAGTTCATGTTCACCAAAAAATGATAACGCGTTTGAATAATCAAAACGAACATGTGTCATAGTCTGTTCCTCCATTAAAATATCTTTATTTTTCACTTTATCGAAACTGTTAGCTGAATTCAAGTGAATCCACTTACAATTTGACACAATCATTATAGTTTGTTGAAACTGCAATCATTGTATGTACCCTTTTATTTAACGATAAATTCAGTTGTGAAGTCAACTAATGTTCTTTGATTACAGGACGTAATTCATGCACGATTACGCAAATAATAAGCAAATAAAAAACGACTACAGAGTGGTCTTCAATCGTTTTTTATTTGCTTATCGGGTGGTGCAATATAGTTCATTTCACCTATCTTCACATATTGTCTCGGTTTATAAGAGGCTTTTAAAAGGGAAAAGTCTATTGATATGGAATTTTCAGCTTGGTTTTTAGAAGTGAGTAGCATCCTGTTTTCTTCTTTCATTTCCAAGTGATTATTCAGCACAAATCCGCCCATACATAATGCGGTAAAAATGAGAAAACTGATGGCTATTTGTTTCCTATACATTTCCATCACCCCATTCTTAGAGTGACAATTTCGAGTGATTTTTATACGTCCAAAAAAATTTTTTTATGTTTTTTTTATGGATTTTGTGACGAGTTTCTATTTATTTAATAAGGTTTGAAAAATCCGCTGATACTAAGAAATAGCATGGATGCATGCATAATTAAATTATTATATAATCGGTTACAGAATTGAATATCACAAGGAGGTTTGTCTTTTGTCGTGGTTGCACTTGGTGATTTTATCGCCTTTTTTATTAGCCTTTTTTGTCCCCCTTCTGTATAGGAAATTCCAGCGTATTCATACAGGGTGGTTCGTTTTACCTCTTCCACTTGTGTTGTTCATTTATTTCACACAATATATCAGTGGTGTTTCTAAGGGGGAAACATATCTACATTCAATGAAATGGATACCTAGTCTGGGCATTAACTTTGATGCCTATGTGGATGGACTTGGTCTTCTGTTTTCTCTATTAATCACCGGAATTGGGACACTTGTTATTCTTTACTCCATTTATTATCTTTCTAAGACAAAAGAAGCACTGCATTCGTTTTATGTCTATTTGCTTCTTTTTATGGGGTCGATGCTAGGAGTTGTATTATCAGACAACCTAATGAGCCTTTACAGCTTTTGGGAATTAACAAGCCTTTCATCTTTTTTATTGATTGGTTATTGGTACAAACGAGAGAAATCTCAATACGGAGCCTTAAAATCTATGCTCATTACCGTATTCGGAGGACTTTCACTTTTAGCAGGAATTGTGCTTTTATACGTTATGACAGGTACTTTCAGCATACGCGAAATTATCTCAAACGTAGATGTAGTCACATCAAGTCATCTATTCATTCCAGCTCTAGTCCTCATTTTATTAGGGGCCTTTACAAAATCTGCTCAGTTTCCTTTTCATATTTGGCTGCCAGATGCAATGGAAGCTCCAACCCCAGTGAGTGCATACCTTCATTCAGCCACAATGGTAAAAGCGGGAATTTATCTTTTAGCAAGACTCAGCCCTGTTTTCTCTATAAGCGCCACTTGGTTTTTTATTATTTCAATTATAGGACTAATTACACTGTTTTGGGGCTCGTTTTCAGCAGTAAAGCAACAAGACTTGAAAGGGATTTTAGCTTTTTCAACCATTAGTCAGCTCGGGATGATTATGTCACTTATAGGAGTAGGTAGCGCAGCTATTCACTATAATTTTTTAGACGATAATATCTACTTAGTAGCTCTTACTGCAGCGGTTTTCCATTTGATTAACCACGCTACCTTCAAAGGCAGCTTGTTTATGGTAGTAGGCATTGTCGATCATGAAACAGGCACGCGTGACATTAGAAAGTTAGGCGGGTTAATGAGCTTCATGCCTGTGACATTTACCATTGCTATCATCGGGGGATTTTCAATGGCGGGTCTTCCTCCTTTTAATGGATTCTTAAGTAAAGAGATGTTTTTTACAGGCATGGTAAACGTGACAAAAATGGATATGTATAGTATGCAGACGTGGGGAATTTTGCTGCCTATCATCGCTTGGTTAGGAAGTATTTTCACTTTCGTCTATAGTATGATTCTTGTCTTTAAAACCTTTACAGGCAAATACCAGCCCGAAAAACTAGAAAAGAAGCCGCATGAAGCACCAGTAGGGATGCTTATTTCACCTGTTATTTTAGCATCACTGGTTGTTATTTTTGGCTTTGCTCCTAATTTATTAGAATCAACCCTTATTGAGCCAACAATGGCCTCTATCGCACCTAGCCTGCTAGCTGAAGGTAAAGAATATCAAGTGCATATTAAATTTTGGCATGGCTTTACCCCAGAATTATTTATGACGCTAGGGGTCATCATATTTGGTATTTTGTTATTTATGACGATTCAAAAGTGGTCAAAAATTTATACACGATTCCCTTCTTCTTTAACGCTTAATAACGGCTATAATTATGGAATTAAAGGGATAGAAAAAGGGTCAACACGTATCATGAAAACATTAATGACAGGATTTATTAGAGACTATCTTTTAATCATTTTTACTTTCATAGGCATTTTACTTCTCGTGACGCTCTTTTCTCAGAATGCCTTTGCGATTGATTTAAAAGATACTGCTTCTATAGGCGTTTATGAAGCCATATTAGCAGTCGTAATGGTTGCGGCTACTATTACAACTTTATTGGCAAAATCACGCCTCACAGCCATTATTTCGCTCGGAGTTGTCGGGTATACGCTCTCTTTATTTTTCGTATTATTCCGAGCTCCTGACTTAGCTTTGACTCAATTAGTGATTGAAACTGTATCGGTATCCCTGTTTTTACTATGTTTCTACTACTTGCCGGAGTTTCGGAAGCGAAAAGTAAGGGTGAAGTTTCAGCTGCCAAACTTACTGGTTGCTCTTCTTGTAGGAACGACTGTTACACTGCTTGGCATATCAGCAAACAGTACGAAACTATTTGAATCGATTTCACATTACTTTATTGAAAACAGCTATGAAAAAGCAGGCGGCGAAAACATGGTGAACGTAATTCTTGTTGACTTCCGCGGATTTGATACATTATTTGAAATTACCGTACTTTGTATAGCAGCTCTTGCTATCTATGGCATGATTCGTCTTCGGTTAACAAAGGAGGAAGAAGAGTGAAAAAAAATGATTTGATACTACAAACCACAACGAAAGTAGTCACGTTTATTATTATCATTTTTGCCATTCATCTTTTCTTTGCAGGTCATTATACACCGGGGGGAGGGTTTGTTGGGGGACTTACTACCTCAGCAGCCCTTGTATTACTACTGCTGGCTTTCGATATAAAAACCGTATCCAAAGTCATCCCATTTGATTATAAGAAGGTCGCGGCTTCCGGACTGCTGCTAGCTATTTTAACGGGGCTTGGGTCATTTATTTTCAAAGTTCCATTTCTAACTCACACATATAGCTACTTTATCCTTCCCCTTCTCGGGAAAACATCTTTAGCTACCGTTGTACTGTTTGATTTAGGTGTATATCTAGTAGTAGTTGGTGTTACGATGACCATTATTCAAACGATTGGAGAGAGTGAATAGTGGAAATATTAATGTCCATAGTGGCAGGGATTCTATTCACTGCCGCTGTATATCTCATGTTATCCCGCAGTTTACTGCGAATTATTATTGGAACAGGTTTATTAAGCCACGGCGTTCACCTGTTGATTTTAACGATGGGCGGATTAAAAGGGGGGAGTGTTCCCCTTCTGGGAGAAAAGGCTTCTTCTTATACAGATCCTTTACCTCAAGCCCTAATTTTAACTGCCATTGTCATAAGCTTTGGCGTCACTTCTTTTTTCCTTGTACTAGCTTACAGGGCTTATCAAGAACTCGGAACAGACGATATGGACAAGTTAAGGGGAAATGAACATGACGAGTAATTTTGTAATCATCCCACTGCTTATCCCGTTTGTTGTAGGTGTTGTGCTCATTTTTTTCAAAGACAATATTAAACTTCAAAGGATAATCAGTGTTTTATCATTAATCACCACCACTGCTTTTGCTTCCTATTTAGTACAACTGGTTCAATCAAAAGGTGTTTTAACTCACGAGCTTGGGAACTGGAAACCTCCTTTTGGAATTATTCTAGTAGCGGACATGTTCGCGTCCCTTCTCGTACTTACTGCTAGTGTGGTAACACTATGCTGCGTTCTTTTTGCTTTTCATACAATTGGGGAAAAGCGTGAACGTTTTTACTTTTATTCATTTGTGCAATTTTTATTAGTAGGCGTATTCGGCGCCTTCTTAACAGGTGATATCTTTAACTTATTTGTCTTTTTTGAAGTCATGCTTATGTCTTCGTACGCTCTTATTGTAATTGGCGGTACAAAAGCACAGCTTCGAGAGTCACTTAAGTATATTTTAGTCAACGTCATTTCATCCGCTTTGTTTGTCATTGCCGTTGCTTATTTATATGCCGTAACAGGAACTCTCAACATGGCGGACCTTTCACAGCGAATTGCTGAGGCGAACCAGCCGGGAATTTTAACAACCATTGGCATGCTTTTATTTATCGTCTTTGCCTTAAAAGCAGCTTTATTTCCAATGTATTTCTGGCTTCCAGGTTCATATAGTGCGCCTCCACCCGTTATTATCGGGTTGTTTGGTGCTTTGCTCACAAAAGTAGGCGTTTATTCGATTTTCAGGACTTTCACTTTACTGTTTTACCATCATCCTGAATTTACTCATCAAATTATCGGCTACGTTGCGCTTTTGACTATCGTTGTTGGTGCAGTAGGCGCCATTGCTTATTCTGATGTAAATAAAATCTTAATTTATAACATTATTATTGCTGTCGGAGTCATAGTCTACGGAGTGACCTTGACAACAAACGCAGGTTTTGAAGGAGCTATTTATTATTTAATTCACGACATGATTATTAAAGCAGCTCTATTCCTTCTTGCTGGAAGCATCATTCGAATAACTGGAACAACAAAATTAAAGAAAATGGGTGGGTTAATTAAAGACTATCCGCTGCTTGGCTGGATGTTTTTTATCGCTACTATTTCGTTGGCAGGAATTCCTCCCCTAAGCGGCTTTATTGGAAAATTCCTTTTAGTTCAGGGCGGCTTAGAATCAGAGAGCTACACGTTTGTAGGAGTTTTACTAGTTTCAAGCCTGCTTGTTTTATATTCTGCCATTAAGATTTTCATGAGCTGCTTCTGGGGTGAACCTAAGCTTTCTTCTGAGCATGGAAAAGTATCCCTTAAAGGTATTCTATACCCATCCGCTATCTTACTTGCTGTTTCTGTCTTTTTAGGACTAGGTGCAGAAGCTGTTATTCCTTATGTGTCAACAGCCGCTCAAACGCTTATGGATCCTTCAATTTATATCCAATCGGTGTTAAAGGAGTAGATCTGCATGTCATTTCAACTATTATTAAACGTAATCATTGCATTCACATGGATGTTTTTGAGAGGGATTTGGACACTCCCTTCCTTTATTATAGGTTTTTTCTGGGGAGCGGTACTGCTGTTTGTTTTCCGCCGTTTTTTTCACAGGCGTTTTTACTTGCATAAAGTGTATGCGATCATTAAACTGCTGTTTATTTTCATACGAGAATTATTCAAAGCCAATATTGCAGTGACTAAGGACGTATTGCGCCCTAAATTAAATATTCAGCCAGCCATCTTTGCAATGCCAACCCGTCTGGAGAGTGAATGGGAAATTACCATTCTTTCTCTTTTAATTACGCTAACGCCAGGCACACTGGTGATGGATGTGTCAGATGATAATTCTACTATCTATATTCATGCAATCAATACAGACGATATTGATGACATTATTACAGATATTCAGCAAACATTCGAAAAAGCCATTATGGAGGTGAGTCGTTAAATGCTCGATATTTTTTTAAACGTTTCGCTCATTCTCATTTCTGCTTCAACTATTGGATTTGTTTATCGAGTGGTAAAAGGTCCGTCAACTGCTGATCGAGCAATGGCCCTTGATGCTATTGGAATTAACATCATTGCCATCACGGCCATCATCTCGATTATTTTTCGAACGCAGGCTTTTTTCGAAGTCATTTTACTGCTAGGCATCATAGCCTTTGTAGGTACCGTTGCTTTTTCTAAGTTTTTAGAGAAAGGAGAAGTGATTGAATATGAACGTGATCAGTGAAATCATTGTAGGAGCTTTGGTACTAATAGGGTCTCTTCTGACAGTTGTGACCATGATTGGGCTTATTCGCTTGCCTGATACGTATACAAGAAGTCACGCTGCCTCCAAAAGTGCTACCTTAGGCGTCCTGTTTATATTAGTGGGCTGCTTACTCTACTTTTGGATTGACACCGGCCATATTAGTGCACGGTTAATTTTAGCGATTGTCTTTGTGTTTATCACCTCTCCTATTGCTGGGCATTTACTAGGAAGAGCGGCTTATTACAGCGGAGTTCCTCTTTCTGATAAAACCGTTCGGGATGATTTGAAAACCAAACAGCAGAAAAAGCTTACCCATGATGAATAGAAAAAAACGCCGTGCGGTTTGCACGGCGTTTTTTATCGAGAATCTTATAAAGAAGCGCGTAGGATTGCTAGTACATCTTCTCTGTTTAATTTTTTAAATTTACCAAATTCACCTTTAGCCATTGCACGATCAGCCATAAGATCTAATTTGTCTTCACCAATATCATAATCAGCTAAGCGAGTTGGTGCACCTAGGCTTGACCAGAATTCACGAAGCTTATCAACACCTTCAAGTGCTACTTCTTTATCCGTCTTGCCTTCCGTATCTACGTTAAATACGCGTACAGCTACTTGCTTGAAGCGATCTACGTTCTCATCCATTACGTGTTTCATCCAGTTCGGGAATAAAATTGCCAATCCACCTGCATGTGGAATGTCATATACAGCTGATACCGCATGCTCAATATTGTGAGTAGCCCAATCGCCTTGGTGTCCCATTTGTAACATACCGTTTAATGCGATTGTCCCATTGTATAAAATCGTTTCACGTAACTCGTAGTTCTCTAAGTCGTTTAATAATTTTGGTCCCGTTTCAATAACCGTTTGCAGTACTCCTTCACACATGCGATCTTGAAGCGGCGTATTTGTTGCAGCATGGAAATATTGTTCAAATACGTGGCTCATCATGTCGACCATGCCATAAACTGTTTGATTTTTTGGTACAGTAAATGTATTAACGGGATCTAAAATAGAGAATTGAGGGAATGTTGCCGGACTGCCCCAGCCGTATTTTTCTTGTGTTTCCCAATTTGTAATAACAGAACCAGCATTCATTTCTGAACCTGTTGCTGCTAATGTCAGCACTGTTCCAAATGGAAGAGCTTCAGCTGCGAATACGTCGCGGTTAATGATGTCCCATACGTCTCCATCATATTTTGCGCCTGCTGCGATTGCTTTTGTACAATCGATTACGCTTCCTCCACCAACTGCAAGTAAAAATTCAATACCGTTTTCTTTACAAATATCGATTCCTTTGCGAACAGTTGTCAGACGAGGATTCGGCTCTACTCCCGCTAACTCATGTACTTCTGCATTCATGTCATTCAGTACATCCATTACTTGATCGTATAAACCGCTGCGTTTTACGCTTCCTCCGCCGTATACTAATAATATCTTTTTACCAAAGCGCCCTGCTTCTGTTTTTAATTGCTCTAATTGACCTTTACCAAAAATTAATTTTGTAGGATTATAAAATGTAAAATTGTTCACTATAAACTCCTCCTTACGAGCTTGATTACATGCATCATTATGAAGAACAACTTTTTGATTGTAAAGAATATTGACTTCCTAAAGATTATTCCCTGTTGACTAGACGCTCACCCCATCCAAATCAACGTTTATTTGTCTGTATCTTCCAAAAGTAAATATGCATATTTCCCTCAAAAAAAAGCAGGCTAATAAGTGAACTACAAAACAAGGAGGGTTCATCATGAGTGGTATTCAACGTATTGCGCTCGTATTAACGATTATTGGAGCAATTAACTGGGGACTTATTGGCTTTTTTCAATTTGATTTAGTAGCAGCAATCTTCGGCGGTCAAACATCTGCTTTCTCCCGCATTATTTATGGATTGGTTGGAATCGCAGGACTGATTAACCTAGGTCTATTATTTAAACCTTCTGCTGAAGTAGAGCGTACAGAACCTAGAACGGAACATTAAAAAAAGAAGGATAGCTAAGCTATCCTTCTTTTTTTCTTATTTCTTAATTAGATCTTCGCGGTTTGATTGCTCAATCCACTCTTCTAATTTTTCTTTTAATGTGTTGAATCCTTGAGTAGATTCAGTGTGAACTGTTGCTTGACCTTGACGCTTTTTAGCAGGTTTTTTAGGTGCAGAAGCTTCAGTTTTTTCTGGAGCTGGCTCAGTAGCACGAATAGATAAACCAATTTTACCAGTTGACTCATCAACAGATAAAACTTTAACGTTTACTTCGTCTCCTACTGATAAATGTTCGTTAATATCTTTAACGAAGCCATGTTTCACTTCTGAGATATGAACTAATCCTTGAGTTTCTTCATTTAATGCAACGAATGCACCGTATGGTTGAATTCCTGTTACTTTACCTTTTGTAACAGTACCGATTTCAAATTTTGACATATAAACACTCCTAGATACCTTATTATTTTCACCATTATAGCCAATTTAAAATTATAGCACAGTTCATAGATTGAATCAAAAAGTAGTTATACTATATTTATTATTTACCAATTTCGTCACAAATATAAACTAACACTACATTTCATCATAGCAAAAAAGATATTATATCAAACCGTCTATACGATATGACATAATATCTTATTTTTATTATAACTTATTTTCAACAAAACGGCTAATCCGTTTTATGGATTCTTCTAATGATTCCATTGAAGAAGCGTATGAACAGCGAATATGTCCCTCTCCGCCTTTTCCAAATACATTGCCTGGCACCACGGCTACTCGCTCTTCAAGCAAAAGCTGCTCAGCGAATTCTTCCGATGACAATCCAGTTTTCTTGATAGACGGGAACACATAAAACGCTCCTCCGGGAGAATGGCATTCCAGACCAATTTGATTTAATGACTTCACCATATAGTTCCGTCTTCTGCGATAGCTTTTTCTCATCTCTTCTACGTCATGCTGCCCATTTTGCAGTGCTTCAATTGCTCCATATTGTGCCATGGTAGGCGCACACATCATTGTATACTGATGAATTTTCAGCATTGCTTTAGCAATCTCAGTTGGTGCACATATGTATCCAAGACGCCATCCAGTCATGGCAAACCCTTTAGAAAAGCCAGAAATAATAATAGTTCGTTCTTTCATTCCTTCTAAAGAAGCAATAGATGTAAATTCTTCATCATATGTTAATTCTGCATAGATTTCATCCGTGATAACAAGCAAGTCATGCTTTATGACAATATCCGCAATAGCCTGCAGCTCTTCTTTAGAGAGTGAGCTTCCTGTTGGATTATTAGGAGAGCATAAAAGAAGGGCTTTCGTGTTGCTTGTAATGACTTCTTCAATCTGTCTAGGCTGCAGTTTAAACTCTGTTTCTGCCGTTGTTTCAATTGCCACAGGAACTCCTCCTGCTAGCGAAATTAACGGACTGTAAGACACAAAATTTGGCTCCACGACAATAATTTCATCTTCAGGGTTAATCAAAGCTCGCATTGTAATATCTAGAGCCTGACTTCCTCCAACGGTCACAATAATATCATCTTTATAATCATACGAGACGTTAAAATTTCTTTTCATATACTTCATAATTTCAAAGCGGAGCTCTAAAAGCCCCGCATTTGCTGTATAAGAGGTATATCCTCTTTCCAACGATAAAATACTCGCTTCTCGAACAGCCCAAGATGTGACAAAATCAGGTTCACCTACTCCAAGAGAGATGACGTTATCCATACTTGCTGCTAAATCAAAAAAGCGGCGAATACCTGAAGGTTTCAGCTGTTGTACAGTTGTTGACAAGCGCTCTTTCATTACGGAGACACCACGATTCTGCGATCTTCATCGCCTTGGTCATAGATGGTACCATCGTGCTTGTATTTTTTCATGATAAAGTGAGTCGTTGTAGATAAAACAGAGTCTAGCGTAGAAAGCTTTTCAGAAACAAAAAACGCTACTTCAGACATTGATTTTTCTTCAATAATAACAGACAAATCATATGCTCCTGACATTAGGTACACGGATTTCACTTCTTGAAAACGATAGATGCGCTCCGCAATCTCGTCAAAGCCTACTCCTCGCTTTGGTGCAACTTTTACATCTATCATAGCCGTGACGCCCTCATGTCCATCTACTCGTCTCCAGTTAATATCAGCTGAATATTGCACAATTACTTTTTCTCTCTCTAGCTTTTTAACAATATTAGAGGTTTCTTCAAATGTTAAATCCACCATTTTTGAAATACTATCTATTGAAATACGGCTATTTTTTTCTAGAATTTCTAAAATTTCTAACTCTTTTTCTTCTAAGAACACCGCGTTCCCCTCCTACAACGATTAAATTTTTTCACTTTTTCCATTATATCAAATTTAAACACATCTTTAATGTGAAATCTATACCGGTAATTGAGTTTCATTTTATAGATTGCTGGAAATTAGGACAGACTAGAAAGAAAAAGATGGAGTGAAACAAATTGACTGAATCTAAAATTACTTGTCACCAGCGTACTTTTAATGGAGTCAATGTTTACTACGAATGCCATAACTATCACCCTGATAAACCAGCCATTGTATTTATTCACGGCTTTTTATCATCGAGTTTTAGCTTTCGACGTTTAATTCCTTTATTTGAAGATACGTTTTCTATCATTACGCTGGACCTTCCGCCATTTGGGCGAAGTGAAAAATCGTTAACCTTTCAATACTCGTATAAAAATTTAGCCAGAATTGTCATCGAGTTGATTGAATATTTAAAGTTGAAAGATGTTGTACTATCGGGACATTCAATGGGAGGACAGGTTTGTTTAAACGTAGCAAAGTTAAAGCCTTCTTGCGTATCAAAACTAGTTCTTCTGTGCAGCTCAGCTTATTTAGGCCCCTCACATTATGGATTGGTCATGTCTTCTTATGTTCCCTTCTTTTATCTGTGGGTAAAAACGTGGCTGTCTCGCAAAGGTATATTAGGCAACTTGCAAAATGTCGTATTTGATCATAAGTTAATCGACGAAGAAATGATTGATGGCTATACTGAACCATTTTTGGATGACCGTACGTTTATGGCTTTAACAAGAATGATTCGTGATCGAGAAGGAGACCTATCCTCAAAGGATTTGCAGCACATAAAAAAACCCAGTTTACTCATTTGGGGAGAAGAAGACCGGGTTGTTCCTTTGCATCTCGGACGTAAGTTAAAAGATGATTTAACAGACTCTACCTTTATCTCTTTAAAGGAAATTGGACACCTTTTACCAGAAGAGTGTCCCGACATTGTGCAATCTCATATGGTCGATTTCTTGTACGGTGAAAAAGCCCTGTCTCAATAATGACGGGGCGAGTTCGTATATTTCACACGAGGCGCTAACTTTAATAAAAAATTTATTAGTCGTGCTTCAGCAATTTTTTCACTTTCTTTATTGACTTCACAAGTTAACTTCGTTGACAAACGTATTAAAAATAAGCAAACTATTATATTAAAAAAGGGGGTACCTTTATTGTCTACTTATTCTTTTGATCAATTAATTAACCGTACAGGTACGCAGTCCGTAAAGTGGGACAAAACTGATCTTGTTTTTGGAGCAAAAGATGTTCTGCCTTTTTGGGTAGCTGATATGGATTTCCAAGCGCCGCCTAATGTTCTTCAAACCATTAATGAGCGTGTCAAACACGGTATTTTCGGCTACACTTCCCCTACTGAATCTACGGCAAATGCTTTATCATCTTGGGTAGAAAAAAAGCATCAGTGGACCATTGATCATGAATGGATTACATACAGTCCAGGAGTTGTATTTGCCCTGAGTATGGCTATCCAAGCATTTACGGAACCCGGAGATTCAATTTTAATTCAGCCTCCAGTCTATACTCCATTTTTTAACATGATAAAGGTAAATGATCGAGAAGTTGTTGAAAATCCGTTAAAACTTGCAGGCGATAAATACGAAATTGATTTTGCAGATTTAGAGCAAAAATTTGCAGAAGGCGTAAAATTAATGATTCTTTGCAGCCCTCATAATCCAGTAGGACGCGTGTGGACAAAAGAAGAACTGAAGAAGCTTGCCGATCTTTGTGAAAAATACAATGTATTAATTGTTTCAGATGAAATCCATTCTGATCTAATTTACCAGCCTTATAAACACATTCCCATTAGCATGGTGAGTGAAGATGCAGCCAATCGAACCATTACGTGTATGGCCCCTAGCAAAACATTTAATATACCGGGACTTCAAGCTTCAGCTATTATTATTCCAAACGAGAAACTGCGCACACAGTATGTTCAACAACAGCAAAAACAAGGGTTTTCTAATTTAAACACATTCGGAATAATTGGGTTAGAGGCGGCTTACAGTGAAGGTGAGGAGTGGCTAGAAGCACTGCTTGTATATCTGAAGAAAAATGTAGATCTCGTGACGCGTTTTATAAGTGAAAACTTGCCTGAACTGCGAGTGGTTCAGCCCGAAGGAACTTATTTACTATGGATTGACTGCAACAAGCTGCATTTATCAGAAGAAGAATTACATGAACGCTTATTAGAAAAAGGGAAAATTGCCGTAGAAAAAGGCGAAAAATACAGTTCCACATATGGAAAAGGTTTTATCCGCTTGAACATTGGCTGTTCACATGAACAGCTTCAAGAAGGATTAAATCGCTTAAAAGTAGCTTTAACGTAAAAAACAGCGTTCTTTCTCACGAAAGAACGCTGTTTTTAATGTTTTTTTGAAATAACTCCGCAGGCGATTCGCTTGCCAGAATTACCTGATGGCTCTGTCATTCCGTCATCACCTTGTTCGGTAATAACAAGGGATGAACCATCCATACGCTTAACGAGCGATGTCTTTCCTTCTTTTAACGTGACTTGAGGAACCATATCTGTTCCTGTATACGTCTGATCGTCTTCTACCACAATATTTTTCATATCGCCTAAATGCGGTCCTTTTGGATTTAACAGTCCGTGTTTCTTTTTATCAGAATCAAGGTGATTGCCCGCACTTTTAAAGTTAGGAGCTTTGCAAATTCCCATTTCATGAATATGTACGCCGTGTTCGCCAGGTGGAAGTCCGCTTAAATTGTACGTAAACTCAATTCCATCGGCCTGTTCTTTCAACTTGACTGTACCGATGCTATCTCCATCTGCGTTATAGACTTTGACTTCTTTATTGGATATTTCTTTTTCCATACACCCCGTTAACAAGAAAAAAGGCACGGTTCCAATGAGTAGTAGTTTTTTCATGTTGCCCTCCAATCGCATATGCACTAGCGAAAGTTTTAGATGTCTTTCCATAGATTGTCCAGCAACATATTATTTTAAACGCTTACATTTTATTTGCATTTCATTACAGTGATTTCTTATTATCCTGTTCTTTTAGCTTTGCTTCTAACTCCTTCGTTTTTTCTTCTTCTTTTTTCGAAATCTTAATGATTAAACGCCATACTGCAACTGCTGCTAGTACAAAAATCGCCATAGTAGCAAAAGCAGGAATATATTCTCTTTTATCTTCCGGAAAATAAAGCAAAAACATTAAATACATCATGTACAACATCCTTTCATAGAAACGGTAGAGGGTTTTGATTTATACTGGTGATAACAAACACTTTACTTAAAGGAGATCTGGCAATATGACATTTACAATTGGTCAAACCGTTACGGCACTTTATAAAACTGGGAAATACATCGGTGAAATTACACAAGTTCGAGACCTGCATTATGTTGTGCGGATTCAAGCTGTGTTAAAGCATCCAGAACAAGGTGACTTACATAACCCTGGACAAGTGGACGTACCTTTTTTTCACGAGCGAAAAGCACTTGCATTTCGAGAGCAGGCCAATATTCCTCAAAAAATGGTTCATCTCTATGAAGACAGCGTTCCCGATTATAAAAATTCACTAAAAAAAGCGCTTGAATTAAAGATAGCTGAACAACAAGCCAAAGATAGCCCTTTTGCTCAAGCAAGTATTGCCTGTTTAGAAGAGTTAAAAAAAGAGTACGGTATTCATTAAGTAAAAAGCCAAATTCACGTAGAAGTGATTTGGCTTTTATAATGCAAATTTATTTAATACTTTTGAAAAATCGATTCGATCTCCTATGGTCGTTGGCTCTGGTTTTTGAAGGTACCGCTTATCTTTTTCTACAAGCTTAAAGATATTGAGTGTCGTCATCGCATCATCAAGCGCGCAGTGGTGCTTTCCAGTTCCTTCTTTACCATACTCTTGCACAGCTTTCCAAAGGCCAGTTTGATTTTGATCTCCAAAAAAGCGCTTATACTCCATTGAAAGATCAATTTCTTTACCTGCAAAAGGAAATGGCACCTTATTTTTTTGACAGCACTGCCTTAATACTTTCATATCCATGTTCCCCCATGTAATAATCGTGCTGTGTTTATACATGCCCAGTCGCTGTACAAGCTGCTCTAGCGTAATGCCTTCATTTACTTGATTTTGTTCGATATGGAGAAATGATTTACAGCGCTCAGTTAATTTTGTAAAGTGTGTAGGCTGTACGTAAGAGGAGAAACGATCAA
Source organism: Priestia sp. YIM B13551 (assembly GCF_042787905.1). Classification (NCBI taxonomy): domain Bacteria; kingdom Bacillati; phylum Bacillota; class Bacilli; order Caryophanales; family Bacillaceae; genus Priestia; species Priestia sp. YIM B13551. The sequence goes on from NZ_JBHZOX010000005.1 coordinate 28,445, forward strand.
TGATTTCTTGATTTTTAACAAACACCAAACCAACTTCAATGATTTCCGGAAAAAAGCCTTTTGGAAAACCCTTATACTCTGGCATTGTAAATTCAAAATCAATGAATAAATACTGAGAGTTCTTATCCAATATTATCACCCCTTTGTAAAATAAACCGCCCTACTATATTAATGCTATTATAGCACGATTGAACAATCGGAAGGTCTATTTTCTGTTCTTATTTTTAATATTATGAATATTCTAGTTGCTGAATAAAAAGAATACTTTACTACTACTATATTCTAGAGCATGTCTCTATGCGCAGGGTAACTGTCACGAATAGACATAATTTCGCTTATTTTTTTACCTATTTTTTCACTTTTTTATGTATCCGCTCTTCCAAATTCTCTTTAAACTCTAACACGAGTGTGTGAGGTGGCTCCTTCTCACTCCAAAAGCATACCTCACACCTTCTAGACTAAGCATTCTTATGTTTAAGCTTTAGGTAGAATAGCAAGCGTACATCTGGATATACAGATTAAATTCTCTTCTTCATCTTGAATTTTCACTTCCCAAACCGCTGTTTTTTTTCCTTTATGTAAAGGAACGCCTATAGCTGTAACGATTCCGTCTTTTTTCCCTTTGATATGATTGGCATTAATTTCTAAACCTACGCAGATTTCTTTTTCGAGATCTACACTTTTAATGGCACCTAGACTAGCCACAGTTTCAGCTAACGCCACCGATGCTCCTCCGTGTAAAAGCCCGAATGGCTGACGCGTTCGCTCATCAACAGGCATCGTCGCTTCGACTCTTTGTTCACTCGCACTAATAATCTCAATTCCTAATGCTTCTAACAGCGTATCTTTTGTTTTCATATCCATACCTCCCTTTGTATCTAGTATACAATAACGGTTTTGCTACAACATATACGAACCCTCTACATATACATAATAAAAATCCGTTTTCTAGGAGGATTCTTATATGAAATCATTTGCTCCCTTGTCTTACTATTGGCCACCGTACTACATGCCTCACCCTTATACATACAGGGTACCTAACTTACCTGAGGCGGACATCGCGACATTTCAGCAATCTCTTAAAGTTATTCCCTCTACCATGCAAAGCGCTACTATATTTATTCAAAGAGCTAATACTTCGCCAAATTTAATAAAAAAAATAAAAGTTGCTGCTCAAGAATCCAAAATGAGTGAAGTAAAAAGACTCATTCTTTCCACTGGTGTTAAGACAAAAATCGATGTTTTTTATACTCCAGACTATATTAAAATTACGTTTATTCATCCCGATAACCAATTTGACTGCTGTCACGTATCGTTAAATATTAGATGGTAAAATACAAAGAAAAAAGTCTTATTTTCTTCAAAAAAAGATGTACATGTTGTTTCGTTCCGAATATTATAATATATGCCATTTTTGTATGTAAAAACAAATTACACGATAATTGTATTTAGGATACAAATATGATATTGTATTTGGAAATATATTTTTTCTTTAGGAGGGATGACATGATGAGACATGTTACGCTAGTAGAAATTTTCACGCATCCTATCGCTCAAAAATATTTAACTCGATCTGGCGTTGCGCATGCTGTATCCGTCGCCTATCATGCGTTTCGTCTATCCGTACAGCATAATGTAAACCCCGATTTAGCTACAAAAGCAGCGCTGCTTCATGATATTGGCCACTACGAATGGTACACAAATGGTCAGTGGGATTATGAGAAGTATCGTCAAAATGATATTCACGCTATTAAAGGGGCTGAACGTGCACATAAATTACTCATTCGTTTAGGTGAGGAACCTCAGGCGGCAAAAGAAATTGCTTTAGCTATTTTACTACACACAGACTCATATTTGCCTGAAGGAACAATTCAACAACGCCCTCTTCAAAAAGTAGTCAAACTAGCTGATGAAGCTGATGAAGAGCCAGGCGGCAAACACCATTACCGTGAAATGGAATATAATCTGGCTGTAAAGAAAATTAAGGAGCTTGATAAGAAAGTGCTTGAACTTCTACATTCCAACCAATTTAAACAGTTAGGCTGACAGGATTAACTCCTTTCATAAGAGTTAATCCTTTTTATTATTTCTCCTCATAATTCCCTGCAAATTACTCATACTACTTATTGATTCTCATTTTTTGTTAGTTAGGAGGAAGAAGAATGTCTAAAAACGCTAGAGGTTACGTGCAAGATTCTTGCACATCATTAAATCAGGCAAAAGCAAGCCTTGAACAAGCTCTTCAAACAGTAGAGAAAGATTCGAATCGTGAACGTATTGAACAATCTCTTCAGGCTGTAGAGCAAGCATTAGGAGCTTGTGACAGCACTGCTTCTACTCTTTCTCAAGCATGAAAAAAGCAGCCGGTTTTGATCGGCTGCTTTTTTTCATTATAGGGCCTCTATTTACAAGATAACCGAGGCAATCCACCCAAAAATAATAAGTGGAATGTTATAGTGAAGAAAAGTTGGTACACACGTATCCCAAATATGATCATGCTGACGATCGACTGCTAATCCAGATGTGGGTCCAAGCGTACTGTCTGAAGCTGGTGAACCAGCGTCTCCAAGCGCTCCCGCTGTACCAACAATACAAATCGTTGCCATTGGACTCATACCAAGTTCTAAGCAAAGAGGAACAAAAATCGTCGCGATAATTGGAATGGTAGAGAAAGAAGAACCAATGCCCATTGTCACTAAAAGCCCGATGACAAGCATAAGAAATGCACCTAGCATTTGGTTGCCGCCAATAAGAGCAACAGAGCCTTTTACAAGCGCTTCTACATCTCCAGTTTCTTGAAGAACTTTTGCAAAACCAGAGGCAGACAGCATAACAAATCCGATGAAAGCCATCATTCTCATTCCGTTCGTTAATACTGGATCTGCTTCATTCCACTTCAAAGCCCCGCTGAAGTAAACGACAACAATCCCTGCAAGCGCTCCGAAAATCATAGAATCTACTAAGAGCTGCACAGTTAAAGCCGCTACAATCGCAAGTAAAGCTACAATAATTCCTCTTGTTGTGTAACCTGTACGCTCCTCTGTGCCTTGGTCAATGTCAATGTCTTCATAAGTGCGCGGCTTGCGGTACGAAATAAACACAGCAAACAATAAGCCCACTACCATTCCTAAAGCTGGAAGAGCCATCGCCGTGGTAATATCTCCTTTATCAATTGTTAATCCACTTTCTTTGATGTTAGTAAATAAAATGTCGTGATAAATCTTACCGAATCCTGCCGGCAAATACATATAAGGTGTAACCAATCCAAATGTAATAACGGTTGCGACTAATCGGCGATCGATTTTTAACTGATTAAATACTTTCAATAGAGGTGGAATTAAAAGCGGAATAAATGCAATGTGAACCGGAATAACGTTTTGAGAAAAACATGAAATAATAAGGATGATCAATAAAATCAGTACTTTTGACAGTGACTTCTTTTTCGTTTCTCCTTCTTTCCCTACTATTTTTAACGCTAGCTGAACAACGGCATCAGGCAGCCCTGTCCGCGAAACAGCCATTGCAAATCCTCCAAGCAAAGCATAGCTTAATGCAACAGAAGCACTGTTTCCAAGACCATCTGTGTATATACTTACTGTATCTGTGAGGCTGATACCGCCAACAAGTCCTCCAATTAGCGCTCCGACTGCTAAAGAAAAGACAACGTTGATACGCAATAAGCTCAAAATCAGCATCACGAGCACAGCTATTAATACTGCATTCATTTTGAAACCTCCATTTTTCTTTTTACTTTATCTCATTAAAACATTAGAGAGATAAACAACATGTTCATTATATTAGGTATAGAAAAAAAGTCAATCATCTTACTAAATAAACGTTTGTTTAACTTCTCTACACCCTTAACAATATAAGGATTTTTCTAAGTAATCTTTTCTTACTAAAAAGAAAAAACATTATGTAAACATATTAAAAAAGAAGCATCATCGATGCTTCTTTTTACGTTTCTTTCTATCACTGCTATACTTTTTTCATTAATTGGCTTCAAATGAACAAACCATTGTAGCTAGTGTTCGCACCATCACGCCTGTTGCACCTGAAGGTCCTAACTCATGAGAAGCAGCGGATGTTGCAGTTCCAGCAATATCCAAGTGAACCCATGGTGTTTGCTCTGCAAACTCACCAATAAAAGTTCCTGCCATAATTGCGTGCCCCTCTCGTCCAGGAGAGTTATTTAAATCTGCTACCTTACTTCCCCGAACACGCTTTTTGTCTCGTTCTGTAATAGGCAGCTCCCAAATCGGTTCGCCTGTCTCAATGCTCGCTTTCGCTATTTGCTGCAATAAAGCAGAATCATTCGTCATTGCCCCAGTTGTATGTGTACCAAGAGCTACAATTACACCACCCGTTAATGTCGCCACGTCTACTAAATAATTTGCTCCGTGGTGTTTGGCATAGGAGATACCATCAGCTAACGCTAAACGCCCTTCAGCATCTGTATTCAGTACTTCTATTGTCTTTCCATTCATTGCTGTAATTACGTCATCTGGCTTAAAAGCACGCGCGCTAATAACGTTGTCAGTTGATGGAATGACAGCTACTACGTTTTGATGAGGTTTTAATTCTCCAATTGCTTCCATTGCACCAAGAACAGATGCAGCTCCGCCCATATCTGTTTTCATACCTACAATCCCGTCTTTAGATTTAATAGAGTAACCACCTGTGTCAAAGGTAATCCCTTTTCCTACCAACCCAATAACGTCTTCCCATTTTTCTTTTCCTTGATATTTCAGGACAATCATTTTAGGAGGCTCTGCGGAACCTTGATTAACTGCTAACAGTGCGCCCATTCCCAATGTTTCCATCTCTTCTTTTTCTAAAATTTCATATTCAAAACCATATGTATGTGCCATTTCTACTGCATAATTAGCTAAATCTGTAGCCGTTAGCATATTGCTTGGTAAGTTAACAAGGGTGCGCGCTGAGTTTGTTGCTTTTCCATACGTATATCCAACCAAAGCAGATTGTACAACGTCTTTGTAAAAAGAAAACAGTTCAATTTTCTCAAGCTGCTTGTCAGGTTCGTTTGATTTCTTTTTGTAGTTTTCAAACTCGTACATAGCAAGCTGTTGAGCTTCTCCTAATAAAGCTGCAGTTTCTTGCTCTGACCACACTCCTGTATCAAATGTAGAAAGGGCGACCGATGCGTTTGAAATCTTCGCTTCTTTTAACTTTTTAAATAACAGCCCAAAGCTCTCTTTGAGTCCATTTTTAGTTAGCGCTTGCTTTCGTCCGAGTCCCACAAAATAAAGACGTTTTGCTCCTAATTTTCCTAGTGTATGAATCGTTGATGTACGTTTTTCTTGTACACGTATATCCCCTTCTTTAATCAAATGAATGAGCTGTCCACCTAAAGCTTCATCAATTTCTTTTAGAAGGCCTTCAAATTGTTGGTTTTGATTAAATAACCCGATTACGAGCGCTTCTGTTTGATGATCAACACCAAATGTTTCTACATGCGAAAACATAAAATTCCTCCCTTTTACGTATAGAGATTTTATTTTTATTTATCATCTGCTTTGTTTAATCTATTCAGCAAGTGGAATATATATCATATTCACCACTGTTTTCATCTATATACATATGATAGCAGAAATACAATTTTTAATCACAGTTCAAAAACCTTAGTTTCACACATATACTTTCATCTACCGCTTTTTTCATCATACGGGTTTAGCTTTTCAGACATTTTAAGTTGAGGGAGGACGTCTCAATGGATTTATTCTCAAATTTTCCACTTTGGAGTTCATTAATCGCTATTTTCTTTGCTCAATTTATTAAGATTCCCCTTTCTTTTGTAGCTACTAAGAAAATAGACGGCAGCTTATTTTTTAGTACGGGAGGCATGCCAAGCTCTCACTCTGCAGCAGTAACTTCCTTAGCAACTGCCATTGGGCTAGCAGAAGGTCTTAAATCCCCCATTTTTGCTCTCTCCGCTATTTTTGCCATTATTGTCATGTTCGATGCTAAAGGAGTAAGAAGACATGCAGGAGAGCAAGCAACGGTTTTAAATCGTTTGGTTGAAGACTTTCAGCGCGCGGTAAAAGAGGCAAAGCTGTGGACGACCAATGAAGAAGACGAAAAACAAGTGAAGCTAAAAGAGCTGCTTGGACATAAGCCTATTGAAGTTTTCTTTGGGGCCTTAACAGGGATAGCAGTTGCTTTTGTAACGTATTATGTATGGCCATAAAACATAAGAAAACACATGAAGAATTCTTCATGTGTTTCTCGTTTATTTTACCTGCTGGCGAAAAACCTGCATCGACTTCTTTTCATTCAGCATTGTTAACTCTTCTTCAGTTAAGCGGCCGTCCCCTGATTTCACTACATAGACGTTTAATTCTTTTTTACCCCATATGTTGTACACATCGGAAACAGTCTCAAAATATAAATCAAGATGATTGCCTTTAATAGCCCCACCTTTATCTGCTACCACTCCATAGCCATAGCCCGGAATAAACAAGATCGTGCCGATTGGAAATATGGTTAAATCAGCAGCGATGGTTGAATACAAGTCACGTTTTACTTTAACGCCCGAATATGTAATACCATACCCTGGATGATTGGGATTTTTCCCAGTTGATTCGTAACCAGCTGTGTAACCCGTAGCCAATACATTCTTAGTTGGATAACGCGACCAATCAAATGCTTCTTCAATCGTCAGACGCTCTTTGTCATTGCTAGCCGCTTCAGCTCTTAGTGGTTTTAGAAATGATGGCAAGAGCCTTTCATTCATTAGAGGATGCCCTGTACGGTTTATAAAAGGCATATATTTGATGACTGTGGTTATTGGGACGCCAGTAATTGCTTCATATGTTGTAAACAGCGCTCCGACCAGTAGTAGGCACATAATGAATCGCTTTGCTATTTTTCCAATCATTGTGATTTCCACAACTCCTCTCACGAATCTATTTGTTTCCAACATAAAAACAAATTATTCGTTTGCGAGAAGAATTTACATTTAAAACATTTGGTACCCTCTTGTTCGTAAAGATTTAATGGTAATGCCTGAAGCTAGTGCACCTATAAAACCAGCCATTAAAATCGCAATGTCAGCTGTGGCTAAAGATAGCACTTTTGTCCCTAGCTGCTGAAAGGAGTGAGCGGGATGTTGAATGTAATCAACCGCTCTTACATCATCAATAATAAAAATAAAAATCACGGGATAAATAATGGCCATAATCCAAGACATGCGAAGCAGCATATTCAATAAGAAACCGATTCCAAAAAACAAAACAAAAAACAACAAGATGGAGATAATTAGTACAGGCACACTCATTTCCATTGCTTTTCGCCTCCGTTACTCTTTATACTCTCAGTTTACTTAAGAGTAATGAAGGCGTCAATCACAGAAAAGTAAGTTAATACCAAAAAAGCAAAAGGCTTAAAGACCTTTTGCTTTTTGTTTTAAAAGAAATTAAATTTTCCTTTTTTCAATACAAGACCTGCTCCGCCTTGAAGGAAAAGCGAGCGATTATCAACAACTTTTTTCATAAAAGATGCGCTTGAACCAAATAGTTTTCGACCATATACAACGCCAATTGCGTCATCATGCCCTAACGAACATACCGTTCCTTTAATATCTGGTTTGAACTCGCTTAATTCTTTTTGACCTTTCATCAAACGGCTAATATTTTCAGCGCAGGTACCGCCTTGCTGCATAGCAATTTGAGCTGTTGGCGGATAAGGACGTTCTGTTTCAGGGTTAATCATTAGTGAACAATCTCCAATAACAAACACATCTTCATGCCCTGGTGCCAGCAAGCTATTGCTTACTTTTACACGCCCGCGCATGTTTTCAAATCCAGCTTTTTCAATCACGTGACTGCCTCGAACACCCGCAGCCCATACAACTGTTGCTGATTTGATTTCTTCTACTTGGTCATCTTTTGATACAATAATCCCTTCTTCTGTACACTCTTTAATCGCTGTTCCGATCTTGAACTCGATTCCTTTTCGTTCTAGTTGTGTTACCGCATATTCTACAAGTTCTGGATCAAAACCTGGCAAAGCCGTAGGCGCTGCTTCTACACAAATAACGCGTACTTTTTCACGCGGAATATCAAACTCTTTGCAAAGCTGAGGGACTCGATTTGCTAATTCTCCCACAAATTCAATGCCGGTAAAGCCAGCACCCCCAACAATAATTGTCAGAAGTTCGTCTCTTTTTTCCACTTCATTGTTGTACGTCGCAAACACATAATCAATATGCTCACGAATTTGACGTGCTGCATTAATGCTCGTAATGGTAAATGCATGTTCTTTTAAACCTTTAATTCCGAAAGTTTCTGCTTCATACCCTAAAGCAACAACTAAATAATCGTACGTTAGCTCACTGTTTTCAAGAAGAACACGCTTTTCATCTAACTTAATATCTACGACCGTGTCTTTGATAAATGTAACCTTATTTGTGTTAATTAAATTTTTAACAGGAACACGAGAGCGATCTTGATGAATTGTACCTGCTGATACTTCATGAAGCCATGTGGTTTCGTAATGGTAATCGTTTTTATTTACCAAAACAATTTCCGCATCACTAGCACCCAGTTTCTTTTGTAAATTAACAATTGTCATAATGCCGCCATACCCGGCACCCAAAATGACGATTTTAGGCTTTTTCATAGGAATGTCATCCACCTTTTTTAGTTATAGTCACAAGTATGTCTTAAAAATATAATGATAAGAGCAATTTTATTTGGTTTGCTTTTTTATGTTAGTTTGAGCAAGAACGATCATCGCTATCCATTTATTATTCATATAAGAAAAATAATGTGAATCACTTCACGTTCTTTTTTAAAAAAATACATTTTTTCTTTTTCAAAAAAATGTAAGCATAAGTCCTAGCTTGATTTACACAAACATCTTATGCTTTTTTAATCGGTTTTTCAATCCTTCACTTTGTATTTACAAGCTTTTAAATTTTCAATTACTTTCCTGTATACCCAGTTTTATATTTGACCAAAACGTGTGGTTATGTTAATGATTACAAATACTGATCTTTAAGTTGAGAAAGTTTCTCAAACATTCCAGCGTGTTTTAATGATATTTTATAATTTACTATGCTATCATAAAGTGGAATATGCATTGGCACAGAACAATCTAGAGGTGATTATAAATGAAAGAAGATAAACAAGTATATGATATTACCATCATCGGAGGCGGCCCTACAGGCTTATTTACAGCATTTTATGGCGGTATGCGTCAAGCGAGCGTAAAAATTATTGAAAGCTTGCCACAGCTTGGTGGGCAGCTTTCTGCTTTATATCCTGAAAAATATATTTATGACGTAGCTGGTTTTCCAAAAGTACGGGCTCAAGAATTAGTCAATAACCTAAAAGAGCAAATGGATCAATTTAAACCTGCAGTTGCGCTAGAGCAAGCCGTAGAAAAGGTAGAAAAACAAGCGGACGGTGTATTTCGATTAACTACTAATTCTGAAGTCCACTATTCAAAAACAATTATTATTACGGCTGGAAACGGTGCATTTAAGCCCCGTAAAATCGAGCTAGAAAACGCAGAACAGTTCGAGCAAACGAACCTTCATTATTTTGTGGATGATATGAATAAATTCAAAGGCCGCAAAGTATTAGTATGCGGGGGCGGGGATTCTGCTGTAGACTGGTCTCTTATGTTAGAGCCGATCGCAGAAAAAGTAACGTTAACGCATCGCCGAGACAAGTTCCGCGCTCATGAACACAGCGTAGAAAACTTGCATAATTCATCAGTTGATATTAAAACGCCTTATGTACCGGTTGAATTTATTGGAGATGACCGTATTACACAAGTTGTGTTAGAAAACACAAAAGGTGAAGAAAAGACAGTAGTAGACGTAGATGATGTTATTGTAAACTTTGGATTTGTTTCTTCTCTAGGTCCAATTAAAGAATGGGACTTAGATTTAGAGAAAAATGCAATTGTTGTTAACTCAAAGCAAGAAACAAACATTCCTGGCATCTATGCAGCAGGTGATGTCTGCACATATGATGGAAAAGTAAAACTCATCGTGGCAGGATTTGGCGAAGGTCCGACTGCTGTTAATAACGCTAAAGCATACATTGATCCAAAGGCTCGCTTACAGCCTATGCACAGTACGTCAATGTTCTCATAAAAAAAGCAGGCTCTCGCCTGCTTTTTTCATTGCTGGATTGGTGTAACCATTCGATGAATGATTTCACTCATCATTTCCGCATCACTGCTTATTAAACAGATTTCATAAAAGGAATGGTTTCCTTCTTGACTAGTTACGCTCATCCTGTAGGCCTTCAAACCTTCGAGCTTGCTTAAATATTTTACTACCTCTGATTGACCGGCAATACGTTCAATCAGCAGAATATGCTCTCCTTCAACTGCTCCGTAGCTTTCAGCCAGAGAGGCGTTAGCATTTTCATAATAGCGAATGTAAGGTTCAGAATGGTTAAGAGGCGCAGAGGACGAGTTTTGATAACAGGCTTCACCTGAGGAAAAAGGCAAATGTTGAACAAATAAATGCGATTCACTGAAGTGAATACTTTTTGCATCCTTAGACTCCATTTTCCTACTTTCAAGTTTTAACCAGTTTATAAACCCCTTCCATAGAATAGGCAGGGTGTTTTTTTTGCGAAAACTTCCGTAACCTCCTACTTGTTCCGCGTCGTAACGAGTCGCATCTATCAAATCCGTTCATCTCCTCTTTTTTATTGAGTATAAAAAAGACTGATTATTCAGTCAACATGTTTGGCAGATGATGTAACATACAAAAATTTCTCACTAAAAAAGCTTTCTTCACCAGATGAGGTGAAGAAAGCTTCTTTATAAAAATATATTTAGCACTCTTCAGGAGCACCTGCGTTGCTTGCTGTACGGAAAGAAGAGCCGCAGCCGCATGCTGCAATGGCGTTTGGGTTATCAATTGTAAACCCTCCGCCTAGCATAGATTGCTTGTAATCAATTTTTACATCTTTTAAAATTGGAGCACTTTCGCTATCTACAAGAATCTTAATGCCATGTTGTTCAAACAGCGTATCGTTTTCATTTACTTCGTGAGCAAAACCCATACCGTAAGAAAGACCTGAACAGCCTCCTCCATTTACATTAACACGTAAATAAGCATTTTCTTCTTCATGTTCTTTCATCATATCTTTTATTTGAAAGCTTGCAGCTTCTGTAATTGTTAGGATATCTTGACTCATTTTTAAACAGACCTCCTTTTTTGTTTAGTATACGACGAAATGGCTGTGACGACAAATCGTCTGCTTCTTCATTTTTTAATAATAATACGTGCCGTCACAAATCACATTGGCTGGACCTGTCATTAATACATTGCCTTTATTTTGCCAAACAATCGTTAAATCTCCTCCAGCGAGGTGTACGACAGTAGGAGCATCTTTTTTCGTCTTCTCATTTAACACAGACGAAACAACAGCAGCGCATGCTCCTGTCCCACATGCTTGAGTGATACCCGAACCTCTTTCCCATACACGAAAGTTCAGCTCTCTTTCGTTCACTACCTCGACAAATTCAACGTTCACTCCTTCTGGAAAACGCGAATCTTTTTCAACCATGGGTCCTAATGTAGTAAGAGGCGCTTGTTCAATATCATTTACGTAAAAGACGACGTGAGGATTTCCCATTGATACAGCCGTCCCTTTTAACCGTTCTTTTCCAAATTCCATCTCTTCATTAACGACCTGGTCTTGGCTTGCTCCCGTCATTGGAATTTGTTCTCTAGCTAAAATAGGCGCTCCCATATCGATTGTCACTTCTGGAACTTCATTTCCCTGCGGATGCACCGTTGCTTCTACAACTCCAGAAAGCGTTTCGATAAAAAATCTTTCGCTTGTTACTAAATTATGTTCATATGCATATTTAGCTACACATCTTAAACCGTTTCCGCAGTTTTTTGCTTCCGAGCCGTCATTATTAAATACGCGCATTTTTACATCTGCACGTTCAGATGGACAAATAAGAATCATTCCATCCGATCCAATTCCCGTATAAACATTTGAGACTTTTACAGCAAGCGGTGCTAACTCTTGCTCTTCTATATGTTCTTCAAACATATTTACGTAGATATAGTTGTTGCCAAGTGCATGCATTTTTGTAAACTGAAATTTTTTCATATTATCACCCATTATTTTTTTATGTAGCTCTAGTATAAAGTGATTCTCTTTTGTACACAATAATATCATCCCCCGTTTTTTTAGCTCCTTAATCATAAAGATTAAGGGGTTTTTTATTTTGTCCTCCTTTGGAGTATTAAAAAACAAAAGAAGCATTATGATTGTAAAGAGGATGGTTAAAGCGCAGATATTTGCGCAAAAACGCATAAAAAAGCACGGCAAGACAGCCGTGCTTACATCATCTATTCTATTAGCCTCATGTCCCTCTTCTGATAAAAAGAGATACGACAGCGGGGATAGTTTAAAACATTGGGTTTTCTTCTAAATGAATGTAAATATTATCTACTAACTGTTCAGGTGTTTCCGCTGTAACAATCTCTCCGTTTACCAAGGCAAATAAAGATTGTGAACATTTCCCGCAATAACCTAAACATCCGTATTCAATAATATCTAGATTTGGATCTTTTTCAAGCTTTTCTAAAGCTGTTTGAGAACCACTGGCTAAATTGCTAACGCAAAATTCAATAATTGGCTGTATCACGTTTTTCACCTCTCTACTATTAGTTTATCCTATCTCCTTTCATTTTCAACGTCAACTTTGGAAATTCACGTTCATTTTGCGCACGCTTTTTAGCTTCACAGACTTTTTCAACAAAACGTATAAATAAAGCTTTATTACAGGGATAGCTTGAAATTATGTTGAAACATATTGTGGTTTTTTATTAATTTAGTTATACTTTTATGTATAGAAAACCAAACGAGGTTATATTAAATTATTATTTAAGTAAAATATGTTATCTTATATAGCCTTTCATATCTTTTTGGCAACCATCCTTATTAACGGTAATTTGTACTCTCCTATTCTTAAAAGCAAGAATAATAGAGAGAAAACAAAAATGCATGAAGCTAAAGGGGAAATTCACATGAAGAACCTTGTCATACTGGGCGGCGGATACGGTGGTATGCGCGTTTTGCAGCGCCTTTTTCCGAATCAATTACCTAACGATGTAGAAGTAACGCTTATTGACAAAGCACCTTATCACTCACTAAAAACTGAATTCTATGCACTTGCAGCTGGAACAATCTCTGATCAGCATGTTCGTGTTGCTTTTCCTGAACACCCTCGCTTAAAAATTCGCTACGGCTGTGTAAAACGCATAGACCTGGAAGAGAAATGCGTCTATGTGGATGATCAAATGATCGCTTACGATGACCTGATTGTAGGACTCGGATGCGAAGATAAATATCATGGAGTTCCCGGAGCTCTTGAGCATACATACAGCATTCAATCCATTGATGCTTCACGAGCAACTTATCAGACATTAAACAACTTGCCGGCCCACGCTACTGTTTCAATTGTAGGAGCTGGATTAAGCGGAGTAGAACTAGCAAGCGAGCTAAGAGAAAGCCGCCCGGATTTAAAAATCATCTTATTTGACCGCGGTAAATTAATTTTATCTGCTTTCCCAGAACGTTTAAGTAATTACGTTCAAACTTGGTTTACTTCAAACGGTGTTGAAATCGTAAATAGTGCTAATATCACAAAAGTAGAACCGAACATTCTTTATAATCATGATGAGCCCATTCAAAGCGATGCAATCGTGTGGACAGCAGGTATCCAGCCAAATAAAGTGGTACGCGATTTAGACGTAGAAAAAGATCCTCAAGGACGCGTCGTATTAACGAAATACCATAACTTGCCTGACGATGAAAATGTCTACATTTTAGGTGATTGTGCAAGCCTACCGCATGCACCAAGTGCTCAGCTTGCAGAAGGTCAGGCTGAACAAATTGTGCAAGTACTTCTTCACCGCTGGAAAGGCGAAGCGCTTCCAGATGAATTGCCAACTATTAAATTAAAAGGCATACTTGGTTCATTAGGCAAAAAGCATGGATTTGGCTTAGTTGCCGAACGTCCAATTACAGGACGCGTAGCTCGATTATTAAAATCAGGTATTCTTTGGATGTATAAACACCACAGTGGATAAAATAAAAGCCGTTAGATGACTGACAATCTAACGGCTTTTTTCATTATGATGCGCAGAAACCATACTTCTCCATTTCCTCAAATACGCGCTTTAATTTCGGATTGCCTTCCCCAACAATTTCTCCATTAATAACCACTACAGGATAGAATAAATCTTCTTCAATCACACGCTTGGCAAAGGCTGCTTTTTCCGGATCCGTATGCGGCTCGTTTATATCTACATATGTGATAGCAAACGGTTGGTTCGGATATTTGCGAGAAATCGCTGCCTCTAGCCAATCATAGGTGTCTTTTGAAGACGGCAGATTAACACAGCTTGCACAAACAATTTCAGCTCCATAAATACACACTTCTACCTCAGTTGATTGCATAGCACATCCCCCTTGAATCTTTACATACAAACTGTACGATTATTCACACTTTTACTTCATTATGAATACTATTTTACACAAAACTGATTCATTGCACATCTTTTTCTTTTAAGGTAACATTACGATGTATACTCCGATAGATTTTTCATGAAAGACCGTTTATAATAAGAGTAGAAGAAAGGAGTCGATAGTTATGTCAGAAATGCACGAGCAAGTTCAAGAAGTATTAGAAAAACTTCGTCCGTTTTTACTTCGCGACGGTGGAGACTGTGAGCTAGTAGACGTAGAGGATGGTATTGTAAAGTTACGTCTTTTAGGCGCTTGCGGAAGCTGCCCAAGTTCAACAATCACGCTAAAAGCTGGTATCGAACGTGCCCTTTTAGAAGAAGTACCTGGTGTAGTTGAAGTAGAACAAGTATTCTAATCTCTTTGATTTTATTATAAAAGCAACCTCCCATTTTATTGGGGCTTGCGAATGAAAAATCCTCATTCAAATGAATGAGGATTTTTTTATTAACTCGTTGTGACTTCAGCTTCTACAAATACACCTTTGCGATCAATTTGTAAAACATCTATTTCGCAGTTCGGCAGTAAAGCATACATATGTTCAGCAATCGCTTTTCCTTTTCCTTTTGGTGCTAAACATAATACACTCGGACCGGCTCCGCTTAGTGACACACCGTATGCGCCGAGAGCTTTTGCTTCTTTTCGCACAAGAGAAAGCTCTGGCACGAGCCTCATACGATAAGGTTCGTGATATAAATCTTTCTCCATAAATTCGCCTACCAGAGGTAAATCTTTATTTAACAGGGCCGCTACTAGCATGTTCCCTATTGCCCCAGCTTCTACTGCGTGGCGATAATTAATATCCGAAGGCAGCACATCACGAGCATCGGTTGTTTTTAATTCATATTCTGGAATAGCCATCACGATATCGACATCAAATTCAGGTATTTGAGCAATATATGTTTCATTTTCATGATGGTAACCAACAACGATTCCGCCGTAAATAGACGGGCTGACGTTATCGGGATGTCCTTCCATTAAGCTGCTGATGCGAAGCTTTTCTCTTTTTGATAAACGCAAGTCACACAGTACATTAGCCAGCTCGATTCCAGCTACGATAGCCGATGCGCTGCTTCCAAGTCCCCTTGCTAATGGAATGTTGCTCCAAACAGAGACCTTCGCACTTGGAAGATCAATGTTAAATTGACGAGCCACGTCTTGTGCCACTTCATACATTAAGTTATCTGTACCTGTAGGAATACTTTGCACTTCTTTCGTTTCAGGGATAAAAATCCATTCCTCATGACGCTCTACTGTTAATCTTAAGTAACGAGATAAAGCCACTCCAATGGAATCAAATCCTGGCCCTAAATTAGCAGAGCTAGCTGGGACCGTAATGACAAAACGCTCATTTTCTAGCATGAAGCAACGACACCTTGGATATACTCAAATACCTTTTCTTCATCATTTGGTAAAACCACTGGCTTTACATTATGAGCATCGATTGCTACGTTTGGATCTTTTAATCCGTTACCTGTTAATACAGCTACAACCGTTGAACCCTTTGCAATTTTACCAGAAGCTACATCTTTAAACACACCAGCTATTGAAGCGCAAGAACCTGGCTCTGCAAATACACCTTCTTTGCGTGCAATTGTACGATATGCTTCTAAGATTTGTTCATCTGTTACTTCATCAATTTTTCCGTTTGATTCTTTTGCTGCGTTTACAGCATAATCCCAGCTTGCTGGATTTCCGATTCGAATAGCCGTTGCAATTGTTTCTGGATTTTCGATAACTTGATTACGCACGATCGCGGCTGCACCCTCTGCTTCAAACCCGTGCATGTGAGGAAGAGACGTTTGGTGACGCTCACTGTATTCTTTGAATCCTTTCCAGTAAGCTGTAATATTCCCTGCATTCCCCACTGGGATAGCTAAAACGTCAGGCGCTTTTCCAAGCTGTTCACAAATCTCGAAAGAAGCTGTTTTTTGCCCTTCAATACGATATGGGTTTACAGAGTTTACAAGTGCAACCGGTGATGTTTCACTCAGCTTACGAACCATAGAAAGCGCTTGGTCAAAGTTTCCTTCAATTGCTACAATTTCTGCACCATACATAACAGCTTGAGCTAATTTCCCCATCGCAATTTTTCCATTTGGAATAACAACGATACAGCGCATGCCAGCGCGTGATGCATAAGCTGCTGCAGCTGCGGATGTGTTACCTGTAGATGCACAAATAACCGTATTGCTTCCTTCTTCTTTGGCTTTTGCTACAGCCATTACCATTCCGCGGTCTTTAAATGACCCCGTTGGATTTAACCCTTCTACTTTCACATGTAAATCAATGCCTAGCTCTTTTGATAAATGAGCGAGATGAATTAAAGGTGTATTTCCTTCATGTAGTGTAAGCATAGGTGTTTTCTCTGTTACAGGTAAAAACTCTTTATATTCAGCTAATAGACCTTTCCACATCATACTGTGCCAACTCCCTCTACGCGGTAACTGCTTTTTACATTTTCTACAATTGGTAAATCCCGAAGCTGCTGAAGGATTTCCTCATAATCTTTTTGAGATGTTTTGTGTGTAACAACAACAATCTCAGCTAATTCGCTTCCTTTCACAGGAAGTTGAATAATTTTTTCGAAGCTCACGCCACGCTCTGAAAATAGTGTTGTTAATTTTGCAAATGCTCCAACTTGATCTTTAACATGAATACGTAAGAAATGCTTCGAGAACATTTCATCTTCTGCTTTTAACTGTTTTGGATACTGAGGCGTTACCGCACTTTTACCATTCACACCTAAACGCATGTTTTTCATAACACCTACTAAATCTGATACGACAGCAGTGGCAGTTGGCAGGCTTCCTGCCCCCGGTCCATAAAACATCGTTTCTCCAACAGCTTCTCCGTATACATATACAGCATTGTACTCATCGCTTACTGAAGCAAGAGGATGTGTGTCTGCTAAAAGAGTTGGCTGAACACTAACTTCTACATTGTCGCCGTCACGATGTGCATATCCAATCAGTTTCATCGTATAGCCTAATTGTTTACTATATTGCAAGTCTTCTTCCGTTACTTCTGTAATACCTTGAACACGAACATCGTCCAAGTCAATTTTCATTGAAAATCCTAGTGTAGCCAAGATTGCCATTTTGCGAGCAGCATCTAAACCACCTACGTCAGAAGTGGGATCCGCTTCAGCATATCCTAAATCCTGCGCTTCTTTTAACACTTCATCATAAGCGCTTCCTTCTTTTGTCATTTTCGTTAAAATGAAGTTTGTTGTACCATTTACAATTCCCATCATTTTGGTAATACGATCAGATGCTAATCCATCTGCTAATCCACGAAGAATTGGAATACCGCCTGCTACACTTGCTTCATAAAATAAATCACAGTTATTTTCAGAAGCTACTGTTAACAATTCTGAGCCGTAAACTGCCATCAAATCTTTGTTTGCCGTTACAACATGCTTTTTATTACGAAGGGCTGTTAATATATAATCTCTTGTTTCTTCAACGCCACCCATTACTTCAATGACAACGTCAATCTCCGCGTTATGTAAAACGTCTTCAACATTCGTTGTTAATTTATCTTCACTGATTTCTACGTCACGTTTCTTATCAATATCTTTAACTACTACTTTTTTAACTTCTACAGGACACCCGACTTGATGACTTAATTTATCCTGATGATTTTCAATAATTTTGACTACTCCGCTTCCTACCGTTCCTAACCCTAATAATCCTACTGAAATACTTTTTGTCATATTCCTCACCTCTGTGTTCTTTCTACGTATACATTTGTTCTCTTATAGAGGACATTATAGACCTTATTTTTCTTTTTTACAAGGTTTACTTGCCATCTTTTCTCGTAAACTCGTTAAAAAAATTGGTATATAAAGATAAATGTAAATTTTTAAAATATTTCATTTTATTATCATAACATGGCTCTCACTGTTTTTTAATAAAAAAAAGACAATTTCACCGAAATGAAATTGCCTTTTTCTGTTATGATTTTTTCGCAAACGCTTCTTTATTTACAATTGTAATGGGAGACTCATTTGTAAGTACTGCTTTAATGTTTTTAACACATAAAGAAATCATTTCCGTGCGCGTTTCGATACTCGCACTGCCGATATGAGGAAGAGCTACAACATTAGGCAATTGAAGAAGAGGGTGAGAAGCAGAAATAGGCTCTTGATCGAATACATCCAAGCCAGCTCCAGCAATTTCCCCGGATTGAACCGCATGTAACAATGCTTGCTCATCAACCACTGCTCCTCTTGAAGCATTAATAAAAATCGCAGTTGTTTTCATCTGTTCAAATGCTGAAGCATTAAATAAATGTTTGGTTTCGTCCGTTAACGGTGTCAAACAAACAACAAAATCAGATCGTTCAAGCAGCTCATTTAACTCACAGTAAACTGCATTGAGCTTTTTTTCTGCTTGAAGGTTGCGGCTTCGATTGTGGTACAAGATTTCCATATCAAAACCTGTAGCACGTTTCCCAAGCGTCTCTCCAATTTTCCCCATTCCAACAATACCTAATGTTTTATGATGAACATCTCTACCCGCTAACAAAAATGGACTCCAGCTTTTCCACTGATTTTCTTTCACATATCCAGCAGCTTCTACTAAACGTCTAGCTACACTCATTAATAAACCAAACGTTAAATCTGCTGTTGTATCAGATAAAACATCGGGGGTATTAGAAACGATAATTCCTCGTTCAGTTGCCGCTTCTACGTCAATATTATCGAATCCGACCGCCAAGTTAGCTACAAGCTTTAAATGAGGAGCTTGCGTAAGCAATTCACTGTCAATACGATCTGAAAGCATTGTTAATAGAGCATGTGCGTGCTTAGCTTTTTCACAAAGCAGCTCATGAGGGACTGCCTCATCTTCTTTATCCCACATTTCCACATTCGCTACTGCCTTTAAAGGTTCGATTAATTCATTCGGTATTTTTCTCGTAATAAATACAAACGGCTTGTCCATATGTACGCCACCTCTTTATCCTTTTTAAACTGCATGCACAAAAACAAAATAGAAAAACAGGTTTGGATTATCCAACACCTATTTTTCTATTTTATCATATTCTATAGTAATCGCTTTTTAATGAATCCATGTTAATTCAGGAATGTGATAACGAGACGTTGAGATACCCACCGACTGGTAAAAGCGCTTCAGAAAAGCTTCGTAGTGAGAAGAATGAGCTAATACTCCTTCCAGCTTCTCATAATACTTTTGTTTTTGCCGCTCATCTTGTACACTGTAATACCCTTCAATGACCTCAAAATAATGAACGGGAAAAAGAAGTCTAGCATATAACAGTCTCCATGAAAAAGAAGAAAGCGGATTTACCTTTTCGTATTCACTTAAAAACTGATGCATGTGCCTTTCATCGACAGCGTATGTTAATAAATATTGTTCCCTTATATATTCAGCTATATCTCTGCTCGGATGATCAAAGACCCAATCTGCTGGGAGCTTGTAAACGTAGTCTTCCCCCCATGTTTTTTGCCCGAACCGATGATGACAAATCGTCGCAGCGTCAACTGAACGAGGCAAATCGTCAATTTCCGTGTCTACTAGGTATTGAATAGCATTTTCCGTTAATCCTAGGTAATAAGGAAAAGTTTCTAAAAAACGTTTTTCCATCTCTTGATTAGGCAAAGCACGTAATCTTCCATACCAAAATTGCTCCATCTGGTCGAGACGCTTCTCCCACATGGACTTCCATTGCCCTAGCCGGTTTGCTTTTTCCACTTCATAAGGAAACAGCCTCCCTTTTTGATGAAAAACAGCTAGCTCGTGCCCAGGTGAAAAGTTGGGGTTTTTCTCTTCCGCAAGACAGCGGCAAATGATAAATTTTTCAGTTTCAGTTTCTGTAATCATTTCACCATTCAAATTAGGCATAAATGTTGCCACATGGCGATCACCTTGGCCCATCAGAAATTGACTCATTTGATATAGTTCATTTAACTCGTCTTGTTCCATTTGCTTTACATTAATGATTGTATATAAAATATCTCGATACTGG
Source organism: Priestia sp. YIM B13551 (assembly GCF_042787905.1). Lineage (NCBI taxonomy): Bacteria > Bacillati > Bacillota > Bacilli > Caryophanales > Bacillaceae > Priestia > Priestia sp. YIM B13551. The sequence continues at coordinate 48,979 of NZ_JBHZOX010000005.1, forward strand.
AAACCTTCAAATTTACCAACGGGCATAAATTCATTTGGACGTAATCCGTAATGCTCATAAATGGTTTGTATCATTTTAATCCCTCTCTTCATTCATTCAAGAAATTATATGATGGAAAACAACATTACTTGTCATAATATTTACGGAGGAATGAATAGATTAGAAATACACCATTTATAGTTATTTACTCCGGGTTAGTAGTATGAAACAACTTTAGACTTAAAAATATATAGAAAACAGGTGATGATACTTGGAGAAAAAACATACACAAAGTGAGTTAGAAAAAAAAGCAAGAGAATGGTTAATAGAACGCGGCGTGGCTCTTACAGACATTGCTGAACTGGTCTATTACTTGCAAAAAAAGTATCACCCAAACTTAACAATTGAAGACTGTTTATATAACGTTGAGCGCGTCATTTCTAAACGAGAAGTTCAAAATGCTATTTTAACGGGTATTCAACTAGATGTCCTCACAGAAAAAAAAGTGATTGAGCCGCCTCTGTTGGATATTCTTGAAAAAGACGAAGGTTTATACGGTATCGACGAGATTTTAGCATTATCGATTGTAAATGTGTACGGATCAATCGGCTTTACCAATTACGGGTATATTGATAAACAAAAGCCGGGTATTCTAGAACGATTAAACGATAAATCGACTGGAGAGTGCCACACTTTCTTAGATGATTTAGTAGGCGCAATTGCCGCTGCTGCTTCTAGCCGGTTAGCGCACCGGGCTGCCAGTCAAGAATAGGTTAAAAAACAAAAAAAGCTGTCAATTGACAGCTTTTTAAATTCTCTCCATCCACTCTTTTAGTGAATCTACCGTATAAGTTGGCTTTTTCTCATATCCTTCTAGTAACTCTCTTGTTGTTACCCCTGTATGGACTAATAATGTATCTAAGCCTGCATTCATCCCTGCTAAAATATCTGTATCATAGTAATCACCAATCATGATTGTTTCTTCTTTTGGCGTACCGATGACTTCAAGGGCTTGCTCCATAATAATACTTTCTGGTTTGCCAATAAATACTGGATTTGTTTGAGTAGAAACCGTAATAACGGACGTGATAGATCCATTACCAGGCAGTAAGCCTCTTTCAGTAGGAATCGCAATATCTCCGTTCGTTGAAACAAAAAAGGCGCCGTTTCGAACGTTTAAACATGCTTTTGCTAATTTTTCATATGTAATTTCCTGATCCAAACCAACAACTACGAAATCAGTATCTTCCTCTTCAATGGTAAATCCTTTTTCAAGCAGCGCATGTCGGATTCCTTCTCCACCAATTACATAAGCTGAAGCGTTTGCTTTGCGTTCGTGTAAATAATTAGCTGTTGCCTGGCTCGTTGTAAAAACTTGCTCTTCTGTTGCAGGAATGCCAAATGCCTCTAGCTTTTCAGCTACTTTATCGGGCGTTTTTGTAGAGTTGTTTGTTACAAATAAATAAGGAATTCCTTTTTCCTTTAATTTAATAACAAAATCACGCGCCTCGGCAATTAGCTCTGTTCCTTTGTACATTGTTCCGTCTAAATCAATCAAATATCCTTTATATTCCTTCATGTTGTGTGATCTCCTTTCAAGTCTCATACTTGAAATCATAGCTTATTTTTTATACAACTACAACTTGCTTGCCTTTAGTTACGAAAAGCAGACACAGGCCCTAACTCTGTCTCTAGATATGTCCTTACGCGCTCTGAAAATGCTGCCAGTACGTCTTTATGCTGCATCACTTTTTGATAAATATCCTGATGATTAACATCCACATATTCTTGAACAAGGGTTTTACGCAATTGAACGATCTCTTTTAATGGCGTTTCTTCCTCTTTTTTAACCACTTTCTCATCAACTAAAATGTCAATGATATCGTCGTAACTGCCTGGATCTCTCATAATAAACCCATCAATCATTGCATTTCCTACATCTAAAACGTTTTCAATTAAAAGGTGTACAATTCTCTCTAATGCCTTTTTCTCTATTTCTGTGTTCCAGCTCGAATGCTCAGCAAACAAGCGAACATGTTCATCAAAAAAAACAAGCGTGGCTTCTATTTTTTCACGATCTACAAAGTACATATTATTTCCTCCCTAGTTGTCAGCTCTCTATAAATCTTTTTCATAAACAAACGGGGTTCCTGTTCTATTTTATCATGACCCATTATCCATTTGATAAATTCATTTTTGTTTTTGACCTTATTTGATATGATAAAAATACAACCTATGAAAGGAGTATACCTATGAGCGAACGCTTTTATCTATATGACGATGTTGTATCTACAAAGACCCGATTTGTCAGCTTTATGGGCGAAAACCAACGATTTGATTTAGCTATTATCCAAACCGACCGTTATTATGGCAAACAAGTTGTTCTTGATATTCAAGGAGGACGCTTTGCCATCATTGGACAAGATGACCTTGAAGAACCAAACTATCTTGAAGAAGTATTTAAATTAAACAGTGAAGACGGTCAGGAACTTCGCGAATTTTTATATGAAATCATCTAAAAAAAAAGGCAGCGTGAAGGACAATTAGTGTCTTCGGCTTGCCTTTTTTTACTTATGGACTTTTTTTAAGACAAAATACGCACAGCCAAAATTACAATATTCATGTAAATAGTCTTGAAGCGTACTAATCTTCGTATCATACGTTGCCTTTTGATTTCGGTCATCAAAAAAGCCTCGCAGCCGAAGCTGATTGTATCCCCAATCTCCCACAATATAGTCATAGCGGCTCAGCACGTCAATAAAGCGACCTCTAAACGCCTCTTCATTAAATGCCTCGCGCTCATCTTTTAATACTTCATAACAAATATTATTGATACAGACCATTGCTCACACCTCTTCTCTTAAAATTTACCATACCATAATTATGATGATGAAACCATCAATTAACATGAAATTTTTCACGTATAAGCAGCACTCTAATCCTGTAGGAGTTTTATCGGTATACCTACTGATCTTTTATGCTCCACATGAAGGTTCGCCGGTTTACCTGGCGTACGATATTTAACTACAGGAGGTGGAAATGGTGAAGAAATCTATTCTTGGAATCGCTTTGATAACAAGTATTTTAACCATTGGCTGTCAAAATAAAAACACAGCTGAAAATGAAAATTTATCACCAAACAACCCAGATGCCATTAATGTAAACGAGCCTAATCATTATTATAATCCAAATAATAATAGCGGCACAAATTATGGATATGTTCGATACACTAAAAACACAAATGAACAAAATTCCAATATGAACCAAGTAGGAACATTTAATCGAGAAGAAGCAGCCGACAATATTAGTAAACTGAGCACCGCTATACCAAATATTAAGCAAGCCGCTACGCTAGTAACCGATAAAGATGTGCTTGTTGCTTATAAAACAGATGCTAAAAATCGGAATAACGCAGCCGATCAGGTAAAACGTACAGCTATGTCTGTAGTTCCTCGTTATTATCATGTATACGTCTCAGATAATCCGAAACAGATGGACCAAATCGAAAATATCAGTGAAATGAATACGCAAACGAATGATGCTAGAAAACGAATCGATGCTGTTATTCAACAAATGCTGAAATCTCCCCAAGGGCGTAAAATGAACGGCGGAGAAGATGCAAATGGAAGAGAGAAAAACGAATTGAATGAACCGATGACGGACAAAGATATGGTGGAATAAACAAAAAAGGTGATGAGCATATCATCACCTTTTTTACCTTATTTGCTTTCTTGTGCTTTGTTTTTTGCAGCAGCGTTAACTTGCTCATCTGCATGGTAAGAAGAACGTACAAGAGGACCTGCTTCAACATGGCTGAATCCTTTTGATAATGCAATTTCTTTTAGCTCTTCAAACTCATTTGGATGGTAATATTTTTGAACTTTTATGTGCTTTTTAGTTGGCTGTAGATATTGGCCTAGCGTCATAATATCTACATTATTCGCACGCAAATCATCCATCGTTTCAATAATTTCTTCTTTTGTTTCTCCTAGACCAAGCATGATACTTGATTTCGTAGGGATATCCGGCTGCATTTCTTTTGCACGGCGAAGGAACTCAAGAGAACGCTCATATTTAGCACGAGCACGAACACGAGGCGTAAGGCTGCGTACTGTTTCAATATTATGATTTAAAATATCAGGACGTGCGTCCATTACAATACGTAAGTTCTCTTCCACACCGCCCATATCAGAAGGCAATACTTCAATTGTTGTGAATGGATTTTTACGACGAATCGCACGAATTGTTTCAGCTAATACGCTTGCTCCTCCGTCTTTTAAATCATCGCGAGCTACTACTGTAATAACCGCATGTTTTAAGTTCATTAGCTGAACAGAATCCGCTACGCGTTCTGGCTCTTCTAAATCTAATTCTGTTGGTAAACCTGTCTTAACCGCGCAAAAACGACAGGCACGTGTACATACTTCTCCTAAAATCATAAAAGTTGCCGTACGACGAACAGCCCAACACTCATGAATATTCGGACATCTTGCTTCTTCACAAACTGTATGAAGGTTTTTCTCACGCATCATTTTCTTTAAGCCTGTGTAATTTTCGTTTGTGTTTAGCTTAATCTTCAGCCACTCGGGTTTTCGGACATGCTCTTCTTTTGTTGCCATATTATCAACTCCACCAATCTAGAAAATGTCTATAACCTATATGCTTAATTTTAACTACATATTAAAAACATAACTATATGTCACTTTATCATAAAAAAGTGAGATTCGACAAGTTGTCTGCTCTTTATTTTCCTCAGTCTTCTTCTATTTCCCATTCAAATGTGTGCGTTTTCATCCTCCGTATAATTTCCATTTATCTTCTGAATAAAATTCTTTAAAAAAGTTTTGAAGCGATTTCCATTAATTAATATTTATGAAATCTTTTTTCTCGCTGCAAACTAGTGTTACACACTATTTTTAGAAAGGGGGAAACACGATGCGCAAAACGATTATCTTACTTTTTATGTTCATGTCTATATTCACAGGATGGCACCACGTAACAGCTGAATCATCAGCAGATCAAGAAAAAATACTTATTCAAAAGAGATTAGAGCTGTATAAACAAATGGAAGCCGCTACTACGATTCCTTGGTATTACTTTGCAGGGATTGATCAGTATGAACGAAATATTCGACGCTCCCATAAAGATATTCCAAGAGAAAAAGGCGCGATCGCCATTTATTATCCTCCAGAAAAATGGTCAGGTTCTTTAAATCCGAATTTGGAAGATACAAACCCACTTACTATTTCTCTGCTCGGGGGAATGGGCAAAGATGGGAACGGAGACAAAAAAGCAGACCAATTTAATGATGAAGATATGCTTTTTACAATAGCAGATTATATTCGGACGTTCGGGGTGTCCGAAGACTATATTAAAATTGCGCTTTGGAACTATTATCACCGGGCTAAAGCAGTTGATATTATTTTAGGGAATGCCAAAATTTTTCGCCATTACGGTCGCATTGATTTAAAAGGTTCTTCATTTCCGGTGCCTCTCCGTGCGAACTACAGTTACAGGAGTACATGGGGAGATGCGCGCGGCTGGGGTGGCAAACGAATTCATGAAGGAACAGACATTTTTGCAGATTACGGAGTTCCAGTAAAATCCCCTTGCTATGGCATTATTGAGCTTAAAGGATGGAATAAATATGGAGGCTGGCGAATCGGTATTCGTGACCTTCATAATAACTATCACTATTTAGCTCATTTAAGCGGATTTGCAAAAAATTTAAAAGTAGGACAAATTGTAGAACCAGGAACACTCATTGGCGGAGTAGGAAGTTCCGGTTATGGACCTCCTGGAACTTCTGGGAAATTCCCTCCTCACTTGCACTATGGAATGTATAAAGATAACGGCAAAAATGAGTGGTCGTTTGACCCATATCCTCAGTTAAGAACGTGGGAACGAAATGATCGTTTAGAACTAAAGAAAAAATAAAAAAACAGGAAGCTGATGCTTCCTGTTTTTTTATCCTGATGCTTTACTTTCTTTTGCTTTTTTCACAGCATGAGCAATACTTGCGGCCAAGCCGCCCCATATGATGACCATCCCTACAACCATCATTGTCATTGAACTTCCATCCATTATTTAGAAACCCCCTTCTCTTTAACTGACAAACGAAGCGTCCCATCTTCCCATCGTGCAAAAGAAAAAGCAATTCCCAAAATAACAGCAAGAGCTGCCACACCCCAACCAAAAGGACCTACAAAAGTCGTTGCATACTGTTCGTAATTTTCCGAAATATTTTTCCGGAAGTTATCAAACATCATGTATCCAAGTACAAGTGGTGTAACTACTCCTAAACATATTTTCCACCATGAACCGATTCGGATATCAGAAACTTCGTTTGCATGCTGCTGAAGGCTGCTCAACTGCTTAAATACCCAAGCAACTAATACAACTTCTACTAAGCCTGCTAGAGCAACTCCGAAGTTATTAATAAAATAGTCGACCACATCTAAGAAATAAAGTCCTCCTTGTGTTGCAAATAATAGCGAGCAAATTGAAGCGATTCCTCCACCTATTAATACAGATTTTGTACGTGAGATAGTAAATTTATCTTGAATGCCTGCTACGAAGGTTTCAATAATTGAAATAAGTGACGTTAATCCTGCTAATGTTAAGGAAGCAAAGAATAACATTCCAAACAGCTGTTTAAACGCTGGAAATTCATTAATAATTTGCGGGAAAACTACAAAGGCTAGTCCTACCCCTCCCTGAACTACTTTATCGATTGGGATACCTTGCTGAGTAGCCATAAAACCTAGTGCGCTAAACACACCGATTCCTGCTAGTAATTCAAACGCTGAATTACCAAATCCAGTAATAAACGCATTATTAGTTAAATCAGATTTCTTTGGAAGGTAACTGGAATAAGTGATCATAATAGCAAAACCAACAGATAAACTAAAGAAAATTTGACCATATGCTGCGATCCAAACCTTTCCATCTCCAATTGCGCTCCAGTTTGGTTTAAAAAAAGCATGCAGACCTTCCATTGCTCCGTCTAACGTAACTGCTCGAATGACAATGATTAAAAATAGAATAATTAGTGTTGGTAGAAAGATTTTGTTTGCGGCTTCAATTCCTTTTTTGATTCCTTTTAATAAGACACCTAATGTCACAATCCATACAAGTACAAGCGGAATTAAAACGTGTAATACGAGGCTTCCTGTTTGTCCTGGTGCTTCAGCTAACTTTAAGTAATCTCCATATAAAAACGCTTCCGTATCGTTTCCCCAGCTTAACTTAAATGAAAAGATAAAATACGACATTGCCCACGCGATAATGACGGAATAGTAAACCGAAATAAAAAAGGAAATAGCTACTTGCCACCAGCCTAGCCATTCAGCCTTGGGGCTTAGTCTTGCTAATGATAAAGGAGAGGAACCTTTATATTTATGTCCAATAGCAAATTCCATGATTAAGATAGGAATTCCTGCCGTCAACAAAGCAAATAAGTAGGGGAGAAAAAATGCCCCTCCTCCATTTTCATATGCAGTGGCTGGAAATCTCCATATATTCCCTAGTCCAATTGCTGAACCTGCTGCTGCTAAAATAAACCCTGCTCTTGATCCCCACTGCGGCCTATTTTCCACTGTAATTCCCCCTCTTTTCCTCTCCCTACTCTCTTTTTATCATAGATCAACGATAATTTTTATAATTTTTAGATTATTCTTTCTATAACTTCCTATCTCAAATTATAGAAGGGAGAAGATAGTATGTCAAAATATTTTTTATAGAAAATCCAGACAAATGTTCCAATGAATAAAAGCAGATATGAAAGTATTTTTGAACTTCCGCACCTGCTTTTTAAATAATACTTTATCACGTTAATATAATATTGTTAATTTTTCTTCGGAAGTTCAATTGCCGGAGAAGATGAATTTCCACCGTTAAAATAATCAGGAACATTTCCAGGGATAACAGTTCCTCCTACAGGAATTGTAGCCGTAACGGTTGTTTTTCTCGTTGCAAACGGGATAATGATTTGCATGTTTACTTTTACTTTGATGGATACTTCAAGAAACGCATTATTTATTCCATATTCCTCGATTTTTCGCACTACGTCTGTTTGAACATCACCAATAGCATGAAATTTAACCGGAATCAGCGGACCTAGATTTCCAAGCAGCGCATTATTAGTTGCTTGCCCAAGAGGAACTTGGTATACAATTCCTTGATTGCGCAGCTTTTCATTTTTTTCAATACGAATATCTGTTGGAAGTTCAAGTGCATCTAAATTCCCTTTCTCTGCCTCTTTTAAATTAGCTTGAACAAATGACGTAGTCTGAGCTCTAACCCGATTTACAAGCGCTGTGTCAATTTTGGCTACTTGACCGTTAGGTGTAGATTCAACTTTAATAACATCTACGTCCAGTTGATCAAGTACCTGTTTATTCACCGCTTTATTAATAACTAAAGTTGCAATCTCTTTTGTTTGTGCTTCAGCATATTTCATTAACGTCGGTTCAATCCCTCTATTAATTAGCCATAATCCTACCCCTGTGGAAAGCATAAAAAAAAGAAAGGTGAGCAACAGAACGTAGCGAAAAGGAAGCGGGCCTTTTCTTGTTAATTTCCGACGAAGTTTAACCAAAAAAAATCCCTCCTTACAAGCTATATGTATGCATGTATAAGGAGGTTCACGCTTCTTTTAAAAAGTTTTATCTTAAATTCCCCACTATATTAAAGCATTTTCAATAAAGCATCTTTGCCAATTGTTCCTTTAAAAATTCCTCTTTTTTCAGCTTCAAGCGTTACAGATTCAAGAGGCGCTTCAAGAAGCTGCTCAATTGTACGTACACCTACAGCTCTTCCAGCTATTATTTGACGATCAGCTAATTTATCATTTAATAGACCTACGTCTAGTGCTCCGCACATAATGTACCCTTTATCTGATGAGATTGTTAACAGAGTTGTTTTTGGCAGCAATACGGTAACTGCATTAAACGTATGACCTTCAATTACGATAGGCGCTAAGGTAATCATAGTAACTCACTCCTTTCTTAATCAATTTATGATTTTGAAAGAAAAAAGTGAGGTTTTACATATACTTTTCTACCTATTTGACGTTTATATTCCTTCTTCCTTATTTATATAAACTTTTATAGGACTCAGTGCTAAAATTCATTAAAAAAATCTAATTGTTTAGGAGCTAAATTTTCATATTCAATATTTAATAAACTCATGAGCTGTTTGGCATTATGTACAGCATCTCCGCCGGAGTTATTATTAAATAACAGGTAAATGTCCTTCGTTTGTTTTTGCAGCTTTTCAAGCCGTTCTTTCCACTCTAGGAGCTCTTTTTCATTGTAACGATACAAAAACCTTACTGCTCGCCAATTGCCTTCTGCGGGCTTATTCCAACCGTGTACGTTTCGTCCGTGAAAACGGATAAGTGTTTTCTGTTTATCTGTAGCATGAATCACAATTGGAATAGATCCTTCTCCTGCCTGCGGTTCATCACAAATACCGTGAATCCACTTCTCTTGTTCCATAAACGTCAGCGTTTTATCATAGAAAAACGGCTTAAACCAAGATTGATTTCGAAACTCAAGCGCTACTGGCAAATCTCCAAACTTCTCGCGGCTATATCTCAAATAGGCTACATTTTCTTTTGTACAGTCAAACCAGGGTGGCATTTGAAATAAAATCATACCAAGCTTATTCGATGTTACGTAAGGCTTCACTGATTCTAAAAATGCATGAAACATTTCTTCTTTGCTATCAAACGGATTTCCTTCTCTCATATGCCCTGTCATACCTTGATAGGCTTTTACCACAAAACGAAAAGATTCCGGTGTATCGTTCACCCATTTTTCTACATTTGATGTTGGTTGAATTGCATAAAAAGATGAATCGACTTCAACAATTGGAAAATGGCCTGCATATACGGCAAGCTTGTCTCTTGATGAAACCCCCGCTTCATATAATGAATCATGATCTCCCCAGCCTGTGACTCCAATATAAATCATGCCACTCCTCCTCTATGTTCTTAGCTTCGCTTTTCTTTATTTTAATACAAACGATACAAAAAAACTCGTTTGCATAAACAGCAAACGAGTTTTGATCTATTATTAACCGATTGAACCTTCCATTTCAAATTTGATTAGACGGTTCATTTCTACTGCATATTCCATCGGAAGCTCTTTTGTAAATGGCTCAATAAAGCCCATTACAATCATTTCTGTTGCTTCTTCTTCAGAAATACCGCGGCTCATTAGATAGAATAATTGTTCTTCAGATACTTTTGATACCTTCGCTTCATGCTCAAGTGAGATGTTGTCATTTAAAATCTCATTGTACGGAATTGTATCAGAAGTTGATTGATTATCCATAATTAGCGTATCACACTCAATGTTCGCACGTGCACCTTCTGCTTTACGGCCGAAGTGTACGATACCGCGGTATGTTACTTTACCGCCTTGTTTTGAAATTGATTTTGATACGATCGTTGAAGATGTGTTCGGTGCTAAGTGAATCATTTTTGCACCAGCATCTTGGTGCTGTCCTTTACCAGCAAGGGCAATAGATAATGTCATACCACGTGCACCTTCACCTTTTAAGATAACAGCTGGATATTTCATTGTTAACTTAGAACCGATGTTTCCATCAATCCATTCCATTGTTGCGTTTGCTTCACAAACCGCGCGTTTTGTTACAAGGTTGTATACGTTGTTCGCCCAGTTTTGAATTGTTGTATAGCGGCAATACGCATCTTTTTTGATGATGATCTCTACAACAGCACTGTGAAGGGAGTTTGTTGTATAAACAGGTGCTGTACAGCCCTCTACATAGTGAACGTGTGAGCCTTCATCAGCAATAATTAACGTACGCTCAAACTGTCCCATATTTTCAGAGTTAATACGGAAATAAGCTTGTAATGGTGTATCTACTTTTACGCCTTTTGGTACGTAAATGAATGATCCACCAGACCAAACCGCCGAGTTAAGTGCAGAGAATTTGTTATCCGTTGGCGGGATAACTTTTCCAAAATGCTCACGGAAAATATCTTCGTTTTCTTTTAGCGCCGTATCCGTATCTTTAAATACGATACCTTGTGCTTCAAGATCTTCTTTCATATTGTGATAAACAACTTCAGATTCGTACTGAGCTGATACACCCGCAAGATACTTTTGCTCTGCTTCAGGAATACCTAGTTTATCAAACGTTTGTTTAATTTCTTCAGGAACTTCATCCCAAGAGCGTTCAGACTTCTCAGATGGTTTTACGTAGTACGTAATTTCATCAAAGTCTAAGCTTGCCATGTCTCCGCCCCACTGTGGCATTGGCATGTTGTAGAAGTGCTCTAGAGATTTCAAACGGAAGTCAAGCATCCATTGTGGTTCCTCTTTCATACGAGAAATTTCTTCTACGATTTCTTTTGTTAAACCGCGTTTAGAGCGGAAAATTGATACGTCTTTATCGGAAAATCCATATTTATAATCGCCGATTTCTGGCATTTTTTTAGCCATCTTTTATTACCCCCTACTTGATAGGATTGGGAATGAATGAAGGTCTTATTTTTGTTCGTTAAGACCTTTTTCCATCGCTTTCCACGCTAGTGTTGCACATTTAATACGCGCAGGAAATTTTGCTACACCTTGAAGTGCTTCAATATCTCCTAAATCTATACTATCATCATACTCTTTACCTTGCATCATGTCAGAGAAGATATGGGCCATTTTAAACGCTTTGTCTACTTCTTGACCTTTAATTGCTTGTGTCATCATTGAAGCTGATGACATTGAAATTGAACATCCTTCACCTTCGAACTTTGCATCCACCACTTTGCCGTCCTCTACTTTTAAAGAAAGTTCAATGCGGTCTCCACACGTCGGGTTATTCATATGAATGTTCACAGTATCTTCATTCAACGTTCCACGATTACGCGGGTTTTTATAATGGTCCATAATTACTTGACGATAGAGAGTATCTAAATTATTAAAAGCCATTTGTAAAATACTCCTTCGTTTTTATTAATGATGATACCAATTTATCTACTTCTTCTTCCGTGTTATACAAATAGAAGCTTGCACGTGCAGTAGAAGATACGTTTAAATATTTCATCAGCGGCTGCGCACAGTGATGACCTGCACGAATCGCAATTCCATCAGCGTCTACTACTGTTGCAACGTCATGCGGATGCACATCTTCAATATTAAACGTCACAACACCCGCTCGCTCTTTCGGTCCGTAGATCGTAATTCCCTCTACTTGCGATAAGCGATCCAGTGCATACTGCGCTAACTTGTGCTCATGTGCTTGAATATTATCTAAACCAACTTCTTCTAAGAAATCAATCGCTGCACCTAAACCAATTGCACCTGCAATGATTGGCGTACCCCCTTCAAATTTCCAAGGAAGTTCTTTCCACGTTGATTCGTATAGGTTTACGAAGTCAATCATTTCGCCGCCAAACTCGATTGGTTCCATTTTTTCAAGAAGCTCTTTCTTTCCATAAAGAGCGCCGATTCCAGTCGGCCCGCCCATTTTATGTCCAGAGAAAGCAAAGAAATCACAGTCTAAATCTTGTACATCCACCTTCATATGAGGCGTACTTTGTGCACCATCCACAACCATTACTGCACCGTTAGCATGTGCAATTTCTGCAATCTCTTTTACTGGGTTAATTGTACCCAATACGTTAGATACTTGCATGATCGATACAATTTTGGTGTTAGATGTAATCGTGCTTTTTACCTCTTCTAGTGAAAGTGCATGATCTTCTGTTAATGAAATATATTTTAACGTTGCACCTGTTTCCTTGGCAACTTGCTGCCAAGGAATGATGTTGCTGTGATGCTCCATATAAGTAATCACAATTTCATCACCAGGTTTGAGATTAGCACGGCCATAGCTTGCAGCTACTGTATTAAGAGCTGTCGTTGTACCGCGCGTAAAGATAATCTCTTCCGTTGATTTTGCATTAATAAACTTACGAACCTTTTCACGAGCGCCTTCGTATCCGTCTGTTGCTCTTGTACCAAGCGTGTGAACACCTCGGTGTACGTTTGAGTTATATTCTTTATAATACTTCTCAATTGCTTCAATTACAGCAAGCGGCTTTTGTGAAGTTGCTGCACTGTCTAAATAAACGAGTGGGCTGCCATTTACCTCTTGGTCTAAAATAGGAAATTGTTTACGAATATCAGAGATATTCATTATCGAACTTTCCTTTCAATTAAATCTGTTAATTGCTTTTTAACCGTTTCGATTGGCAACTCGTTTACAACTGGTGCTAAGAACCCGTGGATAACTAGACGTTCTGCTTCTGTTTGCGGAATACCGCGGCTCATTAAGTAGTAAAGCTGAATTGGATCTACGCGTCCAACAGATGCAGCGTGCCCTGCTGTTACATCGTCTTCATCAATTAGAAGAATTGGGTTTGCGTCTCCACGTGCTTTTTCACTTAACATTAACACACGAGATTCTTGCTCAGCGTTTGATTTAGACGCACCGTGTTCAATTTTACCGATACCGTTAAAGATTGAAGACGCGCTTTCTTTCATAACGCCGTGTTTTAAAATGTAGCCTTCAGAATGTTTTCCAAAATGTACGATACTTGTTGTTAAGTTTTGAGACTGCTCTCCACGTCCAACTGTTACCGTTTTTGTATCTCCATATGAACCGTCGCCCATTAGATACGTTGTATTTTCTGAAACTGTATTTCCTTCACTCATTAAGCCTAAAGCCCACTCAATGCGACCATCTTTGCCCGCTACGCCGCGGCGGTTCACATAAGTAGTTGTACCTTTAGCTAAGTAGTCAACAGCCCCAAATGTTACTTTCGCATTGCTGTTGGCAAATACTTCCGTCACGATATTGACAACACCGTTTGACTCTTCAGCAGTAGCAATGTAGTTTTCTACATATGTTACTGAGCTGTTGTCTTCAGCTACAACAATCACATGGTTGAATAAAGCAGCTTCTTCATCTTCACGGACAAATACAGCTTGAAGCGGCTCTTGTACTTCTACATTTTTAGGAACGTATACAAATACACCGCCGTTTAATAACGCTGCGTTTAATGCAGTTAAACGGTGCTCATCTACTTTAACTCCGTCTTTCATGAAGTACTTCTCAACAAGGTCGCTATGCTCTTTAGCAGCTGTTTGAATATCTGTGAAGATAACACCTTGAGACTTTAGCTCTTCTGTTAATGTTGAATATGCTGCTGTTTGGTCACGCTGAACATATAGATTTTTAACAGCTTCTGTATCAATCAATGCTTTAACCACTTCTGGAAGCTCGTCTACAGATGAGATTGTGCTTGCCTGTGAAGTGTGCTTGTCAAATGCAGTAAAGTTCCATTTCGAAATGTTTGTTTTATCTGGCTTTGGAAGTGCAAGATCTTCTGCTTTCGCAAGAGCTTGTAAGCGAAGATCTAGCAGCCAACTTGGTTCATTAGCTTCTTTTGAAAAGCTGCTGATGTACTCTTGATCAAATGGTAATTTCGTATCAATAGTCATAGAGATCCTCCTAACTCTTAAGCTTCTTGCTCTACAGTTTCGTCTTCAATACCTAATTCTTGTTTGATCCAGTCATAACCTTCTGCCTCTAGACGCTGTGCTAATTCTGGTCCGCCTGATTTTACAACGCGACCTTGCATCATAACGTGAACTTTATCTGGTGTAATGTAGTTTAGTAAACGTTGGTAGTGAGTAATCATTAAGCAACCAAACTCGCTGCCGCGCAGTTCATTAATACCTTTTGATACAACTTTTAACGCATCGATATCTAAACCAGAGTCGATTTCATCTAAAATTGCAATTCCTGGTTGAAGCATCATTAATTGAAGAATTTCATTACGTTTCTTCTCACCGCCAGAGAAACCTTCGTTTAGGTAACGCTGAGCCATGTCTTGATCCATTTCTAAGAAATCCATGTTTTTGTCTAATTGACGGATGAATTTCATTAGTGAAATTTCTTCGCCTTCTTCACGACGAGCATTAATTGCTGAACGTAAGAAGTCTGCATTTGTTACCCCGCTGATTTCACTTGGATATTGCATAGCTAGGAATAGACCTGCACGAGCGCGCTCATCTACTTCCATCTCAAGTACATCTTCGCCGTCTAGCGTGATGCTTCCTTGTGTAACCTCGTATTTAGGATGTCCCATGATTGCTGAAGATAATGTTGATTTACCAGTACCGTTTGGTCCCATGATTGCATGGATTTCGCCGCCCTTAACTTCTAAATTAACACCTTTTAAAATTTCTTTACCTTCAATTGCAACATGAAGATCTTTAATTGTTAAAGTTGACCCTGCCATATTAAAACCTCCAGTTATAGACGTATATAGTAAAAAACGATATACCTATATCTTTTTAATTATTCTCATTTTATTCTCATTACAATCTTATAACAAATGAAAACTTATAGCAACCTTTTGACCCAAAAGGTTTTAAACCATTATGTACGTTTTTCAAGACTAAATCCACTCATAAAAAAGTTGCCTTAAAAGACTCCATAGAGCCTTCTAAGACAAGCTTTTTTATCCACTTTATTTACTTAGTGCGTGTGGCTAGTCAGTTCTGAAATACACTCTTGGACAAGCGTAACGGACTGACTCATCGCTGCGCCTCCGCCAAATGCTGCTGACACTCCGCATGCTTCTAAAATTTCTTGCTCAGTTGCACCTTGATCAATGCAGCCTTTTGTATGATAAATCATACAGTACTCGTCTTGAGCTACTACGCTGATTCCTAACGCGATTAACTGCTTTTCTTTTTTAGAAAGAGAACCTTCTCCAAAACATGCTTCAGTAAACGCATTAAACGTTTTTGTTACTTCCGGCAATTTTTCGCTAAATTTCCCAACACCCATTTTATAATCATGAAGTGCTTGCTCAGTTGAATGACGTGCTTCTTGCTGCATAACGTCAGCTCCCATCATCAGTAAAGTCTTCACGGTTAGTATGCGTGAGAAAAATAAGAGTTATTCGTTTTCCCGCATACAAAAAAAGCACTTGCCCAGAGTGGGCAAGCGCTTTTCTTCTATTATTTATTTACCGGCAGTACTCCGCCTTTGTATTTTTCTTTAATGTAGTCTTGAATTTCTTTAGAGTGAAGAACTTTCACTAAAGCTTTCACTGTATCTTTATTTTCGTCGCCTTTGTGAACCGTAATGATGTTTGCATAAGGGTTATTTTCTTTACTTTCCACTGCGATTGGATCTTTTACTGGATCTAAGCCAGCATCGATAGCATAGTTAGCATTGATAACAACAGCGTCACCTTCATTATTTTTGTACATTTGAGGTAACAATCCGCCTTCAACATCGGCTTTAAATTTTAAATTCTTCGGGTTTTCTACGATATCTTTAATTTGTGCATCTGTTTTCTTTACGCCTGGTTTTAATTTGATTACGCCGGCTTTTTCAAAAATCGATAAAATACGTCCTTGCTCTGCTACTGCATCACGCATAATAACTGTGCCGTTTTTCGGAAGATCTTTTAAGCTTTTGTATTTTTTAGAGTAGATACCGATTGGTTCAATGTGAATGGCACCGGCACTTACAAAATCATACCCTTTTTCACCCTTGTGATCTTTTAGCACTGAATTCATATAAGGAACGTGCTGGAAGTAGTTTGCATCAATTTCATTGTTTGCAAGAGCTGTGTTCGGTAAGATGTAATCTTGGAATTTTTTAATTTCCAAGTCGATTCCTTGTTTTTCTAAAATCGGTTTTGCTTGTTCTAAAATTTCAGCATGAGGCGTATTAGATGCACCCACAACAATTTTCTTTTCATCTTTTGATCCATTGTTAGATCCACATGCAGCTAATCCTACTACTAGCGCAGATGTTAGTGCTAAAGCCGAAAGCCATTTTTTCATAATAAATAATCCTCCCTTTATCTTTTATCAATTTTTGCAGTAATCGCATCTCCAATAAGTTGGATAATAAATACAATAATCAAAATTAAGATCGTAGCAGCTAGCGTTACATCATTATGACTGCGCTGGAATCCTTCTAAATATGCAAGATTCCCGAGACCTCCAGCTCCAATCACACCCGCCATTGCCGTATAGCCGACTAACGCAATCGTCGTTACCGTCAAACCAGAAATTAAAGCTGGCAGCGATTCAGGTAACAGCACTTTAAAGATAATAGTGCTTGTTGTTGCTCCCATTGATTTAGCAGCTTCAATAACACCTTTATCAATTTCACGCAGACCAATTTCTACAAGACGCGCGTAAAATGGTGCTGCTCCAACAATTAAAGCAGGTAACGCTGCATTAGCGCCTAAAATACTTCCTACCAATGCTTTGGTAAATGGAATCAGTAAAACAATTAAAATAATGAATGGAATGGAACGAAAGATATTTACAACTGCTGACACAATGGCATATAAAGGTTTGTTTTGCCAAAGCTGTCCTTTGGACGTTAAAAATAAAAGCAAGCCTAATAAAATACCTAGAACAAACGTGGCTATAACTGAAATAGCCGTCATATATAGTGTTTCATTTGTCGCTTGAATAAAATCATCTAAAATAACGTTTGGAAATAGTTTCTCAAGCATTTGTCATTACCTCCACTTCTACCTGCTGCTCATGAATGTATGCAATGACTTTTTCAACTTCTGTTAATTCTCCGTCTAAATGAACGAACAACGTTCCGTATGAACCTGTTTGTGTATGAGAAATCTTTCCTTGCAAAATATTAATCGTTACATCAAACTGTTTTAAAATCGTTGTAATGAGCGGTTGCTCTGCTTTTCCGCCAACAAACGTCAGCTGAATAATTTGCCCGCTTGGATATAACTCCTGTACTTGTTCAATTGTTTCAAACGTTTCTTCTGGTTCAGAAATCTGTTGAACGAATCGTTTTGTAATCGGCTGCTTAGGTTTTCTGAATACTTCTAGCACTTGTCCTTCTTCTACTACTGCCCCATTTTCCATAACGGCTACCCGATGACAAATTTTACGAATAACGTGCATTTCATGAGTAATCAATACAATGGTTAACCCTAGCTTCTCATTAATATCTACTAACAGATCTAAAATGGAATCTGTCGTTTGAGGATCAAGCGCTGATGTTGCTTCATCACACAGCAATACTTTTGGGTTATTGGCTAACGCTCGAGCAATACCAACACGCTGCTTTTGTCCACCGCTAAGCTGTGATGGATAAGCATTTTCACGCCCTTCAAGCCCGACTAGCTTGATAAGCTCGTCTACTCGTTTCATTCTTTTTTCTTTTGAGATCCCTGCTATTTCTAACGGAAAGGCAATATTTTCTCGCACCGTACGCGACCACAAGATATTAAAGTGCTGAAACACCATACTAATTTCTTGTCTAGCTTTTCTGAGTTTTCCGCCTTTAATTTTTCCAATATCATTACCTGCTACTTCGACCGTTCCTGTCGTTGGTGTTTCTAACCCGTTTAGCAAGCGAATTAAAGAACTTTTCCCCGCTCCGCTATAACCAATAATTCCGTAAATTTCACCTTGGTTAACGGTTAGATTCACATTATCAACAGCTGTTACTTGACCGCTTTTAGCCTGATAAATTTTTGTAACGTCTGTTAATGTAATCATATTTCTTCACCTTCTTTAGTAAAAACTTAATTATGTTAGGTTGCCCTATAGGATGAAAAAGCCGTAAAACAATTTTCCTCATTAAAAAAGCCTCTCTGCGCATGACAGAAAGGCTCGATATTTAATCCTTTCTCTCATCTTTCAAAGCGCATAGCTTTGCAGGAATTGGCACCATTTCAGTTAGTCTGACGGTTGCCGGGTTTCACAGGGCTCAGTCCCTCCACCTCTCTTGATAAGAGTTCGCAACAATTATTTTGTTTTTGGGAAATATTCATTCATTTATGAACATTCATGAGTGTGATTTTAGCATGTGTCAGATAGGCTGTCAACAGATTTTGTTCTTGGGATAATATCCCAAGATTTCAACAGCCCCAACGGTTTGCTCTCTTTCAATTTCTTCATTTTAAACAAACGTTTGATTATCGAAGCTCTTCAAGTACGTGCTCGATAGAATGAAACGCATAGAGTTTTTTTACCATTTCGCCATTTTTCACTTCAATCAAACAAGGTACACTTTCAATTGAAAATACTTCTGCTTTTGAAGGCATATAATTTAAATTGCTCATTCCGATGGTCACACCAGGCAGCATCGCTTCTGCTACGGTTAACATTTTTTTTGCCAGCTGACATGTCCCGCAAAAAGGTGTATGGAAAAAGATAAACGCTCTTTGTCCTTCTTTTAACTGATCGTCAAGCTGTTTTTCGCTCCATTCTTGCATGTTGCTCATTCCTTTTATGTTAAAAATTCTGCATTAACATCGATATTGGCACTCAGTAATACTGTTGCTATGTGATGTCTAGGGGCGGCAGCAACCTCTCGGTACATTTTATCAATATATAGATGCTCTGCTTCCGGAAGCTCTCGTTTAAATTGTTTTCTTAGCTTATTCCCTGAATCATCAGAGTCAACGAGTATGTATACCTCTTTGTTAAACGTAAAGTCAATAATTTCATCCAGCTTTGATAAACTAATCGTACCGTTTGTACAGATAATTTCAATTGGTTCTCGAATGATATCTTGGATACGTTTTTTATCTGATTTTCCTTCGACAATAATTACTTTTTCAATTTCAATTAGCCCCATTTTCATCACCCATAATCGTCAGTTGTATAGTAACATCATTTC
Source organism: Priestia sp. YIM B13551 (assembly GCF_042787905.1). Taxonomy (NCBI): domain Bacteria; kingdom Bacillati; phylum Bacillota; class Bacilli; order Caryophanales; family Bacillaceae; genus Priestia; species Priestia sp. YIM B13551. The sequence goes on from NZ_JBHZOX010000005.1 coordinate 68,629, forward strand.
TTTATGCTATACAATATTCGTTAATGTATCACAGTTCACCTGTTTTTTAAAAGAAATTTGCAAGAAAGAACTGTTTTAAAAGGCAGCTTAGGCCATATTGTTTCCATAAAACAAGAAAAACAGCGGCAGTTGCCACTGTTTAGCACCATCCTGCTTCTTCGTCGCAGTCTGTATATTTTTGCGTTTCAACTTGCTTTTGTACATCCGTATATTGGTAGAACTTATTATTTTCTTGCGAATACCCTTCTTCAAAGCGGTATTCATTGCCGCTTGTTCCGTAACTAACTTCACCAATTGGCTGCTTATCAACATATAATTTCATACCGCCGTCATGAAATTTAGCTGTAACGCGATCTGTAACGTCCATTTTTTGTTTTTCAAACATAAAAAGACACTCCTTTAGCTTGTTTACTAATAGAGTGTCCAGTCAAAAACTTTTCATAAAGACAATTTATGGAGGAATATTATCCTTCGTTTGTCATTTCTTCGTATTGCTCTGCTGTCATTAGCTTGTCTACTTGAGAAGCATCAGATGGTTTGATTGTAATCATCCATGCTTCTTCGTATGGAGATTCATTAACAAGCTCAGGGCTATCGCTTAAGTTGTCGTTGACTGCTACAACTTCACCGCTAATTGGTGCATAAAGCTCAGAAACTGTTTTTACTGATTCAACGCTGCCAAACGGCTCGTCAGCTTCTACTGTTGCTCCTACTTCTGGCAGTTCAACGAATACGATGTCGCCAAGCTCAGCTTGAGCGAAATGCGTAATACCTACGCGGACAACGTCTCCTTCTGTTTTTACCCATTCATGCTCTTCAGAATAACGCAAATCTTTTGGTGTACTCATCTTAATCCCTCCAAAATATGTATCGTAATTTGTTTATATAAAAAGCGCCTTCAACGTGGAGAACACTTTCTACAACCTAAAATAACTTCCTATTAACAGTGTAACGTAAAAGGTAAAAATTTTCTATTTGAAAACTTACTTCCACACGTCCTCAAACTGCTCTTCTTTGAAGCCAAGCGTTACTTTTTGTCCATCTGTTAGCAGCGGACGTTTAATTAACATGCCATCTGACGCAAGAATAGACAGAAGTTCGTCTTCACTCGCACTGCTTACTTTATCTTTAAGCCCTAATTCGCGATACTTTTTACCGCTTGTATTAAAGAATTTTTTTAATTCTAAGCCGCTGTTCTGATAATAAGATTGCAGCTGCTCTTTTGTTGGCGGGTTTTCTACAATATGAATTTCTTCATACGCTACTCCGTTATCATCCAGCCACTTCTTTGCTTTTCGGCACGTACCACACTTTGGATATGAATAAAAAAATAATGACATTTCGTCAACCACCCTTTATTTTAAGCTTTTTTCGTATTTTAACACATCCTTTATCATTTACCTAGATAGAGGCTTCTTAAACAAAAAGAAGCTCGCGAAGCGAGCTCCTTTTACCTTAAACTGTAAACTTCTCTACTTCTAAAAGCGTTTTTGCAATCTCGCGCTTTACGCTAATCACATTGATTGGTGTATAGCGCGTTAACTTGCGAAGAGATGAAAGCATGACTCTAAGCGTATCACCTTGTTCAACGCCAATTAACGTTTCTTTTGCATCTGCTTCAATTCGATTAAATGCTTCTTGGCAAAATACTTGCGTATATTTTACTTTCAAGCTGTTTTGATCTGCACCTGTTTTGGAAATGGCTTTTTCAGTACGTAAAACAGTGGATTCCATTGCATATACGTTACTAATCATATCGGAAATATTAACGAGAATTTCTTGTTCTTTCTCTAATTCTTTACCATACTTCTGTGCAGCTAGACCTAAAAGCAAGAGCGCAATTTTCTTCCCATTTTGCACAAGCATTTTTTCTTGATCTAACGGCTCATTTCCTACTTCCTGCGGCATAAGCATCATCAATTCTTCTTGAAGCGTTTGTGCTTTTTGAAGCAGCGGAAGCTCTCCTTTTAGCGCTTTGCGTAAATATGTGCCTGGTACTAAGAGTCGATTAATTTCATTTGTTCCTTCAAAAATACGGTTAATGCGAGAATCACGATACAGGCGCTCAATTTCATACTCGCTCATAAAACCATAGCCTCCGTGAAGCTGCACCCCTTCATCTACGATGTAGTCAAGAGATTCCGTGGCAAACACTTTGTTTAATGAGCATTCAATGGCATATTCAGCAATGGAAGCGGCAATTTGTTTTCCGTCTTTTTGCTGTTCTTCTGAAAGCTGGCCCATATGGTCTTCAAAAAGTCCTACCGTACGATAGACGGAGCTTTCAGTTGCGTACAATTTAGAAGCCATTGTTGCTAACTTTTCTTGGGTTAATGAAAATTTAGCAATGGGCGTTTTAAACTGCTGACGCTGGTTAACATATTGAGACGTAATTTCTAACGCACGTTTACCTGCTCCAACTGCTCCAACTCCAAGCTTATAGCGCCCAATATTTAAAATGTTAAACGCAATCACATGGCCTTTTCCAATTTCACCTAACACGTTTTCTTTTGGAACAAGCGCATCTTCAAGAATCAACGTTCTTGTTGATGAACTCTTGATTCCCATCTTCTTTTCTTCCGGTCCAACCGAAACGCCTGGGAATTGGCGTTCAACGATAAAAGCAGAAAATTTATCGCCGTCGATTTTCGCATACACCACGAACACATCAGCAAATCCGGCATTCGTAATCCACTGCTTTTCTCCATTTAACACATAGTGTGTGCCTTCGGCGTTAAGGCGAGCTGTTGTGCGAGCACCGAGGGCATCGGAACCAGAACCAGGTTCTGTTAACGCATATGCGGCTATTTTTTCCCCAACTGCTAAAGCAGGTAAATATGCTTGTTTTTGCTCTTCTGTTCCAAATAAGACGATTGGCAATGACCCAATTCCTACGTGAGCACCATGAGTGATGGAAAACCCGCCTGCTCGAGACATTTTTTCAGCAATTAAAGCGGAGGTAATTTTATCCAAACCGAGTCCACCGTATTCTTCCGGTACATCTGCACCAAGTAACCCTAATTCACCAGCTTGTTTTAATAACTTGACAGAACGGTCAAACTCATGCTTTTCTAAATATTCCACTTGTGGAAGGACTTCATTTTCTACAAATTCATCTGTCGTTTTGGCAATCATCTTTTGTTCAGATGTATAATCCTCCGGCGTGTAGACGCGGCTTGCATCGCCTTCTTCAATTAAAAAGCTTCCACCTTTAATCATTTGTTTTGTTTTATTTGACATGTTCATATCCCCCTTTGAAATGATTATGCTAACAATTCAAATACACCAGCAGCTCCCATTCCTCCGCCAATACACATCGTGACAATTCCAAACTGCTCATTTCGACGCTTCATTTCGTGCATTAAGCTAAGAGTCAGCTTAGCTCCGGTACAGCCTAATGGATGACCTAAGGCAATAGCGCCTCCGTTTACATTTACTTTATCTTCATTAATATTTAATTCACGAATAACGCCAAGTGCTTGAGAAGCAAATGCTTCATTTAATTCAAACAATCCGATATCAGAAAGCTCCAGCCCTGCTAGTTTAAGAGCTTTAGGGATGGCAGCTACCGGGCCAATCCCCATTACTTCAGGCGGAACTCCTCCAACTGCAAATGAGCGAAACTTAAGCAAAGGCTTTAACCCTTCTGCTTCAGCTTGTTCTTTATCCATTAGAAAAACGGATGCAGCTCCGTCACTTGTCTGCGAAGAGTTTCCAGCTGTTACGGATCCTTTAACCGAAAAAGCTGGACGAAGTTTCCCTAATACATCCGCAGTTGTGCCAGGACGAACTCCTTCATCTTGAGAGAACATCAGCTTTTGTTCACGGAGCTTATTGTTTTCATCCACTTTTCGAAGCGTCACTTCCACCGGAACAATTTCGTCGTTAAACTTCCCTTCTTGAAGTGCTTTTGCTGCTTTTTGATGGCTGCGTACAGCAAACGCGTCCTGGTCTTCACGTGAAATGCCGTATTTCATGGCCACTTGTTCTGCTGTATGTCCCATGCCCATATAATACTCCGGCGCATTTTCAACCAGCTGAACATTCGGACGCGCTACGTTTCCAAACATCGGAACAAAACTCATTGATTCTGCTCCTCCAGCTAACACTGCTTTGGCTTGCCCTAGCATAATTCGTTCTGCACCATAGGCAATACTTTGCAAACCTGATGAACAATAACGATTAATCGTTATTGCTGGCACCGTATAAGGCAAACCCGCAAGAGCGCCAATATTTCGAGCCATATTCAAACCTTGTTCTGCTTCAGGCATCGCACAACCAATAATTAAATCATCAATTGGTCCTTCGTATCCTCCTGCTCGGCGAAGAGTTTCTTTAACCGCAATGGCCCCCAAATCATCAGGTCTAACACTTGCCAGTGAACCTTTTTTTGCTTTTCCAACCGGTGTCCTAGCACCTGCTACAATAACTGCTTCTCTCATTTTTTCTCCCCCTTAATTACGCAGTGGTTTTCCTTTAACTAACATGTGCTGCATACGTTCTTGAGACTTCGCTTCTCCAACAAGGCTTAAAAATGCTTCTCTCTCTAAGTCCAGTAAATACTCTTCATCAACTTCCGAACCAAACGCTACACGTCCTCCGGCTAACACAAATGCTAACTTACTAGCAATTTTATAATCATGTTCTGATATATATCCTGAATACTTCATGGATTGGGCTCCTAGCAGCAACGTTGCATATCCTGTTTCTCCAACCACAGGAATCTTAGTTCTTACAGGTGGTTTATAGCCCGTGTCATGTAAAGCAAGGACTGAGTTCTTCGCATCATTCAGCAAGTGATCTCCGTTTACGCTGATGCCATCATGGCGGTTTAAAAAGTTTAGCTGTCTAGCTTCTGCAGCAGAAGTAGATACTTTTGCAGTAGCAATTGTTTCAAATGTTTTGTTGGCAATTTGCTGGAGATCGAGCGTTACACCGTTAGGTAAACCATTTAGCTGTTTGATATAAAGCTCCTTATTACCTCCTCCACCAGGAATGAGTCCGACTCCTACTTCTACAAGGCCCATGTAAGTTTCAGCAGAAGCTTGGATTTTAGCTGACGGTAAGCAAATTTCTGCTCCGCCTCCGAGAGTCATCGCAAATGGAGCTGCAACAACCGGTTTTTCATTATATTTCACCTTCATCATTGCCTGTTGAAATTGTTTAATAACAAATTCAATTTCAAAATAATTGTCATCTTGTGCTTCCATTAAAATCATAGCTAAGTTAGCGCCAACGCAGAAATTTTTCCCTTGATTTCCTATGACCAGCCCTTTATAGTTCTTATTCACTTCTTCAAGAGACTGATTTAATAAGCTAATAATGTCTAGCCCGATTGCATTGTTAGGAGAGGTGAACTGCAGGCACGCCACATCATCTCCTAAATCAATTAAACTCGCTCCGCTGTTTTCTAAAATGACATTATTTTGAGAACGTAAAGATGACAGGTGAATCACCTTTTTATTTTCTTTTACTGCTTTATACTCATCATCTTCGTAGTAAAGCGTTTGACCTTCCATTTCTTTATAGAAGCTTGTAAATCCATTTTCCTGCATTTGTTTTACCCATTGCGGAACTGCTAAGCCAGACTGCTCCATCTTCTCAATTGACTTTTCTAAACCAATTGCATCCCACGTCTCAAAAGGACCCATTTTCCAACCAAATCCCCACTTCATAGCTTGATCAATGGCCACGATATCGTCGGCGATTTCATTTTTTAACTGTGCTGCATATACAAGAACGGGACTGATCACATTCCAAAGAAGCTGGCCGGCACGATCACCCGAATATATAAGCGCTTTCATTTTATTTTGCAGCCCTTTTGCCTGCTTGCTTAATTCGGTAGAAGCTGTTTTTAACTTCTTTCTCTCGACGTATTGAAGTGTACTAGGATCAAGTTCCAAAATTTCCTTTCCTTTCTTCAAAAAGAAGCCTTGCCCCGACTTGCTTCCCAGCCAGCCATTTTCCTGCATTTGTTTCATAAATAAAGGGACATCGAACACTTCTTTTTCTTTGCCTTCTACTTTGTCAAATACATTGTTGGCCACATGAATAAATGTGTCTAGTCCCACTACGTCTAACGTTCGAAACGTTGCGCTTTTTGGTCTTCCAATTAAGGGGCCCGTCACAGAGTCAACTTCTCCCACGCTGTAATTACCTTTTAACATTTCTTGAACGGTCACAAGTAAACCGTACGTACCGATACGGTTGGCGATAAAGTTAGGCGTATCTTTTGCAATAACTACTCCTTTACCTAATACATCTTCACCAAACGTTTTCACATATTCAACAATTTCTGATTTTGTGTCATGAGTTGGAATGATTTCTAATAACTTTAAATAACGCGGTGGATTAAAAAAGTGCGTTCCTAAAAAATGCGCTTTAAAATCTTCTGAGCGTCCTTTAGCCATTTCGTGGATCGATATTCCTGAAGTATTTGAACTTACAATACTTCCTTTTTTTCGTACACTGTCAATTCTTTCAAACAACTGCTGTTTAATATCAAGACGTTCCACTACTACTTCAATAATCCAATCACAGTCGCTTAACTGCTGTAAATGATCTTCAAGATTTCCTGGAGTAATTAACGATAGTGATGACTTCGACGTTAAAGGCGCCGGTTTTTGCTTCGTTAATTTAGCTAGAGCAGTTGTACTCAACCGATTTCTCACTTGCCTATCTTCAAGCGTTAGCTGCTTTTTTTCCTCGTCTGCTGTTAATGAAGTTGGAACCACGTCTAGCAAAAGCGTTGGAATTCCTACATTTGCTAAATGAGCTGCAATTCCAGAGCCCATAACTCCTGAACCTAAAACGGCGGCTTTTTTTATGTTCATAATTATCCCCACATCCCCTTTAATATATTGAATGAATGGTCATTCATTTTATGCGTAAAAAAAGAGAGTCACTGTTAATCTCTGTTTTTACTATAAAACATTTTTTAAATTTTCGCAATATATTCACAATATTATCTCTAACTATTTTTAATGTGTTTGGTTATCTTAATACACAGGAGGTGATTTTGTGAGCAAATTAAAGAAGGATCCATCGTCAGCAGGCGTAAGCGCAGCAAGCGTTAAAGGAAATGCTGGACCGGTCAATGAACCGCACGGACGCGGCAAAAAGACATCTCAAAACCAACAGTACACAAAGCATAACACTCAAGGACATTAACCTCAAAATCGAACATGAGTAATCGAATCATGTTCGATTTTTGATTATTTCTTACTTTGTCATCACGACCATTTCATTATTATTTTTTTACAATTCCTTTTAAGACAAATGCGACATTTGCAGGTCTTTCTGCAAGGCGCCTCATAAAGTACCCATACCAGTCCGTTCCATAAGGAACGTACACTCTCATTTTATATTGTTCTGCTACGAGCTGAACTTGCCTTTCTGATCGAATGCCGTATAGCATCTGAAATTCAAACTGATTCATTGAAATTCCATGCTTTTTAACAAACTCTTTTGCATACTGAATGATTCGTTCATCGTGAGTAGCAACTGCTGTGTAGTGACCGTTTAATAAGTGGAGTCCAATTATGTTTTTGAAGTTTTCATCTACGTCTTCTTTATCAGGAAACGCCACGTCTGCTGCTTCTTTGTACGCCCCTTTCACTAACCTTAATTTAGGAGCATAAGCATCTAATTCACGGACGTCACTTTCTGTTCGATATAAGTATGCTTGAAGCACCGTCCCTACGTGTTCATACTCATTTTTTAATTGTTTAAATAGCTTAATCGTCTTGCTGCATCGCTTATAGTCCTCCATATCAATCGTCACAAATACGCTATATTTTTCCGCTTCTTCAAGAATACGCCGCATATGATGAAGTGCCAAATCCTCTGAAATATCCAGTCCCATAGACGTTAATTTTAAAGAAATTTCTGAATCTAATCTTTCTTTGTGTATAAGGTGAATGGCCTTTATGCATTGAGCTGCAGCATGATCAACTTCAGCTTCACTTTCCACAAACTCGCCAAGATAATCAATCGTTACTTTTAATCCCTGTTCATTTAGCTTTTTTATCACACTAACAGCTTCATCGATGGTTTCCCCTGCAACAAAACGTGCTGCTCCAAAACGTAAGCCATAGCGCTTAGCCAGCTTTGTTAACTTTTTGCTTTTTGATAACAATAAAAAAAAGTTTCTTATCGTTTGTTCCAAAGCAACCCCCCGCCTTCACTTGTCATACGCCTCACAAAATTTATTTAATTATCATTAATTTTACCATTTTTTAAACTAGATAGATAGGCACCCTTTATTAACATATGCATACAAAATCAAAAAGCGACCGAGAGCTTTTTGATAAAAAAACATCCATCAGCTTTGTGATGAATGTTTTTATTCTGGTTTTCGCTGTGACGCTCGATGCGCTTCATTCAGCTCTTTTATTTCCTTCACAATCTCGACCATTTCCGCTTTTGCTTCTGGATATAATTGATTCCAATGCTTTGTTAAAGGCGGCATGGATTTTGAGATATGGTTGTAAAGTGCCCACATTTTCACTTTTTCCTGCAGCTGTTCGTCACTTTGACCAACCATTAGTTCCGTATACTTTTCAATCAAACCGTCGAATTGCTCTTGAAAGGTTTTACTCATGCACAATCACTCCTTTCTTTGGTTTACAAATAACCGGACACGTTCGACAATAAGTCTTTTTATCTCCTGTTTGGTAAGACAAACAGCACGTTTGCCGACCTCTTATCTCCTGCTTTTGCTTCTCTACATATGGAGGAAGTGAACTGTACCTAGCAAACGGATTATGAGGGTATGAACCAAAGTGATGACCCTCAGCTTCTTCCAACACGTATCGTAAATTCTTTTGTACTTGCACATTTTCTATTTCTTCATTTGCCAAAAGCAAATCATAAAGCCAGTGGATATAAACAGCTACGTTTTCCCACAGAGTCAGCTTCGAGATTTTTGTCACTTTACGCAGCGATGACCATATCGGCTCAATGTGATGAGCAAACAATTCATCAAGAAGTTCATCAAGAAGAATTTTCCGATTGTCCTCTGTTACTTCTTTCGTCTCAATTTCTGAGATAAACACTTTTGGGAGCCACATCGTTTCAGCGTCTTCTGTATGCAACGAAACATTTTTAGTCGATGCGTTTATCTTTTTTTGAAACACAATAAATGAATACAAAGCCGCCACCACAACAAAGCTATACCGCTTCGCTAACATGGAAGCAGCTGCTCTCAAGTTATCAGCCTCCATCGTCTGTTGAATCCACAGCAGCTGCATCCTCAGCGTGATTTCGTCCATGCAGCTGGAGGGAGACAACCTATACAGCGAGTTATCTTTAAACGTACAGCGGAATTTTTCTGCTAACTCGCTTTGCTCTTTCTTATTGAGCATGCTGCGTTTCAACGCGCAGCTTATTCACAATACATCGTCCGCGCCCATGAGGAATACAAAGAGGCGTTCCAAATAACGGATCCACCGTCACTTCACAGTTCATATTAAAGACTCGCTGTACTAAATCGCAGTTAATAACTTCTTCTGGTCTTCCCTGTGCATAGATTTTTTTATCTTGAAGCGCCACAATATGATGAGCATAGCGGCAGGCTAAGTTTAAATCATGCAGCACCATTACGATGGTACGATTTTCTTTTTCATTCAGTTCAAACAACAAGTCCAAGATCTCAATTTGATGCGTCATATCTAAATACGTTGTCGGTTCATCAAGTAAAATAATATCCGTATCTTGTGCTAATGTCATAGCAATCCATGCGCGCTGACGCTGTCCTCCAGAAAGCGAATCAACTTGACGATCAGCCAAGTCTGCTAACCCTGTTGCTTCGAGTGCATTTTGTACTTTTTCTTCATCTTCTTGAGACCACTGACGGAACCAATTTTGATACGGATAGCGCCCTTGTTTAACAAGCTGAAGCACTGTCAACCCTTCAGGTGCAACAGGACCTTGCGGAAGGATTGCTAGCTGCTTTGCAATTTCCTTTGTCGGAAGAGAGGAAATTTTAGAGCCTTCTAGTAAAATAGAGCCGGCATGTGGCTTTAATAATCTTGCTAGTGAACGCAGCAGCGTAGATTTTCCGCATCCATTACTGCCGATAAAAACCGTAATCTCACCCTTTGGGATGGTAACGTCAAGCTCATCTATAATCATCGCTTCTCCATATGATAATGTTAGCGATTTTGTTTCTAACGAATGCATGCGAATCGCTCCTTCTACAAAGAATGCTATACGTTTCTTTGTTTGTATAGTAAATAAATGAAGTACGGTGCGCCAATTGCAGCTGTAAATACACCTGCTGGCACTTCGATTGGCAAGAAAAATGTTCGGCCAATTAAATCTGCTGCTGTGATTAAAATCGCTCCGATTAGTGCCGATAGCGGTATTAAAGCTCCGAATGAAGAACCTACCAGCTTTCGGGCAATATGTGGAGCAAGCAATCCTACAAAGCTAATTCCGCCGGCAAATGCAACGGCGCTTCCTGTTAAAGCTGTACTCATCAGCAATAGTGCCAAACGATTTTTTTGAACGCGACTTCCAACGTTAGTCGCAATTTCTTCACCTAATTCTTGAACATTTAAATTTCGAATCATTAAAATCGTGATTATAACCAGCCCTATTGTAACAGGAACTAGTATGGAAACACTGGCCCAATTTGAGCCATACACCGTTCCTGTGATCCAAATATTTGCCTGACTGGCGCGATAGATAGGACCCATAATCATAAACAGCGTGGTCATAGCTTTCGTTAACGCTGTTAATCCAATTCCTATTAATACTAGTGTAATAGGAGAGACGCCATTTTTCCAGGCAAACACATAAAGTAAAAGCGCCACTGCCACTGCACCTAAAAATGCGCTAACAGGCATCCAATTAATACTTACGGTTAACGAGTTGCTTTTATCACTAAATAGTGTCAAAAATAACACTACACCGACTGACGCTCCTCCTGTTAATCCAATTAAGTCTGGTGAAGCAAGCGGATTTCTCACAAGCCCCTGCAAGATAGCGCCTGCAATAGCTAGGCAAATACCGGCACAAATGGCAACAATAATGCGTGGAAGTCTGAAAGATGTAACAACTAATCGTTCAAACTCCAATCCATGACCCGCTAAAATTTTAATCACACGAAGTGGATTAATAAATAAGTCACCCGTACCTGCACTCAATAAAAAGAGAGCAACAAGTGCAGCTGAAAATCCAATAATGATCAGAGCTGCTTTTATGTTAACCAAAAATGAAATTCTCTTTAAGCGAAGAGATAAGTATGTTTTCATGACGCCTTTGCCCCTTTCCTTGCCATATAGATAAAGAAAGGTGTACCAATAATAGCAGTCATGACTCCAACAGGGATTTCTTGAGGCATAATGACATACCTGGCCGCAACATCGGCTAATAAAATTAAGATCCCGCCGGCAACCGCACTATAGGGAAATACCCAACGATAATCTTGTCCTACAATTGCTCTTACAACATGAGGAACAATAATTCCGACAAAGCTGATCGGACCGGCTACTGCAACGGCTCCACCAGCTAAAATGGCAATAATGATGCCGCTTATAATTTTGACAAGAACCGTTCTTTGACCTAATCCTTTAGCTACATCTTCACCAATCGTTAAAATATTAATTTTTGAAGCGATAAAAAACGTGACAATGATTGCTGGTACTATATAAGGCAGTATGCCATACAGCATTTCCACCTTGCGTCCTTGCACAGATCCAGCCAGCCAAAAGAGAACTTGATCAAGCGAAGATTCATCCACAGCCAGCAGTCCTTGTGTTAAAGAAGAGAAAAAGGCTGCAATAGCCGCTCCTGCGAGCGTCAATTTAATAGGCGTTAATCCTTCTTTTCCGATGGACCCAAGAAAATAGACAACCACTACGGTTAATGCCGCTCCTACGAATGCAATCCATGTAAAAGCTTGAAGTGAATTGACCGAAAAAATCATCACTGCAACAACAATAAAAAAGCTGGCCCCAGCGTTCACACCAATAATATCCGGTGAAGCAAGTGGGTTTTTCGTTAACGCCTGCATCATTGCTCCTGCAATTCCTAAACAAATACCTACCACAGCACCGATTATAGCGCGCGGCAATCGAATATTTTGAATAACTATGTGCTCATTCGAACCGTTAAACGCTTGAAAAGCTTCAAATGCTGTCTTGATACTTGTATCTGTGTATCCGAGTACGATACTTAATCCAATACAGATTAAAAGCAGCATGATTCCAATGATGAGCCCTATTACTTTCATTTGAACACTGCGTAGCATCATTTTCATTGCTCTCCTCTAAGATGATTCCTATATATATCTAACCTTTAGTTTAGGAAACATTGAAAAAAGTGTCAATGATTTTGAGAATCATTTTCAATTTTTAATTGACACCGCTTAAAAGTTAGAATATTATCTTAATTGTTAATGAAAATCATTATCACTTAAGAGGGGGAAGAGATGTGAATACATATTCTAAAGGCAAGTTGTCATATTTGTTATCCATTCTTACCATTATGACACTGCTTGTGCTGGCAGCCTGCGGTAATTCAAACAGCGCTGACGGCGATAAAAAAGAAAAAACGGAAGGTTCTGGCGAAACTTATACAGTAAAACACGCAATGGATAAAACAGAGATTAAAGGAACACCTAAACGAGTGGTCGTTTTAACAAACGAAGGTACTGAAGCTCTTCTTGCAATGGGTGTAAAGCCTGTGGGTGCTGTTCAATCATGGTTAGGAAATCCGTGGTATGACCATATTAAAGGTCAGATGAAAGGCGTTAAAAGTGTAGGTACAGAAAGCGAGCCAAGCTTAGAAGCAATCGCAGCTTTAAAACCTGACTTGATTATCGGAAATAAAATGCGCCAAGAAAAAGTATACGATCAGCTGAGTCAAATTGCTCCGACTGTCTTCTCTGAAGAACTGCGCGGAGACTGGAAATCAAACTTTAAGCTATATGCAAAAGCTGTAAATAAAGAAGAAAAAGGTAAAGAAGTATTAGCGGACTATGACAATCGCGTAGCTGATTTAAAGAAACGTCTTGGTAATCAGTTAAAACAAAAAATCTCAGTTGTACGCTTTACAGCTGGAGACGTTCGTATCTATCATAAAGATTCGTTCTCAGGCGTTATTTTAGATCAGCTTGGCTTTGCTCGCCCTGAATCTCAAGACAAAAATGATTTTGCTGAAATGAATGCAACAAAAGAACGCATTCCGGCAATGGACGGCGATCAGCTATTCTACTTCTCTTATGAAACGGGAGACGGCGAAGCAACAAAGCTTGAAAAAGAATGGATAAACGATCCGCTTTTCAAAAAGTTAAAAGTAGCTCAAGAAGACCATGTTCATAAAGTAGATGATGCTACTTGGAATACAGCAGGCGGTGTGTTAGCAGCTAATATCGTACTTGATGATATTGAAAAAATCTTCTTAGATAAAAAACAATAATAATATGAAAGAAAGAGCTTCGACCAATCGAAGCTCTTTTTGCATGTATAATGTATTTCCTTTCATCGCACACTAACCGTGGTCTCACTTTATTAAATAGGAGTGGTGAAAATGAATTCAAAAAAACAGCCTAAAAAGCAGCCTGATACAAATGAAATGGCTGACCGTCAGTTCGAAACAGAAGATTATAACCGACAAGATGCACTCTCACAAGGTCTAGCAGAAACACATGAGCAAGTAAGCGACGCCTATCAAGAAGGATCATTTGAAGATACAGATCGTTAATAAAAAAAGAGCTGACTCTAAGTCAGCTCTTTTTTTATTTTGAATGCTGCCATGCCGTTTTAGGCAATGACATGGACATCCACTGCTGGCGCTTTGATTTATCAATCGTTACTTTCTTTGCTTTAATTCCTTGTTGAATCAGCTGTTTCATTAGTTTATCAATTGACTTCATCGCTATTCACCTCAAAAGCGGAAATTTGTTTTGCTTCTATTTTTTTACTTTTTTGCGCTTAAACTTCATAAAAAACTCATAGACAATTGGAACGATAATGAGCGTAAGCAGCGTAGAACTTGTTAGTCCTCCGATTACCGTAACCCCTAGCCCTTTTGAAATAAGGCCTCCACCTTCAAATCCAAAAGCTAATGGAAGCAGTGCACCAATCGTTGCAATAGCTGTCATTAAGATCGGGCGAAGACGTGTCATTCCAGCTTCTAGTAACGCTTCACGCGTCGACAGACCCTCTTGCTCTTTATGAATCACGCGGTCAATCAGCACAATTGCATTTGTTACCACAATTCCAATCAGCATAAGAGCTCCAATCATCGAAGAAATGCTGATCGTTTCTCCAGAGATTAAAAGCGCCACTAGTGCACCGATGAGTGTAAATGGAAGTGAGAATAAGATAGCAAATGGTGCTAGCCCTCCACCAAATGTCAGTACTAGTACGAAGTACACGATACCGATGGCTGCGAGCATAGCAATTCCTAATTGACTAAATGAGTCATTAATTTGCTCTGATGCTCCGCCAAAGTTAATATCCATATCACTTGGCAAATCAATTTTCTTCACTTCTTTTTGGACGTTAGAAGAAACGCCGCCTACATCGTCACTCTTAATATCGGCACTTACCTCTGCATAAATTTTATTATCACGGCGAGTTACCGTATTCGATGTTTTACCCTTTTTAATATCGACAACTTCATTTAATGTAACTTCCTGTCCAGTTTGAGAGGTCACTTTTGTGCTTGAAAGTTCGGCAAAAGTAGAGAAATCCTCTTTTTCTTTTGGAAGGTATACGTTAATTTCGTTTCCGTCTTTTTGGATAGTCGTTAATACTTCACGCTGTCCAAGGTTCGAAATTTGCATGCCGATTTGACTAGCAGACAAGCCCAGTTCAGCGGCTTTCTTTTGATTCGGTACTAGCGTATATTCATCAAACGTATCTGAAAGCGTAGAATCGACATTTTTCAGTTCTTTATGCTTTTCTAAAACATGCTGAACTTTATCAGCATAAGGTTTGATTTCATCTAAGCTATCTCCGTAAATAAGGACGTTTAATGAATTATTGCTGCCGCTAGACGCCGTATTCATTGAGCCCCATTCACCTTGATTCGCTTGTTTATTAAGAGCTTTTAATACTTTATCCTGTTCTTTATCAAAGTTTTGTGTATCCTCGTCATATTGCACAAATGTTAAAACGTTATTTTTGCTTCCCGGATTAAAAGAGTTACCTTCACCGAACGAATACTGAACCGTTTTGACACCATCTCGCTTCATCAAGTACGCTTCTGCGCGATTTGCTGCTTTTTCTACGTCGCTTTGAGACTGTCCGGCTTTCGGTGTATACGTAAGCGTCAGCGTTTTTTCTTGATCGGATGATAAGAAGCTCACGCCAATAGAAGGAACTAAGAATAAACTTCCTACTAACAGTAGTACGGCTAACCCAAAGGAAATAAGCTTATGGTTTAGCGTCCAGTTCAAAATTCGCTTATATCCGTGCGCTAGTTTGCTTGGTTTTTCTTCTTTTACTTTTACATTTGTTTTAAATAACGAATGAGCAAGCATTGGCACGAGTGTTACCGCTACTAGCAGTGATGCTAACAGTGCAAAAACAACGGTTAACGCAAACGGTAAGAATAGCTCTCCTACCGGTCCTTCTACTAGACCTAACGGTAAGAATACGGCCACGGTTACGATTGTAGAAGAGAAAATTGGAACAAACATCTCTTTCGTCGCCGCGACAATTAAATCTTTTCCTTTAAGCTTTTCTTCCTGATAAGCCATGCGGCGGTAAATATTTTCAATAACGACAATGGAATCATCTACAACCCTTCCGATGGCTACAGTCATCGCTCCAAGCGTCATAATATTTAAAGAGATATCCATTGATTTGAGCGCTAAAATGGCGATTAATAACGAAAGCGGAATCGAAATAACGGCAATAATCGTTGAACGAATATCACGTAAAAATAAAAGAATAATAATAACCGCAAAGACCGCACCGATAATAGCTTTATTTAGCATCGTATGAACAGAATCTTCAATCGGTTTACCTTGATCAAAAATATTGTCAACGTGAAGGTCTTTATTTTTCTTTTCTAGGCTATTCATTTTTTCTTTAATATCATTTACAACATTTACTGTGTTCGCATCCTTCGCTTTGACAACTTGTACAGCAATTGAAGGTTTTCCGTTCGTGCGAGAAATAGATTCTGCTTTCCCCGTCACTTTAATATCCGCAATTTCTTTTAATTTCACAGTTGGAATAGAAGCTGCGGACGGCGCCTGCTGCACGGCTCCTTGTGTCTGCTGCTGGCTCATTCCTTGTTGCTGATCTTGAGCAGCTCCTTGACTAGGAACAGCTGGAATCTCTAAGTTTTCCAAATCTTTTTCTGCTGTCATCTTTCCGTCTACCACAACAGATTTTTGAGATCCATCCATCGTATACGTACCAGCCGGCACTTTTGCATCAGATGCTTGGATAAGCTTTTTCACCGTATCTTCATCGAGTCCCAGCTGCTTGAGCTTGTCTTGTTTGAATACAAGTTCTGCTTCTTCAACTTGTTCTCCTGACACACTGACCGAAGAAATCCCTTGCACTTTTTCAACTTGTGGAACAACGGTATTTTTTACATACTTCGTTAATTCTTCTAATGATTTTTTATCATCTGAAACGCTTAATGAAATAATCGGAAAATCACTAATGCTTTGTCTTGAAACATTTGGTTCCTCTACATCATCTGGCAGATCTACGTTTGAAAGAGCTCGTCTAACTTCGTCTTCTGCCTTCTCCATATCTTTACTAAAGCTATATTCAACTTGAATAGTAGCCATATTTTCATAAGAAGATGAGCTAACTGTCTCAACGCCGCTCAGTCCCTGAAGCTTTTGTTCAATCGGCTTACTCACCTTATCTGCCACTTGTTCCGGAGTGGCTCCCGGATAAGTTGCAGTGACTGTTACAACAGGCGTTGAAATATCAGGAATGGTCTCTAGTTTCATATTAAACCCTGAATACAGCCCTGCAATAATGACAAAGAGTGTTAACAGCCATACTGCAAATTTATTTTTCAATGAAAATTTAATAAACTTCCCCAATGCATATCCTCCTTCAAATATATGTATACTAATAAAATTGACTGATCGGTCACAACAACTTAAAATATAAATGACTAACCGGTCAGTGTCAACCCTAAGCAGGCTCTCTCCTAACATGTTCATAATAAAGACATATTTACGATAAATCGTTTTTTAAAGGAACTGACTCCCGGTTTTAACTTTGATATATACCTTTATCTTTTTTAGTGTATGATACTATTATCTAACGAAATGAATGGCTAAATTGTTCAATAAAGGAGGTAGAATACATGAAAGAAAAAGAAAAGAGAATAATTGAAGCTTCGATTAAGCTTTTTGCCAAAAAAGGATTTAATGCTACCTCTGTGCAAGAAATTGTAGATGAATGCAACATTTCAAAAGGTGCATTTTACCTGCACTTCAAATCTAAGGATGCACTTCTATTATCAATTCTAAACTTTTACTATGAAAAGCTCTTTAGCTCTGTTTATGCTCTCGACGAGGAAGTAAACGATGCCCGCAGCCGCTATATGAATCAGCTCATCTATTTCTATGAATTTATTACGGAGCACAGAGATTTTATTATCATGCAAATTCGTGAAAAATCTATTCCATTTAACAAAGAAGTGGAGACCTTTGTTCATAAAATGCAACGAGAAACGTTTTACTTTCATCGCAAAAGCCTCGTTAGCGTATATGGAGAAGACGTAACTCCTTATATCTCGGATTTAACGAAAATGATTGAAGGTATTCATCATTCCTTTTTAGAAATTATTATCTTCAATCAATTCGAGCTTACCTTTAAAGAAGTAGCACAGTACATAATGGACCGAGTTGATGTGTTAGTAGAAGATTTATTAGCTAGAAAACCTCGTCCCCTTATTCCCGCTTCTTTTGGTGAAGATATATACGGAAAGGAACGAACGACTTTTCTAAGTAAAAATGAGCAGGTAAAACAAGCTCTTGAGGAAATTAAACATCTGCTAGACACCAGCGATCATATTTCTGATGAGTACGCAGACAGCTTTCACATTTTACAAACGGAGCTAAAAAAAGATAAGCCTACCGCTGCTATTGTAAAAGGCATGGTTGGAAATTTAACGGAACTTAAATCGTTGGAAGAACCGCTTAATCTTTTAACAGCCTTACTCCAACAAAAATAACAGAAGGCTTCAACAAGCCTTCTGTTATTTTTCTGCTTTTGAACTAGATACTCCCCCAGATAACACGAACTTCATTGCTTCTTCCGGCTTAATATCTAACCATTCAATTTCTTCTTTTGGAATCAAAAAAGTAAAACCAGCTACTTGAAAAGTTTGTGGAACATAGACGGCGAAATGGTCTTTTAACGAGTGAATCACCTCTTCTACTTCTTCAGAGGTCACAAACCCTATGACTTTCATTGACGTGCCGGGCATCGTCACTAAAACTACTTTTGAAAAGGACTTTTTCTCTCCAAGAAAAGATTGAAACGTATCTTTAATGACGGTATATAGCGTTTTAACAAGCGGTATTCTTTCTAACAACCGGTCAATTAAGTTAATAATTTTCCCCGTAAAAAAACGAGTAGATAACCACCCTAATAACGTAATTAAAACAAGAGTCGCTAAGATTCCAATACCAGGTATGTAATCCTGCTTCATATAGGGCTTCAATACGTTCCCTAAAATGCTATCTAAAAAATTAAACACTCTTACCAAAATATAAATAACAAGGATAATAGGGACAATCGTTAAGAGTCCATTAATAAAACTTTTTATGATTGCTTTCATGCAAACACCTCATTTTTTCTGACATACTGCTGTTCATTATACAATGGATTTGCCTTATCTGCGTCTCTTTATTTTTATTCACATATGTATAAGCTAGCAACTTTTTATCAAAATAATGGATGGGTACATGAACATGCATACTTATATACTTATTTTTTCGGAGGGATACAATTGGGACGTCTAGAATCAAAAATTGCTGTTATTAAAGGGTCAAGATCTGACATAGGAAAAGCAACCGCTGAACGCTTTGCAAAAGAAGGCGCGGTTGTTATTTGTGCCGATATTAATGTAGACGGTGTGAAAAAAGTAGCACAAGAAATTAAAGATGCTGAAGGTGAAGCATACGCCTACTATATCGATGTAACTGAAGAAGAAAAAGTAAAAGAGTTCGCAGCGGAAATTGAAAAGAAATTTGGAAAAGCTTATGAATGGGTTGATCCGATGGGCCGTCTAGGCAAGCCGGAAGAAGTAGCAGGTGCGGTATTATTTTTAGCATCCGATGATATCTCATATGTAACAGGTGATTGCATTACGTTAGACGGCGGTCATATGGCTTATACATGGCCTGGAAAAATGCTTTACGATAAAATGTGAGAATAAAGCTAGCTCTATACCATTAGGTATGGAGCTTTTCCGTTTGAATTTTTTCTTTAAAATAGACGTGACATTATGTCAAGACAGGTGTAAACTTAAAGCAAAATTCTTTGCTTCTAGGAGGAAGACATGAAAACAAAACAATTATCAGAACGTCAGCTTCTTGGCATCGCAGGACTAGGATGGCTCTTCGATGCGATGGATGTTGGCATTTTGTCTTTTATCATTGCAGCTCTTCACGCTGAATGGGGGCTTTCCCCTACTGAAATGAGTTGGATAGGCAGCGTCAATTCTATCGGAATGGCCGTTGGAGCTTTGGTGTTTGGATTGCTGGCTGATCGAATTGGGCGAAAAGCCGTTTTTATTGTTACCCTTGTTCTTTTTTCAGTAGCAAGCGGCCTTTCAGCTCTTACTACTACACTTGCTGCTTTTTTAGTATTTCGATTTTTAATTGGAATGGGTTTAGGAGGAGAGCTTCCTGTTGCTTCTACACTTGTTTCTGAGACCGTGGCGCCGGAAAAACGCGGTAAAGTGGTCGTCTTGTTAGAAAGTTTTTGGGCGTTTGGCTGGCTATTGGCAGCGCTTATTTCTTACTTTGTAATCCCAGCTTACGGGTGGCAGCTAGCGCTTATCCTAACCGCTATTCCAGCGTTTTATGCCATTTATTTGCGCATTAAACTGCCGGATTCTCCTCAGTTTGTAAAAGCAACAAAGGAAAAGAAAACGTCGATTGCGGACAATGTAAAAAGCGTGTGGTCTAAGCCTTATCGCCAATCTACGATTATGCTGTGGGTTCTGTGGTTTTGCGTTGTATTTTCATATTATGGCATGTTTTTATGGTTACCTAGCGTCATGGTCATTAAAGGGTTTAGCTTAATTAAAAGCTTTGAATATGTATTGATTATGACATTAGCTCAACTGCCTGGCTACTATACGGCTGCTTGGTTTATTGAACGCATGGGCCGAAAATTCGTATTGGTTACTTATTTGTTAGGTACTGCTGCCAGCGCATATATCTTTGGAAATGCGGAGTCACTTTGGCTGCTGCTAACAGCAGGTATGCTGCTGTCTTTCTTCAATTTGGGCGCTTGGGGAGCTTTATACGCGTATACACCTGAGCAATATCCGACATCTATCCGAGGCACAGGAGCTGGAATGGCCGCTTCTTTTGGACGAATTGGAGGAATTTTAGGGCCGCTGTTAGTTGGATATATGTCAACGCAAGGTACGTCTTTAACCGTTACGTTCTCAATCTTTTGTGCAGCTATTTTGATTGGTGTCATTTCGGTTGTTTTTCTAGGAAAAGAAACTAAACAAAAGCAGCTCGCATAAAAAAGACGCTCTTTTAGAGCGTCTTTTTTTGCTTATTATTTATTTCCTACTAAACCTTCTTTATTTACCTCCACTTTGATATCATCATGAGCAGCTATTTCTAATCTCGTTTTACCGGTTATATTTTTAAAAGTATACAATAGAAATATAAAGAAGCCAGACTTTGTAAGCCTGGCTTTTACTACTGTTATTTAAAATGTTTTGGCTGCTTGTACTGCTTGTTCTAGGCCGCTTTTAATAATTTGTTGAGCACGATCTGGAAATTGATTATGCCCTTCAATAATAACAGAGTTCACCTTTGTGATGCCAAAGAATTGAAGTATGCTGCTGACATATTTAACGGCCATTTCGACAGCGGCTGACGGACCTTCTGAATATACTCCACCTCGTGCATTTAATAACATCACCTTTTTATCGCCTAGTAATCCCACAGGACCTTCTGGCGTATACTTAAACGTTTTGCCTGCTTGATTTAAATAATCAAAGTACGTATGAAGCACGGCCGGCACAGTAAAATTCCAAAGCGGAAAAGCAATGACAATTTTATCAGCTTTCACAAATTGTTCTAAGTAATGATTCGCAATTTCTGCTGCTTTATTTTCCGCTGCTGTCACTTCTAATCCTCTTGCTAATTTAAACTGACCGTTTATCATGTCTGCATCTAAATAAGGAAGTTCTTCTTTGAACAGATTCAATTCTATTATTTCTTCACCTGGATGCGATTGTTTGTAGCTTTCTAAAAACGCATCATATAGTTTCACGCTTACGGCTTCACTTGTCGATCTGTCATTTGCTTTTATAAAAAGAGTATAACTCATACTAAAACCTCCACTGATTGTTGATACTCTTATCTTATTCGCTTTTTTCTTGCATTTCGAACGACTTTGTAATGAAATACCTTCATACTTTAGTCGGAGAAAAATCATATAATCACACAAAAGCCGCCTAACGGCGGCTTTCTCAGTTTGTAGATGAAATGGGAAGATGAATAACAACTTCCGTGCCTTGTTCTTCTTCACTTTTAATAAAAATCTCGCCCTTGTGCTGACGGACAATAGTTTGTGCAATCGATAGTCCAAGCCCCGTTCCTCCCGTAGCTCTGCTTCTAGCTTTATCAACTCGATAGAAGCGTTCAAAAATATGTGCAAGATCTTCTTTTGGAATGCCAATTCCATAGTCTTTTACTTTGATAATGACATCTTCCTGCTCTTTTTCAACGGTCACTTCAATTTTATCCGTACTGTATTTAATTGCATTATCAAGCAAAATAATCAACACTTGCTTCATTTTCAGTTCATCCACTTCAATCATAATGGGCGTTTGATCATAATGAAGAACTAATTCTCTTTTGTATACCTGCTGCAGCTGCTTAACGATTTGTTCAAAAATAAGAACAAGATCTGTTTGCTTCATATCAAGCGTTTGTTCTTTTTCCACACTTGCCAGATCAAGCAGCGTTTCAATCATTTTTTGCATTTTGGTTGCTTCCGCATAGATGGTGTCGATCGCATCCAGCGTAATTTCTTCATTTTTAATCCCTCTTCTTCTTAATAAATTAGAATAACTGCGAATAACGGTTAGAGGGGTTTTTAATTCATGAGAAGCATCGGAAACAAACTGGTTTTGCTTTTCAATATTTTCTCGCAAGCGGTCAATCATATGATTAAAGGTAACGGTCATACCCTGCAGTTCATCTCTCGTTTCCGTTTGAATTAGGACTTTTTTAGGAACACCGCTCTCTTCAATCTCTTTCATCGTTGTGACCATATTTTTAATAGGATGCATAATGACGCGTGATAACCATCTTCCTCCTAAAAGAGACAGTAAAATGGACACAAGCGAACAAAAAATCAAAATTGATAGCAAAATATCTTTACGGGTTTCAAAACCAGTCAGGAGCTCACCAATTTCCAGCGTTTCAACGACTTGATTATTGACTTTGACAGGCATGCGAATAACCAATACTTGCTTTTCTCTGATTTTGCGAAGCTTCACCTTTTTTTTCTTTGAAAATTCGGGCTTAATTTTCACCAGATGAGGATCATTTGATACTTGGTTAATGACCGTAGAATTTTCTGAGACTGTTCGGATAAATGAATGGTTGGTCAAATAAAATTTTAGTAACTCTGGCGAGAGCTCCACGGAATGATCTTGTTGACCTTTTTGAATAATCTCGCGTGCTTTTTCGAATAAAATGTCCTGTTCCATATTCACCGTAGATTTAGTAAAGGAGAAAAAAACAACGATGTTCATGATTAATAAAATAACCACTAGCCATGCTGTTGTCAGCAAATTAATCTTCGTCGTGATCTTCATGTTTCTCCTCTTTCATCATATATCCTACGCCCCGCACCGTATGAATGAGAGAAGTAGAAAAACCTTCATCTACTTTTTTTCTTAAGTGGCGAATATACACATCAATTACGTTTGTTTCTCCTTCATATTCATAGCCCCAAACGTTTGTGAGAATTCCTTCTCTCGTGACAATTTTATTTTTGTTCGTAAGCAAATACACGACTAAATCATACTCTTTCGGTGTCAACGTAATGGATTCATTGTTTCTTAGGACTTCCCTTGTTTCAAGATTAATGGTCAAATCACTGATCGTTANCTCCTTCATATTCATAGCCCCAAACGTTTGTGAGAATTCCTTCTCTCGTGACAATTTTATTTTTGTTCGTAAGCAAATACACGACTAAATCATACTCTTTCGGTGTCAACGTAATGGATTCATTGTTTCTTAGGACTTCCCTTGTTTCAAGATTAATGGTCAAATCACTGATCGTTAAGAGCTCCGCTTCAGCTTCTTTCGTTCCTGATGCTTCTACGAGCGAACGATAGCGAATACAAGAGCGAACCCGTGCTAACAGTTCTTCAATTTCAAACGGTTTTGTAACATAATCATTAGCTCCTTGGTCTAAGCCCATTACCTTATCCAGCGTCGTATTTCTGGCAGTTAATAAAATAACTGGCGTAAATACTTCCGCTTTCCGAAGTCTTCTTAACACCTCAATACCGCTCAGACTTGGAAGCATCACGTCTAGCAAAATGAGGTCATATTGAGCCGATGTTGCCGTCTCTAACCCCGCTTTCCCGTCGTACTCAACATCTACTTCATAATCTTCAAATTCCAATTCAATCTTTAACACTTTCGCAATTTGCGCTTCATCTTCCACAATTAAAATTTTCTCTTTCATGTTATACACCTCTCACCACATGTCTTAAGTGAAAGAATAGCTTCTTTAGATAAAAAAACAACACCTTTTTCAAAAGATGTTTGTTTTTTTATCTAAACCCTACTTTTTCAACATACTTGTCTTTTAGCTTATCCTTATTGTTTGTAAACATGAATGTTTTACGCATGAAGACCAATCGTTTGCTTTTCACCTAAAATCCAATTGACTACTGCTAAAAGTTCTTCAGGCGTTTGTGCTTCGATTTCTTTATGGTAAGCAGCAATCGCGTTATATAATGTGCTCATTTTATCAGCATCCTGCAGCACTGCCTGCAGCTGACTTTCTAACGATTGATCCGCCTTTAGTTCTTGAACTAAGTTTCGTTCTGTTAAATAGCGTAAATTCACTTCTTCTTGACCTGGTAAAGCAGAATGAACAAAAATCGGTAAATTCTTGCGAAGAGCTTCACTGACCGTTATACCACCTGGCTTTGTTACAATAGCATCCACTCTTTCATACAGTTCATTCATTTCTGTGCGTGATGAAATGTACGGAATTGGTGTAACGTGCTGTAATTCCCATCCCTTGATTTCTTCATATAACTTTTGATTTTTGCCGCATAAGACAAAGTAATGAAAATGGCGCGCATCTTTTAAATCATTGTAGAAATCCATAATATTGCCTAAGCCGCTGCTGCCTCCAGCAATTAAAATATTTCGGTTACCAGGATGCTTAAATGTTCTTGTTTTTGTTATTTCTTCATGTACCGGTATTCCTGTGACCATCATATTTTGAAGTGGAATTTCACTTTGAGCACGAAGTCCTTTTTTTACTTCTTCACTAGGGAGAAAGTGAAAATCAATCTCTTCTTTTCCCCATAAATTATTAATAAAGAAATCCGTGTAGACATTTATAATAGGTACATCGCACTTGCCTTTTGCTTTTAATTGACTGAGCAAATAAGAAGGAAACCCATGTGTGCATATAATTAAATCCGGATTTTCTTCTTTAACTAAGTGCTCCATTTTTTTTGCGAATACGTGATGATACCATTTGAATGAATGAACAGGCGGTTCATAAAAGAGATGTTTGTATGCCATATTGTACGTTTCTGGAGCATAACGAATCCATTTCAAATATGTGCCTGTGACCACTTTTTCTAATAGTTCGTTTGTATAGCTTAATAAATCTATTTTTTTATAACAAATATTTGTTGTTCTTCTTTCCAATATATCCATTAACGCCTCTGCCACTTGATGATGGCCAGAAGGCATTTTTAGAAGAGGTAAAAATAAAACCTTTTTCAACTGTTTCATCTCCTATTCTAAAAGCAGTTTCTTCCTCTCCTTTTTATATCATTAAATGCCCTTAAATTTTGGATTTTAATTGATTTTTAATGTGAAATTCATTGTTTTTTTAGAGTGTCAATCTAAACTAAGAGTGAAAAGTACTGCATAAGGAGAAAACAAATGAACCTTAATTACGAAGTATTTCAATGGGTTAACTCGTTTGCTGGTAAATCCAGCGCAATGGATTCTGTAATGATTATCATCACGAATAGCGTTCCTTATTTTATAATGGCTTGTTTGCTTTTGCTTTGGTTTAGCGGAAAAACAGAAAGAACAATTTATCACCGTTATACGGCTTTATACATGTTGTTTACAATTGTACTTTCTCTATGTATCAATGAAGTCATTCACCTGGTGTATTACCACCCGCGTCCGTTTGTGACTCATCACGTTCATAAGCTGATTCCGCACCCGGCTAATTCATCTTTTGTGAGTGATCATTCGATTTTAGTCTTTTCTGCTGCTTGGATCATGTGGTTACGAAAAAACAAATGGAGAAGCATCATTTTTATATGGGCTGTCATTTCGGGCCTTTCACGTATTTACGTAGGCGTTCACTATCCAGCAGATGTACTTGGAGGCATGGTGATTGCGGGAGCTATCGGATGCTTTATTATATACGTTTCAGCTAAAACAGCTCCTCTTATTCAGCGATTATTCTGGATTCACGATTTGATTATCAAGCGTATTCCGTTTCTATCTCCCTATACGCATGAACAAATTAGCAAAAAAAATCATTCAGCTTAAAGAGGCTGAGACAAAAATAGTTTAGCTGAAGTGAAAAACGAACCACTAATCAAACAGTTTGATTAGTGGTTCGTTTTTTTTGTTATGGTGAACGTAGATTTTATCTGTTTCGTTCCTTCCAGCAGTTGATTGGAGGGCAAGGCTCACGGGACGCCCGCGGAAAGCGAAGCCTTGCACGGAAATCAACTGCGGTCGAGCAAGCAGTCCAGATTATATATCCAGATTATTCGCCTTTGGATGGGATTCATTTCGTTACGTCTCAGCCTCTTTTTTTATTATTTTTAAAAACCAACGTTCACTTTCTTGACTTTCACTTTTATTTATTTTATATTAGTTGATGTATCAAACATTGATGTATCAAATATTAATCCATCTATAAATATCATAGAAAAAGGGAGCGACTTTCTTGTCACATTCATGTTCTGAAAAAGCAAATGTTCTGTATGCTCTGCAAGAAGTTAATAAACAAATTAATCAAAAGTTTGAGCATTGTACCGGTGTTAGCCAATCACGTCTTGATATTTTACATCAGCTTTATGAAACAGGTGAAATGAGTCAAAAGGCGCTTCAACAGCAAGTAAACATTGACAATGCTGCAATTACAAGGCATTTAAAGCAGCTCGAAGAAAGAGATGTTGTATCACGCCGTAAAAACCCTGATGACAACCGCGTAACATTTGTAAAGCTTACGAAAAGCGGACATGAAAAAATCGGTGCATTTCGAAACGAAAAAGCTCGCTTTATTGATGAAGCATTTAAAGATTTCAGCGAAGAAGAACAGCTGCTGCTTTCCAAAATGCTCGAGCGTTTAAAAGTAAACATTTCGGCCATTGAACGGTCATAACATTTTTAACATAAAGGAGAGTTCATCATGACACAAACAAAAACACTAAACAATGATTTCCAAGATATTATTACAGGGCGCAGATCTATTCGTTATTACGACCCATCTGTCAAAATCAGCCGTGAAGAAATGAAAGAAATTTTAACAGAAGCGACGCTAGCTCCATCTTCTGTTAATGCACAGCCTTGGCGCTTTCTAGTAATTGATAGCCCTGAAGGAAAAGCAACATTAGCTCCGCTTGCTAAATTTAATCAATCACAAGTAGAAACATCAGCAGCTGTTATTGCGATATTCGGCGATTTAAAAAGTGAAGAAAATTTAGATGAAATTTACGATAAAGCTGTTGAACTAGGCTATATGCCACAAGAAATTAGAGACATGCAAATTCCTAAAATCAAAGCGCACTACGCAGCTGCTTCTGAAGAATTAAATAAAGAAACAGTATTAATTGACGGCGGTTTAGTATCCATGCAGTTAATGCTTGCTGCACGTGCTCACGGTTATGATACAAACGCTATTGGCGGTTATGAAAAAGATCAAATTGCCGAAGCATTCGGTTTAGACAAAGAGCGCTATGCACCGGTTATGTTACTTTCAATCGGCAAAGCAGCAAATAGCGGTTACCCGTCTGTACGTTTACCAATCGAAAAAGTAGCTCAATTTAGATAATAAAAAAAGGTGCTGTATATTCAGCACCTTTTTTTATCCTCCACTAACGGGCGGAATAAATGCGACGGTATCTCCCGTTCCAATGGTTTCTTCATCTGTTACAAACTCTTCGTTGACTGCGGTCATCGTTTGCTTCAGAGAGGACAGCTTATACGTTTTTTGCACATATTCCTTTAATTCCTTCACTGTTATATCTTGTTTATCAACTGTTACTTGTTCCACTCCAGCCTCTTCACGTATAGCAGCGAAAAATAAGACGTTAATCATTTTTACATCTCCTTCATTGGCTTTCCTTCAGGATATTCTTTCGTTTCTAACTGATCTCCAATCCATTTTGTTCCGTCTTCCCAAAATTCCTTTTTCCAAATTGGCACAATTTGCTTAATACGTTCAATAGCATACTCGTTTGCTTCATAAGCTGTTTTGCGATGCGGAGAAGAAACGGCAATAACTACTGCGACTTCTGTTATATCAAGCTTCCCGATTCGATGAGTAATAGCTGTCAAAGCATCGGGCCACTTTTCCTGAATTTCGTCACCAATTTGGCTAAGCATTTTCACTGCCATTGGCACATAGGCTTGATATTCAAGAGAGAGCGTCTTCTTGCCTTTTGTAAATTCTCTTACCGTTCCAATAAATGTCGTAATAGCTCCCGCGTCTCTTCTAGAAACTTTTTTAATTATTTCATCTACGGCAATTGGCTGATTTACTACTTCAAATAAGTGCTGGTTCATCTTCTTTCCCCCACTTCTTTCAATAAAAAATTAAGATAATGCTCGTCTTCTTGTAAGTGAAATATTGGATATGCTCGCTGCACTTCTTTTTTAAGCGGAACGTGGCTAATCACGCATATAATATTGGTTAGAGAGGAAAGCAGAACAAGATCTTCTTCACTTCGAATCAAGACTGCTTTTGGATAGGGTTCTTTTTTATATCCTTCAACAAAAATGACATCTGGCGAGAAAAATTGATAAAAATCAATCAGCTTTTTTAGGCTCCAGTCTTTACTATCTGCCGTAAGCTGAAGGATTCCACCTCCCTCTACACCTGCCACATTGGCACCTGCTTGCTGGTGGCGATGACTGTCTTTTAGCTCACTGCTGCTGTCTGGAGGTCCGCCGTGTCCATGGTGCTTAATAGAACCTACACATAGATTGAATTGTTTCGCTCTTTTAATTAGCTTTTCCACTAAAGTAGTTTTTCCGCTGTTTTGAAATCCAACTACTTGTAAAACGGTACAACAAGCTACCAAGGCCATTCACTTCCCCGCACGTCATCTAGCAATAAGACGTCAACCAGCATTCCTTCTTTGTATCCTCTCGTCCCTCCAGGAAATATAACTAACGTATCCGCATGAGCTAAAGAAGAAACAGCACTAGATTTTGTAAAGCTTAATGGAGAAGCAATCAGCTGTCCTTCCCTGTATGAAAGCCTCCCAGATACAAATCGCATAAAAGGATTTGGCTTTAAGAAGTCCTTTCCTAACAAAGCTTTTTCTTTCCGAAGATGAGGGGTTCTTTTACCCGCATATGTACTGATTACCGGACGAGCCAGAAGTTCAAAACCGACATAGCACGCTGTGGGATTTCCCGAGAGGCCAAATAAAAGCTTTTCTTCCATACGAGCAACCGTTGTTACACTGCCTGGTCTCATCGCTATTTTATTAAAAAGAACTTCGGCTTGTAATTGTTTATACACATCTGGTAGATAATCATAGTCTCCTACTGAAACGCCGCCCGTTGTAATCAGCATGTCCACTTCTGATAGTGCAGCTTTTACCGCATTGTAGCACTGACTTAAATCATCAGGCATAATACCAAAATAGTTCACTTCGCCTCCAGCTTTTTCAATTTGCGCACGCAGCATATGAGCATTGCTATTACGAATTTTGCCCCGTTCAACAGGATCACTCACTTCCACTAGTTCACTTCCAGTTGCAAGTAATCCAACTACAGGTTTTTTGAAGACAGCTACGTTACTATAGCCAAATGTGGCTAAAAGAGCAGCTACTCCCGGAGTGATATACGTTCCTTTCGAAGCTAACACAGTTCCTTTTGTTGTTTCTTCTCCTTGAAAAGAAATGTTATCTCCGCTGTTAAACGAACGCTTGATTTGAACGATCGGCTGATTGTCTTTTGTATATTCTTTTGTTACTTCAAGCATGGCAACCGCATCGCAGCCTTTGGGAATAGGAGCTCCTGTCATAATACGCACAGCCTGCATCGCGCTGACTGTATGTTCAAAAACAGAACCTGCTCCTATTTCTCCTCGAACAGCCAGTTCTACTGGATGAAGTGATGATGCTTCTTTCGTATCTTGCGACCGAACGGCAAAACCATCATATGGAGAACGATCAAAAGCAGGAATATCATGATCTGCTATTAAATCTTCAGCTAAAAATCTGCCGTGAGCTTCTTCAAGCGCAATGATTTCTTGCTTTCTGTTTTTTGCATACTGCATCACTCGTCCAACGCATTCTCCGACAGGAATAGGAGTTCGCTTTTCTCTCATTCTTTTCACTCCTTTACTCATCCTAGTAAACGATAATATAAGCTTCTCGCAAATTGAATATCATTCGTTCCATGAATAAATACACGGCCATCTTGAAAAATTACAAAGCGCTGCTCTGGAAGCTGACATGACAGAAGATATGGATTGCGGTCCACTTTCCCCTGTTTTTTTAACCGTTTTTCCAATTCATCGAAGTTGTACAAATGGCGCTGCGAGGGTCTGATTTGAACCGTCTCTCTGCCGCACAGAACTTCTGTTTTAAGCTGATTTTCATACGCTAAGTACGGATATGTTTGGGTCGATCCGCAAGAAGAACATTTATCACTTTTCATTTTGCCCGTCTTAAATTCAGCATGCTGATTATTCCAGACGTCAAAGGTTAGAAATGTGTGGCGCAAAGCTTCAACATCTTCGACTAAAATTTTTAATGCTTCGGTTATTTGATAGGCTGCCACAATTTGAACAGCGGGACTAATGATTCCTGCTGTCTCACAGGTTGCTCCTCCGACAGGCACTTTTTTCAATATGCAGTGCAGACAAGGGGTTACATTTGGGATAACGGTATAAGTGGCGCCATAACTCCCTACACATGAGCCGTATATCCATGGAACTTCATACTTATGTGACAAATCATTTAAAATAAAACGGATGTCGAAGTTGTCTGTCGCATCGATGATTACATCAGCTGTTTGGACGATACTTTCTAAATTAGCAGGCTGAGCATCCATCACCAGCGCTTCAATCTTCACTTCCGTATTTATTTGACGCAGACGATTTTTTGCTGCTACAGCTTTAGGTAGTTTGTTTTGCGCATCTTGTTCTGTATAAAGCTGCTGACGCTGTAGATTACTCCATTCTACATAATCACGATCTACAAGAGTCAATTTTCCAATTCCAGCACGCACGAGGGCTTCTGCGCTAGCGCTGCCTAGAGCCCCTGCACCTACAACTAAAACATGCTTACTTCTAATTTGCTGCTGCCCTTTGTTTCCAACGGGCTGGAAAAGCTGCTGACGTGAATAACGTTCTGTCACTCTTTTCTCTTCCTTTCTCATTCAATCTCTGACTTCACTATCTATTCCTTCGTCAAAGATATTTCTTTAAAAACATGCTATTATACACATAAAGCTACGCTGCTTTACGGAGGCTTTTTTGCATAAATATACAAATATGTTTTGATGGAGGTATTTAATAAATGTCCATTGCCGGCATTGTATTAGCAGGAGGAAAATCTTCTCGCTACGGTCAACCAAAAATGTTTGAAACCTATAACAAGAAATCATTTTACGAATATAGTATAGATGCACTAAAAGAAAATCACGTCACACCTATACTTGTGTCTACCAACCAAGATTTACTCCCTTATTTTCAAAGAAAGGATGTTGCATTTGCAGTTGAAAAATGCCCGTATCAAGGTCCTTTGTATGCAATTCATCACGCTTTAACTGCGATCGATTGTTGCGCTGAATGGTTCTTTATTCTTTCTTGCGATATTCCTTTTATTAATGCTGAGTTTGTTCATCACATGATCACACTGACTCAAACGGACTCACCTGACATTGTTCTTCCTGTTCAGCCTGATCACATTCACCCGCTTCTAGCACTCTATCACCGTAGAACGCTTCCTCTTATTGAACAACTCGTTACACAAGGTGAAAGAAGGCTTACGCAATTGTTGAATCAGACAAACGTCCTTCGCGTGCCTTTTTCAGCAGAAGATCCCACTTTTATAAATGTGAATCATCGCAGTGATTGGCATGTATAAAGCTTTTTTGAATTATCCACCAATATGAGACATTTCCACTTTTTCAGCGTCTTGGACCTGTCTTCCATTAGCTCGTTCGTCTGAGTAACGATCTTTCCGATGATTCCAGATATCAGAAATGGTGTCACAAACAGTATGATCAGAGGCTTCTGACCGTATCAGTGTGCGGAGGTCATATCCTTTTGACGCGAACAAACAGGTATAGAGCTTTCCTTCAGCCGATACTCTTGCGCGTGAACAAGTGGAACAGAATGAATCTGTGACAGATGAAATGATACCAATTTCCTCTTCTGTCCCGACGTATCGATACCTGGTGGCTACTTCTCCCGTATAATGAGGTGGAATTTCTTCAAGAGGCATTTCTTTTCCAACTATATCAAGAATTTGTTTCTTTGTTATAACCTCATCCATTTTCCATCCGTTTGAATTTCCCACATCCATATATTCAATAAAACGCAGCGTATGTTTTTTGTCTTTAAAATATTGAGCCATCCGAAGAATATCCTGCTCATTCTTGCCTTTTTGGACAACCATGTTTATTTTGACTGAAATCCCCGCAAGAGCTGCTGCTTCTATTCCTTCTAATACTCGTTTTACGCTTCCTCGGTTTCCATTCAACTCTTGAAATCTCACTTCATCAAGCGAGTCTAAGCTAACGGTTACTCTTGATAATCCCGCTTTTGATAAGGCTTCTGCATGCTTCTTTAACAGTGAGCCGTTTGTTGTTATGGCAATATCATCTATACCCTCAATTTGCTTCAGACGATTGATTAGATCTGGCAAGCCTTTTCTTAGCAGCGGCTCTCCTCCCGTTATACGCACTTTTTTTACTCCTAGCAATGCGAATAATCTAGTGAGTCTCTCTAATTCATCAAACGAAAGAATGTTTTCGGCAGGTAAAAATGGATAGTCTGCCCCAAAAATTTCTTCAGGCATACAATATCGACAGCGAAAGTTACAGCGATCTGTTACTGACAAACGCAAGTCTCGTAAAGGACGCTTTAAAGTATCAACTATAGCGTATGACATCTGCTTCATCTCTCCTCTCTCTAGCTGTCAGCTTCTCCACAGCAGATTAACTCTCTCTTAAAATTCTTTCCGGGCATGTATAAATATTCAACGAATCATTTCGAATAAACCCTACCGTTGTAATTCCCAATTCTTCTGCTAGATTTAAAGCAAGTTCAGTCGGGGCAGATTTTGAAAGAACCACTTCACACCCGATCTTCGCTACTTTCAACAAAATTTCTGAAGAAATACGGCCGCTGAAAACGACTACTTTATCTCTAATTGAAATATGGTGTTTTAAGCAATACCCGTATAGTTTATCTAGAGCATTATGCCTACCAATGTCCATTCTGCTAAGCATAAAGCCATTTTTATCACAAATAGCAGCGTTATGAACGCCACCCGTTTCTTGAAACGTAGCAGCAGATTGCTGCAGCTTATTCATCAATTGAAAACAATCCTTAATTGAAAGTTCTATCGATATACCGTTCATTTTTTTAGCAGTCAGCGCATCATTTATAAAGACAAACCCTTGTCTGCTCGCCCCGCAGCAAGACGTGATATATCGTTTATTTTGAAGGTTTTGAAAATACGGGTTTAATTTATCTATTGTAACATGAACATACCCTTCTTTTTCTTGAACCCATATGTTTTTAATGTCTGTGTATGCTCGAATAACCCCTTCAGATGCTAAATAGCCAATTACCATATCTTCAATGTATTGTGGGCTACATACCATCGTGACAAACTCTTCTTCATTAATTTTCACAGTCACAGGAAACTCCGTTACAATTTTATCTTCCACGCTTTCCATTTGACCATTTTTAAATCTAAGAACTGTACGCTTCTTAACGGTCGAGTTCATGTGATGTCTCCTTTTTTAAATAATGTTTTTATCAAAAACGAATACGGAAACCGCTATATTTTCTTTTATTTTCATATCTGAAAATAAATTAACCAACTTTGCTCCTACCAATTCTTCTAGCCCTTCCGGCGGATTCGATGCATATACATCTTGGATCATTTTTGTTCGAGCTAGATGAACCATGTCACATCCTTCAGAAGTGCTTGCAATAAATGTTTCTGTCGGAGTTAAATTTCCATACAGTGTTGAGACAGCCATATTTTCAACAAAAACCGTATGTATTCTTTCCGGTCCTTTTCCAAATAAATCTTTTCGAAGCTTCCGAATAATATCATTAAATTCATGAATAGTTTTTGACATAATCAACGCTCTCCCACCGATTAAAATTAAATTGTGCATTTTATTCCTACAGTTTTTTTATCATAAATCAACACTTCAAAAAATAAAAGCCTAAAATCTTTGCAGCAAAACTTTTGAAGAGAGTTGGGTATTTAAAAAAGTTGTGCATTTAAAAACGTAGCGATATAATTATAAATAACCGAGATGGAATAATAATAATAATGAATTGTTATTACTCTATCACTTTTTCTTAACGATATAAATGGGCCGGATTGGCATATTAGTAAGACCTGCTAGTAAACTATTCCACCATGATTGCACTTCCCTTATTTAATTAGGCGTGTGTATTCATGGTGGTTTTTTGTTTTTATATAAAGGAGGAAAACAAATGAGTCGTGAAACCATCACTGTTCATATAAATGGCAACGAATACAAGGCAGCTTCAGGCTCTACCATACTCGAAATTATTAACCAGCAAAGCATTGAGCACCCTCAGATTTGTTATGTTCCTGAAGTAGACCCTATTCAAACTTGTGACACATGTATCGTTGAAATGAATGGCGAGTTAGTTCGTTCTTGTTCTACAAAAGCTGAAAACGGCATGAAGATTGAATTACAATCAGCACCCGCAAAAGCGGCACAGACGGAAGCAATGGATCGTTTATTAGAGAATCATTTGCTATACTGCACCGTTTGCGATAATAACAACGGAAACTGTAAATTACATAACACGGCTGAAATGATGGAGATTGAACATCAAAAATACCCCTATACGCCAAAGGCCTCAGAGAATGAAGTCGATATGTCTCATCCGTTCTACCGTTATGACCCTAATCAATGCATTGCTTGTGGACAATGCGTAGAGGTTTGTCAAAATCTTCAAGTTAATGAAACACTCTCTATCGACTGGGAAGCGAAACGTCCCCGCGTTCTCTGGGATGACGGTGTAGCAATCAATGAATCTTCTTGTGTGAGCTGCGGTCAATGTGTAACCGTATGCCCTTGTAATGCCTTAATGGAAAAATCCATGCTTGGAGAAGCTGGATTTATGACTGGACTTCCAAAAGACGTTTTAAACCCAATGATTGATTTAGTTAAAGAAGTAGAACCTGGATACAGCGGAATTTTTGCTGTTTCAGAAGTGGAAGCCGCTATGCGCGAAACACGCACGAAAAAAACAAAAACTGTCTGTACATTTTGCGGAGTTGGATGTTCATTTGAAGTATGGACAAAAGGCCGTGAAATCCTTAAAGTTCAGCCTAGCTCTGATGCTCCCGCAAATGCTATTTCAACCTGTGTGAAAGGAAAATTCGGCTGGGATTTTGTAAACTCTGAAAAACGTATTACTAAGCCTTTAATCCGAAAAAATGGCGCATTTGTAGAGTCGTCATGGGAAGAAGCCCTCGACTTAGTAGCAAGCAGGTTAAGCTCTATTAATCAGCAGTATGGACATGGATCAGTTGGTTTTATTTCTTCTTCTAAGATTACAAACGAAGAAAACTATGTTATTCAAAAGCTGGCTCGCCAAATGTTTGAAACAAATGACGTAGACAACTGCTCTCGCTACTGTCAGTCTCCTGCAACTGATGGATTATTTCGAACAGTGGGAATGGGAGGCGATGCCGGCACGATAAAAGACATCGCAAAAGCTGGACTGGTTATCATCGTTGGAGCTAACCCTGCTGAAGGTCACCCTGTATTAGCAACTCGTATCAAACGCGCGCATAAGCTTCATGACCAAAAACTAATTGTCGCAGATTTGCGCAAAAACGAAATGGCTGAACGCTCTGACATTTTTATCAGTCCAAAACAAGGTACGGACCAAGTATGGCTAATGGCTGTAACAAAATACATGATTGACCAAGGATGGCACAATGAAAAATTCATCCAAGAAAACGTCAACTATTTTGAAGACTTTCACTCTTTGCTTGAAAAGTACACGCTTGAATATGCTGAACAAATTACGGGTATTCCAGCAGCAACGCTCATTCAAATAGCTGAAATGATTCGAGACGCCGATGGAACCTGTGTGCTGTGGGGCATGGGCGTAACGCAAAATACGGGAGGCTCTGATACATCAGCGGCTATCTCAAACCTGTTGCTTGCTACTGGAAACTATCGACGCCCTGGAGCAGGCGCTTATCCGCTCCGAGGCCACAATAACGTCCAAGGAGCATGTGATATGGGAACTCTTCCGGCTTGGCTTCCAGGCTATCAGCACGTCACAGACTCAGTCGCCCGGGCGAAATTTGAAAAAGCATACGGTGTAAAAATTAAAGATAAGCCAGGGCTTGATAATATTCAAATGCTGCATTCAATTGATGAAGGAAAAATGAAGGCCATGTACCTTGTCGGAGAAGATATGGCTCTTGTTGATTCAAATGCTAACCACGTGCACGAAATATTATCAAATTTAGATTTTTTTGTCGTCCAAGACATTTTCCTTTCGAGAACGGCTCAATATGCTGATGTTGTACTTCCTGCTGTTCCTTCTCTTGAAAAAGAAGGAACCTTTACCAACACAGAACGACGTGTTCAAAGATTGTATCAAGCATTACCAACGCTCGGTGATTCAAAGCCGGATTGGTGGATTGTTCAAGAGATTGCCAACCGCTTAGGTGCGAACTGGACGTATACACATCCTGGTGATATCTTTGCAGAAATGGCTAGTCTATCACCCCTATTCAGCCAAGCCAGCTACGAAAACCTTGAAGGCTGGAATAGCTTCTTATGGGGGAGCTTAGAGGGGAAAAGCACGCCGTTACTTTACGTCGATGGGTTTAATTTCCCAGATAAAAAAGCGCGCTTTGCTTTATCACATTGGGTACTTCCTGCCGAATTCCCAGAAGAATATGATCTACACATTAATAATGGAAGAATGTTAGAACATTTTCATGAAGGGAATATGACCAATAAATCGAGCGGCATCCAATCAAAAGTACCGGAAGTATTTGTAGAAATTTCACCTCAGCTTGCCAAGGAGCGTGAAATTGAAGAAGGTTCGCTTGTCAGATTAATCTCACCGTTTGGAGCAGTAAAAGTACAGGCATTAATTACAGAGCGAGTAAAAGCAAATGAGCTGTACCTTCCAATGCACTCTGTTCATAAAGATTCGGCTATTAACTTCTTGACGGGACCTGCAGTCGACCAACGAACAAATACGCCGGCTTACAAACAAACAAAAGTACGGATGGAAGTATTAAGTAAAGGTGGCGAAACACCTTTACCGTCTACAAATCCGCGTAACAAAAAACGTCATCCTCAAAATGGGGTCGAGGTTCAGCGTAAATGGAACCGTCCTGGCTACGCCCATTTAACAAGTAAATAGGAGGAGAAAAGATGGCACAACCTATTACAGAAATTAAGAAACCTCTTCTAAGCGAGGAAGAAGAAAAACAACAAAAATTAGAAGATTTAACTTCTCTGCTGGCAGATAATGAAGAAGCGTTGAACCGTATTCTCGGTATTGTTGGCGAACTTAACGACATGGGTGTTCTTGAAGCTGCTGATTCAATGATTCAAGCGAAAGAAAAAATCTCAAAAATTGCGCTTCATCAAATTTCCAGAGAACCGGTAACTAATTTAATTAATACTCTTATGGGTGCAAGCAGCGGTTTGATGAAGGCAGATCCAGAGGTAACTGCTAAACTTGTAAATAGCGCAACAGCTGGTATGAACGAAGCGAATGAGTATGTAAAAACAGGAAAAAAAGTAAGTGCATTAGCTCTTATAAAAGCGCTAAACGATCCAGATGTCAATCGTGCAATTGGATTTGGGCTTCACTTTTTAAAAGGAATGGGCAAAGCGTTGGAAGAATAAATGAAGCAGCGACTTGAAAGTTTTCCCCCTTTCAAGTCGCTGTTTTCTTTTTAGGAAGTCAAATTTTAAATGAACGTGATATAGTTATACTAAATTGCTTTACTACAACTAACTGAGGTGACACGATGCAACAATACTTTAAACCCTTATTCGCACTATTATTTTTAATTATGTTTACTGCTGCTTGTTCGAACGAAACAAATACCGATCAATCCGCAGCTCAGCACAAAAACATCAGCTTAACGATATCCGCTGCGGCCAGCTTAAAAGATGCGCTCACTGATATTCAAAAGCAATATGAAAAAAAGCATCCAAATATAGACTTGAAATTTAATTTTGGAGCTTCAGGCTCGCTGCAACAGCAAATTACAAACGGCGCACCTGTTGATTTATTTTTTTCAGCAGCAGAAGACAAGTTTGATGCACTAGTAAAAGCAGGAGCTATCTCCAAGGAGAATGGTACTGACTTGGTTGGCAATGACCTTGTGCTTATCGTGCCAAAGAATAATACGTCTGCTATCACAAATTTTGAAGATCTATCAAAGCCGACTGTTCAAAAAATTGCACTTGGAATACCAGAATCCGTTCCTGCCGGACAGTATGCGAAGGAGACTTTTGAACACATGAACCTTTGGAAAAACATTGAGCCAAAAACCGTCTATGCGAAAGACGTACGCCAGGTGCTTTCCTACGTTGAGACAGGAAACGTTGAAGCTGGGGTGGTTTATAAAACCGATGCCTTGATTTCAAAAAAGGTGAAGATTGTCGCTACTGCAGATAATAGCACTCACAAACCAATTGTATATCCTGTAGGCGTTATTAAGGATTCGAAACATCCACAAGAAGCAAAAGCTTTTTATCAATTTTTACAAAGTAAGACAGCTCTTGACACTTTAAAGAAATACGGTTTCACTGCACATTGAGGCCGCTATGATTCAAGAATTTTTATCTCCTCTTCAGCTATCGCTTAAAATTGCATTAGTAGCAGGATTTGTCGTTATTATTTTAGGCACTGTTATAGGAAAACTGTTATCCAGGAAACACTTTAAGGGAAAAGTGATGATTGAAACGGCGTTAATGCTCCCGTTGGTGCTCCCTCCGTCCGTTGTTGGATTTTTATTGATTGTCATATTCGGGAAACACAGCCTGCTCGGCCGGGCAATTGAATGGGCCTTTCAACAACCTGTTATTTTCACATGGTGGGCAGCTGTTATTGCCTCCGTTGTCGTTGCGTTTCCGCTTATGTATCAATCTGCCAAAACAGGCTTTCAAAGCGTAGATTACGAAATTGAAGACGCAGCTCGAGTAGATGGTGCAAGCGAATGGAAAGTCTTTTTCTTTATTTCCATTCCTTTAGCTTCTAAAGCCATCGTAACAGGAGGAGTGCTAAGTCTGGCAAGAGCACTCGGAGAGTTTGGAGCCACTTTGATGTTTGCTGGCAATATTCCAGGTGAAACACAAACTGTTCCTACCGCTATCTACGTAGCGATTGACTCTGGAAACATGAATCTTGCTTGGCTATGGGTTATTTCAATCGTCTTTCTTTCCTTTCTTATGCTGCTTTTTGTTCAGCTTAAACAAAAGTAAAAGGATGTCTCTTTGTGTAAGAGGCATCCTTTTTACATACATCATAAATTAAAAAGGAGCTAATCAAATGAAGAACATACATTTGATTAACTCCTGTTATAAGTAAGGTAAGCCACCATACAATATGTATTGGTGGAGACGGTGGGAGTCGAACCCACGTCCAGAAATATCGCCACTTAAGCGTCTACGAGTGTAGTTGGCATATTGATAATTCGCGAGCTGTTCTGCCTACCAACAGGCGTCCCAGTCGCTAGTCTGATTATTCTCTTCCTTCGTCCTCAGACGGCGAACTCCGGCGTAGCCCACTTAAAGTGAGTCCCTTACCCTACCACATGGGCGATGGAGGGAGGAACCGCTAAGCTACTATTATGCAGCTAAAGCGAAGTTATTGTTAGATTTGCCAGTTATTATTGGCGTTGATGTTTTAACGAGGCCATCTCCTCGACTCGCAACCTAAGCTCGAACTACCCCTGTCGAATCCGTAACGTCCCCATATAAAAGGGAGTCGGAATGTGTAAGAAAAAATCTTACATCAGATAGCGACTTCAGTGTGCAAAATGAAATCTAACTGATAACAATACTTATTATATCACAAAATGAGCATTTTGCAATTGTAAGATTTTGTAATGTCACATCTTTTGACGATCACGAAATGCTCGTTCGATATCGCGCTTCGCTTCTTTTCGCTTTAAGTCTTCACGCTTGTCATATTTCTTTTTACCCTTACCAAGCCCTAGTAAAACCTTTGCGTATCCATTTTTTAAATACACTTTTAAAGGAACTAATGAATAACCCGTTTCTTTTGAATAGCCAATTAG
This sequence comes from Priestia sp. YIM B13551, assembly GCF_042787905.1. NCBI lineage: Bacteria > Bacillati > Bacillota > Bacilli > Caryophanales > Bacillaceae > Priestia > Priestia sp. YIM B13551. The sequence goes on from NZ_JBHZOX010000005.1 coordinate 108,832, forward strand.
CTTGCTGATTTCACGCTTATGGAGCAATAGCTTTCGTGTACGCAACGGCTCATGATTGTATCGATTTCCTTGTTCGTAAGGACTAACGTGCATATTGTGTAGAAATACTTCTCCGTTTTGCACACGAGCAAAAGAGTCCTTTAAATTTACACGCCCATTACGAATTGATTTGATTTCCGTTCCTTGTAGAACAATACCCGTCTCATATGTTTCTTCAATAAAAAAGTCGTGGCGGGCTTTTTTGTTTTGTGCAATTAATTTCCCTTCACCTTTTGGCATAAAACGTTCCTTCCCTTCAGCCGTACTTACGTATATGTATGATATTATGTATCATTTTACTGTATGGAAATCTAAACAACAACTAAAACGTTTAATGGAGCTGTTTTGAAGCAGAAGGAATACCCTTCTGCTTCACTGCTGTCGATTTCGATTATTTACGCTTTTTCTTTTTGCGCTTAACATTTGGGGCACCCTCGAAGAATCTCTTTTTCTTTTTCTTCTTTGGCTTTTGAGTAGACCACTCTTCATTTTTGCTTCGGCTGCCCTCGCGACCTTTTCCTTTATCATCTTTGCGTGACTTTTGTTTTGCTTTAATCACTTTAGGACGGTCTTTAGATAAGCGTTTGCGGCTTTCTTTCATTCCTACAATAATAAAGTCAACTGAACGCTCGTCTTTATTCACATCGGCGACTTTCACTTCAATTTCGTCTCCAATTCGGAAGACATTGCCCGTTTTTTCTCCAATCATCGCATAGTGACGTTCGTCGTAACGATAATAGTCATCTGTTAAGTCACTGACGTGAACTAAACCTTCAATCGTATTTTCTAGCTCCACGAACATTCCAAAGTTAGTAACAGAGCTAATAATACCATTAAATACTTCCCCAACTTTATCAGCCATAAACTCAGCTTTTTTCATATCGTCCGTTTCCCGCTCAGCGTCAACTGAACGACGTTCCATATTAGAAGAATGCTCAGCAACATCAGGCAGAAGCTCGCGCCATTTTTCTTGCGTTTGCTGATCTGTTTTTCCTTCAATTAAATACGTGCGAATGAGACGATGAACGATTAAATCCGGATAACGACGGATTGGAGACGTAAAATGCGTATAGAACTCAGCTGATAAACCAAAGTGGCCTAAACTTTCTGCTTCATATTTCGCTTGTTTCATCGAACGAAGCATAACAGTTGAAATAACCATCTCTTCAGGCGTACCTTTTACTTCTTCTAAAATATCCTGCAGCGCACGCGGATGAATATCGTTTCCTGTTCCTTTCACCGTGTAACCAAAGTTTGTAATGAACTCTAAGAAACGAGTAAGCTTCTCTGCATCTGGATCTTCATGAATACGATAAATGAACGGTACGTTCATCCAGTGAAAATGTTCTGCTACTGTTTCATTCGCCGCTAGCATAAATTCTTCGATTAGCTTTTCAGCAACCGAACGTTCACGCAAAATAACATCGTGAGGATGGCCATCATCGTCTACTAATACTTTTGCTTCTTTGAAATCAAAATCAATGGCACCGCGATCCATTCTCTTTTTACGAAGAATAGCTGCCAGCTTTTCCATACGCTCAAACATCGGAACAATTGGCTCGTAGCGTTCTAACACTTCTTCGTCTTTATCCACTAAGATTTTGTTAACGTCTGAATACGTCATTCGTTCTGTCGTTTTGATGACACTTTCAAAAATCTCATGTTTCACTACTTCACCCTGTGGATCGATTTCCATCTCACAAGAAAGCGTAAAACGGTTAACTTTTGGATTTAATGAGCAAATTCCATTAGATAAACGGTGAGGAATCATTGGAATAACTCGGTCTACTAAATAGACGCTTGTTCCGCGCTCTGCTGCTTCTACATCAATCGGAGAACCTTCTTTAACGTAGTGACTTACATCTGCAATATGGACGCCTAATTTGTAGTTTCCATTTTCAAGCTCTGTAACCGTTACGGCGTCATCCAAATCTTTTGCATCTGCTCCGTCAATGGTTACAATAACTTGATCACGAAGATCGCGGCGGTTGCCGATATCTTTTTCGTCAATCGTTTCAGGTGTATCAATTGCTTGTGTTAAAGCATCAGCAGGAAATTCTTGAGGAAGACCGTGCTTATGGATAACAGAAATGATATCGATCCCCGGATCGTTTTTATGTCCAAGAATTTGAACAACTTTTCCTTCTGCGTTCATGCGGCCTTCCGGATAGGTTGTCAGTTCTACTACTACTTTATGGCCTTCAACTGCACCGTTTCTTGCTGCTTTGGGAATAAAGATATCACCTGCAATTTTTTTGTCATCCGCAATCACAAAGCCAAAATTTTTGCTTTGCGTATACGTACCTACAATTTGCTGGGTACCTCGTTCTAAGATTTTTACAATGGTTCCTTCACGACGAGCACCTGATGATTCTGATGACACTCTTGCAAGCACAATATCTCCGTGCATAGCATTGTTTGTTTCAGTAGGGGGAATAAATACATCACCCGCATCTTTTTCTTCAGGAACTACGAACGCAAACCCTTTTGCATGTCCGCTTACTTTCCCTTTGACAAAATTCATTTGTTCCGGCAGCCCGTAGCGATCGTTTCTTGCTCGGATAATTAAACCCTTCTCTTCCATAATAACAAGTGCCTTCACAAACTCTTTGAATGACTCTGCATCCTCAGTATTAAATTCTTTTGCAAGCTCTTGGACAGTCAAAGGTTTGTAATTATCCCTTTTCATAAAATCCAATATTTCATTTATATAGGGCTGATTTTCTTCTTTCACATCATGTCCCTCCTTTTTCTTTATTCGTATTATCTCTATCACCAATCAAGTGATTCCAAAAATGCATATACATCCTCGTGAAGCTGATCACGCTCTTTATCAAAGGTAATGGTATGACCAGATTCTTCGTACCATTTTATATCTTTTGTAGGAGACTCGACGCTATTATAAATAATATTGGCGCTGTCTGTATTAATCATATGATCATGACGACCTTGTACAACAAATGTCGGTGCATAAATCATATCAACTGAATTTCGCACTTCAGCGATTAATTCCTGTAAAGACTTTAATGTGTTCATTGGTGTTTGCTTGAACTCTTCCATTTCTTGTTCAATCTGTTCAGACGATTTACCTTCACGCTTTTTATATTCGCGTGCATACGCTAAAACACCTTCATACATGACTTCTTCACTCTTTATATACATAGGGGCGCACATAGGCACAATACCCTTTATAGGTACAGTGTAACCTAATTTCAGTGAAAATACGCCACCTAGTGAAAGACCTACAGCGGCAATACTTTCATGACCTTTGCTTTTCAAAAACTCATAGCCGTCCATGACATCTTTCCACCAATCTTTTGGACCAGTATGAACAAGTTCTTCAGGCGCTACGCCATGTCCTTTGTAATGAGGTGCGTGGCATGTGTATCCTTTTTTCTCTAAAAAACGACCTAACATACGAACGTCAGCAGAATTTCCGGTAAAACCATGAAGTAATAAAACAGCTTTTTCGCCGCCTTCAAATGTAAATGGCTTTGGTTGTGCAATTTTCATATATCATTTAACTCCTTTTAGTTATAATATCTGCAGTCCTAATAGAAAAAAACATGTATTTATGTGACGGTCATCACATAACAAGAAATGTGGCCATCAACTTTTACGCTTTTATACTATATTTAGTACTTTTTTCTAAAGCTATATTATATCATTACTTAAAAATGAAATTAAAGTATTCAACACACCCATTAAAAAACCACCTAATACATAAGTTGGTATACACCAAGTACATATGCATTAGGTGGCAGTCTATCCAGTAACATATTAAAGTTTGAAATAAGATACAGCAAGTGTTAATACAAAGAATAAGATAGATAACACTACTGTCAAACGGTGTAAAACTAAGTCAATTCCACGTGCTTTTTGTTTCCCAAATAACGTTTCAGCTCCACCGGAAATAGCTCCAGATAATCCAGTAGTTTTACTTGATTGTAAAACGACCACAACAATCAAAGCAATTGAAACAATCACTAGCAAAGTAATCAGCAATGTATGCACTAAGACACACCTCCTACACCAAGTAATAGTCAATCAGCGGGGTTTCTTCATCCCTTCTGATTGGCATTACCGGGGATAAAGTACGCGCACTACGCTAAGGTTAATTTATCATAAAAAACCCTCTCGTACAAGTAATGGCAGTTAAATACAACGGATTTTAACGTAAAAAAACGGATGACAATCGTCATCCGTTTTTTATACTTTCAACTTATTTTTTCAAGTTGTAGAAAGATTTAGCGCCATCGTATACAGCTAGAACACCTAGTTCGTCTTCGATGCGTAGTAATTGGTTGTATTTCGCAATACGATCTGTACGGCTCATAGAACCAGTTTTGATTTGACCAGCGTTTGTTGCAACAGCGATATCAGCGATTGTTGCATCTTCAGTTTCACCAGAACGGTGAGAAACTACTGCTGTGTAACCAGCACGTTTAGCCATTTCGATAGCTTCGAACGTTTCAGTTAATGTACCGATTTGGTTAACTTTGATAAGGATAGAGTTACCTACGCCTTGTTCGATACCTTGAGCAAGTTTTTTCGTGTTTGTTACGAATAGATCGTCACCAACAAGCTGTACTTTTCCGCCAATGCGCTCAGTTAATAGCTTGTGACCATCCCAGTCATTTTCGTCTAAACCGTCTTCGATTGAAACGATTGGGAATTCGTTAACTAACTGCTCGTAGAAATCTACCATTTCAGCAGAAGTTACGCCTGTACGGCCTTCGCCTGCTAAGTCATATTTACCAGTTTCTTTGTTGAAGAACTCAGAAGAAGCTACGTCCATACCTAATTGGATGTCTTTACCAGCTTCGTAACCAGCTTTTGTGATTGCTTCTACAATTACTTCTAATGCTTCACGGTTAGAACCTAAGTTAGGAGCGAAACCACCTTCGTCACCTACAGCTGTGTTTAAGCCTTTAGCAGATAAAACAGATTTTAACGCGTGGAATACTTCAGCACCCATACGGATTGCTTCTTTAAATGTAGGAGCTCCTACAGGTAAGATCATGAATTCTTGGAAGTCAACGTTGTTATCAGCATGAGAACCACCGTTGATGATGTTCATCATTGGAGTTGGTAATTGCTTAGCGTTGAATCCACCAAGGTAACGGTATAATGGAAGACCTACGAAATCAGCTGCTGCGTGAGCTACTGCCATAGATACACCAAGAATAGCGTTGGCACCTAATTTACCTTTGTTTTCAGTACCGTCTAACTCGATCATAAGGCGGTCGATACCGATTTGATCAGTTACGTCCATACCTACTAATTCAGGAGCGATAATTTCGTTTACGTTTTCTACTGCTTTTAATACACCTTTACCTAGGTAGCGAGATTTGTCACCATCGCGTAATTCTACTGCTTCGTATTCACCAGTAGAAGCACCACTTGGTACTAAAGCGCGTCCGAAAGCGCCTGATTCAGTATATACTTCAACTTCAACTGTTGGGTTACCGCGAGAATCTAATACTTCGCGTGCATAAATGTCAAGAATTGCTGGCATTTTAAAACTCTCCTTTATAATTAATTATTTAATTAATGTTTTACCTGTCATTTCTTTTGGCTGTGCTACGTCTAGAAGAGTAAGCATCGTAGGAGCTAGATCTCCTAGAATCCCGTCTTCACGAAGCTCTAAGCCTTGTTTGGTTACGATTACTGGAACAGGATTCGTTGTATGAGCCGTCATTGGATTACCTTCAAGCGTAATCACTTCATCAGCATTACCATGGTCTGCTGTGATGATTGCTGTACCGCCTTTAGCTAAAATTGCATCTACAATTTTGCCTAAGCACTCATCTACTGTTTCAATCGCTTTTACAGTTGGTTCTAACATACCTGAATGGCCTACCATATCAGGATTTGCAAAGTTTAATAAAATAGCGTCTTGCTTATCGCCTTCGATTTCTGCAAGCAACGCGTCCGTCACTTCATAAGCACTCATCTCAGGTTTCAAGTCATATGTTGCTACTTTTGGTGAATCGATTAAGATACGTGTTTCACCAGGAAACTCTGCTTCACGTCCACCGCTCATAAAGAACGTTACGTGAGGATATTTTTCTGTCTCGGCAATACGAAGCTGCTTTAAGTTATTTTGAGATAATACTTCACCAAGCGTGTTATCCAAGTTAATTGGCTTAAAGGCTACATATCCGTCAACTGTTTCGCTGAAGTGAGTTAAACATACAAAATGTAAGTGTTTTGGATGTTTTTCACCGCGATCAAATGAACGGAAATCTTCGTTTGCGAACGTATTTGAAATTTGAATTGCGCGATCCGGACGGAAGTTGTAGAAAATAACTGCATCTTCGTCTTGAATTGTCGCAACTGGCGATCCGTCTTCTTTTGTAATAACAGAAGGTAAAACGAATTCGTCATAGATTCCATTGTCATACGAATCTTTTACGCACTCTTCAGCGCTTGTATATGATGGACCTTCGCCGTACACCATTGCGCGATATGATTTCTCTACGCGCTCCCAGCGTTTGTCGCGGTCCATTGAGTAGTAACGTCCTGAAAGTGTTGCAATTTCACCAACGCCGTACTCTTCAATTTTTTCATTAAGTTCTTTTAAATACGTTTCAGCAGATTGAGGTGCTACGTCACGACCATCTAAGAAGCCATGAATGTAGACTTTTTCTAAGCCTTCACTCTTAGCTAGACGCAATAATGCATATAGATGTTCGATATGACTGTGTACACCGCCATCAGATAAAAGCCCGAAAAGATGAAGGTTTGTACCCTTTTCTTTTGCGTGCTTTACAGCTGCTAGAAGCGTTTCGTTTTGTTCAAACTCGCCTTCACGAATTGCTACGTTTACACGAGTTAAGCTTTGGTACACAATTCGGCCTGCGCCGATGTTTAAGTGACCTACTTCAGAGTTACCCATTTGGCCTTCTGGTAAGCCTACAGCTTCTCCAGACGCCTGAAGTGTAGCATGAGGATACTCGTTCCAGAAACGGTCGAAGTTTGGTTTTTTTGCATGTGTTACCGCATTACCTTTATCTTCATCGCGTAATGCAAAACCATCTAAGATGATTAATGCTACTGGCTTTTTACTCATTACTTACCAGCCTCCAAAAGCTGTAAGAAAGAATCTGCTTCTAAGCTTGCTCCACCTACTAAAGCTCCGTCAATGTCTGATTGAGACATATATTCTTTAATATTAGCAGGTTTTACGCTACCTCCGTATTGAATACGTACAGCATCTGCAACATCTTGAGAGAATTGTTCTGCAACAACGCTACGGATGTATGCACAAACTTCGTTTGCACCTTCAGCAGTTGAAGATTTACCTGTACCGATTGCCCAGATTGGCTCATATGCGATAACCGTTTGTTTTACTTGCTCATCAGTTAGACCAGCTAATGCTTTTTGTACTTGATTAGCTACAACTGTTTTTGTTTGATCTTGTTCGTACTCTTCGTTTGTTTCACCGCAGCAAACGATTGGTGTTAAACCGTGTTTGAATGCAGCAATTGTTTTTTGGTTTACTGTTTCGTCCGTTTCAGCAAACATTTCACGACGCTCAGAGTGTCCTAAAATGACATAGTTCACACCTAAGTCTGCTAAAGCAACAGGGCTCACTTCTCCAGTGAACGCACCGTTTTCTTCAAAGTGCATGTTTTGTGCACCAATTTTTAAGTCTGTGCCTTTAGTCGCTTCTACTAAACGATCTAAAAATAGTGCAGGTGCACATACTACTGATTCTACGCTTTCAGGAGATGGTACTGCTCCTTTTACTTCTTCAACAAAGCTAGTTGCTTCAGAAAGTACTTTGTTCATTTTCCAGTTTCCTGCAATAATTGGTTTACGCATGTATAACACCGTCCTTTGTTTATTGTGGGTTTTCCCTTCACGCGTTGGATGTCCAAGAGGGTGCTGTTAAAAGTGATTCGGTCCCTTTTATCTCTTGGTCATCCATCTTCGCTGCTTGATAATTTTTTATATTATCAGTCGTCAGGTCGGTCCTCCGTCTTACTGAAACATAAACTTACTTATCGTTTAATGCAACTACGCCTGGAAGTTCTTTACCTTCCATAAACTCTAGTGACGCACCGCCACCTGTAGAAATATGGCTCATTTTATCAGCTAAGTTGAATTTTTCAACAGCTGCTGCAGAGTCTCCTCCGCCGATTACTGAATATGTGTCAGTTGCTTCTGCTAAAGCTTCTGCTACTGCTTTTGTTCCGTTAGCAAATGCATCTAATTCAAATACACCCATTGGTCCATTCCAAATAACTAACTTAGAGTTTTTGATTACGTCAGCATAGATTTCACGCGTTTTCGGTCCTGCGTCTAAGCCTTCCCAATCGCTTGGAATATCTTCAATTGATACAACTTGAATATTAGCATCATTTGAGAAGTCATCTGCTACTACCACGTCCACTGGCATGTAGAAGTTTACTCCGTTTTTCTTAGCTTTTTCCATGAAAGATTTTGCAAGTTCAATCTTGTCTTCTTCAAGAAGTGATTTACCTACTTCATGGCCTAGTGCCTTAATAAATGTGTAAGAAAGTCCTCCACCGATGATTAAGTTATCTACTTTATCAAGCAAGTGGTCAATTACACCGATTTTGTCTTTAACTTTTGCTCCACCAACGATTGCAGTAAATGGACGTTCTGGGTTTGATAATGCTTTTGAAAGCACATCAAGCTCTTTTTCCATTAAGAAACCTGCTACTGCTGGAATATGTTGTGCAATTCCTTCTGTTGAAGCATGCGCACGGTGAGCTGCACCGAATGCATCGTTTACGTACACGTCTGCTAATTCAGCAAATGCTTTTGCTAATTCAGGATCGTTTTTCTCTTCACCTGGGTAAAAACGTACGTTTTCAAGTACTAAAACATCGCCTTCGCTCATACCGTCGATTGTTTTCTTTACTTCTTCGCCAAAAGCTTCGTCAGCTTTTGCAACGTCTTTACCAAGAAGAGCTTGTAAACGTTCTGCAACAGCATTTAGACGTAACTCTTCAACAACTTCGCCTTTTGGACGTCCAAGATGGCTAGCTAAAATTACTTTTGCACCTTGTTCTACTAAATATTGAATAGTAGGAATAGCTGCACGAATACGAGTTTCGTCTGTTACTTTTCCGTCTTTCATTGGTACGTTAAAGTCTACGCGACAAAATACTCGCTTTCCTTTTACATCGATGTCTTTCAACGTTTTTTTGTTCATCGTTAAAAGGCCTCCTTAAGTATTTATGGTACTAAGCAAGTAGGCTTCTATGTAATCATCAATCCACAAACCACCGTACATTTCATTTTATATATTGGCGCCTTTCTATATAAAGTGAAACTCCAGTTAGCTGCTTATGATGCTTTTTCATGTAGAAGCCAATACATAAATCAAGGAAGAGGGGGTATGCCCCTCTCTTCCTTAGCAAGTCTTATTATAGTCGTTCTATTTTCAGATATCCAATAAAAAAGGAAAGTCTAGTCGATTTCTGTCTTATTGAATCAAATAGAAGCGAATTTTAAGTTATTCTTATAGTCCTTTAGCAGCGATGTATTGAGCAAGGTCTACTACACGGTTAGAATATCCGCTCTCGTTATCGTACCAAGAGATAACTTTAACCATGTTACCTTCCATTACCATTGTAGATAATGCATCGATTGTAGAAGAGTTGATGTTACCATTGTAGTCACCAGATACTAGTGGCTCTTCGCTGTAACCAAGGATGCCTTTAAGATCGCCTTCAGCAGCTTCTTTAAGAGCGTTGTTTACATCTTCAACAGTTACTTCTTTGTCAAGTTCAGCAACTAAGTCTACTAAAGAAACGTTTGGAGTTGGAACACGCATAGCTCCACCGTTTAATTTACCTTTTAATTCAGGTAATACTAGAGATACAGCTTTAGCAGCACCAGTTGAAGTTGGGATGATGTTTTCAGCAGCTGCACGAGCACGACGGTAATCTTTATGTGGTAAGTCTAAGATTTGTTGGTCGTTTGTGTAAGAGTGAACTGTTGTCATCATTCCGCGTTTAAGACCGAACTTGTCATTTAACACTTTAGCAAATGGCGCTAAGCAGTTAGTTGTACAAGAAGCGTTTGAAATTACGTTGTGGTTAGCCGCATCGTATTTGTCTTCGTTAACACCCATTACGATTGTGATATCTTCGTCAGATGCTGGAGCAGAGATGATTACTTTTTTAGCTCCTGCTTCTAAGTGTTTCGCAGCGTCAGCGCGTTTTGTGAAGAATCCAGTAGATTCAACAACGATTTCTACGCCTTGTTTGCCCCAAGATAATTGAGCTGGGTCACGTTCAGCAGAGATTTCGATTGTTTTACCGTTTACTACTAAGTTGCTACCATCTACTACTACTTCTGCATCTAATTTTCCGTGTACAGAATCATATTTTAAAAGGTGAGCAAGCATGTTAGCATCTGTTAAGTCGTTGATTGCTACTACTTCAACGTTATCATTTTTTAAAGCTGCGCGGAATACATTACGGCCGATACGACCAAATCCGTTAATACCAATTTTTACTGCCATGGGTATTTCCTCCTTGAATGTAAAAAGTATTTTTTATATGAGGGATTAATTAAAATCCCTTACTAACTCTTTTGCGGCGCCTTCATCTGTAATGAGAATCGAATCATGCGCTTGTTGCATAAACGCTTTAATTGCCTTTGCTTTTGATGAACCTCCTGCAACAGCAATAACACATTTATTGTTCTTTAAATCATCGAGTTGTATGCCAACTGTTTTAACTTTATGAACAACTTCGCCTTGATGATTAAAATAGTATCCAAATGCCTCACCTACAGCATGTCCATTTTTCACTTTTTCTAAGTCAGCCTGTGGTGTTTTACGGCGTTCTGCCATTGTCATAGCGTCTCCTATTCCGTGAACAACCATACCAGCGGACTTGATTAAATGAAGCATGTCTTTAATAGATGGCTCACCGATAATGGATCGGTATGCTTCATCACTAAGCTGATCTGGAACATGAAGCAAGCGATAGTGACTCATGGACTTTTCAGCCATCTTAGCACAAATCGTGTTTGCTTGGTTTTGTACATTTTCACCTAGCCCTCCGCGAGCAGGTACAAAAAGTATATCAGGGTGTTTTGAATCAGGTGTCATCATTTCGGCAACGGCGGCAAGCGTTGTACCACCTGTAACAGCAACGGTATTTTTTTCACCAACAAGGCGCTCCTTGATACACGAAACAGATGCTCGACCCATTTCATTTTTGACCCAAGGAGACTGATCACTATCTCCAGATACAACAACAACTTCTGATAAAGAAAACGCCTCTTTTAATGTTGTTTCCAATAATCGAAGTCCTGAAACTTCCTTCATTACTTCTTCTAATTCAGCTAGAAGTAGTTCTCCCTCGTTTGTAAGCGTCATCCCACTAGGGTAAATGTCAATCAAATCTTGTTCTTTTAAGAATGTTACTTCGCTTCGTAACACACGTTCTGTTAGCCCAAGGCTTACAGCTAAGTTTCTGCGGCCAATCGGCTGCATTAAACGTATGTATTGCAAGATTTGATAGCGCTTTTGCATAACTGAGAGAAGTTCAGGTAATAATTTTCGTTGTACTTCTATTAAAGAACGCATGTTAAAATCCCCTTAAGGCATAAACTCGCTGGACATATTTTGTCCCGTATAGACATATTATGTCCCACCTTGCGCAAAAAAAATTCACCCTGCTACAAAATCTATTCTAACAGGAGTGAATCCTTTATTCAACTCATGTGTTGCCTATTTTTAAAAGTAAGCGTTTTCTTAATGGAATACCTGTTATTTTTCCATATTCCACTTCTTCTCCATCCATTTCTACTACAGGAATCGCAAGGTGATACTTTTCCAGCCACTCATCGTTTTTGTAAATATCTCGTTCAATAAGCTGCAAGGGAAACTCAGACTGCATCTCTGCAAGCAGCTTCTTTGCATCATCGCATAAATGACAGCCATTTTTGGTATACAGTACGACTTCCACATTCTCACTCCTTTACTGCGTCACAAAAAGTTTTCGTTGACTGGATGGTAGAACGTTTAATTGGTCTCGATATTTGGCTACCGTTCTTCTTGAAATAGTAACGTTATAATTGCTTTGCAAGACGTTAGCCAACTGCTGATCTGAAAGCGGACGCTGTTTGTTTTCTTCTGCTACTAGCTTTTTAAGCAGTTCTTTTACGTGAGTTGTAGAAGTCGCTTCGTTGTTGCCCAGTTGAATACTAGTTGAGAAAAAAGATTTCATTGAAAAGGTGCCAAAAGGCGTTTGAATATATTTGTGCCGAGTAGCACGGCTAATCGTTGATTCATGCACAGACGTTTGTTCCGCTACTTCCTTCATTGTTAACGGCTTCAAATACGAAGGACCCTTTTTAAAAAATGCTTCTTGTTCAACGAGTAAGGTATTCATTAATGCGTTTAATGTATCTTTGCGTGTGTGTAAACTTTTCATAATCCATTGGAATTCACGATATTTCTCTTGCAAATAAGAAAACATTTCTTGGTTCTGCCTATTTTTCAGCTGAAGTTTGTATTGTTCATTCACTGAAAGTCGAGGTTCCAAATCCTCATTTGCATAAGCAACGACATTTCCATCTTCAATTTTCACAATAAAATCCGGTACAATGAATCGTTCATTGGACTTCATATAAAACGATCCAGGACGAGGATTTAATTTCTTAATCTGTTCATGTAATTGTTGAAGAGCTTCAAGTGAGATTTGACATAACTTTGAGATTTTCATCCATTTTTTATACGCAAATTCCTCAAAGTGATGTGTCAAAATTTGCTCTATTTTTTCTGTCCATTGATTATTCCTTTTTAATTGAAGCATTAAGCACTCTTGTAAACTTCTTGCCCCTACTCCTGCCGGGTCCATCTGCTGCACAAGCTGGAGAGCCTTTTCAACCTGCTCTTGACCTTGGCCAAGCTGGTTAGCAAGTATGATTAACTCATCGTGCAAATAGCCAGCATCATCCAGACTATGAATAACAAACTCAACGGCTGCCTGCTCACATTCATCTAATTTTAACAATGCGGATTGATTCATTAAATGTTCGTACAGCGTTTCTTTAGGAGCTGGTATACTGCTCATATAATCTGTTGAATCAGAAGTTGCATGATTTTTTTGATTGTGAGATGTATAGACGGGCAGCTCTGAAAAATCTATAAGCGGATTTTGAAGCGCCTGCTCATGTAAAAACGCTACAATATCCATCGATGAATATTGTAAAAGAGAAATAGCTTGTGATAATTCTTTTGACATCGTCAGCTTTAACGACTGCTGCTGAAATAATCCAATCTCCATTATTTCTCCCCTCCCCTTCATCTATTTTACTATAAAAACGCTTTCAAAGAGCATGTAACTATTTTTTATATGTAATTTTTTCATCAAAAAATCTCCGTCAACCTTTGTTAACGAAGCGGTTCATCCTATTTTTAATTACTAACCATCAAAAAAGTAATAGAGCTATGCACCTTTATAACTTTTCATTATAATTCGCACCAACCACATGATCCGAGTAATAATCCGACATGACGTTTTCTTCGTCATGTCGAATTTTCTGCATGTGTATAATATATAGAAGAATTACTTATTGAATGGTTTGTGCCATTTGCATAAACTTGTCCAAGTTTTCTTCGTCGTTTTTCGTGAAGATGGTTAGCTTCATTGGTTTCTTTCCTTTAACCAACACAGCGTTTACCGTATGATCGCCAGATGTGGCTTCATACCAAACAGAATCTTTGAAGATTCCATTCTCTTCAAGATTCTTTTTCTCTGCTGCATTTTTATTAACTGCTGTTGCCGTTTGTTTAACAGATTGAGCAGCGTCGTCCATCGATGCTTTTGATGAAAGCATTTCGATACGCATAAATTGAGAATCATCTGAAGTTAATACTAACGCATCTTTTCCTGGTTCTTCACCCGTTAGTTTATAACCGTCCATTACTTGAATAGAATAATCTTGTTCTGGGCTTTTTGTTAGTTTTGTTTCTGAAGAAGACGTTGACTGTTCATCATCCGCTGTTTCGCTAGTTGATGATTGACTTCCTGAAGGTTTGGCTGAGACCTCGGAAGAATCCGCATCTTTTTTCGAATCTTCTTTTGCAGCGCCTGATGTTTGATCAGATTTAGAAGCTGTGTCCTGCTGAACATTTTCTGCTTGATCATTAGACTTCGGCTGAGCAGAATCTTCGTTCGTCCCGCATGCAGACAGCAATAGTGCTAACGATGCACTGACAATGAAAAGTTTGTTCATATATTTCATATTTATTCCTCCTCCGTGTTTCTTTTCCTTATATACTGTTTTATAGTATTCTGACAAATTCCGCAACCGGTACAATGGAATTAATTTCTTGCTTCCTTACGCGTATAAAGGGTTATAGGAGGAAAATAAATATTATTTTTTGAGAAGATGAGCCTTTTTACTCAAAATAAAAAACGTTGCGTAATCCGCAACGTTTTAAGACGCCCTCGACAGGATTCGAACCCACCCTAAGAGAACCGGAATCTCTTGTGCTATCCACTACACTACGAGGGCATATTTGTCACAACTTCCATTATAGGAGAGAAAACTTCTCTTTTCAATAGAATACTACGTTTATTTTTTTTAGAAGGGGGAAAAATTTTAATAATGTCAAAGAGGAATACATAGTCTTTTAAGCGAATATGTGTAGTAGAGGTTCTTTTGTTTGACCTTTATTGACCATACGTGTATTATAGGTACATAACAAATTATTCTTGTTAAGGAGGAATTTAATATGAACTTAATTCCTACAGTTATTGAACAAACAAACCGTGGTGAACGTGCTTATGACATTTATTCACGTTTATTAAAAGACCGCATTATTATTTTAGGTAGTGCTATTGACGATAATGTAGCTAACTCAATCGTTTCTCAGCTTCTATTCTTAGCTGCTGAAGACCCAGAAAAAGATATCTCACTTTATATCAACAGTCCAGGTGGCTCTATTACAGCTGGAATGGCTATCTACGATACGATGCAATTCATTAAGCCAAAAGTTTCTACAATTTGTATCGGTATGGCTGCATCAATGGGTGCTTTCTTACTGGCTGCTGGTGAAAAGGGCAAACGTTTTGCTCTTCCAAACAGCGAAGTAATGATTCATCAACCTCTTGGTGGTGCTCAAGGACAAGCTACTGAAATCGAAATTGCGGCAAAACGTATTCTATTCTTACGCGAAAAACTAAATTCAATTTTAGCTGAGCGTACAGGTCAACCGTTAGAAGTGCTACAACGTGATACAGATCGTGATAATTTCATGACTGCTGAACGCGCTTTAGAATACGGTCTAATTGACAAAGTATTAGAAAACGACCCTAAATAAGAAAAAAGCCTTTCCCGCTTTGGGAAAGGCTTTTTTATGCATCGTTCTCTACGTAAGCTACTAACGCATCCATTGCTTCTTTTTCATCTACCCCTTCAACAATGAGCGTAATAAGAGACCCATTATTAATCGCTAAGCTCATTAACCCCATGATACTTTTAGCGTTGACTACTTTCTCATCTTTCTTCAAGTACACATCAGATGTAAAACGAGTTGCTTCTTGCACAAATAGTGCCGCAACACGAGCCTGTAATCCCGTTTTTAATTTTACTTCTACTTGTTTTTCCATGATAAAATCCTCCCCCTTGCAATTCCCCTTATGTGACTGGCTGACCGGCGCGAAGCTTGTCTGCTATTTGGTCAATTTTACGCAACCGATGGTTAATGCCCGATTTGCTAATTTGACCTCCAGATACCATCTCACCAAGCTCCTTTAACGTAACGTCTTGGTATTCCACACGCAAACGAGCAATTTCTCTTAGCTTTTCTGGTAAGATGTCTAATCCAGCTGTTTCATCAATATAACGAATGTTTTCCACTTGACGAATAGCCGCTCCGATCGTTTTATTTAAGTTAGCTGTTTCACAATTAACTAAGCGATTAACGGAATTTCGCATATCTCGGACGATTCTTACATCCTCAAACCGTAACAGAGCGTTATGGGCTCCAATGATATTTAGAAACTCCGTAATTTTTTCAGCTTCTTTCAAATAGTTAATATAGCCTTTTTTCCGTTCTAATGTTTTACTATTCAATTGAAATTCGTTCATTAAATTGCATAAAGCTTCGTTGTGCTCTTCATACAATGAAAAGATTTCAAGATGGTACGATGATGTCTCTGGGTTATTAATAGAACCCCCGGCTAAAAATGCGCCTCTTAAGTAGGATCGCTTACAGCATTTTTTTTGTACTAGCTCTGGTGAAATACGATGTGTAAACGTGAATCCTTCTTCTACAATTTTTAAGTCTTCCAAAAGCATTCTCGTTTTCTCTACTAATCGAACAATATACACATTGTTTTTTTTCAACCGCATTTTCTTACGCACAAGCAGTTCTACTGAAACATCATAATTTTTCTTAAGCAGGACATAAATGCGCCGAGCAATCGCTGCGTTTTCTGTTTGAACATCAACCGTGAATTTTTTATTCGAAAAAGAAAGTGAACCATTCATTCGAATTAATGCAGAAAGCTCTGCTTTTGCACAGCAATCTTTGACTTCTAAATTCGTTAACTCTTTTTTTGTTTCTGATGCAAATGACATAACTTCACCTCCAATCTACATACGGAAATAGTGTTAAACACCCGTATTCGTTTTACCTTGCAGCGATGTCAGCATAGAATACACAAGCTTTGCTACTTTTTTTGTATCATGCCTAATTACGCTGCCGTCATACTGAATAATTTGATCTTCAATCACTTCTAACCCTAATTTTAGCAATACTTCACGATCATATTCTACAGGCTGAGCCTGCTCTACTTGGTATTTCTTTTTCAAAGGTGCTGGAATAGGTGCATTATTGACGATAATCGCATCTAAAAATGCACAAGGCATATGATTGTAAAGCGCTTTAATATGATCACTTGCCTTAAAGTCCAATGTCTCACCCGGCTGCGTCATCACGTTGCATACGTATACTTTCTTTGCTTTTGTCGAACAAAGCTCGTTACAAATATCCTGCACCAGTAAATTCGGCAAAATACTTGTATAAAGACTTCCGGGCCCCAACACAATTAAATCAGCTCGTCGAATCGCTTTTATTGTCTCGACAAGCGGTTTCACATCGGCGGGCGATAAAAATACTTTATTAATTTTTTTATTAACTTCTGGAATTTTAGATTCACCTGTTACGATGGATCCATCTTGCATCTCCGCATGCAGCACAACACTTTGATTAGCTGCTGGAAGTACTTTCCCTCTGACGTTTAGTACTTTGCTCATTTCTCGTATAGCATGCACAAAATCGCCAGTAATAGACGTCATAGCTGCAAGCAACAAATTGCCAAGAGAATGGCCTGTAAGCTCATTTCCTGTATCAAATCGATGCTGAAAAAGCTCTTCAACTAGTGGCTCTACATCAGATAAAGCAACTAGCACATTTCGAATATCACCAGGAGCAGGGATTTCAAGTTCATCGCGCAATCGGCCAGAACTTCCCCCGTCGTCTGCTACGGTTACGATGGCTGTAAGATCAAGAGGGTATTCCTTCAACCCTCTTAACAGCACTGGTAAACCCGTTCCTCCCCCAATGACGACAACTTTTGGAAGCTGTTCACTGCTCATCTATGATTTTCCTTTCTCCTCTCAATGTCACGATGAGAAATATGAGTTTTGTATTCATTCTGGAAATGGTGACCTAAATATTCAGCTAATGTGACGGAGCGATGCTGTCCGCCTGTGCATCCTATAGCAATGACCAGCTGGCTTTTACCTTCTCGCTTGTACTGTGGAAGCATAAACGAAAGTAAGTCTACTACTTTTTCAATGAACTTTTGAGTTTCCGTCCATTTTAATACGTAAGAAGAAACCTCTTCTTCAAGCCCTGTTTTAGGACGCATATGGTCAATGTAGTGAGGGTTTGGCAAAAAGCGCACATCAAAGACTAAATCAGCGTCAATAGGTACACCATATTTAAAACCAAACGACATCACATTAACAGTAAAAACCTGTGAAGCGTGCGACGAAAACTGAGTTAAAATCTTTTCTCTAAGCTCTCTTGGTTTTAACTCTGACGTCTCATAAATAAGCTGAGCTCTTCCCTTTAACTCCTCAAGAAGCTCACGTTCCATACCAATTCCTTCTAAAGGTAAACCCGAAGGAGCTAGCGGATGTGAACGTCTCGTTTCTTTATAGCGCGTCACCAATACAGAATCTTTTGCATCTAAAAATAAAATTTGTGGCGTGACCCACGTTGTTTCACTCATGTTATCTAATGCTTCAAACAGGCTTTCAAAAAACTCTCTGCCTCGCAAGTCCATAACAAGAGCAACTTTATTCATTTTATTCCCTGACTCTTTCATGAGTTCTAAAAATTTCGGTAGCAATGTAGGGGGTAAATTATCTACACAAAAGAACCCTAAATCTTCAAAACTCTGAATTGCTACTGTTTTTCCTGCACCTGACATTCCAGTAATAATCACTAATTGAATATCGCTTACAGACCCAGTACTCATTTTCCATCCCCCTCAATCTATGCATACATGTCTATTTATCATTAACAAGGATCAATTCGATAAGATAATAACTCGAAATCCGTTGTATACGTAAAGTTGCCATAAATAACACCCGACCCTTTTGCTACATAATCGATAATGTGATGATCTCCCGGTGCCATCGGCAATTCACTTACTTCACTCAAATTATGCCAACCGAGTTTGCCTTCTTCTGATTCTAGCACATTTGTCCCATCAAAATCTGTAGCAAAAAAAGTAAACATCATCCATTCAGATGAAATTTGATCGTTTTCTTTCATCGTAAAAGTAAAGATACCTTTTACAGTGGGATTTTTCAAATAAATTCCCGTTTCTTCACGAAATTCTCTCACAACAGAGTCTTTTACAGATTCTCCTTGCTCCATTTTCCCACCCGGGGCCACCCACCAGTTTCTTCGTGGCTTTTGAAGCAACAATACTTTATCGTCTTTCATTAATACACAATTTGTGACCCTTTGCATGTTTTCCACCTCATCATATGTATACTGACATTTTCTTTTATTATACTACGAAACAAACTTCTCTCACAACGGAGATGAACTAACTATTACTAAATTTTCTGAAAATAATCCATTGCTGTTATATACGGAAATTCAATCTGTTATAGTCACAAAAAAGAGGCATAGGAACACGTCCTATGCCCGACATACATATATTTTATAAAAGGGGGTCAATTACTATCTATATAGTACCCCATCAATGTTTCACAGGTGTTACAGAACAGTTAAAACCGAATTACGTTTTGTAAAAGATTGATTTCAGCCTTATTGCTGAATAGCTTTTAACTTTTCTTTTAACTCTTCTACATAGTGCTGAGCCGCTTGAGCAGCAATGCTGCCATCACCTGTAGCTGTTACAATTTGACGAAGAGCCTTTTCACGAACGTCTCCAGCTGCGAACACACCTGGTACTTTTGTTTCCATTTGCTCGTTCGTTTCAATATATCCTTCTTTATTCGTGATGTTTAGGCTTTCGAATGGTTTTGTTAGTGGAACCATTCCAACATAAATGAATACGCCGTCCGCACCGAACTCGCGCTCTTCACCTGTTTTTGTGTCTACTAACGTTACGCTGCCTACTTTACCGTCTTTTTCATTTACTTCTTTGACCGTTGTATTCCAAATAAAATCAACTTTTTCGTTGTCAAATGCACGCTGCTGTAGGATTTTCTGCGCGCGAAGCTCATCGCGTCGGTGAATAATTGTTACTTTTGTTGCGAAGCGTGTTAAATATACGCCTTCTTCAACCGCAGAGTCTCCACCGCCTACAACGACTAGCTCTTTACCTTTAAAAAATGCGCCGTCACATACAGCACAATAAGATACGCCGCGGCCGCCTAGTTCTTTTTCTCCTGGCGCGCCTAATTTTTTATATTCTGCACCAGTAGCAACGATTACTGAACGTGTTTTATATTCTTTGCTGCCTGCACGAACTGTCTTGTATTCTTCTCCGTCGATGATTTCTTTAATATCACCGTACGCATATTCCGCACCGAATTTTTTTGCATGCTCAAACATTTTGTTAGAAAGGTCAGGGCCAAGGATATGATCATAACCTGGATAGTTTTCTACATCTTCTGTATTAGCCATTTGACCGCCTGGAATTCCGCGTTCAATCATTAGTGT
Organism: Priestia sp. YIM B13551; assembly: GCF_042787905.1. NCBI lineage: Bacteria > Bacillati > Bacillota > Bacilli > Caryophanales > Bacillaceae > Priestia > Priestia sp. YIM B13551. Next base: position 129,035 of record NZ_JBHZOX010000005.1, read on the forward strand.
TGATAAATCTGCACGAGATGTATATACAGCAGCAGTCATACCTGCTGGACCTGCCCCAATAATAATGACATCATAAATTTTTTCTTCTGTCATTGCTTTACACTCCTTTTAGGAAATTCCTTCGTAGTTGATTCCAAATTTATGGATAATTATTTCGTTACCACTATCCTAATATGTTCTTCCTATTACCGTCTATTTTTTTGCTCAATTTAATAACGTATTCACAATTTTACTGTACTTTCTAACTGTTGCAGCGGAAATGGAATATTGTTTTGCCGCATCGGCTTGAGTAATAGCCTGCCTTTTTTCTTTCGCCCATATATATGTGACGGCTGCGGCCCATGCATTTACGTTCACATGCTGAAAATCATAGGATTGTTTATATACCTGTACATATACATAAAACCAAAAGCTTAAAAGATCCTGGGTATCACTTTCATTCTGCGATTCCATCTCCAGTTCAATAACATCTGCCACCTCAAAAATCACATGTTGTTTATCCTGCCATACATACGTATATACTTCATCCAAAAGTGTACTCATATGTATGGACGACTTGATTTCTTCTAAAAGAAGCAGACGCTGCTGTTCAGGAAGCTTTTTTGCCATATACAAGCTGTAAAGCTGATCGTGAACATTTTTTGTTGCACACTTCTTTTTCGCTGTAACATCCACTTTCGATTGAAAAACCTTCGCAGCTTTTTGACTGATGCGCCAAGGCTCCTCTCCTTCTTTATCAGGAACGTCTTCCAATGCCAGCTTCCACATTTCTTTAGCGAACGCTTCACGTCCGGTATAGTAAGAGGCATATGAGAGCCAATAATGAAATGAGTTGTCTCCTTGAAATCCTTGTGTATAAAGCTTTTTTAACCATCTGTATGATAGTTTGTATTGACCAATCAATGCAAATGTTGCTCCAAGCTTATAGCGGTGTTCAAATGACATTGGATAAACGCGGCTAAGCCCGTCTGTAAGCTCCTCAACTTCTTTATGCTTATGGCAATAATAATAGAAAATCAGCTGATTGCATAACGCATGAAGATTTCCAGGGTTTTTCTCCAATACTTCATTCAGCAAATCCATTGCCTCATCAATTTTATTTAAATAAAAATAAGCTAACGCTAAATTATTATATGCAGACCAGAATTCTGGATACTCATCAATTATTTCAGTTAACAAATCCACTGCTTCTTCAAAATTCGTTGCTTCAAGCAGTCGTTTTGCTTGTTCTTGTTTTATAATCAGCATGTCGCCTAGCTGATTTTTAGGCTCTTCATCTTCTTCATCCACATCAATTGATAGTAAATCTAACAGATCTGTAGCCGATCGAAAGAGGTCACCATTTGGAAAATGCTCAATGTAATACATCGCGTATTTTTTTGATTCTTCAAACAGTCCAAGATGCGCATAGCTGTTGGCTATATAGTAGTAACAGCTTCCTAATTTATCGTCCATATGATGAATCACATGGAGAAAAAGCTCGTTGGCATCTTGATAATCTCCCTGCTCCGTTAAAGCTACTCCAACGTTTGTAAGAAGCTGTGGATTACGGGCATTCTCTTTGTTTGCACGCGTTAAATACTTGAGCGCTTTATCCGACTCCTCTTCTTCAAACGCCTGCAGCGCTTTTTCGAAATAGAAGTCACCCGTTTGCGAAAATGGAATTACTTGTGCCATTTTTTGAATTACTTTTGAGTGTTTTTCCATTAAGCCCTCCAAATAAGTTGATAATTTCGACGTTCGTAGTATATCACATTTGCCAAGAAGTTTAATACCTCTATTCAAAAAAGGAGCCTGTAAGCAGTCGTTTCTTGACACAAATAAGAGAAGGTTTTGCCTCTTTTATCTAAAATGAGACAACTCCTTCTCTCCTTTCACTATGTAGCTATTAGCTAGAGTGACGCTCTTTTAATACTGATAGGACATCGTCTAAAGGCAGCTTTTGCTCACGAAGTAAAACAAGTACGTGGTACAATAAATCTGCAACTTCCCACTTCAGCTCATCATGGTCACGATTTTTTGCTGCAATAATCACTTCACCAGCTTCTTCTCCTACTTTTTTGAGGATTTTATCTACGCCTTTATCGAATAAGTACGTCGTATAAGCTCCTTCTGGCATTTCAGCTTCACGCTTAGCGATTACTTCTTCTAGCTCATTAATAATAGCAAACCGATTATCGTTTTGTTTATTTTCGCCAAGAATTGTTTCATTAAAGCAGCTGTAAGCGCCCGTATGACAAGCAGGACCTTGAGGCTCCACTTTTACAACAAGAGAATCGGCATCACAGTCATATGCCATGCTCACAATTTTTTGTGTGTTTCCAGAGGTTGCGCCCTTGTGCCACAACTCTTGTCGAGAACGGCTGTAAAACCATGTTTCACGTGTATCAATTGATTTTTGAAGTGATTCTTCGTTCATATAAGCCAATGTTAAAACTTCTTTGCTCACAGCATCTTGTACAATAGCTGGCACAAGTCCATCACTGTTGAATTTAATGTTTTCAATCGTCATCGAATGCTCACTCCTTGTTGTTTTGCATAGCTTTTAATTTCTTTTACAGATGTTTCTTTATAGTGAAAGATCGAAGCCGCCAAAGCCGCGTCAGCTTCCCCTTTTTCAAACGCATCGACAAAATCTTGACCATTTCCTGCGCCGCCAGAAGCAATAACAGGAACGCTCACCGCTTGGCTGACTGCTTTGGTTAATGCTAAATCAAACCCTGACTTTTCACCGTCTTTATCCATACTCGTTAACAAGATCTCACCCGCACCGCGCTTCACTGCTTCTCTTGCCCAGTCGATTACTTCCCAGTTCGTTGCGTTGCGGCCTCCGTGTGTATAGACTCGCCATGATTGTAAGCTTTCATCGTACTTAGCATCGATGGCTACCACAATACACTGAGCTCCAAAAAAATCGGACCCTTCTGTAATCAGTGTTGGATTGAGTACGGCCGCTGTATTTAATGACACTTTGTCTGCACCAGCACGAAGCATTCTTTTCATATCTTCTAATGCATTAATTCCTCCGCCCACCGTAAAAGGAATCGCTAGCTGAGATGCTACTTCTTCTACAACATGTACCATCGTTTTGCGTCCTTCATGAGAAGCAGAAATGTCTAAAAAGACTAATTCGTCTGCGCCTTCTTCATCGTAAAATTTCGCCAACTCTACAGGATCTCCTGCATCTCGAAGTTCCACAAACTGAACTCCTTTTACCACACGGCCGTCCTTTACATCTAAACAAGGAATGATTCGTTTTGTAATCATTACGCTTTCACCTCTTGAAGTGCTTCAGCTACTGTAAACTTATTTGTATAAAGTGCTTTCCCTACAATCGCACCAATAACGCCGTCAGCTTCATATTTCTTTAGTGCATCTAGATCAGCAAGTTTACTAACTCCCCCTGATGCAATCACACCTTTTCCAGTAGCCTTAGCCATTTCAACAATTCCTTCCACATTAGGACCAGACAGCATACCATCAGTAGAAATATCCGTGAAAATAAATGTTTCCGCACCAGCATTAGCCAATTCTTTTCCTAGTTCTGTCGCTTTGATTGTAGATGTTTCCACCCAGCCTTCCGTTGCAACATAGCCATCACGTGCATCAATACCAATAGCAATACGCGCACCATATTCCTTCAGCATTTTTTTCACAAATTCAGGATTAGAAATAGCTGCACTTCCTAAAATAACGCGGTCAATTCCGTTTTCTAAGTAGTAAGCAACGTCAGCTTCTGAGCGAATGCCTCCTCCAATTTGCACACGTACATCTAATTTCTTTTTCACGCCTAGCACAAATTCATCATTCACGCGCTTGGCCGCTTTTGCGCCGTCTAAATCAACCATGTGAATCCACTGAGCGCCTTCACTTGCGAATTGTGTGGCCATATCTACCGGAGAATCTCCGTACACCGTTTCTTTTGTGTAATCTCCTTGAAGCAAACGGACGCACTTTCCTCCGCGCATATCAATGGCTGGATATATTTCAAATTTGCTCATACGATGGGCTCCTTTTCTCTAAGAAGTTTGCATAATTTTGCAGCATTTGCATTCCGATTGCACTGCTTTTTTCAGGGTGGAATTGAGTGCCAAATACGTGTTCTTTTCCAACAACTGCTGGAACTTCAACATCATAAGGACTTGTTGCTAAAAGCACGTCTTGATCATTTGTTTTTACGTAATAAGAGTGAACAAAGTACACGTGACCTTCACTGATTCCATCAAGCAGAGCAGACTGCTGATGAAAATCTAAAGAGTTCCAGCCCATATGCGGAACTTTATATGTCTGTCCTTCGGCAGTAATGCCGGGAATACGCTCCACTCTCCCTTTTAACAGTTCCAGCCCTTTTGTTACGCCGTTCTCATCGCTTTCTTCAAATAAAAGCTGCATACCTAAACAAATTCCAAGCAAAGGCATTCCTTTTGCTACTTCTTCTTTAATAAAGTCCGTCAGCTTTGTTTGATTCAGCTGTTCCATCGCATCTTTGAATGCTCCAACTCCAGGAAGAATCAGCCCTTTTGCCTTTCTTAGTTCTGCAGGATCTGCGGAGATAATATAGTCATAGTTTAATCGTTCAAGAGCTTTACTTACGCTGTATAAGTTGCCCATCCCATAGTCGATAATGCCAATCATTTACAACATCCCTTTCGTCGAAGGCACACCTTTGACACGCGGATCAATCGTTGTCGCTTCGTCCAAAGCACGTGCTAATGCCTTAAATACCGCTTCAATAATGTGGTGTGTATTTTTACCGTAGTGTACAATTACATGTACATTCATGCGAGATTCTAATGCAAATTTCCATAAAAATTCATACACAAGCTCTGTATCAAATGTACCGACGCGCGACGCGGGAATGTCACCTTTAAATTCAAAATGAGGACGATTGCTTAAATCCACTACGACTTGAGCCAAAGCGTCATCCATTGGTACAAAAGCATTTCCATAGCGTTTAATTCCTTTTTTATCACCGAGCGCTTCTTTGAACGTTTGACCAAGGCAAATACCGATATCTTCCGTTGTATGGTGATCATCAATCTCCGTGTCTCCATCTGCTTTTACATCAAGGTTAAACTGTCCGTGTTTTGTAAATAAATCGAGCATATGATTTAAAAAAGGAACGCCTGTATCAATGTTCGCTTTTCCTTCTCCATCGATTCCAATGGCTAATGCAATATCCGTTTCGTTTGTTGTACGTTTAATACTTGACTCTCTCATTGTGAAACTCCTTTCAACTGTGCATGTAATAAGTAAAGAAAAGAACATTTCTACTCTTTTCTTTTAATCTCCACCTTATTTTTTAAAGCGTTCTTCAACCGCCCTTGCATGAGCTTCTAGCCCTTCTAAACGAGCAAACGCTGCGATTTTCGAGACATTTTTTTGCAGAGCTTGTTGGCTGTATGAAATGATACTAGACTTTTTCACAAATGAATCAACTGATAAAGGACTTGAGAATTTTGCTGTCCCATTTGTTGGAAGAACATGGTTTGGTCCCGCGAAATAATCGCCAACAGGTTCTGAGCTGTATCTTCCTAGAAAAATAGCACCGGCATGACGAATGGAACCTAAAAGTTCAAGCGGACTTTCAGTCATAATTTCTAAATGCTCAGGAGCTAATTGATTAACAGCTTCAATCGCTTCTTCTAATGACCCAGTCACATAAATAGCGCCATGGTTATCAATAGAAGGTTTTGCAATTTCTTTACGAGGTAAAGATTCCACTTGTCTTTCCACTTCTTCTTTAACAGCTTCGGCTAATTTCATAGAAGGTGTAACTAAAATGCTTGAAGCTAATTTGTCATGTTCTGCTTGAGACAATAAATCAGCGGCCACTTCGTTCGGCTTAGCCGTATCGTCTGCTAGTACGACAATTTCACTAGGTCCAGCAATTGAGTCAATGTCTACTAAGCCATATACTTCTCTTTTCGCTAATGCAACAAAGATATTACCTGGCCCTACAATTTTATCGACGGATTGAATTGTTTCTGTTCCATAGGCAAGTGCTCCTACTGCCTGAGCTCCCCCTACTTTATAAATCTCTTTGACCCCAAGCTCACTCGCTGCTACCACTACTCCAGCAGGAAGCGCGCCGTCTTTTCCTGGAGGTGAAACCATCACGATACGTTTTACACCTGCCACTTGAGCAGGAATGACATTCATTAAAACGGAAGAAGGATAAGCCGCAAGGCCTCCCGGTACATAAACACCTACTGCATCTAAAGGCGTTACTTTCTGCCCTAAAATGGTGCCGTCTTCTTTTGTTGTCATCCAAGACTGCTCGACCATTCTTTCGTGGTAATCACGAATGTTGTCAGCAGCTTCACGAATGGTTGACAGCATATCTGCATCAACCAGCTCATAAGCACGCTTCTTTTCTTGTTCTGTCACAAGCAAAGAAGAAAGCTCAACGCCGTCAAATTGGGCTGTATACCGTTTTAAAGCTTCGTCTTTTTGCTCTTGCACCTGCTTTAAAATATTTACGACAATTTCTCTTTGAGCACTTGTCCCTTGATCAATCGTACGCTTTAAGCTCACTTGTTCTGTTACACGTGTAATTTTCAATGTATGTCACCTCTTTTATACAGGTTGAACCACTTGGGCTAAACGATTCACTAAATCATCAATTCGTTCGTCTTTTAAACGATAGCTCACAGGGTTCACAATCAAACGCGATGTAATATCTTCAATGTGCTCCAATTCAACAAGTCCGTTCTCTTTTAGTGTTTGTCCCGTTGATACAATATCAACAATCCGATCAGCCAGGCCGATTAAAGGCGCTAATTCAATCGAACCATTCAATTTTATAATTTCTACTTGCTCTCCTTGCTCCCTGAAATAAGTAGATGCTACATTTGGATATTTAGTTGCCACTTTTTGAGCAATTTCTGATTTTTTAGCATTAGGCAAACCGGCAACGGCCAGATGACATTTACTAATATTTAAATCCAACAGCTCATAGACATCTCGTTCTTCTTCTAACATTACGTCTTTACCTGCAATACCAAGATCCGCTACTCCGTATTCTACATAAGTAGTAACATCCATTGGTTTTGCTAAAATAAAGCGCATGTTCTCTTCAGGAATATCTACAATCAGCTTGCGCGAATCGTCAAATTCTGGCGGCAATTGAAAGTCTGCTTGACGCAAAAGTTCAGCTGCTTCTTCAAAAATACGTCCTTTTGGCATTGCAATTGTTAATAGTTCACTCATTATTGTCCCCCCTTGCCTCGTTTTCCAATTAGAAACGTGACTTCTTCAAACTGTGCAGTAAATACATCAACATCATCAACGCCTGCAATTTCCTGAGTCACTACCCGGTATCCTTGCTTGCGCTGTTCAGCAGCTAAAGCTAATGCCTCATCCAAACGCTCCTGGCTATATAATATGCCGTATACTGCTGAAGGCTCATATACTTCTTCGCCCAGCGCTTCAATTAAGCGGTCCAGCTGAATTCCAAATCCTGTAGCTGGTGTTTTAGACGCAAATTTTTCAAGAAGCTGGTCATAACGTCCTCCATTACCGATATGGAAACCAACGTTTTCAGCAAAGACTTCAAATAAAATACCTGTGTAATAGCTCATATGACTGACTAAGTTAAAATCAATTTTAATTTCATCCGTTACACCGTATGCATCAAGCATATTCCATAGCTTTTTCAAATCGCCGGCTGCTTTTTTACCAGCTTCGTTTTCAACTAGTTCAACCGCTTCTTCAATCTTCTTTTCATCTCCGCGCAGGTTAAGCAGCTGAAGGAGACGCTGTTTATCAATAGAAGATAGATTCAAATCTTTTACATGATTACGATAGCCCACGTAATTTTTCTCATATAAAAAGCGGCGAAGCACGTTAGCACGTTCTTCATTTCCGACAATTTCTAAAAAAAGCGAATTAACAAACCCTATGTGGCCAATTGCCACTTTAAATGATTTAAGTCCCGCTCTTTTTAATGCGCCGATCATGAGAGCAATCACTTCAGCATCGCTGCTCATCGTAGCGTCTCCAATTAGCTCAACGCCTATTTGTTCAAACTCCGCCGGGCGGCCGCCCTCACGCTGCTGAGCTCGGAATACATTTGCTTCATAAGCTAAGCGCAAAGGAGAATTATTTAAAAGTTTTGAAGCGGCCACACGTGCAAATGGTGTTGTTACATCCGGTCGCAGCACAAGCGTATGCCCTTCTTTATCTAAAAGTTTAAACAATTGTTGATCTAAAATAGCTGATGCGCTTCCTACCGTCTCGTAGTATTCCACAGTAGGCGTTGCCATATATTGATAGCCCCAGCTGCCGATTTCATCTGCCAGCTGATTGCGAACTTGTTTTTTTCTTTCAAAAAGAGCTGGCAGGGTATCCCTCATTCCAAGAGGTTTTTCAAACATAAATAACTTTGACATTCCGACACGTCCTTTAAGCTTGATTTTATCTATTAAGGAACCATTGATAGGCTGATTTTACTTTATTACGCTAATGTATTAGCGAAATAACAAATTAAAGTTATTGATAGTTTACACCCGATAAAGTCAGCCGTCAACCGCCAGCTGTTCAAATTTACAAAAAAAACCACAGCTTAGTTCTTGCTAAGTTGTGGCTTTAGGTTCTGCTTCCCTGCGCTTTTCCATTTCTTCTTTTGTATAGATGACACGCATAGGGTTACCTCCAACAAAGAAACCGGGTGCTACATCTTTATGAACCACCGTTCCAGCCGCTACAACCGCTTCGTTGCCGATTGTTACGCCTGGAAGGATGATGCTATTTGCTCCAATCATCACTTCATCCCCAATGATGACATCTCCAAGACGATATTCCGTTATCAGATATTCATGAGCGAGAATAGTTGTATTGTATCCGATAACCGTATTGCGTCCTACTTGTATTTTTTCAGGAAACATAATATCGAGCATCACCATAAGGGCAAAGGATGTTTGAGGTCCTACTTTCATCCCTAAGCACGCTTTGTACAGCCAGTTTTTCATCGAAAGAAAGGGCGTATAGCGAGCGCATTGAATGATTAGGAAGTTGCGCACTACTTTCCAAAAAGGCACGGTCTTATAGACATGCCAAAGGGAATTAGCTCCTTTAACCGGATAGCGCGTCGTTTTTCTCACTGACGTTCTCCTTTTAATATATCAATTAAATCCGTCATATTTTCTAAAATAATATCAGGATTATAAGAAGCGATATGATCTCTTCCTTTTGCACTCCAAGCAACTCCAGCTGTTTTCGTATAAGCTCTTTGGCCAGAAACGATGTCATGATGGTTATCTCCCACCATCAGCGCTTCTTCAGGTTTAGCATTAAGCAGCTTCAGTGCTTTTTCTACTGGCTCAGGATGCGGCTTTGCATTTGTCACGTCTTCAATTGCGACAATCGTATCAAAGAACTGATCTAACTTTGTTAACTTAAGCCCCATCATGACCGTATTTCTTTGCTTTGTTGTGACAATACCTAATTTATAATCCTGCTCGTGCAGCCATTTAACTGTTTCAAGTACGCCTTCAAATTCTTTAACAAGCAAATCGTGATTGGCTAGATTATGCGTGCGATACATCTCAATCATTTCGTTTACTTTCGTTTTATCCATTTCTACAAACGTGTCGTATAAAGGAGGTCCCATAAACTGTAAAATATCTTCACGAGTATATTGTTCAGGATAATAGTGATTAAGCGTATGAGTAAAAGAGGCAATAATTAATTCATTTGTATCAATTAGCGTACCGTCTAAATCAAACAAAACCGTATTAATCGTCATTATTCATTTCCTTCCCTTGCGTCAAATCAAGTTTGTGTAAACCTTGTAGCTTTTCTTCATTTACGCCTTAGATTGTTCTTCTTCATTCTCTAAGTATTTCTGTTTACTCATTCCCGTCACGCGGCGGATAATAATTAAAATAATGGCTATTACAATCAGTGCAAGTGAAACAACTTGAGCGATTCTGAGTGTATGCGTCAGCATTAAGCTATCCGTGCGAAGCCCTTCTACAAAGAAGCGTCCAACTGAGTACCAGATTAAATAAGATAAGAAAATTTCTCCTTTTCGCAGACTGGTGCGGCGAAGTACCATCAACAGGATAAATCCAGCAAAATCCCATAATGATTCGTATAAAAACGTAGGATGATAATATGTACCGTTAATATACATTTGGTTAATAATGAAATTTGGAAGGTGCAACCCTTCTAAAAAAGCACGGGTAACCGGCCCCCCATGTGCCTCTTGATTCATAAAGTTGCCCCAGCGCCCAATGGCTTGGCCAAGGATTAAACTAGGCGCAGCAATATCAGCCAACTTCCAAAATGAAATCTTTTTTACTTTCGAATACACAATGGCAGTTAATACGCCTCCGATTAAGCCTCCATGAATGGCAATCCCACCTTGCCAAATCTGAGGTATTTCATTTAAATGCTTTGAATAGTATCCCCATTCAAAGGATACATAATAAATTCGCGCACAAATAATAGCTATTGGCACAGCAAATAAGATAAGATCAACAAATGTATCTTTTGATAAGCCTCTTCTTACGCTTTCTCTTGTCGCAATATAAAGACCTAATAGAACACCTGCACCGATAATTACGCCGTACCAGTAGACCGTTAGAGGGCCAATTTCAAGGAAAACGCGATCTAACGGCTGAATAGTTGCTTCCACAAGTTAACACCCTTTCTTATAAATCTTCACGATCTCCTTCTTCAATTACATCTGTTAGGCGTGCAGAAAATTGTTCTGCTGCGTTAATACCCATACGCTTTAAGCGGAAGTTCATTGCTGCCACTTCAATGATAACAGCTAAGTTTCGTCCCGGACGTACTGGCAATGTAATTTTTGTAACGTCTGTATCAATGATTTTCATTTTATCTTCTTCTAAACCAAGGCGATCATAATGTTTCTGCTGATCCCATGTCTCTAACTGAATAACAAGTGAAATTCGCTTATAGCTTCGTACAGCTCCTGCGCCGAATAGCGTCATCACATTGATGATCCCTAGTCCTCGAATTTCAAGCAAATGCTCGATTAAACCAGGCGCATTTCCTACAAGCGTGTCTTGGTCTTCTTGACGGATTTCCACACAGTCATCGGCTACTAGGCGATGTCCCCTCTTAACAAGCTCTAGAGCTGTTTCACTTTTACCAACGCCGCTTTTTCCCATGATTAATACACCAATTCCGTATATATCAACTAATACGCCGTGCAGGGCAGTAGTAGGTGCTAGCCGGCTTTCAAGAAAATTCGTTAAATGGCTGGAAAGTCGCGTTGTTTTAAAGCTTGAACGCAGCACAGGAACTGACTCACGCTCTGAAGCTTCAATAAGTTCTTTCGGTACATCCATTTCACGCGAAACGATGATAGCCGGCGTGATATCTGTACACATCTTTTCCATTCGAACTTTTTTTTGTTCATCATCTAACTGTTTAAAAAATGATAGTTCTGTTTTACCTAACAGCTGGATACGTTCCGCTGGGTAATATGTAAAATAACCTGCCATTTCAATACCTGGACGTGAAATATCACTCGTTGAAATAGGACGGTCGATTCCTTCTTCTCCGCTAATAAGCTCTAATTTAAATTTCTCAATGATGTCTTTTGTACGTACTTTAACCACCGTGCATCCTCCTTTTATGAACAGTCATATACCTGTTCATGTCTACAGTATATCCAACTCTCGCTTTTATGTCGCGTTTGGTTCTACTAGCCACTTTATTTTATCATTAATACGGAAAGAAAAGAAAAAAAAGATGGCATAGGCTGCATCGCCTTACCATCTTTTTTAGAAAATTAAATATTGCAAGAAAGTTATCTTCTATTTTGAAGCGGTTCAACAATCACTCGTTGAATAAGCGCATTTAAAAGCGACATGATTACCGAGGCTAAAAGCGCTGTACCAAACCCGTCAATATTAAAAGAATCTCCCATAACACTTTGTGTAATCATCAGCGTAATGGCATTAATAACGAATAAGAATAGGCCAAGCGTAAGAAATGTCACCGGCAGGGTAAGTAAAATTAAAATCGGCTTAACAAACACATTCAAAATCGATAGAATCAAGCTCGCGATAATAGCTGCACTGACTGATTCCAAGTGAAAGGTGTCAATATAACCTGCGATTACGATTAATACGAGGGCATTGATTAAAATACTAATGATTCCACGCAATAACATTTTTAGAAATCTCCTTCTTCATTTGGAACTAAAAACACAAAAATCATATATAAAATGACCGGGGTACCTACTGTAAAAAATAAACTGATGATAAACAATACGCGCAGTAGTGAAGCATCTATTCCGATATACTGAGAAATACCGCCGATAACACCCGCAAGCTTGCGATTTGTTCGCGAACGATACAACTTTCGCACGTTAATCATCTCCTTTGCTTTTTTACTAAACCAAGCGTTTTCTATTTTATAACAATTGAGCCCGTTTTGGATTCAGCTAACAATTTATAGCCTTTAGGCGAAGCGATATTGGCTTTGAAACGAAGTTGTTTCATCACCGTTTCTTTTTTCTCATCTACTATTTCCATCTCAGGAAGTGTACATGTAAAATTCCCAAAGTTAGATTTCAAATCTCCATCAACGGAGAGGTGGGGCGGCGTATAGAGCGTAATGCTCCCCGTAGTCGTTTTGAAAAATGCTTTTTCAATGCGCTCTCCTTTTAAATAAGTATCAATATCTCCGTTAAATGTTTGAACGTCAATTTTCTTTGTATCCCCATCAAATTTAACCGTTCCATTGATTGTTTCAAGCTCACATTTTGAAGCGAGTATTCGAGAAAGTTCCATATGCCCATTTGATGTCTCCATTTCAAGAGAATGGCTATTCACATCGTAAAAGCGGATGGTACCATTAGCTGTTTTGGCTTTCAGGTCTCGTACGCTTAGTCTTTCCCCATCGATTGAACCATTAAACATACGGAGCTTGACGCGTTCATATTCCATTTCTGGAATATAAATAATCGCCTTCACCTTCATTTGCTTTTGCTGAATTGCAAAGCGCAATTTGCCATTTTCAATGGAAAATGCCGTATGCTGCAAGAAAGTGCGGCGCGCTTCATCCGAATTCTCTACTTTGTAAATAGCAGCTTCACATTCTATTCGTACTTCTGTACTTCCCCAAGGGCGGAGTTGGACGCTTCCATTTGCTAAATCTACGTCAATCTCTTGAATATATGCTTCTGATTGTTGAAAGATGTGCTGAACGTCAATCGAAGGCCCAAAGTTAAAATCTAAATCTCCTTCTTTTACTTTTTTTACCGTTTGATCTACAAATGTAAATAATTTTTCCTTTAAAGAGCTTTGAGATGATTTAGAAGCGTACGTTTTTTTCTGTTTTCCTCCTACATAAGGGGATAGCTCAGCTTTATCAGGCGTAGCATAGGAAGAATCATTAGCTGAGTCTTTTTCCAGTGAATTTAGCAAAGTTAAAGCCTCATCCACGCTAAGTTTTCCTTCTTCTACCATCTGTAAAATTTGTTTGCGCTTTTCACTCATACGTTCCATCTCCTCTTTACGTTTTAGTCATTTAACTTTCTATTTGCTTAATATTTGTATCCCTTTTACAATATTCCATACAAACACCACAACATTAACTAAAGAAACAACAACTAAAGCTACAATTAAAAGAATAAATACCGTTCCACTAGAGCCAGTAAGAGCAGGAAGCAAGAAAAATAAGAATAAGATCGCTGTAGCGATAGGTAATAAATGTGACAAAAATGCAGTTTTTGCATGTTTCTTTACTTCTATGTTATGAACAACAAAATAAATAATAATAGGTAATAAAAATGGTGCAAAGAAAACGCTAAAATAATTTAAGGAAGATAGTATGCGATTTCCTTCCATAATAATCAGCTCCTTATATCATGTATTACGGTTTAATGAGTTAAAAAGTTTCATTCTTTATAAAAAAGACACCAATGCTGGTGTCTTTTAACGAGTTAATGCCTCTGCTTTTTCAACTTTTTTCTCCATACGCTTACGGTCACGTTCTAAAATTGGCTTCAAATAATGACCCGTATAGGATTCTTTTACTTTTGACACTTCTTCTGGCGTACCCGCAGCCACAATTTGTCCGCCTTTATCTCCACCTTCAGGTCCTAAATCAAGCAGGTAATCAGCAGCTTTGATGACGTCTAAATTATGTTCGATCACTAGAACCGTATCTCCATTTTCAACTAAACGCTGGAGCACTTTTAATAATCGTGCAATATCATCGACATGAAGACCGGTAGTCGGTTCGTCTAAAATGTACAGCGTTCTTCCTGTTGAGCGGCGGTGAAGCTCTGAAGCTAACTTTACACGCTGTGCCTCTCCACCAGATAAAGTAGTAGCCGGCTGTCCAAGCGTGATATAGCCAAGTCCTACATCGTAAATTGTCTGCAGCTTGCGCTTAATCTTTGGAATGTTTTCAAAGAAGTGAAGCGCGTCTTCAACGGTCATATCCAATACATCTGAAATGTTTTGATCTTTGTATTTCACTTCTAAAGTTTCACGGTTATATCGTTTGCCGTGGCAGACTTCACAAGGGACGTATACATCTGGCAAGAAATGCATTTCAATTTTAATAATACCGTCTCCTCGACAAGCTTCACAGCGGCCGCCTTTCACGTTAAAGCTAAAACGACCTTTTTTATATCCACGCACTTTTGCTTCGTTTGTTTGGGCAAATACATCTCGGATGTCATCGAATACACCTGTATACGTTGCAGGGTTCGAACGAGGCGTACGGCCTATGGGAGACTGATCAATATCAATGACTTTATCTAAGTGTTCAATGCCTTTGATTTCTTTATGTTCTCCTGCTTTGCTTTTTGCTTTATGCAGCTTTTGCGCCAATGATTTATGAAGGATATCATTTACCAGCGTACTCTTACCTGATCCAGATACACCTGTAACAGCCGTGAACATACCTAACGGAAGCTTTGCCTTTACATTTTTTAAATTGTTTTCTTTTGCTCCTATAATTTCAATCATTCGATCTTTATCTATTGACCGTCTTTCCGCTGGAAGAGGAATAAACTTCTCTCCTGATAGATATTGACCCGTTAAAGAGTTTTCATCCTCCATCACTTCCTGAGGCGTACCTTGAGAAACAACAGCACCCCCGTGTACGCCAGCTCCTGGTCCGATATCAATTAAATAATCAGCTGCCATCATCGTATCTTCGTCATGTTCTACAACAATCAACGTATTTCCAATATCGCGCATATCTTGCATCGTGCGAATTAAGCGATCATTGTCACGTTGATGAAGACCGATAGAAGGTTCATCTAAAATATAAAGAACCCCCGTCAAACGAGAACCAATTTGAGTAGCTAAACGAATCCGCTGTGCTTCTCCTCCTGAGAGAGTTCCAGCAGAGCGGTTTAATGTTAAGTAATCAAGTCCCACGTTAATGAGAAAGCTTAGACGCTCACGAATTTCACGCAGTATCATATCCGCAATCTTCATGTCTTTTTCAGATAGGCTGAGACTTTCAAAAAAATCATATGCTTCTTTTACCGAGAAGCGGGTTGTATCTCCTATATGCTTTTCGTCAATAAGCACCGCTAAGCTTTCACGTTTTAAGCGATTTCCTTTACATTTTGGACAAGCTTGCTGAGCCATGTACTTTTCCATTTGCTCACGGATATAATCTGAACTTGTTTCATGATAACGGCGCTCTACGTTCCGAAGCACGCCTTCAAATTCGATATGATTTTCTCTTACTTGGCCAAAATCATTTTCATAGCGAAAGTAAATTTTTTCTTTACCGCTGCCATATAATACTTTATCAAATAAATGTTCCGGGATATCTCGCACCGGCACGTCCATATCGATGCCGTAATGTGTGCATACGGCTTCAAGCAGCTGCGGATAGTATTGAGAACTTGTTGGCTCCCAAGGTGCAATTGCGTGCTGACGAAGCGTTAAGTCATAGTTAGGAATAACTAAATCTTTATCCACTTCCAATTTCGTTCCTAACCCGTCACACGTTGGACACGCCCCGTACGGACTATTAAATGAAAACATGCGGGGCTCAAGTTCTCCAATGGAGAAACCACATTTTGGACAAGCATGATGCTCACTAAAAAGCAGTTCTTCTTCACCTATCACATCAATAATTACTTTCCCTTCTCCAAGGCGAAGAGCTGATTCCAAAGAGTCCGACAAACGAGCGGCTACACCTTCTTTTACAACAACGCGATCAATCACTACTTCAATGGAGTGCTTTTTGTTTTTTTCCAGTTCAATTTCTTCTGTTATTTCACGCATTTCTCCGTCTACTCGAATGCGAACGTACCCTTCCTTTTTAATATCTTCTAACACTTTTACATGGGTACCTTTTCGTCCAGATACCACAGGTGCCAGTACTTGAAGTTTTGTGCGTTCAGGGTATTCTAAAATTCTATCTACCATTTGCTCAATCGTTTGAGATGTAATTTCAATTCCATGATTAGGACAAATCGGCTTTCCTACACGAGCAAACAAAAGGCGTAAATAGTCATAGATTTCCGTCACAGTTCCGACGGTTGAACGAGGGTTTCGGCTCGTTGTTTTTTGATCGATTGAAATAGCAGGCGACAATCCTTCGATCGAATCTACATCTGGCTTATCCATTTGACCTAAAAACTGTCTTGCATATGCCGAAAGCGACTCGACATAACGTCTTTGTCCTTCTGCATAGATTGTATCGAAAGCCAAAGAAGATTTACCAGAACCTGATAACCCTGTTAACACCACTAATTTGTCTCGTGGGATTTCAATATCGATATTTTTCAAATTGTGGGCTCGTGCACCTTTTACCACGATTTTTTCCATCGCCATGTTTTGTCACCCTTCCGCTTTTAATTCTAGAATCAAGTCACGAAGCTCAGCTGCGCGTTCAAAGTTAAGCGCTTTGGCTGCTTCTTTCATTTCTTGTTCCATTTCTTCTACGAGCTTTGCTTTTTCTTTTTTGTTGAGCTTATCAAAGGCCGGTGCTTCTTCATACGTTTCTGTATCTTCTGCTACTACTGTTGCACGAATTGAGCCTCGAACTTCTTTTTGAATCGTTGTTGGTGTAATACCATGCTCTTCATTGTAAGCTTCTTGAATACTTCTACGACGCTTGGTCTCATTGATAGCAATGTCCATGGAGTTTGTGATGCGATCTGCATACATAATGACATGTCCATTAGCATTTCGCGCAGCACGTCCGATGGTTTGAATAAGCGATCGTTCTGAACGCAAGAATCCTTCTTTATCCGCGTCTAATATGGTTACTAACGAAACTTCCGGAATATCTAAACCTTCACGAAGTAAGTTAATTCCTACAAGCACATCGTACTTTCCAAGCCGCAGCTCTCGGATAATTTCAATACGCTCGAGCGTCTTCACTTCAGAGTGAAGATATTGAACTTTAATGCCGATTTCTTTTAAGTAGTTCGTTAAATCCTCAGACATTTTCTTTGTTAACGTCGTAACGAGTACTCGTTCATTTCGCTTAATCCGGTCATGAATTTCTCCAATTAAATCATCAATCTGCCCTTCAATTGGTCGAACTTCAATATTTGGATCTAATAATCCCGTTGGACGGATAATTTGTTCAATCACATCAGGTGCCTTCTCAAGTTCATAAGGACCTGGTGTTGCGGAAACATGAACAATTTGGTTAATATGCTGTTCAAATTCATCAAATTTAAGCGGGCGGTTATCTAATGCGGACGGCAAGCGGAAACCATGGTCCACTAACACTTGTTTACGCGCTTGGTCTCCATTGTACATTCCTCTAACTTGAGGAATCGTAACGTGTGATTCATCCACAACAAGAAGGAAATCTTCCGGGAAGAAGTCCAGCAGTGTATAAGGTGTAGAACCAGCGGGACGAAGCGTTAAATGACGAGAGTAGTTCTCGATTCCCGAACAAAAGCCCATTTCTCTCATCATTTCTAGGTCGTAGCGCGTGCGCTGCTCCAAGCGCTGCGCTTCTAAAAGCTTGCCTGCTTCTTTTAGCTTCTCTAGCTGTTCTTCTAGTTCTTTTTCAATATTTTGAATGGCAACACGCATTTTTTCTTCTCTCGTGACAAAGTGAGATGCCGGGAAGATAGCTACATGTTCACGATCACCAATGATTTCTCCTGTTAGAGCGTCAACTTCTCGGATGCGGTCAATTTCATCGCCGAAAAACTCGACGCGAATACAGTGTTCATCTCGAGACACAGGGAAAATCTCCACAACATCACCGCGAACGCGAAACGTTCCGCGCTTAAAGTCAATATCATTTCTTTCGTACTGTACATCTACTAGCGTACGAAGCAGCTGATTGCGCTCTTTTTCCATTCCTACTCGAAGAGATACGACCATTTCTTTGTATTCTTCCGGAGACCCTAAGCCATAAATACAGGATACGCTGGCAATAATAATGACATCTTTTCGTTCAAAAAGAGAAGAAGTTGCCGAGTGACGAAGTTTATCAATTTCATCATTAATGCTCGCATCTTTTTCAATAAATGTATCTGTTTGAGGTACATAGGCTTCAGGCTGATAGTAATCGTAGTAACTGACAAAGTATTCGACTGCATTATTAGGAAAAAACTCTTTAAACTCACTGTACAATTGACCAGCAAGCGTTTTGTTATGAGCCATAATTAGTGTCGGCTTATTTATTTCCTTAATAACATTAGACATGGTGAAGGTTTTTCCCGTTCCTGTAGCACCTAACAAAACTTGATGCTGCTTACCTTCTTTAATTCCTTTCACGATCTTTTCAATTGCCTTTGGCTGATCACCTTGCGGTTGATATGGGGATACTAATTCAAACTGATCTTTCAAATGAAGGCCTCCGTTTCTATTTTCTTGTTTTATCTATTTTTATTACGATATGTAAAAACCGAAAACACGAACTGATATTCGTATTTTATCACTTTATAATCATAAATGAAACTAATGAGTATTAATCTTATATAGTGTTTGTTTGTTTTTATTTTTTACCCTGTTACTTTATTACCCACTAAATTCTTATACTACCCTTTTCGAAGGGAATACAACTCTTTAGATGAAAGCAACAAAAGAAAGTAAGCTGCGTTATTGTTTGAAAAAGATAGGCTTTTGCGCCAATTTCTAAATTATGATACAGTATAAAAAATATGTACTGAGAGGGGTTTAGTATGGCAAGCGTTGATCAAGTTCTTATAAATAACTCCTTTACAACAGTTGAAGAATCAACTTCTTTAGCTAAAGTGAAATCTGAACTTTCAAACTATGACTTCGTTGTAGTCACAGCAAATACCTTTTATGTAATACACAAAGATGAACGATACCTTTTAACAGGTCATGACAGGGCATCTTCCATAAAGAAAGTAATAGCGGATACAAATTGGCCTTCATCTTCTACTTCTACGTTAGCCAATTTACAAGCCAACACAAACTGGAACAGACCAGTCCTCATTCAAGCAGAAAACCAAGAAACCACAATAGGACTTGTAACACCTTCACAGTGGATTACACATTTGCATAGCCAAAATGAGATATTAGCTTCCTATTTTGATACATTGGCAGAAACCATTAATGATGCAGTGACAGCGGTCGATAATGAAGGAAATGTAATCTTGTGGAATACTGCTGCGGAACATACGTATAAGATTCAGAGAGATGATATTATTGGTAGAAAAATCGGAGAGCATTTCAAAGATGAATCCATCATTCTACATACGATTCTAAATGAAGGGCGCCCTGTTCGCGGAACGTATCATCGTCCTAATGAACAAACTCACGTGCTCATCAATGCATCTCCTATTATAAGAAACAATCGAGTCATAGGTGGAGTCGCAACTGAACATGACATTACCAATATTGTAAGATTAAATGAAGAAATTGATGTGTCTCTTCTCATTCCGAAAGATAATCCATTTTCTTCTTTCGCGGGTATCAGTCCTGAAATTAAGCAAGCCGTTGACATTGCCAAAAAAGTGGCATCTACAGATATGCCTATTTTATTAACAGGAGAACCTGGTTCTGGGAAAGAAATGCTGGCTCAGGCCATCCACTACGGGGGATCCAAACATAAAGAACCTTTTTTATCTTTAAATTGCGCCACTATTCCATCGGGACTCCTGGAAATTGAGCTCTTTGGTCATCAAAAAGATGTCTTTTCAGAAGATCCAACGACCATTGCGGGAAAACTGGAGCAGGCTCATAACGGGACGTTATTTATTGAAGAAATTGATAAAATGCCTCTTGAAATTCAAGTGAAGTTTCTCCGTTACTTGGAAGAACGATCCTTTTATCACGTTGGAGGCACGGAAGAAATTCAAGTCCAAACCCGAATTGTAGCCTCTACCACGACGCCTTTGGAAGAGTTGCTAAAAGCCGGTGAATTCCATGAAAATCTTTACTATTTGCTGACCGTCATCAACATTATTATTCCGCCGCTTCGAGACCATAAAGAAGACATCGAAGCATTGACTCAGCAATTTGTACAGGAATTTAGTAAAAAGTATAAAAAGAAGGCTCCTTTCATCAGCTCTGAAGTTCTCGAAGCCTTTATGCAATACGACTGGCCAGGCAATATTCGCGAGCTGCGAAATACGATTGAACGAATGATTTTTCTAAGTGATCAGTCATTGATTACCCTTACGCACCTTCCTGACAACCTGAAGGATGCAAGTTCTTTCACAGAAGTTCAAAAAGAGGAAGATTCTCTTCAAGAAGCTAGGCTAATAGAAGAGACTCTTCAAAAAACCTATGGAAACAAAAGTGCAGCAGCAGATCTGCTTGGCATTTCACGCGGCACCCTTTATAACAAAATCAAAGAATATGGATTAAACTAATCAAAAAATTCGACACAAGCATCTTTAGCTTCGTGTCGAATTTTTTGATTTCCTTTAGACTGAACTTATTTCTGTTTTCTCGCTGTCATCTTCCCTTGTGTAAATAATAGAAGATAATCATACCCTCCGGCTTTCGAGTCCGTTCCGGACATATTAAAACCTCCAAAAGGATGAACGCCAACTAATGCTCCTGTACATTTTTTGTTAATATATAAGTTACCGCAGTGCATAGTAGCTAACGCCCTTTGAATTCTCTCTTCGTTTTCAGAGAAAAAAGCTCCCGTCAAATCGTAGTCAGTTTCATTGTAAATCTCAATGGCTTCTTC
This sequence comes from Priestia sp. YIM B13551, assembly GCF_042787905.1. NCBI lineage: Bacteria > Bacillati > Bacillota > Bacilli > Caryophanales > Bacillaceae > Priestia > Priestia sp. YIM B13551. The sequence goes on from NZ_JBHZOX010000005.1 coordinate 150,140, forward strand.
CCAGTTAGCTGCTTTTGTCAACGCAAGGACTGGTCCAAAAATCTCTTCTTGCATAATTCGTGCTTTTGAATCCACATCTTTGAATACTGTAGGCTCTATATAGTAGCCATTTCCAGGAGCTTTAGCTCCCCCGGCAATAAGCTTTCCTTCCTCTTTGCCAATTTCAATGTAGGCTAATACTTTTTCATACGCTTTTTGATCAATAACAGGCCCCATAGAAGGATTGTCTTCAGGCAGTCCGACGGTTAATTCTTTTGTTAATGCGGTTACCTTTTGGGCAATCTCTTCATAAACAGATTCTACAACAATCGCTCGAGAGCCAGCAGAACACTTTTGTCCTTGAAATCCAAACGCAGATGCTACGATCGCTTGCGCTGCCGCATCTAAATCTGCCGTTTCATCTACCACAACGCCATCTTTTCCTCCCATTTCAGCAATGACGCGTTTCAGCCAAATTTGTCCAGACTGTACTTTTGAGGCACGTTCATAAATGCGACATCCTACTTCTCTTGATCCCGTAAAAGAAATAAAACGAGTTTGAGGATGTTCGACTAAATATTCTCCAACTTCTATGCCATCTCCAGGGATAAAATTCAGAACACCAGACGGAAGACCGACTTCTTCCATTAATTGAACAAATTTCGCAGCAATAATCGGTGCAGAATCAGCTGGCTTTAAAATAACCGCATTTCCAGATACAATTCCCGCTACAGTCGTTCCAGCCATGATGGCAAGCGGAAAATTAAAAGGTGAAATGACTACTCCTACGCCTAAAGGAATATACGTCATCTCTGTTGTTTCACCTTCTACCGGCGTTAAAGGTTGATGCTCATTCGTTTCACTTAAACGAATCATTTCTCGCGCATAAAATTCCATAAAGTCAATAGCTTCCGCGGTATCCGCATCAGCTTCTGCCCAGTTTTTCCCCACTTCATAAACGAGCATGGCAGAAAATTCATACTTTCTTTCTCTCATCAGCTCTGCTGCTTTGAATAAATAATCAGCACGTTCAGCAGGCGGGACGTTCTTCCATAATTGAAATGCTGCTAACGCTTCTTGCATTGCCTGCTCAGCATAAGCTTTAGTGCTACGGCTTACTCTACCAATCACTTCATCTACCTTTCCCGGGTTCGTAGAGACAATCACTTCTTCTGTTGAGATTTTATCTTTTCCAATCGTGAGAGGATACGTTTGTCCCAGTTCTTTTTTCACTTTCACTAACGCCGCTTGCATCGCTTGTTTATTCTCTTCTAATGAAAAATCAGTAAACGGTTCATTTTTAAAAACTGAGTTTTTTGTACTTACTGTCATTTCAACCAGTCCCCTTTAATTAGAAATTTATTTCGCGAAGTTTTTCAGCACAAACCATACGTTGGCGGGACGTTCGGCTAGGCGTCTCATGAAATACCCAAACCAATCAATGCCGTAAGGAACATAAACCCTGACTTTATATCCTTCTTTTACTAGACGGTCCTGCAGCTCTACACAAATTCCATAAAGCATTTGGAACTCAAATTGGTCATTTGAAATACCATTTTCTCTTACTAATCGTTTTGTGTACTGAATCATTTCTTCATCATGACTTGCTACAGCTGTATAGTGCCCATTTAATAAATGCATTTTAATGATTTTTTTATAGTTTTCATCTACGTCTTTCTTTTCCGGAAATGATACTTCTGGTGATTCTTTATAAGCTCCTTTTACTAGACGTAAATTGGCTTGATATTGATGTAAGTCATTCATATCTTGTTCTGTACGATAAAGATACGCTTGAATCACAATTCCAACATTATCGAATTCTTTGCGTAATTCTTTATACATATCAAGGGAGATTTGGCAGTGCAAGTAGTCTTCCATATCAATTCGAACAAAAATATTATTCATCCTGGCCGTGTGTAGAATTCTGCGCATATTTTCCATACAAAGCTCTTTGCTAATATCCAATCCTAAAGAAGTCATCTTTAATGATAAATTTGATTGAACGCCCGATTCTGCAATGGCTTCTAGTGCCTGAATGCACATGGCAGTAGACAACCTGGCCTCCTCTTCTGTAAAAACAAATTCTCCTAAATGATCGAGTGTAACAACTTTCCCACTATTGTTAAGCTCCTTGGATGTTTGAATTGCTGATTCGGTTGAGTCTCCAGCAACAAAACGAGCTGCCCCCATCCTCAATCCATACTTTTTAGCTAATTTGTTCATTGAATGATTTTTGCCAAGCGACTGAAACATCGTTCTCATTAATACTTCCATCAATCCTAAACCTCCTTTTATTTTTAAAAATCAAAAATAAACTAAATTTTCAGATTAATAATTTTATTTTTCTATACCCTTCTCACATTTCTGTACACTTATTTAAATAGATTTATACACAAGTGTTTAAAATATTTTATACATAAACATATTTGTCTAATTAATTTGATTATACTCGTTCATTAAATGAACCGAAACAATATTGTTATAAGTTCTAACTCATTTTTTTACATAAAAAAGCTCTCCACGTTGTGTAGAGAGCTTTTGTGTACAGTTTAATAATAAGCGATTAACTTATCATCAAAGCAACAATCTTTATTTTCCAGCAGCTAACATGCTTTTTGCATATATAAAACCGATGGCTGCTGAAAGTAAATCTATTAAAATAATAAGCGGATAATCTGCGTACCCTTTATATACAGAAACAGCTATCAACAAAAGCGTCAGCGCTGTGGCAACATATAAGTTATATGTTACTCTAGCAAACAGAACAAGCAATATGGCGGGTAGAAAAACTGCGGCAATCGTTTTGACTTCCACAAACATTTCTCCTTTTTATCCGTCTTTTAACCAGCTTGTGAATCACGTTTTGTATAATTGTGTACAAACAAAATACCTAGTTCATGATGTTCGTTGTCATACAATGCTCGCTGAGTAAAGCGAACTTCTCCATTTTCGTCAATAACTTCTAGCTTACAAAAAGCACGGTTATTAACTTGTAATGCTTCATAAAATTTATGGACCTCAGATACAGCGATTCCATTTACCTTAATAATCACTTCTCCTACTTTCAAACCCATTTTCTCTGCCGGAGAATGAGGGATGATTCCTAATACAACCAAACCTTGTGTACGCTTAGTAAACAGTGCGGGCGCCTTTTCATCGCTTCGACGCTGCTGCAAACGAATCCACTCTCTTCCTATGATCGCTAGAATAACAACAGCTACAGCGGCAAGAGGATAAAAAATAGCAGCAATCGTAATAATCGTTAATCCCACGCCTAATGCTAATACACGCTTACCGGTAAATTCAATAGATTTAAACGGCACCATACTTTGAATTCGCTGATAAAAACCGATAGCAAAAGGAACAAAAAACAGGCTAAATGATGTTCCGTCAATAGATAACACAGGCCACCATGGAAACACAGACGTAATGGCGCTGCCTGGAATTAAGACAAAAAGCGGGACAACCCATAATTTTTGAGAGTAATGAGCCCCAATTTCCTGCCCTCTTTTACTTTTCACAATGGCTGGAGACGTACCTTTTGCTCCAAATTTCCAAATTAAATATCCTTCTGCTAATACAAGCAGAGACATTAAAATAGTCAGAGAAGGTAAATCTGCGTTATGAGCTTGCACAGACCACGTTTGAATAAATCCTTCACCGAAACCAGATGCCGGAATAACCAAGGTTGCAAGCACAGCCAGTCCTACGGTGTAAGAAGGAGAAAGCCATTTAAACGTCCAAGGGCCGCTTATGATAAAAGTTAAAACAGCTACAAGCACAATCATTCCTATAGATACATAGACACCTAGCAACACGGTAACAACGGATAAAATCAACCCAATAATGATACCTGGAAAAAATAAATATTTTGCTTCTAAAATAAAATCAAACACGCGAACATGAAAATTCTGACGCTCTCTCTTGACGCGAGAAAGACCTACAAAAAACGAGACGAGCAGAAATAGATACGTTAACGGATGCAAAAACAAACGCCCGATACCTTTTAAGAGCTCTAATGCAAAATCCATTTTTTCACCACCTGTATTTTTCACATTTTTATTACAACATTTACGATTGATTGTTATGTATCATAGGCTTCTTTATTTTATCAAAATGCATCACTAACCGACAATGTTGTTTTTACTAAAAAAGTTCCGTGCTTTGGAAAAGCACGGAACTTTTTCTACTTCTTATTGACTAGCTAGCTTTAAAGCCGTTTGAAGCTGACGATCTTCATCTTTTGATTTAATTTTTTCTAGAAGTTTTGTTTGTAAAAGCGCTGCTGTATCTTCATCGATTTCACCTGTAGCTTTTTGCTTATTGGCTTTTTGGAATGCAGTTACAGCTGTTTCTGTCTCTTTACTAAAATATCCGTCTGTACGTCCAGGTTCAAAGCCAAGGCCTTTTAGCATCACTTGAGCATTCTTCACTTGGTCACCTGTCATATCACGTGTTAATGGCTTTTTATCAACTTGAATTGGATTTGCATAATAATAATCCGGCTGTTTGACTTCTACCGTTGGTTTTATACCTTTTTCGTTAATCCAGTTTCCATCAGGCGTTAGCCATTTATAGAACGTTAGTTTTAAATTACTGCCGTCTTCCATTGGAACAGCTTGTTGAACCGTTCCTTTTCCATAGGATTTTTCACCGACTAGCTTGTATCCTCCTGCTTCTTTTAATGCCCCGGCAAGAATTTCAGAAGCGGATGCACTTCCTCCATCAATCAAGGCCACAATTGGATAATCCTTTTGCTTTTTCATTGAAGAAACCACTTTTTGACGTTCACCGTTACGATCTTCAATTTGGATATATGGCTTTTTATTCGTTACTAATTTATCGAGCATTTTTTCAACACTCGTTAAATAGCCACCAGGATTTCCCCGAACGTCTAGAACTAAGCCATCAATATTTTTATTTTCAAGTTTTTTCAACTGTTTCGTAAATTCGTCTCCCGTTGACTCAGAGAATGACGTAATTTCCATGTAGCCAATTTTTTTATTGTTTACATTTTTAACAGAAGAATAGACGGTTTCAATTGGAATCTCATCTCTTACAACTTTTACTTTCATCGTTTCTTTCACGCCTGGTCGTTGAACATCTAATGTCACGGTAGAGCCTTTTTTACCGCGAATTTTTAATACTGCTTCGTTCAATTCCAGACCCGCGATACTTTTACCATCGATCTTTAAAATCTGATCATTTGGTTTTAATCCTGCTTTTTCCGCAGGAGATTGTTTAAACGGAGCTACGATTGTTACTTTTCCATCTACCATGCTTACTTCAGCACCAATTCCCTCAAACGATGAATCAAGAGACTGCGTGAATTGCTGTGCCGTTTTCTTATCCATGTAAGATGAGTGAGGGTCTCCTAAGGTTTGTACCATTCCTTGGATTGCGCCATCTAATAATTTTTTGTCATCTACATCTTTGTAATATTTTGAAGATATCAGTTCATAAGCTTGCTTGATTTTGTCTAGCTCTTCCTTTTCCACTTTACTATCATTTGAAGAAGTTGTAAGGGGGGTACTGACCGTTCCAGCATTTGCATACTGAATGCCAAAATATGTACCTGCTGCTCCAACAACTAAGGAGAGTGCCATTAATAGTGCAACGATTTTCCGATTCAAGTTCTTTCATCCTCCTCAACCTTAAGCCATCTCTTCTTATTATAATAGATACAACCAAAACTATGTAATAAAAAGGATGCATGTGTTATTTGTAGCAAAAGGCACCACACAAATCAAGTGCGATGCCTTTTTGTTAAACTATATGTTGAGCTTGTACCACGTATGCTAGGAACTTAAAATTTAATATAACTTTCAGGGTTTACAGCGGAACTTTTGCCTTTCCAATCGCCTTTATGCAATTCAAAATGCAGGTGAGCACCAAACGAACGTCCTGTGTTCCCTATATAACCTAATTGTTGACCTTTATTGATAGATTGACCGCTTGAGACGCTGTAGCTCTCTAAATGAGCATAAACTGTAACCCACGTCTGACCTTCTACATTGTGACGAATAAATACAGCATTACCAAAAGAAGAAGAATGATATGCTCTAATTACCTTTCCGCTTGCTGCGGCTACAACTGGCACACTTTCTCCTCGCTTTCCAATATCAATACCGTAGTGTCCTCTTCCAAACGTTTCTCGATACCCAAAATGAGATGTTACCGGGCCCTTTGCCGGCCTCATAAACGACCCGCTTGTAACAGGGGGTGCCTCCTCTGTTGCCCCGGCTTTTTCAATTTCTTGCTGTTGAGCTTGTGCTGCATTTTTTTGATCAGCTAAAATAGAAGCTTGCTCTTCTAATCCAACGGCTTCTTCATTAAATTCTTTTTCCTGATCTTTGAGCGTTTGCATGAGCTGATTCTTTTCATCCACTTGTTTTTGCAGCTGCGCACGAAGATTTTTAAGTTCTTCAAGCGCTTGATTTACTTCCGTTAGCTTGTTTTGAACTTTTGTTTCTTTCTCTTCTTTTGCCTTTTTATCAGCTTCATGCTGCATTAACAAATCGCGGTCAGCCCCTACAATTGTCGAAACCGCACTCACTCTGCTAATAAAGCCTCCGAAGCTTTCAGAGCCTAGCAGTACATCTATGTAATCCACAGACCCGCCATTTTCCTGTAAAGCACGAGCACGTTTTTTTAATAGCTCATTTCGTTTGTCAATTCGTTTTTTTACAACGTCAATCTCGCTTTTCAGCTTTTCGATGTCTTGCTTTGCTTTTTCTACTTCAGATTCACGGCTGCGGATATCTGCATTCGTTTGTCCGACTTCTGAATCCAAGCGCGCGATCTCAGCTTCTTCGTTTTTTTGCTTTTCTTGAACCTCTTTTAATTTCTCTTTATTTTGATTAATATTTTGGTTCACATCATCACTTTTTTTCTCTAAATCACTGAGTTTAGTAGTGCTGGCACTTTGTGCATAAGCAATTTTTTCATTACCTATCCAAGCCGCACTTAGTCCAACTAAAACTGCTGCTGTCATTACTAATGTCTTACGTGTCATTTGTTTCTCCCCATCTGCACATATTTCCCCGTATAAACGGGCATTAGCAAGACCCCCATTAGCACTTTTTTCTATTTTTATGTGTAATTACACAACAACCTCACATTTGATAAGCATCAAATGTGAGGTTGTTGTAATCTATTATGTTAAAAATCTATTCTTATTTTCGCAAGAACTTACGGATGGATAATGTACTTCCCCACATCCCAATTAGACCGCCGATCACTAGTAATAATAGCGACACTTGAAGCACGAATGGAAAGGCAGGTAAAAGTTCAAAGAATCCATCAAACTTAGGTTGAACTTCATTATATAAAAGGCTGTACACACCGATAATAACTGCAATTGGCACAATAGAACCAAGCACTCCTAAAAACAGACCTTCAATAAAGAACGGCCAGCGAATAAAGGAGTTTGTGGCTCCAACTAAGCGCATAATTTCAATCTCTTCACGGCGAGCTACAATCGTAATTTTAATTGTATTTGAAATTAGGAACATTGCTGTAAATAGAAGCCCTAAAATCAGCACTACTCCGATATTACGAGCTACTTTCAGCACTTTAAATAACTTTTCAACTTGATCTTGTCCGTATTGAACTTTTGCTGCATACGGATATTTCTCAATTTGTTTAGCTACTTTTGCGACATCAGTCGGCTCTTTTGTTTTAACAACAAATACATCATTTAATGGGTTTTGCTGTTCAAACGGTTCAAAAGCTTGTCCTTCATCACCCATACTATTAATTAAATCTTTTAACTCTTTATCTTTAGAAGAAAACGTCACCGTATCAACTTGCTTAATTGCATCTAGCTTTTCTTTCATTGCTTTTCGATCATCTGCTGTCGCTGCAGCATCAACGTGAACGCGAATTTCCACATCATTTTCAATCAATTTAGCAATGTGGTTTAAATTCATCATCAACATAAAAAATACGCCTACAAGCAAGAGCGTCACGGTAACAGCACTTGCAGATGCGAATGTCATCCAACCGTTTCTTCCTAAACTTTTAGATCCTTCACGTAAGTGGCGACCGAATGTCCTAGCCTTCATATCCGTATTCACCTCTTACTTCATCGCGCACAACATTTCCATTTTCAATCGCAATTACGCGCTTTCGAATTGCATTTACAATTTCACGGTTATGCGTTGCCATTAAAATAGTCGTACCGCGTTTATTAATCTCCTCAAAGATATCCATGATTTCCCACGAAGTCTCCGGATCAAGATTCCCTGTCGGTTCGTCGGCGATGACAACCTTAGGACTATTCACAATTGAACGCGCAATAGACACACGCTGCTGCTCTCCTCCAGATAGTTCATCAGGGAAAGAATCCATTTTACCCTTTAACTTAACAAGCTCTAGCACCTCTAGCACTCGCTTTTTAATTTCTTCGGGACTTTGCTCAATTACTTCTAGTGCAAAAGCAATGTTTTCATAGACCGTTAATTTTGGAAGCAGCTTGAAATCCTGAAAGACTACACCAATATGACGTCTAAAGATAGGAACTTTGCTATCTTTTATTTTTGCTACATTTGCACCGTTTACAATGATATTTCCTGAAGAAGGCTTTTCTTCACGATACATCATTTTAATAAAAGTGGATTTTCCTGCTCCACTTGGTCCTACGATATAAGCAAACTCACCTTGATTAATCTTGATGCTAATGCCATTGATTGCTTTTACACCGTTCGGATACGTTTTATATACATTTTGCATTTCAATCATAAGTAATCACCTAATCAAGTGTGTTATTTTAATACTATGTAAAACTTGTCAAAATACGACAAAACTCTACAATTCAAACCAAAAATTCGACTCTTCTCACGCGCTTTCTCATTATAACATCACTCTTCGTGAAAATAAGCCCCAAAAATATTACATTTTTATTTCAAATATGACATAAGTAGGATATTTTTAGTAAGGCATGAGAATTTATCCTTATTTTTAATTTTGTTATTTTTTACTGTTTATTTGCTTCTTATGAATATCGTTAGGCAGAGCACATTTATGTCTACTTTTGTACAAACAAGGTATGATAAATAAGAAAAAAGATGAGGAGAGATAGCATGATCACCATTTATGGAAGTTCACGAGAAAATGGAAATACGGAAGAATTGGCTAAAGCAGTCTTAAGTGGCATTGATACTGAAGAAGTTTACTTACGTCAGCATACCATTCACCCCATTACTGATATGCGTCACGATGAACTTGGGTTTACCAATCAACAAGATGATTATTATGATATAGCGAAAAAGATGGCAGCGCATGACACTATTTTATTTGTTACGCCTCTTTACTGGTACGGTATGAGCGGATTAATGAAGAACTTTGTGGATCGTTGGTCTGAAAGTCTTAGAGATTCGACAATCAACTTTAAAGAACAAATGAAAAATAAGCGCGTGTATGTATTAGTAGTAGGAGGCACAGGCGCATCTGTAAAGGCTCTTCCTCTTATTATGCAATTTCAATACATTGTCGATTTTATTGGCTCTTCTTTTAGCGGATACATCATTGGAGAAGCAAATGCACCTGGAGACATAGCGAAAGATGTCAAAGCTCAACAGCAGGCCGTTGTCTTAAACCAAAAATTAAAGCAGTTTTAACACAAAAATAAGACGGATATCCGTCTTATTTTTTCTTTGCCAGCCAAGCGGCAACTTTTTTTGCATCTTCTTCATTAATCAGTCCCTTTGGCATACCGCCTTGACCATTATTGATAATGTTTTCAATTTCAGCTTCTGAGTGCTTGCTGCCTACATGCTGCAAGCTCGGCCCATTTGCTCCTCCTAAATCTACACCGTGACAGCCTGTACAGTTTTTCTTCACAATATCTTCTGCACTCGCTGAAGATTCACCAGCAGATTCATTTTTAGAGCTTCCTCCGCCGCACGCGGACAAAACAAGCGCTAGACCGATTGTTAACGTCAGTAATACTTTTTTCAAGCCTTCTCCCCCTTGCTGTAGAGTTTTCACTCTATTATAACCTACTCCAGAATGTTTAAAACACTCTGTTTACAAGGACTTTGTTTCAATTTCATGAATTCTCTCATCACACTTATGTATACGATTAAGCAATTGATTCGTTTCCTAAACGTTTTTTGTATACTACGCGCGAAATTGTCACACTGAGCTCATATAAAAGCAGAAGTGGGACAATAACTAAAATATCTGAAATAAAATCAGGAGGAGTAATAAGTACGGATATCACAATTAAAACAAAATATGATAGCTTCCTTGCTCTAGCTAACCTTAATGGATTTAGAACCCCTAAGCGCGTTAAGAATAGAACAACTAAAGGCATTTCAAATAAAAAACCAAACGGTAAACAAAGATTAAGCATAAAACGAAAATAATGCTCAGCCGTAAACATCAGTGAAAACTGATCATTCGACAGGCCCGTTAAAAATGCTAAAACCATTGGAAATAAAACAAAATAACCGAATCCCAGCCCGCTTACAAACAAAAGAAAAAAGAATGGAATGAAGGTAATCAGAACCTTATATTCTTCCTTTTTTAACCCAGGTGAAACAAACTGAAATACTTGATAAGCAGCTACTGGAAGTGTAAAAGCAAGCGCAAAAACAAATGCAATCACCATATAAATCCATACGATTTCACTTGGTCCAAGTACCGCAAGCTTGCCGTCCAAATCTTTCACTAGCCACTGATAAATATCTTGTACAAATACAAAACTGACAATAAGTAAAACTACAAATGCACAAAGTGTTTTAATAATACGAACACGCAATTCTTCAAGGTGCTCCATCAAGCTCATTTCTCCCATTGTATTTCTCTCCTTTCTGACAAGTAGAAATAGACGAGTTTCCTCGTCTATTTCCTTACTTACAATGTGGATTCATTCTCTTTTTGTTCAGAAACGGTTGCAGTCTGCTTTTCTTTAACACTTTCATCATCTGATACGAGCCCTTTTGCTGCTCCTTTAAATTCAGTTAATGTTCGTCCAAACGCTCGTCCAACTTCCGGCAGCTTAGACGGTCCAAAAATTATTAAGGCAATGACTAAAATAATAACCAAACCAGGGATTCCAATATTAGAAAACATACTTGACCTCCTTTTCCTTACTCAGTTTACTGCTGGACTTTTTCTTTCTTTTTCAACTCTTGTTTTTCATGTGCTTTCCCGTGTGCCCGCATACGATCTTCCTCTACTTCCTTAGAAATCTTTAGTCCACGCGGTACGTTATTTACTTCAACTTCCTTCATACCTTTGCCATCTTTTTTATATTGAAAGGAAGCTCGAGTTGAAATTTCTGCACCAGGTTCTGTTACAAAAGGCACAACGCGATAATCGGCTTGCCATACATCAGGAGTCACCGTACACCTTACATATCCTCTGTAATCATTAAAAAATGTGAGGTGTGGATTTTGACTTAAAATTTTATCCGTATCAGCTCGTTTATCTGCTCCGTCCCCTCCGGAAGTGATGGAGGTGCCGATGAACTCTGCACCAATAATTCTTGAATTAAGGTTAGCAAAATCCGCGTATAAGTTAGAAGCCCAGTTAGCGTGTACATCTCCAGTTAGTACAATGACGTTGTCCAACTTTTTCTTTTCAATAAAATCAATGACGCGCTGACGATTCGCCGTATACCCATCCCATGCATCCATGCTGTATGTAGGCTTAGCAGCCGTTCCAAATTTTCTTGGCGCAAAGAAAATTTGTTGAGCCAGTACGTTCCAATGACACGCTGACTTTTCAAGATTAGTAAACAGCCATTTTTCTTGTTCATTCCCCAATAGCGTACGTTTGGGATCAAGAGATTCTGGCGTTTGCGGCTTTGTTCCGTCTCCGTTTGCTTGATCGTCTCTGTATTGACGCGTATCCAACACTTGAAAAGAAGCTAGTTTTCCATATGAAAAGTCACGATATAATCTCATATCCGCTCCGTGGGGCAAAGATGTTTGACGCAAAGGCATGTGTTCGTAATAAGCTTGATAAGCTGCCGCGCGGCGTTGGATAAATGCTTCTACTGATTGGCCTTTTTCAGGAATTACATTTGCATAATTGTTTTCTACTTCATGATCATCCCACGTCACAATCCACGGAAAAACAGCGTGAGCAGACTTCAAATTGGCATCTGACCTGTACTGAGCATGCCTGTTTCGATAGTCTTGCAGCGTTTGAATTTCTGCGTTGCTGTGAGTACGAACGTTTCCGCTTGCAGCCACGTACTCGTTTGGTCCATATTCATAGATGTAATCACCCAAATGAACGACAAAATCTAATTGTTCTTTAACCATATGCTCATAGGCTGTAAAGTACCCATGTTCATATTGCTGACACGAAGCAAATGCAAACGTCATACTGGCTACTTCTGCATTTGCTGAAGGAAGTGTTTTTGTTTTTCCAACCGGGCTTAACTCATGGCCGCTTTTAAATCGATAATAATAAATATGACTCGGCTTCAATCCTTTTACATCAACGTGAACCGAATGAGCAAGTTCAGGTCTAGCCACTTCTGTTCCTCGTTTGACAATTCGATGAAAGTCTTCATCTTCACTAAGCTCCCATTTTACTGGAATAGGTTGATTAGGCATTCCCCCGCCATTCAACGGGTCTGGTGCTAATCTTGTCCAAAGAACAATGCTATCTGCTAAAGGATCTCCTGATGCGACGCCTAGAGTGAACGGATAACTTGAAAATTTAGGCGCTGCAGCTGAAACTTCTACTGCATTTAAACCAATAGACTGAGCAATTGTTAAGCCAAGTGATACTCCCGCTACTTTTCCAGCTCCTTGCAAAAAACGCCGTCTATCAAACCCTTTACTCGAAGAAAAGCTATTCTGTTTCACTTGCTCTATTAATTCGTTTAACGATTTATTTTCCACTGCACATGCCCCTTCCTCATGATTTAACTCAAATTATAAATACTGTTTGTAAAAGGAATATAAAGGATTGTAAAGAAGCACTTACCGCAAAACAGGTATTTTTAACCATTTTGTTTCATTGACAAAATAAGCGAACTGACGACAGCAACCTTTAAATTTCTGCATTTTCTTAATTTTCTTTTTAACAATAGTTCTTTACGCTCGTTTTTCTTCATCCAAATTTCACAAAGTCCCAACAACTAAAAAAAGGCAGCATACCTAAGTATGCTGCCTTTTGATTAAATATGAGAACGTAAATACGCATCGATAAACGGATCTAGATCTCCATCCATTACGCTTTGCGTGTTTCCGACTTCCGTATTTGTGCGGTGATCTTTTACTAATGAATACGGATGGAATACGTACGAACGAATTTGACTTCCCCACCCAATATCTTTTTGTTCTCCGCGAATTTCAGCTAGCTGTTCTTGCTGCTTTTCAATTTCTAATTGATACAGCTTAGATTTTAACATTTTCATTGCTTGCTCACGGTTTTTAATTTGTGAACGTTCCGTCTGACAAGATACGACTACATTAGTTGGGAGGTGAGTAATACGAACAGCTGAATCTGTTGTATTGATATGCTGACCTCCGGCACCGCTTGCACGATACGTATCAACCTTCAAATCTTCCGTACGAATATCAATTGAAATTTCATCATTAAATTCCGGCATTATGTCGCACGATACGAATGATGTATGACGACGGCCTGATGAATCAAACGGAGAAATACGAACGAGACGATGAACGCCTTTTTCAGCTTTTAAATACCCATACGCATTATGACCTTTAATTAAAAGCGTTACACTTTTAATACCAGCTTCATCTCCAGGTAAGTAATCAAGCGTTTCTACTTTGAAACCTTTTTTCTCCGCCCAGCGCGTATACATACGTAGTAACATTGAACCCCAATCCTGTGATTCTGTTCCACCAGCACCTGGGTGCAGTTCTAAAATGGCATTATTTTTATCATACGGCTCGCTTAAAAGCAGCTGTAATTCAAAGTCATTCATGCCTGATATAAGCTCTTTTAATTCACTAACTAGTTCTTCTGCTAAATCTTCATCGTATTCTTCTTTTACAAGTTCATAAGACACTTGTAAATTTTCATATGTTTCATCCAAGTGGTTAAATTGATTTACTGCATCTTTCAAACCATTGGCTTCATTAATAACAGTCTGAGCTGCCTGCTGGTCATTCCAAAAATTTGGATCAGCCATAGTCTCATCTAATTCATCGATACGAGCTTGTTTTGTATCGAGGTCAAAGAGACCCCCTAAAGTCCGCTAATCGCTTAGCTGTTTTGTCAAGTTCTTGCTTAATTTCTACTAAATCCATGAGTTGAACACCTCTATTTTATTTTTGACGCACAGGAAGGAAATGAGAAGACTCATTTCCTTCCTGTACTAATTCATTCTATACTAATTGACTCTTACTTTATGATTCTTTACCGCAGCAGTTTTTATACTTTTTGCCACTTCCGCAGATACAAGGATCATTTCGGCCAACTTCTATCGCATTTACTTTTGGCTTCTTCTTAGCCGGCGCGTCTCCTTCTTTTGGATGAACAGCCGCCTGACCTTGCGCTACCTCTTGACGCTCAAGGTTGTTGTTAATTTCTGCTTTCATGATATACTTCGTCACTTCTTCTTCAATGGTTGCAATCATGTTTTCAAACATCGCAAAACCTTCCATTTGGTATTCGCGAAGAGGATCTGTTTGGCCGTACGCACGAAGGTGGATACCTTGGCGAAGCTGATCCATCGTATCAATATGATCCATCCATTTAGAATCAACCGCTCTAAGAACAACAACTTTTTCAAATTCACGCATTTGTTCTTCAGGGAGCTGCTCTTCTTTTTCATTATAACGAGCTTTTGCATGATCTACCAGCAGTTCTACCATTTCTTCAGGCTCTTTACGGCGAAGATCTTCTTCTGTGACTTCACCTTCCTCAAGAACATTAGCATTTACGTAATCAATAATCGCTTGTAAATTCCATTCTTCTTCTAATTCTTCACGCGGTGTGTTTACTTCAACCACACGCTGTAGCGTTGATTCAATCATACGTTCTACAATCGCACGCAGGTTGTCTGAATCAAGCACTTCAAAGCGCTGTTTGTAAATAACTTCACGCTGTTGACGAAGCACGTCATCATATTGAAGCAATTGTTTACGCGCATCGAAGTTATTACCTTCAACGCGTTTTTGAGCGGATTCAACAGCTCTTGTTACAATTTTACTTTGAATTGGCTGTGAGTCATCCATGCCAAGGCGATCCATCATTGCCATCATATTATCTGAACCAAATCGGCGCATTAATTCATCTTCCATGGATAGATAGAATTGAGATACCCCTGGATCCCCTTGACGTCCAGCACGTCCGCGAAGCTGATTATCAATACGGCGTGATTCATGACGCTCTGTACCAATTACAGCAAGACCTCCAGCTTCAACGACACCTTCACCTAGTTTGATATCCGTACCACGACCGGCCATATTTGTTGCGATTGTTACCGCACCTTTGTGACCCGCATTTTCAATAATATCCGCTTCACGCTCATGCTGTTTTGCATTTAACACGTGATGGCGAATTCCTTTTTTCTTTAATAAAGCTGATAAAACTTCAGATGTTTCGATCGCAACTGTACCAACAAGGACAGGCTGTCCTTTTGCGTGGCGCTCGGCAATATCTTCTACTACCGCATTAAACTTGCCTTCCATTGACTTATAAATTAAATCCGCTTTATCATCACGTGAAATTGGCTTGTTTGTCGGAATAACAACAACGTGCATGTTGTAGATATTACGGAATTCTTCTTCTTCCGTTTTAGCTGTACCCGTCATACCTGATAATTTTTCATACATACGGAAGTAGTTTTGGAATGTAATTGTAGCTAATGTCATGCTTTCATTTTGAATCTCAACGTTCTCTTTAGCTTCGATAGCTTGATGCAAGCCGTCGCTAAAACGTCTTCCTTTCATTAAACGACCAGTAAATTGGTCAACGATTACGACCTGATCTTCATCAATTACATAATCCACATCATTTTGCATCGTTACATGTGCTTTAAGCGCTTGGTTGATGTGATGATTTAGCGCTACGTGTGAAATATCAAATAAGTTTTCAATGCCAAATGCGCGCTCTGCTTTTGACATACCTTCTTCGGTTAGCTGAACGCTTTTTGTTTTGATATCAAAAGTAAAATCGGTTTCTTTATCAAGCGTGCGAACGAATGCATTAGCTTGAATATAAAGAGCAGTCGATTTCTGTGCGCTGCCGGATATAATAAGCGGCGTACGTGCTTCATCAATTAAGATAGAGTCAACTTCATCGATTACAGCAAAATGAAGCGGACGTTGAACCATTTGTTCTTTGTACAGCACCATGTTATCACGTAAATAGTCAAATCCGAGTTCATTATTTGTACTATACGTAATATCGGCTGCATATGCTTCTTGCTTTTCTTCACGCGTTAAATGGTTTAAGTTTAATCCTACTTTCAAGCCTAAGAATTCGTATAAACGACCCATTTCACTAGCATCACGGCTCGCTAAGTATTCATTGACTGTTACTACATGTACACCTTTTCCTGTAATAGCGTTTAAGTATACAGGCATAGTAGCTGTCAACGTTTTACCTTCACCCGTTTTCATTTCCGAGATATTCCCTTCATGCAGAGAAATACCCCCCATTAGCTGAACTTTGTACGGATACATGCCTAACACACGTTTCGCTGCTTCACGTACAACCGCAAAAGCTTCATCTAATAAGTTATCGAGCGATTCGCCATTTTGGTAGCGTTGTTGAAATTCAGCTGTTTTTTCACGAAGCTGATCGTCCGTTAAAGACGCTATTTCAGGACCTAACGCATCAATTTGGTCCGCCATTTTTTCTAAACGGCCGATTTGGCGTTGATTGCCGTCAAACACTTTTTTAAATAATCCAAGCATATTAAAACGCTCCTCTATTTATAATCAGTACATTTTATACTATTTTCATTCATATCTGTATCTTTCATTATAAAACATTCTGAGTAAAATTGTAACATTGCAGCTAAACAAGTAGCAACTTGTACCCTTTTTCGTCTGTCTCTTTACGAGTACTACTCTCTTAACGAGTTATTTTCTATTGTGATTTCCCCTACCTCACTCTTACAATAAAAAAGGGGAATGTAGAATGAACGTTCAATCGATTACAAAAGAACAAGCTTGGGAAGTCAGACATACCGTCATGTGGCCTGATAAAGATTTCAGTTATATTCAGCTTAAAGATGATCCATCAGGCATTCACTATGGACTGTTTGAAGAAGGAGAGTTAAAATCAGTTGTTTCCTTATTTATAACAGGTGATGAAGCTCAATTTCGAAAATTTGCTACTCTCAAAAAAGAACAAGGAAAAGGATATGGCAGTCGTCTACTAGAGGAGGTTTTTCTCAAAGCCAAGAACCTTGGGGTACGAAAGGTCTGGTGTAACGCACGAGAAAATAAAGTCTCTTTTTATCAGGCGTTCAACATGAAAAAAACGGCGCGTGTATTCACCAAATCTTCTACACGCTATATAGTGATGGAACTATTTTTTTAAGCAGCTAAAAAGCAGCGTGCGGAGGCACGCTGCTTTTACTTTACCGCTCTTGTTTAAGAGAGCCTATAATCTTAGTTTGGTTCAATCAATCCATATCGTCCATCTTTTCTTCGATATACAACATTTGTAATATTGGTCTCAGCGTTTGTAAATACAAAGAAACTATGTCCTAACATATTCATTTGCAAAATAGCCTCTTCACTATCCATTGGCTTTAAGTTAAATCGTTTTGTACGAACTAGCTCTAATTCATCTTCTTCAGTTGCAACAGCTACGTTCGCTTCGCTTTCTAATGCTGCGAACAGATACTTCTCAGCGCCTTTTTCACGCATTTTTCGATTTACTTTTGTTTTGTGTTTACGAATTTGACGCTCTAATTTATCTAGGACAAGATCGACAGCTGCGTATAAATCACTGTGTGTCTCTTCAGCTCTCAATACGAGATCATTCATTGGGATTGTGACTTCTATTTTTTGATCGTTATTGTAGACTTTTAAGTTTACATTTACGTCAGCAGTTGGTGTTTCGTCGAAATAACGCTCTAACTTACCAAGCTTTTTCTCTACGTATTCCCTAATTGCTGGAGTCACCTCAATGTTTTCACCGCGAATGTTATACATCATGTTCGAACTCCTCCTTTAATCCATTGCTATACCTCTACAATTCTACAATACCCGACACAATCCCTTCCTAAACTATTAAAATTTTTTGAAAATTTAGTGAAAATTTATGGAACCTGAGAAAAGTTTATGAAAAAACCAAAAAAATAGACCTTCTTCATAAGAAGAAGGGTTGTATTTTTTTACGTAGAATTAATTTTTTTTATCGTAAAACATCCCATCAAACGTTTTTGTTTCGTAAGGGTTTACATAGCTGTTACTATGCTTTTTTTTCGCTTTTAACAAACGGAGATCTACCATAATTTGATGCCGAATTAAGATCAGCTTTTGATCAATTTCCTTATTCATTTCGACAATTTTTTTACCCATCGATTCATTATCCCTACTTTTTGGCGGCAGTTTCTCTATGAGGTCACGTCTTTTTAATAGAAGATACTCTAACTTTTGAATGCCTTCTTCTCGATTTTTGTCAGAAAATGTTTGAATAAGCCGATAAATCTCATCCGTTAGCTGATATAGGTCGTTAATCATATTTATGCTTGACCGCCGCTTCCATGGACTTGCTGGCGGTGAAGCTGCACAACTTGCTTCCATGTATCGCGGAATTCTGTTACATATTGTTCGGCTTCATCCAAGCTTGCTGTGTCATTTTTTGTATTTGCTTCAATTAAACGCTGGTTAATATAGTCATACATAGCCATCATAGACTTAGCAACTTGCACGTTTGTATCAAGGGTAATCATTAATTCTTGAATAATATTTTGTGCTTTTAACAGATTCGTATTTTTCAGCTCAATATTTTTTTCCTGTATGCCTGTTCGTGCAAGCTTGATAAATTTTAAACATCCGTTATACAGCATAAGCGTTAACTCTCCTGGAGAAGCAGTCTGAACAGCTCCTTGCTGATACGCTTGATATGGATTATTTGCTGCCATAAACGTTCACTCCTTCTTAACTAAAATATTGCGATAACTGCGCGCTTTGAGCATTTGCATTTTGAATGGCTTTTTCCATTGCTGTAAACTGACGATAATACCGGTCCTCTACTTGTGTGAGCCTGCTTTCAAAACTAGTGATTTGGCTATTTACGCTTTTTAAATTCCGCCCAAGCAAAAATTGTTCACTTGTCCATGTTGAACGGCCAGCGCGCTGCTCAACTTTGGATACGGTTTGAGTAATCGTATCTCGTAAACGTCGTACAATCCCTTTTTCACTTGTTGTACTTCCACTTTTCATAAATAAATCCATCACAGACTGCGGATCTTTTTCAATTGCTTCTTTTAATTTAGTTCCATCGCCTTCTATGACTAGCTTGCCTCGATCGCTATAGTTTGCGCTAGTTGAAATACCAATGTCGGTTAGCTGCGAAAATGCTCCACTCACTCCTGATACAGAGGCATACCAGTTAGAACGCATTTGGTTTAGCCCGCTTGATAAAATTGAGTCTCCTTTTAACAAACCGCTTTTCGCCTTTTCATCCCACTGCTCAGCTTGTTTATCCGTTAGTTTTTCTCTTTCTTCATCAGTCAAAGGCTGATAGTTCCGGTCTCTTTCTTCCGTAATCTTTCCATTAATTTTCTCAATCAGTTCATTGTATTTGGTCACGAAATCTTTAATGGTATCAAATACTTTCTGCGTATCATTGCTTACGTTAACGCGCACATCTCCTGTGAAATTGTTTTGAAGGGTATAGGTAACGCCTCCCGTTGTAAATGTATTGGACTTACGAGTTGTTTCTAGACCGTTTAGCGTAAATTTTGCGTCTGTTCCACCGGTTTCTTTTTGAGTATCTAATTTTAAGAAATTTGTTAAAAACGCTCCTGAAAACACCATCTTTTGACCGCCTGCACCACCGGCTTTTGACAAATCTCCTGTGTCTTTGCGAGTAAAGACAACTTTATCTGTTCCTTCATCGTAAAAGGCTGAAATACCTACTTTTGAATTACTAAGTTGGGTCAAAACAGTATTTAATGACGCTGAGCCATCAAATTCAAATGACATACTGCCGTCTGCATTATCTCCTGTTGCTTTTCCGCTGCTGTCATACGTTGTAATAGAAAACTGGAGGACATTTTGCTTATACGTAAATCCTTGAACAGTGCTACCGTTTGTTAACGTGGAACCGAATGTCATTTCGCCCGTATTCATATTAACGAATACATCATTCTCTCCTATTAAAGTAGGATCGCCTGTAGTTTTTATATTAAATTCTTGAGAAGATTCTCCATTTTTCACTTGAATAGAAGAAGGCAGGCTTCCCTCAAAAATAGCTCCTTTGGATAACTTGGCAGTCTTTGTATCATCACTTATTGTAATATCAGGTTGCTTGACCTCTTTTCCACTCCACGCACTGCCAAGCAAGTTTTTTTGCTCCCATAAACTTTTAGCAGGGTCAATAGTGCCTTCTGAAATTTTCCCATTACTGATATTTTGCGCAGCAGTCGCCATTGTCACGTTTGAAAGTGTATAAGACGCGTTACCTGCTGAGGAAGTAGCTGCTGCTTTTACTTTCGTTTCATCCGATGAAGATACCGTTTTGGATGAATAAGAAGACTGCAAGGTCATATTAAAAGCGAGATTATTAAATTCCGATAACAGCAGGTTCATAGAGCGATAATCATCTCGCTGCCACTCTAACGTTTGCTTTTGTTTTTTCATTTTATCAATAGGCATACGTTCAGCCTTCATTAAATCACTGACAATTTGATCAATATCCATTCCGCTTGCTAACCCACTTACTCTTACCACTTACCATCACCACCGTTTTTTATTCATCTATTCATCAACTGTTAGCCATAAAACATGAGTATATTTTTTCGAATCACCCTATTCGTTTATAGGTTCAACACTTCTCTATTTTGTATCGGTAAAACAGTCATTTTTTTCATAGGTCAAATGGTGCAAGATAGAAAAAGCTCACTTATTTTTCTACAATAAGTGAGCTTTTTATTATTGGCCAAACAAGTTCAGTTTCTGGGATAAATTTCTTTGAATATCCTTAGGAATAAGATATGGTGCTAGATTTATAATATCTCGTAACGAATCAATGGTTACAGAGGCAGATAAATTTATATATTCATCCGTTGTATCTGCTTGCTCAAACGAAATGGAATCTGGCAAATTATTGAGCAGAGTAATTTCATTCATTTCTTTATCAACCGTGACATCAGAAGCCTTATCAATATTTAAGCGATCCCATACAACAGACATCGGAATCGGCATTCTTCCTAAATGCACGCTATTCACCTTTAAAACAAGCTTTCCATTTTCGGCATTTGGTGTTACGTCAACTACAAACTGTGATTCCATAAAAGATACTACATGTTTATTAATATAAAATTTTATATGTTCCGGAAGCAACTCGGCTTCTGCTCCGTCAACTGTTTCATCACTTTCATAAAGGTAGCTGCGCAAATAATCATTAACATCGCTCTCGCTTAACCGGTATCCTAGAACAGGAGATCCGCCGTTCAGTTCTAGCGATGTGGCATGATCGGACTTTTCTTGTGCCAGTGAAGATAATGAAGCAGTATGATCAAGCTTTTCAACATTTCTAACGGGACTAACGAAAAAATACACCCCAACTAAAAGAATAATAAATAGAAAAAGAACAGCTATAAATTTTTTCAAACACACGCACCCTCTCAAACATTCTTCTTGGAATATAATACCGATTTCTCTTTTATCATACAAGATATATAAGATAGTTGTCGAAAACTTGTATAAAATGTACGTATATACCAGACATCCCAAATGGCGAATAAGTCTATGATGAATAAATCGAGTCTTTTTTGACTTAAAATGCGTCAATTTTAGTAACTTAAAGTCGATTTTTATAGGAATTTGATAATTGGCACACTTCTTGCTTATTATAAAGGTAAGGGGAGGAATTTCTATTTATATTTTCAGAATTTACTTTATTTTCTAATAGTCTTTCGATAATTTTAAAGGAGTGAATACGATGGGAAACAAAACAGAATCACACGGAAAGTTAAAGCAACGTCACGTTTCCATGATTTCCATTGCAGGTATTATCGGAGCCGGCTTGTTTGTAGGAAGCGGATCCGTTATTAACGCAACAGGCCCAGCAGCAGTAGTTTCATATGCAGCAGCCGGACTGCTAGTCGTTCTATTGATGCGTATGCTCGGTGAAATGGCTATGGTAAACCCAGATAAAGGCTCATTCGCAACATATGCTCAGCAAGGAATTGGCGCGTGGGCAGGTTATGCTGTTGGATGGCTTTACTGGTTTTTCTGGCTAATTGTAATTGCGATTGAAGCCACTGCAGGAGGAGCAATTGTTCATGAATGGCTCCCTTCCGTACCAATTTGGCTTTTAAGCTTAATCTTAACCTTTGCATTAACTCTAACAAACTTGTTCTCTGTCAAATCATTTGGAGAATTTGAATATTGGTTTGCTATGATTAAAATTGTGGCAATCGTTGCTTTTATGGGAATCGGTTTAGCTATTATTTTCGGATTGATCCCAGGTACATCTTCACCTGGTCTAGCTAATTTAACGGGCCACGGAGGCTTTATGCCAAAAGGTACGAACTCTATCTTTTTAGGAGTTATTACCGTTATTTTCTCTTATTTTGGAGCTGAAATTGCGGCTATTGCAGCTAGTGAATCAGAAAATCCAGCAAAAGCTATCACCACTGCTATTCGCAGTGTCGTATGGCGAATTTTAATTTTCTATATTGGTTCAGTTGCTATTTTAGTAACTCTTTTACCTTGGAACTCAGCTGATTTACTAAAAAGTCCATATGTAACAATGTTAGAAATGGTCAATATTCCAGCAGCTGCACAAATTATGAATTTAGTCGTATTAGTATCCGTTTTGTCTTGCTTGAACTCTGCTTTGTATACGAACTCACGAATGATTTTATCATTAGCTCAAAAAGGACAAGCTCCTCGCGCTTTAGCAAAAGTAAGCAAATCAGGCGTGCCGGCAAGAGCTGTATGGATTAGCACAGCTGCCGCATATGTATGTGCTATCTTTAGCTTCGTTTCGCCGGATAAACTCTTTTTATTCTTAGTTAATGCATCGGGAGCCATTGCTCTTATTGTGTACTTAGCTATCGCTATTTCTCATTTACGCCTGCGTAAGAAAATGAATCGAGCAAACCAGCCAATTAAAGGGATGAAAATGTGGTTGTTCCCGTATTTAACATACGTAACAATTGCTGTTATTACCGTGATCTTCTTATCAATGGCATTTATTGATTCGATGCGCTCACAGTTTTTCTTAACTCTTGGATTAACCGCTGTGGTTCTTCTTTCATACTCGTTCATCAAAAAAACAAACAACAAGCGACCTGACGATCAATTTTCCGAGTCAGAAAATATTGCAAAATAAAAAAGCCGCAGATGCGGCTTTTTTATTTTGCTTTTGATTATTTCTCAACCGATATGTCACGATGAAGATTTCGAAGCGGCTGAGGAGGGCAAATACGTCGCGTCGCGTAAGAAACGATAAGAATAGTTAACAACCCGCCTACCATCGCAAATGTACGAAACGGAAACATGACCACTCCGTCTTCAATCATCGGATACGGAAGTAGCGCTTTTAAATGAAGCAGCGGTTCTCCTCCACCTATTCGAAGAACAAGAGACACAATAAACCCAGCCAAAGATCCGTACCAGTTAGCTCCTTTAAAGAATAAAGCACAAACCAACTGCGGAAAAAGTATACAATACACTAGGTCCCCTGATAAATACCATAAAGAGTAGACACTCTCAGAGTTTAAAGCAATTAGAGTTGCTCCCGTTCCAATGATAATGATAGAACGTTTAATAACTTTATCTAACTGCGCCTGTGTCGCATTTGGTTTTACAATCGGACGATACACGTTCCAGGCTGCCATCCCCGACGCTGAAAGCAACGAAGCCGCTACTGCAGCCATAACGGCAGCAGCTAGGCCTCCAAGCGCAATCGCTCCTACTAAATCGGGCGTTAGGTATTTAAATACATACGTTAAAATCATGGACGCGCTCTCAGGGCTTGACGCTCCAAATGAAGACCAGTCTGCACTATAACCTATCATTCCTATTAAAGTTGGAGGCAAGGCCGCTAACGCGCAAAAGATGCCGGCTGTAATAGATAGCCACATTGCTGCTTTTTCATTTTTAGCAGATAACACGCGCTGAAAATAAATTTGCCATGGAATACCACCAAAAATAAGTAAAAATGTGCTATCCCACCATTGCCAATATGTATTTCCCCATTTCGGATCTTCCCAGCCTTTTAATGGAGGAAATAAATGAAGAGAACCAGTCATGCCTTCTGAATAAGTAGAAAAAACGGCTCCCACCCCTCCCGTATTCGAAAATGCAAAGGGAAGCACCAGAAATAGCCCTAAAAACATAATAGAAAGCTGTAAGATATCGGTATGTGCTACTGCCCACAAGCCGCCAATCACGGTGTATGCAATGGCAATAAGTGCGGAAAGAATGATGGAAATTGAAAAACTGAGGCCTAAAATCACACCGAATGTTGTTCCTAAAGCAGTTAAGATAGCTGCGCTCCAAAACAGCTCTCCCAGTATAGCTGGAAAATAAAGAACCGTAGCCATTTTCTTACCGAAACGAGATTCTAGAGGATCGAGCATTGTCATAAACTCAAACCTTCTCATCTTTCTAGCAAAAAAGATACCGCCTAAAATCAAGCTGATTGAATAACACCATGGCGCTTGAGTCCATGTCAGCCCTGAGGAATAAACGGTTTCGGCCGTTCCAGCAATATACCCTCCACCTACCCAAGTGGCGGTCATTGTGAACATTGAAATCCATAGCGGCATAGATCTTCCTGCAACAAGCATATCATCTGATTTTCCTTTTTTACTTGCAGCGGCTCGAGCACCAATAAAATAAATAACACCATACATAATGAACATTAAAATGAGGCCTGGCCAATAGAGATCTGGATTATAGAGAGAATAGATAAATGCGACAACCATAAAGATGGAAAATCCTATAATAGTTGTCCATAAGGGGGTTAGTAGACGGTTGTTCCTGTTTGATTTCCCTGAAAAGTCAGAAGTCTCATTCGACTTTTCAGGCCTGGCTTGTTGTGTGTCTGAACGAAATGGTTTTTTAGCATTTTGCATCGTCTCACATCCTTTAAATTGATAAAGAAATCTAAAGACAAACTTGTCCTCTATTCCTTTTTCCTACCAGCATACAATTAAACCTAAAAATAGATTTTTTAGAATAAAATATAAATAGTTGGATTATAAATACCAATGCGAAGGGGAGAAATTACGTTTATATAATTATATTAAAATAATTTAAATCGACTTTTTTTATTGAACTCACAATTATTTTTCATCTTCCATCTAAACTCCTTTCTTAATTTCCACATTCAAAATCCTTTGTTTTTCAAGGTTTGTATGCAAGCAGATATAGTACTATGGTTAATATATCTGAATGTTTAGGATATTGTCAAAAAAGTTTGAGTGTTTTCATATAAAAAAAGAATAATATTCTCATAGCTCATACATAAAAAAACCTTTTGTATCAAGGGACATAGCAATCAGTGATTTTTTATCACTTTTTGTTAAATTTTTTCTTAATATCCGAATGATTAGTCTCTTACAGAGCAGATAATCTAATAAATTCTGAACATTTTGAGTTTTTGGATTTGACTAAATTAAATAACCGATGCTATAATTCGAATTGTTAAGAACGTTAAATATAAATTTAACAAATTCTATTATTTGGAGGTTGATGCTATTGGAACAAACACTTACGCTTGAAAAAATGCACATAAACGGCGAATGGGTTGAAGCACGCAGCGGCGAGAAAAGAGAGATTATAAATCCTTTTAATCAAGAGGTTATCGCTGTCGTTACAGAAGGAAATCGTGCTGATACTGTAGAAGCTATTGAAGCAGCTAGAAAAGCTTTTGATGCAGGTCAATGGTCTAAATTTACAGCGGCCCAAAGGGGTTCTTTACTATTTAAAGTAGCGGAAGAAATTCGTAATGATCGTGAAGAACTCGCAAAACTTGAAACCTTGAATACTGGAAAAACCCTCGTTGAAAGCCTGGCAGACATGGATGGAATTGCTGATGTCTTTCAATACTATGCTGGATTAGCAGATAAAGATGGTGGACAGATGATTGAGTCACCTAATCCCGATTCTGTTAGCCGCGTTGTCCGCGAACCTGTAGGTGTATGCAGCCAAATTACTCCTTGGAATTATCCTTTATTGCAAGCCTCTTGGAAATTGGCTCCGGCACTTGCTGCTGGGAATACAATTGTTATTAAACCAAGCGAAATCACCCCTTTAACAACTATTCATATGATGAAAATTTTTGAAAGAGTTGGCTTTCCAGCAGGCGTCATTAACATTGTACTCGGCCCGGGTGCGACCGTTGGACAAGAAATGGCAGAAAGTCACTTAGTAGATTTAGTTTCCTTTACAGGTGGCGGTGTATCTGGACGTAAAGTCATGCAGGCTGCCGCAGGCAACTTTAAAAAAATCGCTCTTGAACTTGGTGGGAAAAATCCGAATATCGTCTTTGCTGACGCTGACTTTGACACTGCAGTTGACTATGCATTAAATGCGGTCTTCTTTCATGCCGGTCAAGTTTGTTCAGCTGGTGCAAGATTACTCGTTCAAGATGATATTCACGATAAATTTGTTTCAGCAGTTATTGAACAAGCCAAAAAAATTAAGCTAGGAGACGGCATGGATGAAGCCACTCAAATGGGACCCGTCATCTCAAAAGAACACCTAGCTAAAGTGGAACATTACATTGAGCTTGGCAAACAAGAAGGTGCTTCCCTTGTTTTAGGAGGCAAACGTCCAACTCAGGACTCTTTACAAAAAGGCTTATTTATCGAACCAACTATTTTTACAAACTGTCATGGAGATATGAAAGTTGTCCAAGAAGAGTCATTCGGTCCGATTATGACCATTGAGCGCTTCAGCACTGAAGAAGAAGCAGTCGCACTTGCTAACGATACGATTTATGGATTAGCTGGAGCTGTTTGGACAAGTGATATGAATCGAGCTGAACGTGTAGTGAAAGCACTCCGTATGGGAACAACTTGGATTAACGATTATCATCCCTACTTCCCGCAGGCTCCTTGGGGAGGATATAAGCAATCTGGGATCGGAAGAGAGCTTAGCCACATTGGGCTAGAAGAATATACGGAAATTAAACATATTTATACGAATACAAATCCACAGCCAATGCGCTGGTTTCAATAAAATTCAAGGGGGAATGTAAAGATGTTTATGCGATTTGAAAGAATGGAACGTTTAAAAAGCTTTGAGATGCCAACGGTTGTAAAACATGGAATTGGTGCTGTAAAACATACTGGAGAGGAAGTAAAAAACCTAGGTGTGTCTAAGGTTTTACTAGTAACAGATCCTGGTGTAAAAAAAGTAGGTTTAGCAGATCCTGTAATCGCTAGTTTAAAAGAAGCGGACGTAGACGTTATTCTATTTGACCAAGTAGAAGCCAACCCTTCTATTCACGTGGTAGCAGACGGCACAAAAATGTACAAAGAAAATGGATGCAACGGACTAGTAGCTGTTGGAGGCGGAAGCTCAATGGATACGGCAAAAGCTATTGGTGTAGAAGTAGCTCATAATGCTCCCGTCTTAGATTATGAAGCAGCTGAAGGAAAAAAACCTTTAACAAAACGTATCCCTCCTTTAACAACCATTCCTACAACTGCAGGTACAGGAAGTGAAGTCACACAATGGGCTGTCATTACAGATCCTGTTCGTGAGTTTAAGTTTAATACAGGTGGACCTTTAATTGCTGCCCACTTAACAATTATTGATCCAGAACTGCACGTATCTATGCCTTCACATATTACGGCCGGTACAGGAATTGACGCATTAGCTCATGCAATTGAATGTTATACATGTCACTTTGCACAACCAATGACGGACTCTGTTGCTTTATTGGCTATTGAGTACGTTGGAAAATACTTACGACGTGCAGTTGCAAATGGACAGGATATCGAAGCACGCTATGGAATGGCGC
The DNA here is from genome assembly GCF_042787905.1 of Priestia sp. YIM B13551. NCBI lineage: Bacteria > Bacillati > Bacillota > Bacilli > Caryophanales > Bacillaceae > Priestia > Priestia sp. YIM B13551. The sequence continues at coordinate 178,235 of NZ_JBHZOX010000005.1, forward strand.
ATGCAGCTATGCTTGCTGGCCTTTCATATGGAAGTGAATCTGCAGGAGCAGCTCACGCGATGGCTCAAACATTAGGAGGCATTTATCCAATTGCCCATGGCCCTTGCGTAGCAGCAATGCTAGGTCCTGTAATGGAATATAACTGGATGGGCGAGCCTGAAAAATTTGCGCGCATAGCTCAAGCTTTAGGAGTTAATACACACGAATTAACGCTTGAAGAAGCAGCTCAAGCAGCTGTTCGTGAAGTATATCAACTAGTTAAAGATGTACAAATCCCTTCTTTAGAAGAACAAGGTGTTCCAAAAGAAGCGGTTTCTCGCTTAGCTCAAGAAGCATTTAATGATCCACAAACAGTTGGTAACCCTCGTGATTTAACTGTAAAAAGTTACGAATGGATTTATAACCGCTGTTTTGAAGCTACACCATTAACCGTATAAAAATGATAAAAAGGCTGTTGATTTTTCAACAGCCTTTTTTATTTACTCTTTCGCTAATTCTTCATTTAAAATATCGATGATTCTTCGGTCGTCAAAAACTTTCACTACTTTTTTCAAGAAATGATAATAATGTTTGGACTCTGTAATCTGCGCTAAATTACGCTTTGCTTTTACTGCGATCTCCTCAGGCACATCTTCATTATTTAAGAGAATCTGCAGCTTGTTTTCCGCTTCTTCGATTGCCTCTAAATTAACTGAAATTTCTCTTTGCCACTTCTTACAGAAAAATGAAAAAAAGGACTTAGAAAAATCTTTTTCTGCTTCATATAAGTCTTTTCGAACACCTTTTTTCCACACTTTGTGGACCATATCAATATTTTGCAGTGAACGAATGGATGTACTCATCGTTGGTTTACTCATACCCAATTCTTCACTCATTTGATCTAATGTAACAGGCTCATCCATAAAATAAAGCATGCCATACAGCCTTCCTACTGAAGGTGTGACCCCATATAAATCCATTGTATCAGCTAAAGCACTGACAACCACATCTTCTGCTTCTTTTAATAAATCATGATACTCTTGAACATCACTCATTTACTCTTCTCCTCTTTTGTTAAATTTATTTGAATTATATTTAATAAATTTAATGATACACGATAAAAAGGAAAAAAACAGAAATTCAGTTCAATTTTTTTGATAAAAAAGAAGCCTTTCTCTTAAAGAGAAAGGCTTAAGACATAGTGGGGAATACTATATGTTTATCTTTCCCGATTTAGATATTATTTATACTGTATATTTTTGATGATTTTCAAACTGATCGTTTTATTTCTTTTTCGGTAATTGTTTCAGCATATCAATAGCATGTAATGTAATTTGAGAAGCACTTTTATTTTCGTTACGTATTTCTTCATAAATCTCTTGTCTATGAATATCTACAGACTTTGGAGCTTGAATTCCTAACTTTATTTGATCACCATTAACTGCAAGGACGGTCACTTCAATTTCATCACCTATTTTGATTGTTTCATTTAACTTTCGTGTTAAAACAAGCATGGACTCACTCCTTATCTATTCATCTTACTCAAATAACCTGTGCTTCGTTTCGTAAGCTGTATTCATTAAAATCACTTGCTTAGCAAGCTGTTGCTTTGTATTAATAATAACAGGAGCCTGCAAATTAGCCGTTATCTTTTCCACAGAATCTGACATCGTAAGCAATACGTAAACAGCTGCATCTTCCGCTTGTTGTAATTGAAGCTTTTCGATTTCCTGAAGTTCTAGTTGAAAATCATAATCTAAAAAAAACTGAAATGGATCCGTGATAATAAAAGCTAATTCTTTGGTTTGAATAGACTGCAGAACTTGGAAAGCTTCGGCTTCTGGAAGTGGTAAAATAACAAATTCAGTTTCTTCCAAAAAACCTGGAATCCCTTGATTGAATGTCAGTGTTTGCTGATTATCTATTTCTATATCTCCATGATAGCTTGTTGAAATTTTCATCTCATCACACCTTTGCTAATTGATTTTTTCTTGTTATCTTTTTTCATTGTAAAAAAGCTCCTTCTGTTTAGAAGGAACTTTTTAACGCAAGAAATCTAGCAGCGTAGGCTGAATAATTTGAGCCCCTACTCCCAAAGCAGCACGATGCACGCTTTCTTGTACGGTTAAATCCGTAATGACTTTTTCAATATCTGCATCTTCATTATTTGAAAGCATCTTAGTAGCCGTAATTTCCTGTGAATCAAGGCGGTTTTCAATCAGCTCAAGCCGATTGCTTCTTGCTCCCAATTCAGATCGCTCCGCTAATAGCGTAGACAGCTGCGTGTCTACCTGTGTAGAGAGATCTTTTAGTGAGTTTACATCGTTTTGTTCAAAAGCTGTTTGAACATTGTTCATTAAGTCGAATGCACCTTGTCCAAAAATATTTTCAGGGTGAATATTGACTCTCAGCTGGATACCTTTTGAGACTTCAACTGAAAAAGGATCCAGGTTAATATTCGATTCTATCATACCGCTTGCATTCTCACTTATAGGCGCTGCTCCTACATTTACACCGTTAAAGATATAGTTTCCTGCCACCTGCGTATTGCCTACTTGCATATAATCCAGCTTTAACTGTTCAATTTCACGTGCAATTGCTTGGCGGTCATCACTTTCATTCGTACCGTTTAACCCTTGCACGACCAGCTCTTTAGTGCGCTGAAGAATGGAGTTGACTTGTTCAAGTCCGGATTCTGAACTATCAAACCAAGACTGAGCTTCTGTTAAATTACGTTTATATTGATTTACTTCAGAAAGATTAGAACGATAAGCCATTCCTTTAGTAGCCACTACCGGGTCATCTGAAGGACGAGTAATTTTCTTTCCCGTTGATAATTGGTTTTGAAGTGTCTCCAGCTTATTATAGCTATTGCTAATCTGTTTTAATGAATTAGCCGCTAACATTCCTTGTGTGACGCGCATCTTTACCTTCCTCCAGTTCCAAGACCGTTTACAATTTTATCAAGCATTTCATCAATCATAGTCACCATACGGGCACTAGCGTTATATGCATGCTGAAACTGAATCATATTGGTCATCTCTTCATCTAATGAAACTGCACTGGTAGACTGGCGCCTTTGCTCTACAGCTCCCTGAAGAGTTTCTGAATTACTTTTTAAGCGGTTGGCTTGTTGGGCATCTACTGACATTTGGCCAATAACAGATTGATAAAAGCCATCTAGGGAAACAGCTTGATTCCCGGAATTAATAAGCACCTTTTGACGAAATTGAGACAATAGCTGAGCATTTTGTCCATCTCCTTTGCGGCCAGTTCCATCATCCCCAGAGGAGGCCGAAGAAGCAGCAGCAATATTGTTTGTGTTTTGTTTAATTTTATCAGCAATAACAATTCCAGCTGCAGCTCCTTCTTTCTGAGAAATCTCATTAAAAAAGGACATACCAGTATCACCATCTAGCGTGACACCTTGTTGGTGCTTATCATTAAACCAATTTACAAATTCATATGCCATTTCATCTAAATCATCAATCATTGAAGCGTAAACACCTGTTTTATTACCACTATTATCTATATATCCAGAAGCCTCAATTAACCCTTTAAGTTTTCCTTGAGGAAATGACTCAGGGTTCCGTATCTCATCCCCTATATGAATTTCCGTCACATAGGAATCTTGATTTGTTTTCAAACTGATGGCATTTACTTGATGAGTTTTCCCATCTAAAAGAGTAATAGGCCCTTGAGACGTTTGAAGCTGAACCGTTACCACTCCTTCTGACGTTGCAGAAGCGTTCCCGCTGCTTTTTGTATACTCTAAAGAAACCGGCATAAATTTAGAAATCTCATCTAGCAGCCGATCTCTTTCATCATACAAATCATTAGGCAAATAGCCATTCGGTTCTACGTTTTGTATTTGTTGGTTCACATTACTTATTTGCTCTAACAAAGAATTCACTTGTGTTACCGCTACGTCACGCTCGTTTTGTAAATCACCTTGAACCGTTTTTAAAGAAGTAGATAAATAAGAGAAAGTATCGCCTACTGCTTCAGCTCGTTCAATCATAACAGACCTGGCTCCTGCTTCTGAAGGGTGTGAAGCTACATCTTGAATGGACTCAAAGAATTGATTAAAAACAGCTGAAAGTCCATCTTCAGTAGGTTCATTCATAATTTCCTCCATTTTTTCAAGAGCACCAGCGCGCGCATCCCAATACCCCACTTTAATGGTTTCATCTCGATACTGGGTATCTAAAAATGTATCACGTATTCGCTCTACCGTGCTGGCTTCTACTCCCATTCCTATTTGGCCCGCAGTTCCAGTCTGATTCATCCCTGGGGCTGGATAAGCTGGGAACGTTTCTAAACTTACTCGCTGACGCGTATAGCCCGGCGTATTTGCATTAGATACGTTATGGCCAATCGTGTAAAGAGCCGCTTGTTGGGCATCCATTCCTCGTTTAGCCACCTGCAAACCATGAAATGTTGAACTCATTCTGCTTTCCTCCGTTCTTTATGCCTTCGAATTAAAAATAGAGTTGGACTGAAACGATCTATTATTTGTTTTTGTGTAATTGAACGAATCCTCTCGTTTCGATGGAACAAGAAGGTCTAGTTCGGTATGAATCAGCTGCAAAGACTGTGTGAGCAGCTGATTGTTTAAGTCATTTGCATACTTTATATCTTGAATTATATCTATTAGCTGTTTTTGAAAGGGTATCAAGATGGAGTACTCAGAGAATGAGCCTGCTATTTCTTCAATGGAGCGAGCAGCATGTCCGCTTTTTTCCATCGCTTCTATACGTTTTGTTTCCAGTGCAGAAATAGCAGCTATATGAGATTGCTCTTTTTGCAAAGAAGCCGTCAATGCCTTTACATCTTGTTTAATAATAAAGTTCGTTTTCTCTTTAACAATAACAGACAAACTTTTGTGAAGCGTTACTTGTTTTTCTAGTATCGTTTGAATTTCTTGCACGTTCAATCAATGTCAGTCCTTTTATTTTTTATAGAAATCTACAATACTTTTAGCAATTTCTTTTCCGTTAATTTCGTATGTTCCGCTGTTAATTTGCTGTTTTAGTTTCTCCAATTTTTCAAGTCTTTCTGGAGATGGTTCATTTCCCTGAAGTTTCTTCGCCTCAGATGAAATATGAATCTGATCTTGTGGATTCTTTTTAGAGACCTGTTCTATTTTTTCTGATTGTTTTTTGTACGGATTTATTCCAAATAAGTTCGATGGGTTAATCTTCATCTCTCTCACCTCTTTTTATATTTGTATCCGTTATCTCTATTCATTATATCGGAATTTCCGCCTAAACCTTTAGCATCGGCAAGGAAGTTGAGACCATTTTCACAGTCCACCTTAAACATAGGTCTATAGATAGAGAATCTGCAAACACTCAGCACACTTTCACTCTTTTTTCCTTTCGTTAGAACGATAGGTGGGACGCGTCGGCTCTTCATTTGAACGAATCATCTCACGATTATGCTTTTCTAACCCATGTTTAATTTCTTGAGAGCATGAATGACAAAGTTTCCCTTCTCGAATCTGAGCGTTGCATTGCATGCATGGATAGCTTATATTTGGAAAATTAGTTAGCACTAAGCGACCTTGTCGAATAAATTGATAAATTAACGAATCTGAAACGCCCGTTTCTTTCATCACTTCGTAAGTCGTTGCTGTACGATTTGCTCTCTTCTTCAAGAATGAAGAAACACGTTGAAACAGAGCTTCTTCTTTGTCAAAACATGATTTACATATGTTTATTGATCCACTTTTTACAAATAAATGACCGCATTCCCTGCAATTATCTAACGTTCCCATATTCGAAACTCCTCATTTGTTTTTTATTTTACTATCGGTCAAAGTTTTAAATTATACATCTTCATGCACGAATTAAAGTGAGCGAACGAACTGAACGTGCCCCAGCTTCCTGCAAACAATTTGCCGCTTGGCGCACGGTTGCTCCTGTTGTATAAATATCATCAATCAAGAGAAATTCTTGATTCGTAACCATTGAGGAATCGACTACTTTAAATTCCAGCCTTTCTGCCAGCCGACTTCGCCTATTTTTCTTTGATTGCTTTGTTCCTGAACAGCGAACAAGAGGCATTTCTATGTTGTCACTGATCAGTTCAGCTAGCGCTAAAGATTGGTTAAACCCTCTCTCATATAATCTCTCGTCCGTTAAAGGTATAGGAACTAGTATAGCTTTTGGATTACATTCTTTTTTATAGAACTTATACCACTGCTCCTTGAATGCTTGGATAATTTCATAATCTCCTTGAAATTTAAAACGTTCTATTATGCTTTGCATAAAATCATTGTACGTATAAAGAGAACGGTTGAAAAAAGAAGCATCATTCCATTTCTGACAGTCCATACATGTGTCTAGCTCATAATGAGAAGAAGCGAGGTCTGCAAGAGAACGGCCGCATCCCCTGCAAATGCTACTGGTGATGATGGGACATTTTTGCAAGCAAACAGTGCAAATCCTGTCCGTTGAAGAAGGTTTTAACAATGACCTCCAATCGAAAGAAGAGACAAGAGGTTCAAAACAAATCAGACATATTGTCATCGATCAACCAGCCCTTCCTTATAAGCTAGAGCATTCATATATTCAATATGCTCTTTTGCTTTTCGCATAGACAGAGACTGCCCATAATGAAAAAAGACCACGTCTCCCGTTGGAAATTGAGCACTCCTCCCCACTCTTCCTGAAATCTGAACAAGAGCACTTTCAGTAAAAATCGTTTCTTCTGCTCCTAATACTGCAACATCTATGTTGGGAACCGTTACGCCTCGCTCTAATATTGTTGTCGTTACTAAAATAACTAGCTGCCCTTCTCTAAATTTCATTACTTTTTCTTTTCGCTGGGAATCTTCAGCATGGACACCGTCTACCTTTTCGGTTAGCTTCCGAATCATGTCTGTGATCGGAGCAATCCACTTAATTTGCGGGACGAAGATAAAGCATTGTTTCCCTTCATTTATTCTTTTTTTCAGCCATTTCTCAACATTAGCAGGCAAAGTATCTGTTTTCATTTTTTTCTTCCAATTGCCACACCATTCAAACCGAGGAACAGGAATAAGCATTCGGTGATAGCGGGCTGGAATTTTAACTACTTGTTTTTTCCCTTGCTCAACGTCTTTTTTTAATGATTCATTTGGAGTCGCTGTTAAATAAATCTTTGATGCAGCGTGTTTAGCTGCTTTTGCAACAGCATAGTGCAGCATAGGCTCTGTCGAATACGGGAATGCATCTACTTCGTCAATAATCAGCACATCGAATGCTTGATAATAATGCAGAAGTTGATGAGTGGTGGAAATAATAAGAGAGGATTCATGAAAACGGTCTTCGCTGCCTCCATACATAGCCAGCACAGACATATTCGGAAATGCCGATTGAATTCTTGGCTTTAACTCAATAACTACATCTGTTCTTGGAGTAGCAATACAGACTTTCTTTCCGCTGTTCAATGCTGCTTCAATACCTTTAAATAAAATTTCCGTTTTTCCTGCTCCGCAAACAGCCCAAATTAACAGCTCTTCATCCTTTTTTATAGCTTGAATGAGTTCATTTGAAGCACGTTCTTGAGCTTTAGACAGCATTCCTTTCCAATTCATCACGCTGCTTTTTGGCAGGACATTACTTGTTGGTCCTTCCCAGTTTATAAAAGGTGTGCACTCACTTACTTTCCCCATTACAATACACGCTCGGCAATAGTAGCACTCCTGGTGACATCTACTGCATGGAAATGAAGCAAAATAAAAGGGGCTATCACTTCCACACCGGTTGCATTTATATCTGTTTTCTTTCTGGGTAAGTGCTTTTTGATAGGAAATATATCCGTTTAGATAATGTTCATGAATGAGAGATAAAGGATAGGGAGTCTGAGTTAGTAGAAGTTGCTTTCCGCTTAGAGAACGCTGAAGATCTAAAGAGTAGGGGTATGAAGGATTTAAAGGTGGAGTTCTCCACGTATCGATTTTTGAGAGAGGAAAAGCAGCTGGGCTAGGTACTTGAACGGGATTTAGCAATTCTTGTTTAACAGTAAAAAGCATATCTTCATTCCTTTCCATGTTTATCGTACACATCTATATACGCAAAAAAAGGTGTTTTTTCCTGCAAAAAAACCAAATCAAATGATTTGGTTTTCGATTACTTTTTATACCAGCCTATACCGATGGCACCTTCACCTAAATGTGTGCCAATGACAGCGCCAAAATAAGAAAGGCTCCATTCAATATGAGGATATTCTTGTTCTAACTCTCGTTGAATTTCTTTTGCTTCATTTTCACGATTAGAATGAATAACTACAGCCTTCATAGGTACGTTTTCTTTTGCATCCTCATCAAGAAGCTCGGTAATTCGTTTTAATGCTCGTTTACGCGTACGAATTTTTTCAAACGGAACAATTTTTTTAGATTCAAAATGGAGCACGGGCTTTACTTGAAGCAGACTTCCAATAATAGCCTGAGCAGCATTTAGACGACCTCCACGCTGCAAGTGAGATAAATCATCTACCATAAAATACGCACGCATTGATAGTTTCATCTCTTCAAAACGCGCAATGATTTCGTCAGGATGTTTATTTAATTGGACCATCTCGGCTCCTTCAATCGCATAAAAGCCTTGAACCATACAGCTGATTTCTGAATCAAATACGTGCACGTCAAAGTCTTCTACCATGCTACCTGCCGTCAAAGCACCCTGATACGTTCCGCTAATTCCACTAGATAACGTAATAACGATAGCCGCATCGAATTGATCTCGTTTTAACTGTTCAAACAACTCTACAAATTCTCCGATAGCAGGCTGAGAAGTGGTTGGAAGATTTTTTGCTTCTTTAATTTTTTCAAAATATTGATCTGCAGTCATATCTACTTCTTCACGATATGTTTCTTCACCGAAAATAACGCTTAGCGGCACCATATGTATATGATAGTTTGATCGAATTTCCTCTGATATATAGGCGGTACTATCTGTAATAATTGCTGTTTTCATAAGATAGGGATCCATCCTTTGTTATATAAAATAATTTCACTCTATTCTACAACATTTAGGATTAAAATGCATGTAACGAGAGGTTTACCTATTAGTAAAAGCTCCCTCACGTATACATATTAATTAACAAACCTTGAATTTCTCCAACCCGCTTGAGTAAATTTAAACTGTCTTTTTCTTTTTGAAGGATATCATTTGTCAAGTCAACTAGTTTCGTATCCACTTCTTTCACTAACTTATATACTTTAGTCGTTCCTCTATGATTAAATCCTCTTTCTTCATGAAGTTCAAAACCATTTTTAACCACTTCGTTCATAAACTGCTTCACAAGCGTCTTGTATTTCCGCAAAGAATCAATAGTTTGACTTTTCACTAACTGCTTTCCCTGTTCTTCAATTTTATTTATCACTTGAGTTAAATGTTCATAGGTTAGTTCTTTTTGTTTCTTGGCCATTACTCCTGTAAATGAAACCGAACCACTTACTTCTTTTTCTCTAATGAGATTCATGGAAGAAGAAAGACTGTTAATTCGCTGTACCTCCACTATGTATCTCTCCTTTCTCTGTTAGTATACACTCCATTCAATTTAGACTTTTAGATGTGCTAGCTTGATTAGCTGAAAGTTTCGAGAGGCATCTGATGCGTGGATATGATGATTATCCTTTAGCTAAGAATGATACTTATGTGCTGTTCATAAGAAGACAGCTTGTTTTTTCGGAGCGAAGAGGTAACTTTAGGCGTCGCTTTTAACACTTCATTCCAAGCGTTAGAAAGCTTCTTCATCATTTGTTGAACTTCACATAAAATAAATGTATCTTTTTTTAAATTAGCCCTAATTAATCGCTCAGACATATAGTTGTATAGGGTATCTAACTGCTCTGCAATGATACCTGCTTGATATGTTAAGCCAATTCCTAGCCGATATAAAATATCGTTGCACTGTTTAATTTTTTCATTCGCTGTAAAATAATCGCTGTGTTGAATTGCTATAACAGCTTCATCAATATTTTGAATAAATTTTTCATACATCATAGCTGTTAGCTCTTGCGGAGATTTATGATAGATTAATTCTTCCGTTATAAAATTCAGCTTCATCACCTTCTTGTCTTCTTTAAATCAGTTTTCTATTTATTTCACTAAAAGCTAACTTTTAAATTTTTTAAAGGACACCAGTTGAAGTTTGAATAAATTCTTCTACGACCTCATATGTATCTGAATGTATTAAAGACCTTTTTTTACAAGAGCATGCATCAACTTGATGGACATTGTTTTGAGGTATGGATGCTTTCATCGAAGGTTGTAGGATCCTTAAGATTCCCTTTATGCTTAAACGAAGTTAAAGGACGAGTAAATGTGTAAAGGTATCATCCTTTGCCTTCCTAAAAGATATTTTCTCCCCTTAACTTATCGGTTGTTTTCCTCTCTCATTAAACATGACTTTTTACCTACAATTTCAAAAAAAGTTATAAAAAGAAAAAAAAAGTCCGATATGCCTAGTGGTATATCGGACTTTTGAACTTATCTTACTTCTACCCAACCGTTTTTGATTGCCACAACAACAGCTTGAGTACGATCATTTACATTCATTTTTTGCAAAATATTACTCACATGGTTTTTAACGGTTTTTTCACTAATATATAATGCTTCTCCGATTCCTCGGTTACTTTTACCATCAGCTAACAGTTGTAGCACTTCGCACTCACGACGTGTTAACAAATGTAGTGGACGGCGAATCTCAATTGGTTCGTGCGGATAAGAAGACGATTGTCCTTGAGCTGCTAGTCGACGGTACTCTTTTACTAAACTATGCGTTACCTTAGGGTGTAAATATGAACCACCTTCTGCAACTACTTTCACCGCCTCAATTAACGCATCCGCATCCATTTCTTTTAGCAGATAGCCTCGTGCACCTGTTTGTAAGGCATGAGTTACATATGTCTCATCATCATGGATAGATAAAATAATAACTTTAGCGTCCGGATTTACTTCTACAAGCTTTTTCGTAGCTTCTACACCATTTACAGCCGGCATGTTAATATCCATGATTACAACATCAGGTTGATGTTCTTCTACAAGGTCAATAACTTCGCTACCGTCGTCACCTTCTGCAACTACTTCAAAATCTTTTTCGAAATCTAAAATTCTTTTTACTCCTTCACGGAATAATTGGTGATCGTCGATTATGATAATTCTTGTCTGCATGTTTGATTCCTCCCCAAATCGAACAACAAATGTTTTACTCTATATTGACCCCTATTTATATACATATCTCTGCCTTTTTAAGCGGCTATAATCGGTACTTTAATCATAACAAGCGTGCCTTGGTTAATTTTCGAATGAACAGAAATAGTCCCATCTAACAAATCAACACGCTCTTTCATTCCTATTAAGCCGAACGAATTCTCTTTTTTCTCTTCTTGATTAAAACCGCAGCCGTCATCTTTGACAAGCAAAATAGCGTGTTCATTGTTGAACTCTATCTTCACTTGGATTTCCGTCGCGTCTGCATGTTTTAATGCGTTCGTTACAGCTTCTTGCACTAAACGAAACAGTGCTACTTCTAATTTTGAAGCAGTTCGCTTCTCTTGTCCAATGGAAATAAACGTAATCCGAGGCTTGCCTTCGTTATAATCTTCGATTGTATCAAGATATTTACGCAGCGTCGGAATTAGACCTAAGTCGTCAAGTGCCATCGGTCTTAAATCATATATAATTCGACGCACTTCGTATAGGGCAGAACGAACCATTTTTCGTAAATCTCGAATTTCTTCCATTGCTTCTTTTGCACTACGTTCCCGGTAAATTCGGTCAATTAATTCTGATCTCATCATAACATTTGCAAGCATTTGAGCTGGGCCGTCATGAATCTCTCTTGACAAACGTTTCCGTTCCTCTTCCTGAGCTTCAATAATCCGAAAGCCAAAATACTCTTTTTGAATGGCATCTTCTACTATTTCCCCTACTTGTTTTAAATCACTTGTTAAATAATTTAACACAACGGAAATTTGACCTACTAGGTGATCTGCACGTTTAATCGTTTCTTCTAATGTAAGCAAGCGTCTTTCTAGTTCATCTCGACGATTACGCAGCTGATATTCGCTTTGCTGATTCATCAGCAGCTTGGTTTGTAATTCGTGTGCTTTTTCATAAGCGTCTTTTACTTCAGGCTCTGAATAAATTTGAAAATGTCGGCTCACATCAGACAAACGCTTTCGAGCCAACCTTGCCTGAGTTTCCAATTTATCGCCTTGCTCTATCGTCTCAAGAACTTTCCCTTTTAACACTTCTAACTCTTCTTTTATTTGCTGATATTCTTGTCTGGCATCTTCAGAAAGGCGATAGACTTCATTTTTACTATCTCCCACTGTGCCAATAATCTTCTCGAAAATTTCATCAAGTGCCTTGCTTGTTAATTTATGTTTCGACATTTACTCACCCCAAACTATACTCACATTCGGAGAAATGTCTATACGTTCATGCTATATATAGTATTCGTATGACCTATCTGAATTGTGAGGATAAGATCCATATTTTCTCCCTATCTGACTTTTTATATCCAAAAAGTAACGGTTGTTTTTAGTACCCTCAAACTCGACATCAATCGACGCTTGACTCGCGTTATTTGAATAGATTACCATTTACGCTCACTCTTCAACAGTGACTAACTGCCTGTTTAAACCATTTCATTATTTAGCTATACAAGCCTGCACACTCTTTTATTATAACGTATATTCTGTATAGCTTGTTCAAGTGATGTTGAATTTGATTAATTGATGTCTTTTCATAAACATTTTATACTAATAGCAAGTAAACAGTACGTAAATACCCGTTTTTCTTCTATTTATAACGCTAAGGAGGATTTTTTGATTGTTATCACAATATTATACCGTAAAACAAGAAGGTTCACATGAAATCACTATTCAAAAATCTAGATTCATTTGTCATATGAAACGTGTAACAACTGAGGAAGAAGCTCAGCAATTTATCCAAGACATTAAAAAACAGCACTGGAATGCTACTCATAACTGTTCAGCTTACCTAATTGGAGAACGAGATCAATTTCAAAAAGCAAACGATGATGGAGAACCAAGTGGAACAGCAGGCGTACCAATGTTAGAAGTGCTCAAAAAAAGAGGCTTAAAAGATACCGTGGTCGTCGTTACGCGCTATTTCGGAGGCATTAAATTGGGCGCAGGTGGCTTGGTGCGCGCGTATGGAAAATCCGTTTCCGAAGCGTTAAATGAACTAGGTACAGTCAAACGAACTCTCATGGCGGTTATGCATACAACCGTCGACTATACATGGCTTGGAAAATTAGAAAATGAGCTTCGCAGTTCCGTTTATCTATTAAAAGAAATCCACTACGCAGATATGGTAGAGATTGAAACATTTGTAGAGGAAGCTCAAACAGAAGCATTTACTGAATGGATGACCGAGCTAACAAACGGCCAAGCAAACATTCGAGCAGGTGAGACGACCTATTTAGAAGAAGATGTAGAATGAATTATTTACTCTTATTAAAAAACATTGTACAATTGATAAATAGCGCAACTATTCTGATGGTTGCGCTACTTGTCAATGAGTAAAAAACCTCGTACAGATGCATAGCTTTGACGAGTTTGATTCATACATTCCAATTTATAACACATACTAAGTGTCACAATAAGTGTTCGAATATACGAATAAAAGGAGAAACCGTATGGCTCAATATAGACGTTTTCAAAAAAGAGTAAACAAACGGAAAAGAAAACGAAGGCTTTTTACATTTTTTCTGTTACCTATCCTTATTTTAGGGCTTTCTGCAACCGCTTATGGCTCTTATTTATTTGTTAAAGCTAAAACAGTAGCTTCTGATTCTTATGAAGGACTTGGAGATCGCGATAATTCTCCTATGCGTGATCGTAAAATCGATCCCAAAAAAGATGATATATCCATTTTATTTATGGGCGTAGATGATAGTGAAACCAGGAAATTCGGAAAATCAGCCCGTACGGATGCTTTAATTTTGGCGACCTTTAACGAAACCAATAAAACCGTAAAGCTTGTAAGCATACCTCGAGATTCGCGGGTTTATATACCTGAAGTGAACAGAAAAGATAAAATTACTCATGCACATGCTTACGGAGGTCCAAAAGCAACTGTAGAAACGGTAGAACAGCTGTTTAATGTCCCTGTTGATTACTATGTTAAAGTGAATTTTAAAGCTTTCACAGACATTGTAGACTCACTTGGGGGAATCGATTTTGATGTACCTTATGCGATGAGTGAAAAGGACTCAAAAGATCGTCATAATGCTATTGTCTTAAAACCAGGAAATCAACATTTAAATGGCGAAGAAGCGTTAGCTGTTGCTCGAACACGAAAACAAGACAACGATATTGAGCGAGGAAAAAGACAACAGCAGTTGATTGAAGCCATGATTAAAAAAGCTGCTTCCATTGGATCACTAAATAAATATGGAAATCTTATCGAAGCTGTTGGCGATAATATGAAAACGAATTTAATGTTCGGTGAAATGCTTTCGTTTTATGATTATGCTTCGAAAAAAGTAGACATCGAAACCATTAACTTAGACGGTAGCGATGAAAAAATTAACGGCGTGTACTACTTTAAACTAGACAATGATTCAGTGGAAAAAGTAAGTGAAAAGCTCCGCAAGCATTTAGGCATTGAATCAACTTCAGATACAACAGAATAATTAAAAAGACCTCTTGGATATCCAAGAGGTCTTTTTAATTAATTTTTTAAACGAAGTCCACGAACCATGTTAAGAATTGGCCTATATGTCTTATCAACTAGTCCTATCTTTTCAACAATAATTTCAATGGCTACAAGGAGGATAGCTAGTACAAGAAAAGACCCCCACATTGTTTGTACCTTTGAGAAGATAACTGCCGCTAAACCAAATATCGCACTCATTCCATAAATAATTAAAACCGTTTGTCTATGGCTGTACCCTAAGCGCAACAAGCAATGATGCAAATGAGATTTATCAGGAGCCGATAGCGGTTGATTTTTTACGATTCGGCGAATAATAGCAAAGAACGTATCTGAAATTGGTACCCCTAAAATAATAACTGGAACAATGAAGGAAATAACCGCTACATTTTTAAATCCTAACAGAGACAATACAGAAATCATATAGCCTAAAAACAGTGCTCCTGTATCGCCCATAAAAATCTTAGCGGGGTGAAAGTTGTAAAACAAAAATCCGAGCGTACTTCCCAATACGATGAAACCCATGCTTGTCACAAATACATTGCCCATCATAATAGCCATACCCGAGATGGTAATCAATACAATAGAGGAAACGCCGGCAGCTAATCCATCCAATCCATCAATTAAATTAATAGCATTGGTAATTCCTACAATCCATAATACCGTAATTGGAATACTTAACATTCCGAATTCTAATTTTCCGCCAAACGGCAAGTTAATGAAGTCAATTTGGACTCCACCGTATACAACAACAATTAATGTCGCTACTAGCTGACCGCCTAATTTGATTTTAGCGGATAGCTCAATCATATCATCTAAGACACCGGTAATGATGATAATGATGCTTCCGATTAAAATCGGCAGCGCATATTTACTGTCAGGCTGTAAAACGAGGTATCCAATAAGAAAACTAAAAAATATCGCCAAACCTCCAAGGCGAGGCATAATTTTTTGATGAACTTTTCGTTGATTTGGTTTATCCGTTGCACCTATTTTAAACGCCAGCTTCTTAACCAGCGGAGTGATCAGAATAGATGTAATAAAACAAATAAACAAGGTCAAATATAGCATGGAGACCCTCCTCAGGTTTATGTTAACCAAAACCATAAAAAATGTATCCAACTTTATATAATTGGATAGTATTTCAAATTGTGTATAACAATAATTACTTACTTATTCCCAAAATGGATTATATCACAATGATTCTACTACTTAAATAGAAATTTATTCTCAAAAATTAGCACATTTACAAACTATCAATAGAAAAGAACTGTATTTTTTGGTGTATAAACAGCTGATTTACTTTATTCTTGTGTGGTTATTTTATGTAGAACATTTTCTTTACTATACTTTATGAAAATATAAGCGAACTCCCCCCTTTTCGTCTAATTTATTCGTCATCTCTAACTCTTTTTCCTTTTTATTAAGCATATTTAAACCTTTATTTTTATTTCACATGGCCCCACTCATTATATGAACAAACTTTTGACCTATGCATGTCCACTATTTCAAACCACATTCACTGAATCGTTGTCCTTATCTTATATCATTTAAAAGTTAAAATATAGTGAAATGGATAGAGATGAAATTAAACAAAAAAAGGAATTTTATCAAAAAAATGAAACTTTTTTCGATACGGTTCGTAATACATAGTAGGAACAGCATCAATCATCTTACATAAAGGGGGTGTTGAATGAACTATGTTCGGTCTATCTGTTCAAACAGTGTATTTGTATGGATTAATTATCTGCGGAAGTCTCACCTTCTTATACATTTTATTTAGCGATTTGTTAGATGGATTATCTGAAGCGATACCTTTTTTTAACCCCACTCTTCTTTTTTCTTTTTTAACATTCTTTAGTGCCAGTGGATATTTGTTCACCTATACGTCATTGCAAAATTATTGGATTATTTCGATTTCCGCTCTTATTGCCCTTCTACTCGTTATTTTGCTCAACGTTTTTGTATTGATTCCTTTATCATCGGCTGAAGAGTCTCTTGCTTTTACTGAAGATTCGTTAAAAGGAAGACTTGGTACCATTATTACTTCCGTTCCTGCAGATGGTTATGGAGAAGTATTTATCGAAGGTGTTAGCGGCACTATCTCCAAACCCGCAGCCAGCTTTAAAAACACTGCTATACCTTTAGGCAGCAAAGTGCTTGTTGTAGATATACAAAGGGGCAACGCACTCGTTGTGATTTATGAAGAAGTTATGACCAATCACTCATTATAAATAGTATTAGGGGGAGTTTTATGTTTTCAACACCTATATTAGTTGTCGTTGGAATTGTTGTTTTTTTATTAATTGCGCTGATTGCCGTATTTATTACAAAATACCGTACAGCAGGTCCAGATGAAGCGTTAATTGTAACAGGAAGCTATCTGGGAAACAAAAACGTGCACATCGATGAATCCGGAAACCGCATTAAAATTGTTCGCGGCGGCGGTACGTTTGTGCTGCCAGTTTTTCAGCAGGCTGAGCCTCTGAGCTTGCTGTCAAGCAAACTGGAAGTATCTACACCTGAAGTATATACAGAACAAGGTGTTCCTGTTATGGCTGATGGGGTATCAATCATCAAAATTGGAGGTTCTATTTCAGAAATTGCAACGGCCGCTGAGCAGTTTTTAGGCAAAGCAAAAGAAGATCGTGAAACCGAAGCTAGAGAAGTCTTAGAAGGTCACCTTCGCTCGATTCTTGGTTCTATGACGGTAGAAGAAATTTACAAAAACCGTGAAAAATTCTCTCAAGAAGTACAGCGCGTAGCTTCACAAGATCTAGCTAAAATGGGGTTAATTATTGTATCGTTTACAATTAAAGACGTTCGGGATAAGAACGGCTATCTAGAATCTCTAGGGAAACCTCGTATTGCTCAAGTTAAGCGAGATGCTGACATCGCAACAGCGGAAGCTGAAAAAGAAACAAGAATCAAGCGTGCTGAGGCTCATAAAGATGCCCAAAAAGCGGAGC
Organism: Priestia sp. YIM B13551; assembly: GCF_042787905.1. Taxonomy (NCBI): domain Bacteria; kingdom Bacillati; phylum Bacillota; class Bacilli; order Caryophanales; family Bacillaceae; genus Priestia; species Priestia sp. YIM B13551. The sequence goes on from NZ_JBHZOX010000005.1 coordinate 195,864, forward strand.
TTGAGCGAAATACAGAAATCGCGGAAGCTGAAAAAATGAATCAGTTAAAAACCGCTGAATATCGTCGCGAACAAGATATTGCCAAAGCTCGTGCTGACCAGGCATATGATCTAGAAACAGCTCGCGCGAAACAAGATGTAACAGAACAAGAAATGCAAATCCGCATTATTGAACGTCAGAAACAAATTGAATTAGAAGAAAAAGAAATTCTTCGTCGTGAGCGTCAATACGATTCTGAAGTAAAAAAGAAAGCAGATGCAGATCGTTACTCTGTTGAGCAATCCGCAGAAGCTGAAAAAGCAAAACAGCTTGCTGAAGCAGACGCCAACAAATATCGAATTGAAGCAATGGCTAAAGCTGAAGCTGAACGCGTTCGAATTGATGGTTTAGCAAAAGCTGAAGCTCAGCGTGCCCAAGGTGAATCTGAAGCTGAGATTATCCGCTTAAAAGGTTTAGCTGAAGCAGAAGCTAAACAAAAAGTAGCTGAAGCATTCGAGCAGTTCGGTCAAGCGGCTATTTTAGATATGATTATCAAGATGCTTCCTGAATATGCAAAACAAGTTGCAAGTCCTTTAGCAAATATCGACAAAATTACGGTTGTGGATACAGGAAGCAACGGTGAAAACAGCGGAGCTAATAAAGTGACTGGCTATGCAACAAACTTAATGTCTTCTCTTCAAGAATCGCTGAAAGCATCCTCAGGTATAGATGTGAAGGAATTGATTGAAAACTTTTCTGGAAAAGGAAATGTGCGACAAAGCTTGCACGAACTAACGGATGAAATCAAGCAACAAAACAAGAAAGAAGATATCTAAAAATAAAAAGCATGCGGACATAATCCGCATGCTTTTTTAACCTCTTAACACTCGGAGAAGAAACCTAGGTAATTCTAACTGACGCTTCCATCTCCATGGTTCTTTTAACAGTCGATAAAGCCACTCTAAACCAAACTTTTGAAAAACAGCAGGTGCTCGGTTCAATCGTCCTGAAATAACATCGAACGAGCCCCCTACGCCTTGATAAACAGAAGGATTGAGTTTCTCTTTATGAGCAATAATCCAATTTTCTTGGGCTGGACTGCCTAAAGCCACAAAAACAATTTCTGCTCCTGAATCATTAATCGTACGTTCAATGACTTCTTCATTTTTTTCGTAGCCATTTAATGTTCCAACAATTAAAATCCCTGGAAACATCTCTTCCAACTTAGCTTTGGCTTCATCTGCAATTCCAGGCTTGGCTCCGTATAAAAAAATTCTTTTACCGTTATTCGTTGCTTCTTTACACAGCTTCAGCATCATATCAATACCCGTTACACGCTCACGAATACGTCCCTTTTTGAGCTTTGAAGCTAAAATCACACCGATTCCATCTGGAATTTGATAAGTCGCTTGATTTAATAGTGACTTTAATTCCCTGTCTTCTTGTGCTTTCATAATTTTTTCAGGGTTGATTGCTACAATAAATGATTTTTGGCCTTTATCTATATCCTGAAGTAACTTTACCGCTAGCTCATCGTACGTGTCGCTACAAACGTCTATTCCTAAGATGTTTTCCTTCATTAAATCACCCGTATGTTGATTTTTTAGTTTTTTACAAACGAAAGACAGGCTGTTCAGCCCGTCTTTTTATAAAGTAGAAACTTTTGAATCACCAAGTAACACTACGTCAAAGCCTGCTGCTTTCCATTGATCACGCTGAATGCAGTTTTTCGTATCAAAAATAACTTTTGTACGCATGTGATTTTCAACAGCTGATGGAAGAAGCTCTTTGAACTCATTATGATCTGTTAAAATAAGAATCACATCCGCATGTGCAACAGCTTCATCCAAACTTTGCGTCTGACGTTCGATTTTATTCTCTTTGATATGAGGATCAAATGCTGTGTAATCAACGCCCAGCTTTTCTAAATGATGAAGTACATCTGTTGATGGACTTTCACGCATATCGTCAATATTTCCTTTAAAAGCTAAACCTAAAACAGCTACACGTCCATGTTGAATGCCCTTTTCATCTAGTAGGCTTTTCGTTTTCAATGCTGTATATTCAGGCATTGAATCATTTGTATGACGAGAAAGAGAAATAATTTTTGCCAGTTCTGGCTGAAGCTCCGTTAAGAACCAAGGGTCAACAGCAATACAGTGGCCGCCTACACCAGGACCTGGTAAATGAATGTTTACACGTGGATGATAGTTCGCTAACTTAATCGCTTCCCACGCATTTACACCAATTTTTTCACTGATTTTTGCCAGCTCATTTGCAAACGCAATGTTCACATCACGATATGTGTTTTCGATTACTTTCACCATTTCAGCTGTTGTAGCATCCGTTACGTGAATATTTCCTTTTACAAATGTTTTATAAAGCTCAACAGTCAAACGACTAGACTCTTCGTTAATACCACCGACAATACGGTCATTATTTACTAGTTCCTCAAATACCTTTCCTGGAATAACGCGTTCAGGTGAATGAGAAACAAATAACTCACTGCCTAATTCTAAACCAGTTTCTTTTAGCACAGGTAGCATAACGTCTTCTACTGTACGCGGAGGAACTGTGGATTCTAAAATTACTAAATTTCCTTTACGAACGTAAGGAACAATCGATTTTGTGGCTTCTCGAACATAGTTCAAGTTTGCCGTTTTATCTTCATTAATTGGTGATGGTACAGCAATAATAAAAATATCCGCCTCTTCAGCTGTTGTGCCTACCGTGAAGTGTCCGTTGTCAACTGCTGATTCTAAACGTTCTTGTAAGCCGTTTTCTTCTATATGAAGTTGCTTATTTTTAATTAATTCTACTGCTTTTTCATTTACGTCGACACCATGTACATATAAGCCGTGATTGGCAAACATAACAGCTGTCGGTAAACCTATATATCCTAAACCAACTACACACAATTTCTTTGTCATTGCAGAAAATCTCCTTTATATGACATGCTTAATAAATAAAACCTATCTGATATTATATCGAAAAATGTCATTTCATGATAGCATTTATATAAAAACATGAAATAATTTCTTTTACTTATTATTATGTAACATTTTATGAGAATTCATCAATAAACGATATAACCATCTTTTGTACAACGAGCTCTAACCCAAAAGAACTATTGAAAATCTCCTTGATTCCCAATAGTTCCCCTAGTAAATATATTTTACATATGCCCTTCTTTTTCGACAATTTCTCTAAAATAGCTCACTAACTCTTCTCGCAGCGGTTCTCTTTGCAGAGCTAAATCAATTGTTGCTTTAATGAATCCAAATTTATCTCCAACATCATAACGTTTTCCTTCGAAATAATAAGCAAGAACACGTTGAAATTCATTCAGACGTAAAATAGCATCTGTTAATTGAATTTCTCCTCCTGCGCCAATCTCTTCTCTACTTAAAATATCAAAAATTTCCGGTGTTAAAATATAGCGCCCCATAATTGCATAGCCTGAAGGGGCCTCTTCTGGATTCGGTTTTTCAACGAGCGTTTCTACGTCTAATAATCCTTTTTCAAGAGGCTCTCCTTTAGGACCTACAATTCCGTACTTTGAAGTTTCTTTCCTAGGCACCTCCTGTACACCAACTACAGCGCATTCATATTTTTCGTATACGTCCATTAACTGTTTCAAACAAGGTGTTTCTGATTGAACTACATCATCGCCTAGCATAACAGCAAAAGGTTCATCTCCGATAAAACTTCTTGCACAGTGAATGGCATGACCTAATCCTTTGGGTTCCTTTTGACGAATGTAGTGAACATTAGCCAAATTCGAAATCCCCTGCACTTCTTCGAGCATGTCCCACTTTTCCTTTGCGGCTAATGTTTCTTCTAACTCATATGATTTATCAAAATGATCTTCGATTGCTCGTTTTCCGCGACCGCTTACAATTAAAATATCTTCAATACCTGATGCTACTGCTTCTTCCACAATGTATTGAATCGTTGGTTTATCTACAATTGGCAGCATTTCTTTAGGCTGTGCTTTTGTAGCCGGCAAAAAGCGTGTCCCTAATCCAGCTGCTGGAATAATAGCTTTACGAATTTTCACTTACTTTTCCTCCTGTCAATGTCAATCGTGCTTATTGGTTATAGTATAGTAAGTCTGCGATTGAGTATGTACACAAAGTCATGTTGAGTCCATTTCTTTTTATAAAGAGTCATGTTGGATTCTGCTTTATCATAACAAAAGATTTTGTATAATTCTATTTTTATCATTTATAATGAAAAGAAAATTAATCACTTATAAATATAATTTTATGCTCCACTTATGTATAGAAAGGAATGGGATTATGAGTTCGTTTTCAGATCACTTACAGCACCAATTTATACATCATTTCCCGTACAGTGATGCACGCTATCGTACGAATGCCCAAGCAGGATTAGACCTTTACCGTACCCATTCATTCTTCATTTTGCACAATGATGAACAGATATTAAACGTTAAAATCGATTCGTTTTATGTTGAACTAAACAAGCAGCTGCTCCCTGAAAGTACCTGTTCTTGTCAGCATAACGGATTTTGTGAACACTGCTTTGCAGCGTTTTTTTATATGTATTCATTAATAGAACCGCTTGCGCCCCTATTCAAAGAATGGCGAAATCATGAAAAAGCAGCTTTGACTATGCTATCTGCCAAACAAGTGTTAAAAAAGCCGAAGGCAACTTTTCAAGAGTGGAGACAAACTTTTGAGGAGCAGTATACGCTTTTTATGCAGGGGCGGAACGAAAATGACCGTTCCATTTATCACGAATATTATCAGTACTATTACCGTGCTTTAGTGAAAAAGGCTCCTGAGCACCCATTGCTTTATGCTTTATTTTGTATGTATGGAGCGGTCCATACATTCTATAAACTATCAGCTCAATTACAGGCACATCAGCTTTCTACTAACATCGAGGAATCATTTGTATATAGTCACGTCTACAAAATAACAAATGAAATTTATGCTACCGCTGATTCATTAAAGCAAACGAAATACGATGGAGATGCATTATCTATTATAGAGGACAGCATTCCATACATCCGAGAATTATTGCATAAAGATATGCCTTTACAATACGAACGTATTGAGATTTATCGCGTTATTTGGCAAAAAGTCTTCACGTTAGAAAAGTGGCGAAAAACTGAGGAAAGCGAATTAAAAGCCAAGCACGTTTCTTTTATAAACAATACAGCTCTTTCCTATCTTTTATTCCTTCAAGAAAAAGATGGCGAAGCAAAAGAACGTTTGAGCGATGAAACACTACAAATGATTCCCTATCTTATTCCTTGGTTAAATGATTTATTGCACGAAAAAGAAACTGACCGCTTTGCTCAGTGGGGCTCTTATATAATGGCCTATATAGGAGATTACGTACGCACCGTTCCGACTACTTATCAAGGAAGCCGAAACATGGTCTCCATGATTGTAAATTTATTTCAGCACTATAAAGACTTAACGAACGATCAAACTTTGTATACTGAAGCATTACAAACATTACTTCCCTATAGTTTTATTGAATACAGTGATTTTCTATATGCTTCTGACCAATTGAAAAAGTGGGTTGAATTACAGGTGCTTCTTCAATATGACAGCATCAAATATGACGAGCAAACGATAGAAGCCTTAAAACAAAAAGATGAAAAGCTGGTTATTCCTCTTTATCATCAAATGATTTCAAAGCTGATTTATGAAAAAAAGAAAAGCAGTTATCAAGAAGCCTATATCTACTTACAAGAATTAAAGAGACTTTATCTACAAATGAATCGCTCTCTACTATGGGAACATTATATGGAAGAATTAGCGATAAAAACGAAGAAACAGCGCGCGTTTCAACAACTATTAGAAAAAGGAGATTTACTGAATGTTTGATTTGTTTCATTTAACACTTGAAGTCGAACCTGTACACGGTGACTTTTTTCTCTACTGTGTATCACCTAGCGGCCAAATTTTGCTCCCTGATACATGGAAAGATGCGCTGTTTCTATGGCATGAACAGACCTATTACGGAAGCGAAGCTACACAGGTTGAGATTAATGGAAAAAAAGGAATTCTTCTTTCTGCATGGCAAATGTTCACTTTCATACAACTACCTATTCAACAGCATGTGTTGAAACCGGCTTTGTCCGCTTCAGCGGAAGCTTATCAGCAAATTGCAGTCGATATGACAAAGAGGATTATCCAAGGGAAATTTCATTCTCTTCCTTTAAAAAAACAAATGACTGGATCGCTTTCACAAGCTGATGAGCAAGAGTGGCGAGCACAAATTAAAGAGAGCCTGTTAAAAAAAGAAGGAAAGGACTTTTTAATAAGCATAGAAGGCGAGAGCTATAATCCTCCCTTTGACCTTTCATTGCGTATTGTAGAGCCAACGACCGATGGAGATGTATGGATGGCTGAAACATTCGTGATTCCCCACGATGAAGCCAAAGAACCTTTTATACTGGGAAGAACGCTTCCTAAAGAGTGGAACCACTACGAATCATATATCGCTTACGAACACGAACGATGGAAAGCATTGGCTCCTACTTTATACCAAAAAGGCGCGTTTATTCAGTCTGTCCTAACAGATGAGGAAGTATGGGAATTTCTAACTCAAGATAGTCCAGCATTGATTAAACAAGGTGTCTCTATCCATTTGCCAAGCTGGTGGGAATCATTAAAAAAAGCCACCATCAAAGTATCTGGCGCTATAGAAAATACTTCATCTGCATTGTTTGGTAAGCAAGCTATCAGCAGCTTCCGCTGGTCATTTTCTATTGGCGATCAAACTTTCTCAGAAGAAGAGTTTCGGAAATTAGTCGAACAAAAACGCCGATTATTATCTATTAACGGACAGTGGATTCAACTGGATTCTAGATTAATTAAACAAGCGCAGAAAATTGTTAAAGAAGCTAGTAAAAAAGGCGTCTCAATTCATGAAATTTTAAAAACGAAGCTAACCTACATGGCAGACAGTAAAACCGATGAAGAAGAGGTAAAAGTTGAGTTCCAACTCCCCGCTTCCTTTCAATCATTTATTACATCCTTAACGGATTTAGAACGGCTGCCGGAAGTGCTGCCTCCCTCTGAATTTAAAGGTGCATTAAGACCTTATCAGCAGCAAGGTTTGAATTGGCTCATGTTTTTGAGAAAGTTTAACTTAGGAGGATGTCTAGCAGATGACATGGGGCTAGGTAAAACCATTCAATTAATTGGTTATTTAACAAATATTCATCAGTTACATAGCTCTCCTTCTCTTATCGTTTGCCCAACTTCTTTAATTGGAAACTGGGAAAAAGAATTACAGAAATTTGCCCCTTCTCTTCGTGTTCATGTTCATTACGGGCCGAAAAGAACCAACGGATACGCATTTGAGAAGATATGTGAAAGTACTGACGTTGTGATCACGACTTATCAAGTTGCTCTTTTGGATGTCGAATTGTTGAAAGGGTTTATGTGGAACAGCATTTCCTTAGACGAAGCACAACATGTTAAAAACCCGCAGACTAAACAGGCGAGAGCCATCCGTCAGCTGCAAGGAAGACACAAAATTGCGCTTACTGGAACTCCAATTGAAAACCGTCTGCTGGAACTATGGTCATTATTTGAATTCATCAATCCTGGTTACTTAGGAACAATCAATTCATTTAAAAACCGATTTGTAGCAGGCATTGAAAAAGGCGAGAAACCTGAACGAACTGTTGAGCTTAAAGCACTCATTCAGCCTTTCTTATTGAGAAGAACAAAACAAGATAAAAACATCGCCCGCTCACTGCCTGATAAACAAGAACAAAAAGAATATATCCCGCTGACAGCGGAACAAGCTTCACTTTACCAAGAGCTAGTTCAAGGAATGCTTCAAGAAACAGAGGAAAAAACAGGATTTGAACGAAAAGGCATGATTTTGCAAACACTAAATAAGCTAAAATTATTATGCAATCATCCAGCTTTGTACTTAAAGGAAAGTGCAGCTAAACAAACGGTACGGCGATCTCATAAAAGTGAAAAAATTATTGAACTCGTAGAGAGCATTCGCACACAGCAAGAAAGCTGTTTAATCTTTACTCAGTATATTGAAACAGGACTCATGCTGCAAAGAACCTTAGAAAAAGAAATCAACGAGCCGGTTTTATTCCTTCACGGAAGTTTGTCAAAAGAACAACGAGATGCGATGGTTGCTCAATTTCAAGCAAGGAAAAAAGCCATCTTTATCCTTTCTCTTCGCGCAGGTGGAACTGGATTGAATTTAACAGCTGCAAATCACGTTATTCATTTTGACCGATGGTGGAACCCTGCCGTTGAAAACCAAGCAACCGATCGCGCCCATCGAATTGGGCAGAATAAATTTGTTCATGTTCATAAGTTTATTACAAGAGGAACGATTGAAGAAAAAATTGATGAAGTGATGAATCAAAAACAACATCTAAACAATGAACTCATCCAAGGAGATCAATGGGTAACAGAACTTTCTAATAAAGAACTACAAGAGCTTCTTGCATACAGAAATGAATAAGAAAAATTATAAAATGTGTTACAACGTTACTAAAAAGAGGACTTTTTTACTTGTCCTCTTTTTTTATTAGATCATTCGACACAAAAAAATAAGTGCAAATCATTCTCCAGCTACTGATAAAGATACAAAAAGCGCAATAAATAGCGTTTTTTGAATAAAAAGGTATTTTTATAGCGAAAAAGACCCTTTACTTTCTCTTTAAATTCCAGCATATTTATACATATAATATTTTTGTAATTTAATAGACATATTGGAAAAATAAACACGAAACATTTACATAATTAGGGGGATTTATTAATGAAAAAAAGGCAGCTCGCTTTATCTCTAGGCACCATTGTTGGCGGGACATTCTTATATCAAGCATCAGCTGAAGCATCTGCTTCAACTGTTCAAGTGAAAGCTGGAGATACACTTTGGTCATTATCTACCAAATACCATACAACGGTAGAAGCTTTAAAAAGCGTAAATAAGTTATCTTCAAATACAATTCACATAGGACAAACGTTATCGATTCCTTCCGCTTCAACCTCTCAACCATCTAATAAGGAAGAAAAGCCTTCAGCTCCTGCTACTGGTTCGACCTATAAAGTTCAAAGCGGCGATACCCTTTGGAAAGTTGCTACTCGTTTTAATATGAACGTAGAAGAATTAAAACGTTTGAACGCTCTTTCTTCTAACATTATTTACATTAACCAAACGTTAAAAGTAAATGGAAGCAATAGCGCTTCGACTCCAACTACGAGTAAACCAGCAGAAACTCCTTCTAAGGATGCAAACGGAACTTACAAAGTTCAGCGTGGAGATAGCCTATCTAAAATAGCTTCGACATTTCACATGAGCGTCAGTGAGCTAAAACAAATAAACGGATTAACGTCTAATACGATTTATGTAAATCAACAATTAAAGGTATCAAAAAGCAGCCAAACAACTAGGCCAACAAAAAAACCAAGTACATCCACACCTTCAACTTCTAACGGAACATTAAATGTATCGCAAATGATTTCAGATGCAAAACGTTATATAGGTGTTCCTTACAAATGGGGTGGCACAACTCCTTCTGGTTTTGACTGCAGCGGATTCATTTATTATGTAATGAAACAACAAATTTCTACAACGCGCTATACGACGGCTGGTTATTGGAGTGTATCAACACCCGTCAGTAATCCACAGCCTGGAGACTTAGTGTTTTTTAATACATATTCTAGCGGTCCTACACATATGGGCATTTACCTTGGTAATCGTCAATTTATTCATGCTGGATCTTCTACGGGTGTAACCATCGCAAGCTTAGATAACAGCTACTGGAGCAAGCGCTACTTAGGGGCAAAAAGATTTTCTGAATAATTGATAGAAGCTGAAACAAAAGTATTTTAGTTGGAGGAAGATCCGAACGAGTTTGATTCTTGATGGAGAATCAAACTCGTTCGGATTTTTTCATTGGTAGGGTGGACGTAGGTTTCATATATGTAGGTTCTTCTAGCTGTTGAGCGGAGGGCAAAGCGAAGACTCCTGCGAGAAAAGCAGAATAGATGAGACCGCGCGCAAGTGACGAGGAGGCTCATCGGCCGTCCGAGGAAAGCAAAGCCTTGCACGGAAATCAACAGTGGTGTAACAAGTGATCCATACTAGCTCACCCCATTTGTTTGTCTTTAGATTGCATTAATTCAGTTATGTCTCAACCTCTTATATACAGCAAAAAAACCGTTAAATGATTTAACGGCTGAAATAGAGGAATAGTTCGGGGGTAGTGAATACTTTAGTTTTCTCTCTTGAGAACATAGAAAGAGCCTTGCTCTTAAAAAGGATCTATCTTCTATTATGATAGATAAGAGGAATTAAAACCTTAGCTGAACTAATCACCCCCTTTCATACTAGATAACTTTATTCTTCTTGTTGATTTGAATCAAATGAAGAAAAACCGGATGGCTTTCCACTTAAAAACTTAACAGCATCAGCCACAACGTCGGTCATATATACTCGTTGCTGAAGATTATTTTCAAATGTGCGCGTTTGTACACGCCCTACCACACCTACAACCGCTCCTTTATCACAGTAAGCAGCCGTATTTTCTGCATTTTTTCTCCACAGAGTAATGTTGACAAAATCAGCATCATATTCACCTTCAACATTTCGAAACGTTCGATTAATTGCTAAAGTAATAGTAGATACTGCAATCCCTTCATGGGTATATCGAAGCTCAGGTTTTTTTGTCAGTCTTCCTACAAGAACAATATGGTTAATCATAGTCTACCACTCCAACTGATTGAATAATGGGAATCTTTAAGCTCATTCATGTTATAATATGGATAACCTACTATTTACGTAAAGGAGGAAACATCAATGAAAACATTTAAACTTGTGTCATTTCAATTGGTTGATGATCAAGAAAAGCGTCAGTCTGTCTCACTAACTAATGGCCTTATTATTAATAAAGAAGACGGCGAAAATAACTGGATTTTAGAAGCAGTTATCGATAAGAAATGGTACGATGAATTTCATGTTTTGTTGAAAGATAAACAAAAAATGACGGTAGAAGCTAAAATTACGAAAGAAACAAATGATCCGGCTACCTTTATAGCTACCGTGGCTTCCATTACTTCAATTGGTGAAAATCGTATTAGTTTGTTGATGAAAGGTGTTTTAAAAGAACGGAGACTTCATTATGCTGAAATGCTCTTAGAGGATTTAATTAACCAAGGGTTATCAGGTCAAGATTTACTTCAACAGTTCAAACTGCAGCTTCGAAACAGACCGATAAAAAGTACATCTAAAAAATAAGTCAAGTCATCTCAAGGTGTCTGGATTTAAAAGAGAGGATTATTGTTTGCGGTCTTTTTCGTTGGTCCATGAGAAGGGTAAAGAAAAGAGAACTCACTGGAGAGGTACCTTTCTTTTTTTCCTAAAAATAAATGAGCACAACTAGAACGTTTGAAGCGATTATCTCTTATGCGAGCGCCTTGCCTTTTCAAATAAAAATTTGTCATTTTTTCACTCCTTTTTCTTTGTAATTCGTATATTAATGCATTTTTCCCCGTTATTCAACCATTTTTTTCAATATACCGAACAAAAAATAGGATTTTTTCACTATAAAAACCTCTATTTTTGTTCTTTTTTTTATATCCATGCAGAAAAATGAATCTTTTTAGAGAAAAAAAAGAAATAAAAACAGGTTTTATTCCCTTTATTGCAGAAGGTAAAGTGTATATGTTTCATATTGTGCGAATTCAGCATGTTACAAAGAACATGAACTACATTCGAACAATAAGACATATACTTATCTTTACGAAATCAGGTGATGCATATGAAGGATTTTGGAGAAAGAATTAAACATTTCAGACTAAAAGGAGGGTTTTCACAAGAAGAATTAGCAAATCAGTTGAATGTTTCTCGTACAACTATTTCAAAATGGGAATGTTCGAAACAAACGCCTTCCATTTTTGATTTTCTATCTCTATGTAATTGTTTTCAAATTACGCTGGACCAACTTATTGAGCCTTCCTCTTATAAACAAGATCATTTACATGACTTCCAACTTCTTTACTTAACAAGAAAATGTGAATCGGATTCACACGACGAGACCATTTTAACCCTCATAGATAAACAGCCCTTATTGAAACATGTGCTCTTACAATTTTCATCTCTGTCACCAACACTTCAAAAAGAGTTGCTAACGGATATTATACCTTTATTAAAGAAACTTTTTTCTGCTTTGCAGCGTCAATAAAAAAAGCTGCATCAGCAGCTCTTATGTACTATTCTTTTTTATCGCCTAAAGCAAACATAATATCTGTTTCGCAGACTAACTCTCCATCTACAGTTGCGATACCTTTTCCTTTGCCAATAGATCCACGCGCACGTACAATTTCAACCTCTAAACGCAGTTGATCACCAGGTCTTACTTGCTTTTTAAAACGGCAGTTGTCAATGCCTGCAAAAAATGCTAAACGTCCTTGATTTTCTTCTTTTTTTAGCATAGCTACTGCTCCTACCTGAGCCAAAGCTTCTACAATTAAAACCCCTGGCATCACAGGATAGTCAGGGAAATGCCCGTTAAAAAATTCTTCATTGGCAGATACGTTTTTTAAACCAACTGCTTTTTTTCCCTCTTCCACTTCTAAAATGCGATCGACCAATAAAAATGGATATCGGTGTGGAATAATTTCTTTAATTTGTTCAATATCAAGCATAAATAAGTCTCCTTTCAAACCGCATGTAACATACGATACTATTATCAATATACAGAATGCTCAATTGAGAAGCAACTACTTGCTTAAGCTCTGATTCCATTAACCAAGCCCATCATTTGATCTGCAATTGAAATAGAGCGGGAATTAAATTGATACGCACGTTGAGCAATGGACATATCAGTAAGTTCTTTACTCAAATCTACATTTGACTGTTCCAATTCCCCTTGCTCTACGCCTGCTGTTTCTCGAGCTTTTCCAGTCAAATCTGTAAACATATTCGGTTGGTTCATCCCTGCTGGAAAGGCAAATAGATTTTCTCCTTTAGCTTCTAGCACCTGCGGCTTTTGGACATTTGTTAACCCAAGTGTAAACTGGTCAACGCCCGTATTCGTAGTAACCGTTATCGTTCCACTTCCATCAATTTGTATATCTTTGAACGCGTTATTGAAAATAATAGCTTGACCATTTTCCCCCAGCACATCCTGACCAGAACCGTTTACTAATTTAACATCGTTCGGGCCTTCAGGGCTAAGATGAAAAGAACCATCTCGCGTATACTGTACAGGCTGTTGGGAATCGTTTACGGCAACTTGAAAATAAACGTTTGGATTAGATGCAGCTACATCTAATAGTTTATCTGTATTCTGAAAAGCACCCTGCGTCATATTCAAGCTCGTTTGATCTAAATAAGCGCCTGTGCCTTGCCGAATTCCGGCTGGCGTAAGCCGCTTTTCTGTTCCCTTATCTTCTTGATTGTTTACTTGTTGATACAGCATATCATTAAATGAAGCATCTCTCGCTTTATATCCTGTCGTATTTGTATTAGATAGATTATGACCAATGACATCAAGCTGCTGCTGCAGCTGTCCCATCGTATTGGCCGCTGTTATCATCGTACGGTTCATCCTTCTCATCTCCCCTGTTGCTTTTAGCGCACACGCCCAATTTCATTTGCCGCTTTATCCATGCTTCTATCGTAAGCTTGCATTATTTTTTGATTTGCCTCAAAAGCTCTGTAAGCCGTTAGTAAATCAGTCATACTTTGAGCAGCATCTACATTGGAACGTTCAACAAATCCTTGCTTTAACTGATAAGAAATGCCTGGATTATTCCTTGCTGAAGGCAAGGGCTGATTGTTCAGCGTTTCATACAATCCATTCCCTGCCTTTTTAATCGTTTGTAAGTCACTAGCATAAGCAATATCGATTTGTGCAACCTGCTGATTATTTTCCGTTACGTTGCCTTGTGAATCAACTGTAAAGTTTTCACTTTTTAGTTGAATTGGTTGATTATTTGTATTTAATACATAAGCTCCGGTAGACGTAGTTAAAAACCCTTCCTGATCTAATGTAAAATTACTGTTTCTTGTATATTGAGGCGTATTATCAGGGCTTTGTACCACAAAAAATAGTCCGCCCTCTTTTGTAGGTATATTTTGCTCCATCAATGCAATATCAGTTGATTGAGACGTTTGCTGAAGATCACCTTGTGTAAAATTTGGAACTGTTTCTTGCATATACACGCCCGTATTAATCGCACCTATGTCTTTTTTGTTCTGAACAGAGATGCTACGGTCAGTAGGTAAATCTTCAGATTCCATTCGCTGCAGCAACATATCAGGAAATGCCTTTAACGTACCTTGATCTGCTTTAAATCCTGGCGTATTAGCATTTGCTATGTTATTCGTTAATAAGTCAGTTTGACGCTGTTGAGACAGCATACCCGCTGCTGCCGTGTAAAACCCTTTAAACATACTTCATCCTCCTTACAAGTAAACGTTGTTCGTTATAGCCAGCTCAAAGAGTATAATAGATAAAAGAAGAGACTCCTCTGTATGAAACGAGCCAATAGAGGAGTCTTCATTTATTTAAACAATATTGCGACGAGATAGTTTATCAATATTATCGAGCATAATACCTGTTCCAACAGCTACACAACCCATTGGATTTTCTGCAATTAGCACAGGCACCTTTAATTCTTCCGCTAACAGCTGATCCATACCGTGAAGCAATGCTCCACCGCCAGTTAAAATAACGCCTCTGTCTATAATATCGGCAGAAAGTTCGGGAGGTGTACGCTCTAATACACTTTTCGAAGCTTGTACAATTACGCTGACAGACTCTCTAAGTGCCTCCTCTACTTCTTCAGAATAAACAGTAACCGTACGAGGTAGGCCTGAAACCATGTCTCGCCCTCGAATGTCCAACTCTTCATTACGAGCTTTAGGAAACACCGTACCAATTTTCACTTTAATTTCTTCTGCTGTACGCTCTCCGATTAAGAGCTTATATTTTTGCTTAATGTACTGCAAAATTTCGGCATCAAAACGATCACCAGCCATCTTAATAGAAGCTGCTGTTACGATATCGCCCATTGAAAGGACGGCCACATCGGTTGTACCTCCACCAATATCTACGACCATATTTCCGCTCGGCTGAAAGATATCCATTCCAGCGCCAATAGCCGCGACTTTTGGTTCTTCTTCCAAATAAATAGTTTTTCCACCGCTCTTTTCAGCAGCTTCGCGAATTGCTTTTTGTTCAACAGAAGTAATATTTGTTGGACAACAAATTAAAATGCGCGGCTTGGATAAAAAACCTTTTACATTTAATTTGTTAATAAAGTGTTTGAGCATAGACTCTGTAATTTCGAAGTCAGCGATAACACCATCTTTTAAGGGACGAATGGCAATAATATTACTGGGCGTTCTTCCTACCATACGTCTCGCTTCTTCCCCTACTGCTAGCACTCTATTTGTATTTTTATCAATCGCCACAACAGACGGTTCATTTAACACAATTCCTTTGCCTTTAACGTGAATTAAGACGTTAGCTGTACCTAAATCGATACCAATGTCTTTTGCTAACATACCTTAAATCCTCCTTCTATTTACATATCTTTGCATGATAACCATTCTTTTTTCCTAATTTACTATTTTATCACAATTTGTATATGTATGTTGTTATTAGCAAAAATATTTATTATATACCTATTTTATCCAAAAAATAAAATGCCCTATACTACCTCTATAAAAAAGGCAATATTGGGCATTTTTTCATTTTACAGTTTCTTCTTCCTTTTTGTATTTTAATTTTGTTGCTTCTCCTCCACGCAAATGCCGAATAGATTTATGATAATCAAGAATTTCTTTTACTTCATTTGCTAACTCAGGATTTATTTCTGGTAGACGCTCTGTTAAATCTTTATGGACAGTACTTTTCGAAACGCCAAATTCTTTCGCAATTACACGAACTGTTTTCTTTGTTTCTACAATATACTTTCCAATCTTGATAGTTCTCTCTTTGATGTAATCGTGCACACTACTCGCCCTCCCCAAATTGGATATGAGAAGTATCCAAGGGAATGTATATATTATCCCTTTTCTAACATTCTCTTTATAGGTTTGTAACAGTTTATTAGCTTGTGTGCAGATATATGCTAGAAAAGTCAGTAAGGACAAGTGATTTCTTATATTTTTTTGAAAATTTAGTGTTTTTTATTTACTTTTTTAACATAATGCATCTCATTTTAGAAAAATTCATAAAAAAAGAAGCTCGATTTTATCCAGCTTCTTTTCATATTTATGGTCTTGCCTTATGCATTTGGTTTAGACGTATCTGTTGAAGGTTGTTTTGAATCTTTATCTTCTTTAGTCTTTTCATCAGATGATTTTTCGCTATCCTTTGATTCTTCAGAAGAAGAGTCGTCTTTTGGTTCTGTCACTTCAGCTGCTTTGACTTCTTTGATAGAACTAACAGATTTCCCAAAATAACTGCTTGGATTAATTGCTACACCATCTTTACGAACTTCAAAATGCACATGTGTTTTTGCTTCTTGATTATATAAGCTTTTTCCAGCTTTTGCGATCGTTTGGCCTTGTTTAACAATATCTCCTACTTCTACATCAGCTTTCTCAAGAGATTGATACTGTGTGACTAAACCATCTTTATGATCAATTTCTACTACATAACCTAGTAAAGGATCTTTTGTTGCTTTTGTTACTGTACCGCTAGCTGCTGCTACAACATCAAATGATTTATCTCCCTTAACAGCTAAGTCAACACCTGTATTTGGATGATACGTATTGTTGTAGAAAACTAGTGCTTCTTCTTGCTGTTTTTCAGATGCTTGATCGTCGTAGAAAGGCTTTTTCACGATAGCTGATGCTTCACTAGCAACTGGCATTTTTAAATTTTCAAGCGAAGCATTTACCTCTACAGCGTCGTCTCGATAAGCCGTACCGTCTTGGCTATAGCCGCTTTTGTCTTCTTTGCTAATATCGTTTCCATTAGCTTGAAACCAAAGGACTGCTGTAAGAATAATTGCTGCACTCGCTAAATAGATAGCCGGGAACACCCAACGCTTTCTAACTAATTTTTGAACTTTCGATTTTGGAGAAGTACGTTTCTTTTCTTCCTCTCTCATATATCATCACCTCAGCAATCAGTCTGAACACAATTGAATGAATATATACACAGCGATAAAAAATTTTTTTCGATTATTTTTCAACAGATGAATCTAAAATATACATTTTATTTAAAAAAAGTGAAAACCATAAAAAAAGACCCTGCTATAAGGGTCTTTGAATTAGCGTTTAGCTGTCAATTGTGCAACAAACTGATCGTTAGGGGTAATCGCAACACCTGTATAATAATGAGTAACAATATCTTTATACGTTTTTCCTTCCAGTGCCATACCATTTGCTCCGTACTGACTCATCCCAATACCATGTCCATATCCTTTTGTGTTGATGATAATTTCATTACCTTTTTTTGTCCAATGAAAGTCGGCTGACGATAAACCCAGTTTTTCCCGAACATCTTTTCCCGACAGTTCTTTACCGTTTATCTTTACGTAATCTACGCGCTGCCCCGGCGTTCTAGAGACGATTTCACCTACTGATCCACTGTTTGTTAATTTCACTCCAAGCCTCTGTTCAAAGCTAGCAACAGACATTACTTTCTGATTTGTAAATTCAGGGGACTTTTTATCCCATGGACTAGCTACACTTTTTAGATAAGGAATGGAATTCTTCCAATACGCTTCTGAATTTTCAGTGTAACCATTGCTGGTAGAAAAGAACGTAGCATTAATTGGCTTATTTTTATACGTAAGAATTTGACCTTGGGTGTCCTTCACTGCTTCTTGAATTTTTTTGATTTTCCAATCATAGTCTTTGTTCCATCTGCTTCTTAGCTCATCTTTATTTAAATATACTTGGTACTCTACGGTATCAGTCACATCCGCTCCTTGGGGAA
The DNA here is from genome assembly GCF_042787905.1 of Priestia sp. YIM B13551. Taxonomy (NCBI): domain Bacteria; kingdom Bacillati; phylum Bacillota; class Bacilli; order Caryophanales; family Bacillaceae; genus Priestia; species Priestia sp. YIM B13551. Next base: position 213,775 of record NZ_JBHZOX010000005.1, read on the forward strand.
GATGACTATTTCCATTCATCATAGTTTGCACAATATAGGTTCTGGCTGCCAAACTTTGAGCCTTAAGTGCTTCAAGCTCAAAAGTAGCAGGCATTTCAGCTGCTACTACCCCTACAAGATAGTCTTCGAGCGGCAGTTTTTCTACTTTTTTCGTTTCCGTACGATAAACACTGACGTCAAGAGGAGACGCTGTCACTTTTTGTAGTTTTTCGGTTTTTGGGGTCTGTTTGACATTTTCATGTAGCTTTCCATCTGTCTTTTCAGTAAAAGGAACAACGAGAAGTGTTGGGATGAGTAACACAACGAAAAAAAAGATGACTCCTAGTACGACGATTGGCTTTGCTTGTTTCATGAACGCCTAGCCTCCATATCTATTATTTTGACAAGGAACACCTATATCCCTATATTCCATATGTATGGAGGTGGACAACCTTTTATGACAGCAAACCGGCCATAAGGGTCGTCCAACGACAAAAAAAGCATCTCGCTATGAGATGCTTTTTTTATGACATATTTATTTGACGTCTGAAGCCTGTTGAGTTTGTTCTACTTGCTTTGTTTCGTCATTTACACGTTCAATATCAGCGCCTAAAGCGGCTAATTTATTGTGGAAATTTACATAACCACGATCAAGGTGTTTTAATTCCGTTACACGCGTATAGCCGTCTGCTACAAGTCCTGCTAATGTTAACGCTGCTGCTGCACGAAGATCTGTTGCTGCTACTTCAGCGCCTTGTAGTTGAGAAGGTCCGTTAATAATAACAGAGCGCCCTTCAATTTTAATATCAGCGTTCATGCGGCGAAACTCTTCTACGTGCATAAAGCGGTTTTCAAAAACTGTTTCTGTAATCATACTTGTGCCTTCTGCTGCTAATAATAATGCCATCATTTGAGATTGCATATCCGTAGGGAACCCTGGATGAGGCATTGTTTTAATATCTACTGATTTTAGCTTTTCAGGTCCTACAACACGTAAGCCGTCGCCTTCTTCAGTAATTTCAACACCCATTTCTTCCATTTTAGCAACAAGTGAACTGATGTGCTCTGCTACTGCACCGCGTACAAGTACGTTTCCACCTGTAATAGCTGCTGCTACCATGAATGTTCCAGCTTCGATACGATCTGGAATAATTGCATGTTCTGCACCATATAATTTATTAACACCTTCAATACGGATCGTACCAGTTCCTGCACCGCGAACTTTAGCGCCCATTGCGTTTAAGAAGTTTGCTAAGTCGACAATCTCAGGTTCTTTTGCTACGTTTTCCATAATTGTAGTGCCTTCCGCTAATGCTGCTGCCATCATAATATTTTCTGTGGCACCTACACTTGGGAAGTCTAAATAAATTTTAGCACCTTTTAGTCTTCCTTCAACTTTTGCATCAATAAAACCATTTCCTACTTGAACTTTAGCACCCATTGCTTCAAAGCCTTTAAGATGCTGATCAATCGGTCTTGATCCAATCGCACATCCGCCAGGTAAAGCTACACGAGCCTCACCTGTACGCGCCAATAAAGGACCCATTACAAGTACTGAAGCGCGCATTTTTCTTACATATTCAAAAGGTGCATCTGTTTTTAACTCTCTTGATGCATCTACAACTACACGATTTGTTTCAAAATCTACTTCTGCATTCAGATGTCTTAAAACTTCGCCAATCGTAAATACATCGGAGAGAGCTGGTACATCATTTAGAATTGTTTTTCCTTCACTAGCTAATAAGGTTGCAGTGATAATAGGTAAAACGGCGTTTTTTGCTCCTTCAACTTTAACTGTACCGCTTAATCTATTTCCACCGCGGACGATGATTTTTTCCAAGGTATTCCCCTCCGCGTCCATTTTCTCTATATTAATATTCAGACGTAATGATAGGTGTGCCAACAACTATGGTTGTTTGACCGCCCATTCTTGTCTTGCGTAATGCAATTTGTAAGTTCATTTCCTGCTTTTTCGTTTGAAGAGCTTCTTTCCACAGTCCAGTATATGCTGAAACAGAGGTAAATGACTCTTCCACTAGAGATTCCACTGGTTTAGCATTGAAAGCTCGTAATAGGTCTTGAATTTCAACAGACAAAACACTTTCCATCTTATCATTGATTTCCCCCGTTGCACAAGAGAAAATTATGGGTTCTGATAGGAAAATTTTTTCATAATTTGTCTGAAATACATTTTGAAAATGGGTCATATTTTTTTCTTTTAAACCTTGTCCCGTTACATGATACGATATGTACGCATTGCTGTGTTCATCGATCGCATAAGTTAACAGAATGACTTCGTTCACATCTTCACTTTTGCGTGTACCTATTGCTTTCCATAGGTCTCTTTCCCTCTTCACTTCCCATTTAAAACCTCTAAAATTACTTTTAATACTTTTAGCTTGCGAATAAAAGGTTTTTTGGTCAGTAACAGCTTTTACTTCTTCTCTTGCATACAACGATACTTCAGTTAACGAAACATGCTGCTTATTTAAGGTGTGAACAATCTTCTCAATAGTAGTTTCATTGTTTTGGGCATTGCTCACATAACTTCCATGATATACGAATAAGCCAGTAATGAAAATAGCCAAAAAGACACTAATTTTTTTAAACATTTCGCCACTCCCTCTCCGTACTCATCAGTCTTTCCAGAAGGCGATGATACATACATGAAAAGGGTCGTCATATTTAGACATAGCGACATACATTAGCGTATAAATTCGTATATCTTCAATGAATGAACGTCTATTTTATCATAGACTCATAGCTTGCCAATCATTGAAAAAATGAGGGAATGCGCTGTGACCAAAATAAATAATCCAAAAAGAAATTACTTACTGTTGATGAAATCGTAATGGTCAATAAAATAAGCATTAATTTTGCTTGAAACACATGATTAGGTTTCATCAGCTTTTCAATTTGAAAGCCCTGCAAAGCATACCAAGTAATCACAATAAAAATCAAATGTGAAATCATGGTTAGTAACGTTTGCTGTTCAATTCCTCCAAACAATAAAAGCACTCCTTTTAAACACCATATGAAAAGAAGAGACGATCATCGTCTCTTCTTTTCATATTAAAGCACACTTATGCAAATTCGTAAACGGTAACATGAAAAACATTTATTTTATTCCCTATTTTAAGATCCTTTTCCATTATTGAGCAAAATAAAGAAGATGGATGCGCTTAGTTAAATGGAATATATAATCATAGATCAATGCTATTTGCTCTTCCCCTTGTGCATAATAGAGCAAAAAAGCCCTCTCATTCGTTTGAGAGGGCTTTTTTTAGAACTTACGTTGACTAATATCTAAACGATTGACTGCCCGTTTCAAGGCAATTTCAGCACGCTTAACATCAACGTCGTCTTGTTTGCTATCAAGGCGCATTTCAGCGCGCTTTTTCGCTTCTTCTGCACGAGCTACGTCAATCTCTTCAGCTGTTTCAGCAGCCTGTGCAAGAATTGTTACTTTGTCAGGTCTTACTTCAAGAAATCCTCCGCTAACAGCCACAAGTTCTGTACTGCTTGCTTTCTTCAAGCGGACGGCTCCAATTTGTAAAGGAGCAACCATCGGAATATGGCCATGTAAAATACCAAGCTCACCGCTCTGTGCTCGGGTACTTACCATTTCCACTTCTGATTCGTAAACTGGGCCATCAGGAGTCACTACACTGACATGGATTGTCTTCATTTAAAAAACCTCCTATGTCCCTTAAATTAAACTTCTACTCCCATACGTTTCGCATTTTCAATAACTTCTTCAATGCGACCAACTAAACGGAACGCATCTTCAGGTAAATGATCGTATTTACCTTCCAAGATCTCTTTAAATCCTTTAACAGTTTCTTTTACAGGAACATAAGAACCTTTTTGACCTGTAAATTGTTCTGCTACGTGGAAGTTTTGAGACAAGAAGAATTGAACGCGACGAGCACGTTGTACAACAAGTTTATCTTCATCAGATAACTCATCCATACCTAGGATTGCAATGATATCTTGTAACTCTTTATAACGCTGTAACGTTTGTTGAACTTGACGCGCAATTGCATAGTGCTCTTCTCCAACAATTTCAGGAGATAAAGCGCGAGATGTAGATGCTAATGGATCTACCGCAGGGTAAATACCCATCTCTGATAATTTACGCTCTAAGTTTGTTGTTGCATCTAAGTGAGCAAATGTTGTCGCTGGAGCTGGATCCGTATAGTCATCGGCTGGTACGTAAATCGCTTGAATCGATGTTACAGAACCTACGCTTGTTGACGTGATACGCTCTTGAAGCTGACCCATTTCCGTCGCTAATGTTGGCTGATAACCTACTGCTGATGGCATACGGCCAAGTAATGCTGATACTTCTGAACCCGCTTGTGTGAAACGGAAGATATTATCGATAAAGAATAATACGTCTTGACCTTGTTCGTCACGGAAGTATTCTGCCATTGTTAATCCTGTTAATGCAACACGTTGACGTGCACCAGGTGGCTCATTCATTTGTCCAAATACCATAGCCGTCTTCTTAATAACACCGGAATCTGTCATTTCATGGTATAAGTCATTACCTTCACGCGTACGCTCACCTACACCAGCGAATACCGAAATACCGCCGTGCTCTTGAGCAATGTTATTGATTAACTCTTGAATTAATACTGTTTTACCTACACCGGCACCACCGAATAGACCGATTTTTCCACCTTTAATGTAAGGAGCTAATAAGTCTACTACTTTAATACCTGTTTCAAGAATTTCAGCTTGTGTAGATAGATTTTCGAACTTTGGTGCTTGACGGTGGATTGGATCACGACGTGCACCTGCATCGATTGGGGCGTCTAAGTCGATTTTTTCACCTAATACGTTGAATACACGACCTAACGTAACGTCACCAACTGGTACTGAGATTGCTGCACCTGTATCTTCTACTTCTAATCCACGAACTAAGCCGTCAGTGGATGACATTGCTACTGTACGAACTGTGTTATCACCTAAGTGAATCGCAACTTCTAATGTTAATTCGATTGCAACTTCACTTGCACTGCTCGGTTTATGTGAAATTTTAAGGGCGTTATAAATTGCTGGAAGGTGTCCGTTGTCAAACTTTACGTCTACAACTGGACCCATGATTTGAGTAACGCGTCCTTTTGTCATCGTGTTCCCTCCTAACTTGCTTTTCCATTAAACTTTCTATTCTAACGCTGCCGCTCCGCCAACAATTTCCGTAATTTCCTGGGTAATTGCCGCTTGACGTGCACGGTTATATGACAATGTAAGATTATTGATAAGATCTTTTGCGTTGTCTGTTGCACTTTTCATCGCTGTCATACGAGCAGCATGCTCACTTGCTTTTCCATCAAGCAGGCCGCCGTAAATTAAACTCTCTGCATACTGAGGAAGTAATACTTCTAAAATCTCTTCTTGTGATGGTTCAAATTCATAACCAACAAGTTTACCAGAAGGTTGAAGATCTGTTAGAGGCAATAGCTTCTTCTCCGTCACTTCTTGTGAAATCGTATTGATAAAGTGATTGTAGTATAAGTAAAGTTCATCAAACGTACCGTCCGCAAACATTTGAACTGTTTGTGAAGCGATTCCTTGAATGTCAGCAAAAGCTGGCTGATCTGCTAAGCCTGTGATTTCAAGCAAAACCGGAATACCGCGTTTTACGAAGAAATCTCTCCCTACTCGTCCAATTGCAATCACACCATATTCATCAGGTGATTGATGGCGTTCTTCAATAGCTTGAGATACTTTTCGCAAAATATTACTGTTATATGCTCCTGCTAGACCGCGATCTGAAGTGATTACGATATAACCAGTCTTCTTCACGCTGCGCGCAGTTAACATTGGATGTGAAGCGCCTCTGCTGCCAAGGGCTACGCTTGAGACTACCTCTTGAATTTTTTCCATATATGGAACAAACGATTTTGCATTTTGTTCCGCTCTATTCAGCTTTGCAGCTGAAACCATTTCCATTGCTTTCGTAATCTGGCTCGTTTTTTTCGTCGATGTGATTCGAGTTTGTATATCACGTAATGATGCCAAAGGTTTCACCACCTTGTTTTAGAAGATCACGTGGTATGAAAGGTGAACAAATGTTCACCTTCACCTTATTGAAAGATTGTCTTAACATACCATGCTGACAATATATTATTCAGATGCAATAAATGTTTTCTTGAATTCTTCAAGTGCTGATTCGAATACGCCAGCTTCAGGAAGGCCACCAGTTGTACGGATTGATTCAAGTACTTCTTTACGGTTTGATTCTAACCATGTTAAGTACTCGTCTTCAAAGCGTGTAATATCTGATACTGGAACATCATCTAAGAAGCCTTTTGTTAATGCGTAAAGCACAGCTACTTGTTTTTCTACGCGAAGCGGTTTGTGTAAACCTTGTTTTAAGATTTCAACTGTACGCGCTCCTCGATTTAATTTTGCTTGAGTCGCTTGGTCAAGATCAGAACCGAACTGAGCAAATGATTCAAGCTCACGATACGATGCAAGGTCTAGACGCAGTGTACCTGCTACCTTTTTCATCGCTTTAATTTGTGCAGATCCACCTACACGTGATACAGAAAGACCAGCATTAATCGCAGGACGTACACCTGAGAAGAATAGATCTGACTGTAAGAAAATTTGTCCGTCTGTAATCGAAATTACGTTCGTTGGGATATAAGCAGATACGTCTCCTGCTTGCGTTTCAATAAATGGAAGAGCTGTTAATGAACCTCCACCTTTTGCGTCCGATAACTTTGCCGCACGCTCTAATAAACGAGAGTGCAGGTAGAATACATCCCCTGGATACGCTTCACGACCTGGAGGACGGCGTAATAGTAATGAAAGTTCACGATAAGCTGATGCTTGTTTTGTTAAGTCATCGTAAATAACAAGTACGTGCTTACCGTTATACATAAACTCTTCACCCATTGTTACTCCAGCGTATGGTGCTAAGAATAATAGTGGAGCTGGTTGTGAAGCTGATGCTGTTACAACGATTGTGTAATCTAGAGCACCGTGTTTACGTAATGTCTCTACTACGTTACGAACTGTTGATTCTTTTTGGCCAATCGCTACATAGATACATACCATATCTTGATCTTTTTGGTTTAAGATTGTATCGATTGCTACCGATGTTTTACCCGTTTGACGGTCACCGATAATTAACTCACGCTGTCCACGACCGATCGGCACAAGTGCGTCAATCGCCTTGATACCTGTTTGAAGCGGCTCATGTACTGATTTACGATCCATAACGCCAGGTGCAGCACCTTCAATTGGACGTGTTTTTGTTGTTTCTACTGGGCCTAAGCCGTCTACTGGCTGACCTAATGAGTTAACAACACGACCGATTAACTGCTCCCCTACTGGAACTTCCATGATGCGTCCTGTACGGCGAACTTCGTCACCTTCACGAATTTCCGTGTATGGTCCTAAAATAATGATACCTACATTGTTTTCTTCTAAGTTTTGTGCCATTCCCATGACACCATTTGAAAATTCAACCAGTTCTCCAGCCATGACATTGTCGAGGCCATGAGCACGTGCGATACCGTCCCCAACTTGGATAACAGTACCTACATCACTCACTTTAATCTCAGACTGATAGTTTTCAATTTGCTGCTTGATCAGCGCACTAATTTCTTCAGCTTTGATGCTCATGAATTTCACCCCTATCTACGATCTGTGTGCAAGAAGTCCTCGGTGGATCGTTTCTAATTTGCTGCTAATGCTGCCATCATAGATACGATTACCAATGCGAAGCTTCACGCCGCCGATTAGGCTTTTATCTACTATATTTGAAATATTTAACGTATGTTTTCCAACTTTAGAAGCAAATGATTGCGAGATTGCTCTTTTCTCATCTGCACTTAAAGGTTTGACAGAATAAACAGTTGCATCTGCCACGCCACGTACTTCGTTCGCTAGGAAACGATACTCTTTTACCATTTCGCTAACAATTTGAATGCGGTGACGCTCTAATAATAGAAGAACCGTATGTTGAACAGTTGGTGAAAGTTCAGCAAATGCCTCACTTACAAACTGTTTTTTTCGCTCAATTGTAATTTTTGGATGAGTTAATACATCCATTAATTCAGGTGTTTTAGCAAACACCTCTTCAACGATTTGTAGCTGGTCTTGCATTTCATCGATCATCTGTTTTTCTGTTGCTAATTGAAAAAGAGCTAGTGCATAGCGTTTGGCTACAGCTGGTTGACTCATCGTACATCCCCTACTTCTTGGATATATTCATGAATTAACTTCTCTTGATCTTGTTCAGAAAGTTCTTTTTCAATAACTTTCGACGCAATTAAAACAGATAATGAAGCAACTTGCTCACGTAACGCAGCAACTGCTTGATCTTTTTGCTGTTCGATTTCTTGTTTTGCTGCAGCTTTTAGACGCTCAGACTCTTCGCGTGCTGCCGCAATGATTTCTTCTTTTTTATCTTCTGCAGACTTTCTAGCGTTTTCCATCATTACTTGCACTTCTTGACGAGATTGCTTTAAGATTTCACGCTGCTCTTCAACAAGCTTCTTCGCTTCCTCATTTTGCTTTTCTGCTTCATCAATCTCACCGGCAATATGCTCTTCACGTTTTTTCATGATTCCCATTACAGGACCAAACGCGAATTTTTGAAGTAAAGCAAGTAGGATAAGGAACATCACTAATTGGAAAAGAATATCTCCACCATTAATGCCTGCTGCTCCTAACACAAACATGTTCGACACGGCCATGTTCACTCCCTTCAGAGACTCCACATATATAATTTACTTATTAAAGACATAAAGTAATGGCGAAGGTTCTTTTGAATGATCTTCGCCACATGTAACACATTATTATTTACCTTGTACCATGAATGCAATAACTACGGCGATAATTGGAAGCGCCTCAACTAAGGCAACCCCAACGAACATCATTGAAGTTAATGTACCACGTGCTTCTGGTTGGCGAGCTGTGCCTTCAATCGTCTTAGAAACGATAAGACCGTTACCAATACCAGCACCTAGTGCCGCTAAACCAATCGCAATTGCAGATGCTATTAAACCCATTTTATAAAGTCCTCCCTTAATATATATGATTTTGTTTAACTAAGTTTTGTTTTGTCCAAATTGGGTATTACTTGAACAAAGCTTTATAAATTAATGGTCGCTACTCACTTTGTGAGATAAATAAACCATCGTTAACATTGTGAAAATGAAGGCCTGAATTGCGCCTACAAAAATACTGAATCCTTGCCATAAAAGCATTGGAATAGCAGCTCCAATTGTACCTAAGAAGCCTGTTGTTGCTAAACCAGCTAGCAAGCTTAACAAAATTTCCCCAGCATAAATATTACCGTAAAGACGAAGGCCAAGCGTTAACGTATTGGCAAACTCCTCGATAATCTTAAGCGGGAATAAAAATGCCATTGGCTTGAAGTAATCTTTCGTGTATGCAGAGAAACCTCGCATTTTAATACCATAATAATGTGATAGTACAACTACCATAACGGCTAACGTCAGCGTAATTGCTGGATCAGCGGTTGGCGATTTCCACCATAAGTTATGGTCAATCACGATGGCAAATGGAAGACCCAACATATTTGACACAAAAATGTACATAAGTAAAGTTACACCTAGCGTCAAAAAGCGGCCACCTGTTTTCCAATCCATATTGCTATTAACGAGTCCTTTAACAAAATCTAAGACCCATTCAATAAAGTTTTGTGCACCGCTTGGCTTCATAGCAAGAGTACGAGTACATAAAACGGCAATTAAGAATACAATAACAGAAGCTACGGTAACCATAAGCAAGTTACTTTGACTAAAAGTAAGGCCTAGAAACTCTATAGTTGGTGATTCATGACCCAACTGTGTTCACCTCTCTTTCTATCTTCTACGCATATTTTGAACAACTAAATCTATGATAATGACAACGTAATACGTCATTAATCCCACAACTACACTAATAATATGAAAGGTTTTTGGATAAGAGATGGTAATCACAACTGCGAGAGCAGCTGTTGCAAATCTTACAACAGTCCCAATTGAACGGGGCTTTTTCCCCTCATCCAACGCCTGTCCAAACTGCTCAAACTTTCTTACTAAGTTCCACAAATTATACAAACTCAGGGCGGTTCCTAAAATTAAACCTGCAAAAACAGCCTTATAACTTGTAAATCCCCAGCCGAGAACGTATAATGCTAACAAATACAATATGTATGAACGAAGTCTTGGAAAAACGTGCTGCAAATCCTGCATGAATTATTAATCTCCTGAAAAAAAATGGTGGACTGTCCGCAGCATCATAAAAACACCTGCTGCTAGCCCTAAAAGAAGGCCTAAAATCAAAAATAGTGGTTCGGTGTCAAGCCATTGATCAGCCCATCTTCCAGAGAATAAGCCAATTAAGACTGAACCTGCTAACTGTGATAGAATGATTGACACTAATGCCATCGCTTGCAAAGGATGACGGTTGCGATCTTTCATAAGCTCATACCCCTTTTGCAAAATTTTCTTTTTTCCGAATTCTCTATCGTTTTTATAGCTCAATATATGATAGAAAGGCAAAAAAAATTGCTAAAAAAGGTAAAAACAGCTAATAAAATACGCAGAAATATTAACGGTTTTCACAGGTTGAAAACCTTATCATTTATATTCCCTGTAAGCATACAATAGCGTATATTTAATGTCAATGTGTTTAAGCTAAAAACTTCACAATCTCTTCTTATTGTTCACATTTCTGCCACACATAAAACCTCTTCAAATGAAAACATTTAAAGAGGTTCATTCAATCGTTATTGTACTTTGTACAACCTGCTCTTGTCTATGCTTTTTCACAAATGCAAATATTTGGTACGACCCCGGTACAAGCGATTCATCAATCGTTATTTTTCGTTTTCTCATGCCTCTTTCTACATCAACGTCAACATCTAAATACGATACAAACTGTAAAGACTGCTTATCAAAAAGAGCCACGCCTAACTGATCTGCTCCTTCAGGCAAAAACAGTTCATAGCTATACGTATTTTTCTCTTTTTCCGCTGCTACTTGCAATCCCATGACACGAGGATAATCTGGAATGCTAACCATGTACATATAAGGAAGCAAAAATGTTTCACGTGAATCATTTATTTCCAAATATCCGTCATATATACCTTTATTTTTAAAACGGGGCTGCACCGATAAAGTGACAGCTATTTCTTTTGTCTGATGGGGCTGCACCGTGACGGGTAATGGAACATCCCAGTTCACTCCTTCATCCCTTTTTGGAACGTTTAAGCGATACGTTTTTGCTTTATCAGACTGGTTATCAATTTTAAATGATAAGACTTTCTTTGATGGGCGCGTAAAAATACCGAAAGATAAAGAAGATGGATAAAATAAAGAGTCTGCTGTGACAGCTTTTGCTATTTGAATTCTCCCGGCTCCTTGTTCATATACGCGATACGTTTGGCCATTTAGCTGCTGCATTACTTTACTTGTGTTCATCAATGAAGCTTTGACTTGTTCAGGAGACCAGTTCGGGTGAGCTTGTAAAATAAGAGCGCACGCTCCAGCTACATGGGGCGCAGCCATACTTGTTCCATGCATGCGTTCATATCCCCCAGGAACTGTACTATTAATGAAGTAACCAGGTGCGACGACGTCCGGCTTGATTCCCCAAGTAGTCGTTACAGGTCCTCTTGAACTGAAAGATGTGAGCAAGTCTTGCACCACTTGCTTGCCAGTGCGTAAGTATGGCTGTTGAGACTGAATGTGTTGATTAATGGTATCACCGCTTTTTTTACTTACCCATATCACTGGAATATTTACTGACTCTTGTAGTTTACCGATTATGCTTTTTTCAGTCGGGCTATATAAAAGAACCGCTTTTGCTCCAGCCTGTTCAGCTTGTTTAATCTTTTTTTCAACCGCATTTCCTTCTGCTTTTAGCAAAATGACGTTACCCAACGCATGCTTTTGCTCTTTGGAATATTCTTCATTTATTACACGCAGCGTTTGATTAAACGTCCATGGACGAGACCCTTCTACTGGCGCCATCATAATTTTTTCTTTGTTAAATCCAATTGTTAGAAATTGAACTGTTGTCGGGGAAACAGAAGCGCCAACGGAAATAGCTTTTCCCGCTGTACCTGGAGAGCCCACGGTCCATAAACCTGGACCTGAATTGCCGCTAGATGTGACCGTTACAATTCCTTTTTCAACAGCCCGATCTAATGCTAAGCTTGTTGGTAAATCAGGACCATTCACATCATTTCCCAATGATAAATTAATAATATCTACATCATCTTGAATTGCTTTTTCGATAGCTAGAATAACACTTTCAGACGTTCCAGCTCCTCCAGGTCCAAGAGCCCGGTATGCGTAGATCTCTGCTTCAGGTGCTACACCTTTAATATTTCCATTTGCTGCAATAATACCAGCTACATGAGTGCCATGCAGAGTAGGCTCTCCTTGCTCCCGAGTGGTTTCCATCGGCTCATAATCTTTATCTATTACATCATACCCTCCTCTGTAGGTTTGTTTTAAATCGGGATGAGAATAATCAACACCCGTATCGATGACGCCTACTTTGATCCCTTTTCCTGTTAAGCGCTGATTATAAGTATCAAATAAGCCTCTTACCTGTTCTGAGCCAATGAAGGTTACGCTATTTTCTTCTGCAACCTGGTAGTTTTTAATAGAATGTGAACTAATAATAGAAGGATTATGAGATAGGTTTTCCAAATCCGAGATGGAGCCGTTTAACGAAAGTCCTGTAAACACCGTATGAAATTCGCTCTTAATCTTTATATTAGGATAATTTTTTTGTAGCTGACTTTTAAATTTGGCGAATTTTTCTTTTTTAATCATGACAATTATTGATTTTTCTTGATGATGCATTTCTTGTTTTATAGAAGGAAATGTGGGATTGAGCGACATTTGCCCTCCCCCGCTTCCCAATATAAAGCTAATCATTAACCATTTAATCCACATAAAAAAAACACCTCTCACACTATCGTGTCTCAAAGAGACACTTTTCATGTGAAAGGTGTTTAGAAATCTTACGAAAGCGGATTAAAAGCTTCCGGTCTGTTTTCACGACGGTTGAAATAGTAGCTAATAGCATCACAAATGCGTTTAGAAGCTAAGCCGTCTCCGTAAGGATTCGATGCTTGTGACATTTGCTTATATACGTCTTCATCTATTAACAGCTCTTTTGCTAGCGCATAAATCGTTTCTTCTTCCGTTCCTGCTAGTTTGAGCGTTCCTGCTTCAATTCCTTCCGGTCGCTCTGTTGTATCACGAAGTACCAATACAGGTACGCCTAATGAAGGAGCTTCTTCTTGAACACCGCCCGAATCTGTCAAAATAATATGAGCGCGCTCAGCGAAGTTATGGAAGTCAATTACATCTAACGGTTCAATTAAGTGAATGCGTGGGTCATTTCCTAAGATATCGTTTGCTGTTTCTCTAACTACCGGATTCAAATGAACAGGATACACAACTTGCACATCTTCATGTTCATCCACAATACGTTTAACAGCACGGAACATGTTTTTCATTGGTTCGCCTAAATTTTCGCGGCGATGCGCCGTTAATAAAATAAGACGATCATCTCCCAATTTCGTTAACACTTCATGCTCATATGTCTCTTTTACTGTCGTTTTTAACGCATCGATAGCTGTGTTTCCAGTCACAAAGATTCGCTCTTCTTTTTTATTCTCTGCTTGCAAATTAGCTGCAGACTTATCTGTCGGAGCAAAGTGTAAATCAGCGAGAACGCCTGTAAGCTGACGGTTCATTTCTTCCGGATATGGAGAATATTTATTCCATGTGCGCAAACCTGCTTCAACATGTCCCACCTGAATTTGATTATAAAAAGCTGCTAGTCCGGCAATAAACGTCGTAGTTGTATCGCCGTGTACAAGTACGATGTCCGGCTTTACTTTTTTCATTACGTCGTCCAAACCTTCTAATCCTCTGGTCGTTACGTCCATAAGAGTTTGGCGATCTTTCATAATGTTAAGGTCATAGTCAGGCTGAATGTCAAAAATGCTCAATACTTGGTCTAACATTTCACGGTGCTGAGCCGTTACTGTAACAATCGCTTCGAACTCCTCCGGCCGCTTTTTAAGCTCTAGCACTAGAGGGGCCATTTTAATTGCTTCTGGTCTTGTCCCGAATATCGTCATTACTTTAATTGGCTGCTTCATGTTCATCACCCGAATCTACAAATTATTTTGTACCGAATAAACGATCCCCTGCATCACCTAAACCTGGAACAATATATCCATGGTCATTTAACTTTTCATCTAATGCTGCAATGTAAATATCTACGTCAGGGTGTGCTTCTTTTACGATTTCCACACCTTCAGGAGCAGCAATTAAACACATAAATTTAATGTTTTTGGCGCCTCTTTTTTTAAGAGAGTTGATTGCTTCTACAGCTGACCCTCCTGTTGCAAGCATAGGATCTACTACAATAAAGTCACGCTCTTCTACATCATTAGGCAGCTTTACATAATATTCAACAGGCTGTAATGTTTCTGGATCACGATATAAGCCAACGTGTCCAACTTTAGCAGCTGGCATTAGTTTTAAAAATCCATCTACCATGCCGATACCAGCACGAAGAATTGGAACGATACCAAGCTTTTTCCCTGCAATAACTTTTGACTTTGTTTTGCAAACCGGTGTTTCAATTTCAACGTCTTCTAGCGGTAAATCACGTGTCGCTTCAAAAGCCATTAAGCTTGCCACTTCATCAACTAATTCACGAAACTCTTTCGTTCCCGTTTTTACATCGCGTATGTAAGTTAATTTGTGTTGAATAAGCGGGTGATCAAATACGTATACTTTGCCCATTGATATCTCTCCTTATATATAAAGATGTACACATTAAAATACCATTCAACGAATTGAATGGTACGTACTAGTAAAAACATATCTCTTGCTAATTAAATTTATACATTGCATTCATTTTACAGAAAAAAGTTTTTGAGTTCAAGCATTATTCAAAAAATGATTGAATTGCTACCACTTTCTCCATAAAAAAACAGGCACAAAGGCCTGTCTCTCTTAAAGTGATTTATACATTTCAAACTTGCTTGTTAAAGCTTCAACGCGTGTTTTAGCTTCAGCTAGCTTTTCTTCATCTTCAATATTTTTAAGCGTTAATCCGATGATAGAAGCAATTTCATCCATCTCTTCTAAGCCAAATCCGCGAGTTGTAACCGCAGCTGTACCAATACGGATACCGCTTGTTACAAATGGGCTTTGCTCATCGTAAGGAATTGTATTTTTGTTTGTTGTAATACCTACATCATCAAGTGCTTTTTCAGCTACTTTACCTGTCAAATTCATTGAACTTACGTCGATTAACACAAGGTGATTGTCTGTTCCTTCAGATACAAGAGCAAATCCTTCTTTCTTTAATCCTTCTGCTAAACGATTAGCATTGTCGATGATATTTTGAGCATAGTGCTTAAATTCATCTTGTAATGCTTCACCAAATGCTACTGCTTTTGCAGCGATAACGTGCATCAATGGACCACCTTGAATACCAGGGAAGATTGACTTATCAATCTTTTTCGCAAATTCTTCTTTACATAAAATCATACCGCCGCGTGGTCCGCGTAGTGTTTTATGTGTTGTAGTTGTAACGAAATGAGCATGTGGCACAGGATTTTGATGAAGTCCTGCAGCTACTAGACCAGCAATATGAGCCATGTCTACCATTAAATAAGCGCCTACTTCATCAGCGATTTCACGGAAACGCTTGAAGTCGATTGCGCGTGGATATGCGCTTGCACCAGCCACAATTAATTTTGGCTTATGTGTACGAGCTTTTTCTAATACATCATCGTAGTTAATACGATGTGTTTCACGATCTACGCCATATTCGATGAAATTGTACTGAACACCACTAAAGTTAACAGGACTTCCGTGCGTTAAGTGACCGCCGTGCGATAAATTCATACCCAGTACTGTGTCTCCAGCCTCTAAAACAGTGAAGTATACAGCCATGTTTGCTTGTGCACCTGAGTGAGGTTGAACATTCACGTGCTCTGCTCCGAAAATTTCTTTTGCACGATCACGAGCTAAGTCTTCTACTACGTCTACGTGTTCACAACCGCCGTAGTAACGTTTAGCTGGATAGCCTTCAGCATATTTATTTGTTAAAACTGAACCTTGTGCTTCCATTACCGCTGTTGTTACAAAGTTTTCTGAAGCAATTAGCTCAATCTTAGTACGTTGTCTTTGTAATTCATCCTTGATCGCATTATAAACTGCTGGATCTTGTTGCATTAGTTGTTTCTCCATCAAAATCCTCTCCTCATTTCGTATTCGCAATGTTCGTTATTTGTTGATTCAACTACATTGTAACATGATTTATTTAGAATAAAAAAGAAAAAATGTGTATTATTTTAATATATTTAATTACGAAAGTTCGTAAAACGCTCTCATTCCACCAATTAGTTTTGGACGCGTCTTTGCTACAGTAACATGAGCGTGTCCAACTGCGTTTAACGTACAACGAACGGGTACTGCGACATGCTTTAAATGCATACCAATGAATGTATCTCCAATATCAATACCGGCATCAGCTTTAATAAACTCTACCAAAACAGGATCTTTAAGCTGGCCATAGGCCTGTGTAGCCATCGCTCCGCCTGCTTTATGGATAGGAACAACACTAACGATTTCTAAACGCTCTTTGCGAGCTAATTCTCTTTCTACTACCAGTGCTCGATTGAGATGTTCACAGCATTGAAATGCTAAGTGGACACCCGTTTTTTTCCGAAAATCTGCTAGTGTATCAAAAATCATTTCTGCGACTTCCATTGCGCCTGCGGTTCCTATTTTTTCACCAATTACCTCGCTTGTACTGCATCCAATGACAAGTGTATGTTCTGAAGACAACTGCACTTGTGCTAAAAAATCAGATAAAACTGTTTCCAACTGCTCTTTCCATTTCGTAAGTTCAGACACGTTTTTCTTCCTTTCTTTCATTGAATACGTTCACATTATACAGTTACTGTTGCATCGCTTTGGTGCTCATACTGTTTAATTTTATTCACGCGATTTTCATGTCGGCCGCCTTCAAATTCTGTCATTAACCAAATTTTCGCAATTTCACGTGCAAGTCCCGGCCCAATGACACGTTCACCCATTGCCAAAATGTTGCTGTCATTATGTTCTCTTGTTGCTTTTGCACTGAACGTATCATGCACTAGAGCGCAGCGAATTCCTTTTACTTTATTAGCTGCTATACTCATACCGATGCCTGTTCCACAAATAAGAATGCCTCGACTTACTTCTTGGCTCGCCACTTTTTGAGCAACGGGAAGTGCATAATCCGGATAGTCGACAGACGCTGTGCATTCACACCCTAAATCCACATATTCAATATTTAATTCTTCCATTAAAGAGATAATTTCCTGTCGCAAATTTATACCTCCGTGGTCAGATGCAATAGCTACTTTCATCTTTGTTTCCTCCTCATATATACCTTCGTCTTATATTAAATTTCTGTTCATTTTAAGTCAGCAAAAATTTATGGAACCTTTTATAATTTGTCGACTATTTTGTTAATCATACGCTCTAACTCTTCTAAAGTCTGTTCGTACGTCTGTAATGATCCGCCAAACGGATCAGATACTTCACCTTGCTCGTCGGCAAATTCTTTTAGCGTAAATAATTTATCACTTACGTATGGAGCTTGGTTCAAAATCAGCATTTTATGCTGATCCGTCATCGTAAAAATATAAGTAGCCCACATCAATTGTTCTTCCGTTAATGCTGCCGAAGCATGAGAACAAGCTATGCCTTTCTGGTGAAGGGCAACTTGTGCATGAACAGAAGCTTCACTTCCATTTGAAGCGAATACACCTGCAGACTTCACGTTTATTCCATCTATCTCTTTAGCTTTGAGCAACGCTTCTGCCATAGGGCTGCGGCACGTGTTTCCTGTACATACAAATAAGATGTTTTTCAAGATACATCCTCCCTTGCTTTCACTATGTTCGACTATGTTGATATTCCACCCTATTGTATCTCTATTGCTTGCATAAATCCAGTTAGCTTTTCCGGGTATTTTTTATTCATTACCGCTTCATCCATCTCGAAAAAACGACTTCGCTTTCCTTCTTTTATCGCTGCAATCCAAAAGAAGCAAAAAAAGACCATAACCTGAATGGTCATGATCCTTTACCTATTTATATAGTTAAAAAGGTAGTAACAATTTGATTCCAAAAGCTAATAAAATGCTTCCGCCCAGTGCCTCACTATATGAACCAAGCCAGCCTTGCACTCTTCTGCCTAGCAGCAGTCCTAACCAAGTTAATAGCATACTCACTACGCCAAAAACAATAATGGTCAAAAACGTTCTTGCTCCAAAAATACCTAAGCTAAGTCCAACAGAAAAACTATCGAGACTCACGCTGAGCGCAAAAAATAACAGTCCAAAGCCAACTGGTTTGATAAACGGCGTATCGTCATGCTTAAAGGAGGAATAAATCATCTGCGCCCCAAGAATCAGCAATAAAATTCCACCGCCATAGGTAGCAAACATTCCAAGTTTATCAGACAAAAGTCGTCCAATAAACATGCCTAACAGCGGCATCCAAATATGAAATACACCGATAACAACACCAATGTAGAAAATTTGGCGAAAGCGTAAACGAATTAATCCCATTCCCAAACCAACTGAGAAAGCATCCATTCCTAAGGCAAACGCCATAATGACTAACGTGATCATTTCACTAATTAACTGAGATACATTCATCTTTACCCTCCTCGGACGTGCTCCTATTTCAAAATATGCACATTCGAAAAGGTTTAGAAGATGAATTTTATTGCTTAATCACGTGATGTCCTGCAGCTTTCATTAATCGGTTCATAACGGCATGACCGACTCCTTCTTCAGAAAAACTTTCACTAACGATAATATCTACGTCACACTCATTAAATGAACGAAGCGACTCGTATAAATGGCTAGCAACCGTCTCTAAATTTGAACGAGATCCACATGTGATAACCGCATCCGCTTTATACGCATCTTCATGTTCAGATGTCGTTAATACCCCCACTCGCTTACCCTGATCTTTATAGCCATCAATAATAGACTGGAAAAAATCTGAACTGCCGTCAACGATGACAAGCGGTGCATCAGGTGCGTAATGCGTGTATTTCATACCTGGAGATTTTGGCGCTTCTTTATCACTTAGTAACGCTCGATCTACTTTTACGGGACCAATGACATTTTCCAACTCTTTCTGAGTAATACCGCCCGGCCGTAAAATGATAGGAATCTCTTCTGTACAATCAAGGACAGTTGACTCTACTCCTACCCCTGTTGCTCCTCCATCTACAACTCCGCTAATACGCCCTTCTAAATCATTCATCACATGATGAGCTAGAGTGGGACTTGGCTTGCCGGAAAGGTTTGCACTAGGAGCTGCGATAGGCAAAGCCACTTTTTTTAATAATGCGAGGGCTACTGGATGTGAGGGCATTCTCACTGCGATGCTGTTTAAACCAGCCGTAACCTTATCTGAAACTCGATCTTTTTTGGGTAATATTACTGTAAGAGGACCCGGCCAAAAAGCATCGATCACTTTCTCTGCTTTTGAAGGAATCGACTCTACAAATGTATGAAGCTGCTCTTTATCTCCAATATGAACAATAAGAGGGTTATCACTAGGACGTCCTTTCGCTGCAAAAATTTTATCCACAGCTTTATCCGATGTTGCGTCTCCTCCTAATCCATACACCGTCTCTGTAGGAAAAGCAACCACTTCGTGATTGCGCAGCAAATCTGCTGCTTCTTCTATCTGTGGATAAATATCTTTTTCGTTCGTAAAATTATCCACAACCCATAACTTAGTTTCCATCTTCTTCAACTCCTTTTTCTTTCTATATCTAGGTTTTTTTTACTTTAAAAGTACAATATGTATCAAAGATAGTAAAATACATGCATTCATTATATCAACAAACAAGCTTTATCCACAAAATGTGGATAAAGCTTATGTTTTTGTGAATAACATTGTGGATACCCTATTAAAATGATTTATCCACATTTTCTTTTAACTAGCTGCATAAAACATCACATAGACATCCTGAGGGTTTGGTAACTTTTTTAAATAAGAATGTTCTTTTAACAACTCAGGAAGTGCACTGTAAGATGTTTGCTGAAAATTCATCATTTGAAAAAAATGTAGAGAAGATGCCTTATTTGTTAGTAAATATAGTTGCTTCACGCCATGCTTTTGAGCCAGCTGGACGATGCTTTTAAATAGCAGCAGAATATCAGATTGCATTAAAGAAGGAGACACCACAAGGGAGCGGAGAATTCCATCCACACCTTCTTTTTCAAACCCAACTGTTGCTAGCAGCTCGCCTTCTTCATTTTCCATTATGACAAATTGATGAATATGCTCTTCCACACCTGCTGTGCTGATGCCCGCTTTTTGTAAAAACTGCTGAATTCGAATATAATCATTTTCACTGGCAATTTTTAATTGTTCTCTCATTTTAATCACCTCAACTTGTTTTCTAGTAACAAATCTATGAGATGATTAAAAAAAGTAGAACTGAATTTTATTTTTAATGATTCTATTAATTAAATACTGACGATACCCATTCCACTACAAAAAACTTAACTTCTACAGAATCTTCTTTTGATTTAGAATCAGCTTTTTTCTTAGATGAAACAGACTTTTCAGCTTCTTTACTTTCCTTTTTTTCAGCCTTAGCACTTGTGTCTTCCTTTACTGTACTTGTATCTTTTGCAATTGCTTCTTTAGAAGATACTGTTGGTTGAGAAGATTCCTCAGCTTTCTGCTCAATAGAATCCGATGTAATAGTTGCAGATTGAATTTCTGTTTTCACTGCAGGCTCTTTACTTTCAGCCGATTTGTCATCTGTTTTGTCTGCAGATTTTGATTCAGAAGCTGCTGGTTTCTCTTTTTCTTCCTTTGGCTCTTCTTCAGATGGCTCCGGCGCTTTTACCGCTTCACCGTTTGAGAAATCTAAGAAGCATAAAGGAGGAAATAGTACACACCACCAGTTTGCTCCCTCTCCTTTGCCAAGAGTAATAAGCACGGCTTCATACTCACCTGCTGGATATAAAAACTGACCGTACAACTTAGTAGGAAACTCTACTTTTCCGAATTTAACATGAACAGATTCATTTACGCCCTCTTCTTTTAGCACTTCTTTCGCAATTGTTTCAAGCGCCGGCAAATTTTCTTTAATTGTTTTTCGAGCTACAGTTACAGATGTTAAATCTTTTACCCATTCTGTGATTTGTTCGTTCACGCGGTCACGAATCAGACGTTTTACGTACTGGTCTTTTTCACCGTCGCTGTTTGCTAAAATGCGCAGTCGAATTGCCTCGTCTGGAATGACTGCAGGCTGATTTGCCTGCACTTGGTTATGTGTATATATAAGTTGAGCATTTGCTCCAATAATTAATAAAATAAAATAAATGATAGCATATTTCTTCATTTCGGCCACCGCCCTTTCATAGGAACAGTATGGCCGAAAGCAAGATATCTTAAACTAGTAATTTAGTAAAAAAATGCATGATTTTCAAAAATCAAAGGGAAAATTATTCCCTCTGATTTTTTAGTTCTCGCGAAGTTGTGCAAAAACCATTCGATCTTTTCCATTAATATCATATACACATTCTACAAAAGCTGTCGGAAACGTTTTTTGCAGCATCTCAGCTACATCTTTTGTCTGTCCGGCCCCAACTTCAAATCCAATAATACTATTTGACTTCGTCACATATGGCAACTCTTCCATGAAACGTCGATAAAAATCCAGGCCATCTTTTCCACCAAAAAGAGCTCGGTTTGGCTCATGATCTTTTACCACTGTGGACAACTCATCATCTGCTGGAATATAAGGCGGATTAGACACAATTACATCAAATTTCTGATTCGATAATAGAAATGGTTGTAATAGATCTCCCTGTATAAACGTGACAGCAGCGTCCAAGTTTTGAGCATTTTCTTTGGCTACGCTTAAAGATTCTATAGCTATATCTGTTGCTGTAACTTCCACTCTGTCAAGCTCCAAAGCTAAAGTGATAGCAATTGCCCCACTTCCCGTTCCAATATCTACAAGCTCAATAGGCTGGTGTTGAAATTCTTTTTTTATTCGAGAAATCATTCCGTATACCAGCTCTTCCGTTTCGGGTCTTGGAATTAATACATGTTCGTTTACAATAAATGAACGCCCGTAAAATTCTTCTGTCCCGATTAGATATTGTACAGGCATACCTGCTTTATGAGCATGAACATCTTGTTCAAATCTTTTTAGGATTTCTTCTTCTAGTTCTTCCTGCAGAGAACCTAGCAAATGAGTTCTCGTCATCTGCAAGTGATGGCGAAGCAAGAGTTCTCCCGCGTTTTCATCTCGCTTTGCCTCTTTCAAAAAAGAAGAAGCCCACTTAAGGGCTTCAAATACTTTCATTAGTTCGAATCTTCCATTCTGCGCGCTTGGTCTTCCATGACTAATGCATCGATAATTTCATCAAGCTTGCCTTCTAAGATTTGATCTAGCTTTTGAATCGTCAGACCAATACGGTGGTCCGTTACGCGATTTTGCGGGAAGTTATACGTACGGATACGCTCGGAGCGATCTCCTGATCCAACTGCTTGTTTGCGCGTTGCATCGTACTCTGCTTGTGCTTCTCGCTGGAACTTATCGTACACGCGAGCACGCAATACTTTCATTGCTTTTTCTTTATTTTTAATCTGAGACTTTTCATCTTGACATGATACCACTGTATTTGTTGGTAAATGCGTTAAACGAACGGCTGACATCGTCGTATTAACACTTTGGCCACCAGGTCCACTTGAAGCAAATGTATCTACACGGATGTCTTTTTCATGAATGTCCACTTCGACTTCTTCCGCTTCAGGAAGACATGCTACCGTTGCTGTAGATGTATGAATACGACCGCCTGATTCTGTTTCAGGAACTCGTTGAACACGGTGTGCACCGTTTTCAAATTTCATCTTTGAGTACGCACCTTTACCGTTAATCATAAAGATAATTTCTTTATAACCGCCTACTCCAGTAGTCGTTGCTTCCATTACTTCTGTTTTCCAGCCTTGTGATTCAGCAAAGCGCGAATACATGCGGTACAAATTAGCTGCGAATAATGCTGCTTCATCTCCACCAGCCGCTCCACGAACCTCCATGATTACGTTTTTATCATCGTTTGGATCTTTCGGAATTAATAAAATACGTAGCTTTTCAACTAGCTCTTCTTGCTGCGTTTCTAACTCGGCAATTTCTTCTTTTACCATGTCACGCATATCTGCATCAAGCTTATCTTCAAGCATCGTTTTCGCTTCTGATAACTGCTCTTTTACATCTTTGTATTCCTGATAAGCGGCTACCGTTTGTTGTATATCTGATTGTTCCTTCGAATATTCTCTCAACTTAGAGGGGTTGTTTACGATCTCAGGGTCACTCAGAAGTTCGTTTAACTTCTCATAGCGCGCCTCTACCGCTTCTAAACGATCAAACACGTCATTCACCTCATTCTTTATCCATAACATTGTAATTATAGTATAGCTTTAAAATAGAGTCAAAACCTTGTTAATACACGTATATGAACAAAAAAACAGAACTGCGCGTTCTGTTTTTATCATCATAAAATTCTTGCTTTATTTTTCGACCATTTCGCTTGAGTCCACAGACACAGCTTGTCCTTTAGACTTTTGCACAACGTGGCAATGACGACATCTTGGTTCGTACGATTCCGACGCACCGACTAAAATAATAGGGTCGTCATAAGAAGCAGGCTCACCGTTAATCAAACGCTGCGTACGGCTCGCAGGAGAGCCACATGAAGCGCACACGGCCTGTAGCTTTGTTACCGACTCTGCAATAGCCATTAACTGCGGCATTTGTCCAAAAGGTTCACCTTTGAAGTCTTGATCTAACCCCGCTACAATCACACGAAAGCCTTGATCTGCTAAAGATTGAACAATTTCTAAAATATCTGTGTCAAAAAACTGTACTTCGTCTATCGCTACTACGTCTGTCTCTTCATTTACTCGCTTTAAAATATCGCGCGATGCCGAGATTGAATAAGCCATAACAGATGTACCATTATGTGAAACGACAGCTTCTTCGCTATATCGATTATCAATTGCAGGCTTGAATACTTGTGCTTTTTGTTTAGCAAACTGCGTACGGCGCACACGTCGAATCAACTCTTCTGATTTCCCTGAAAACATACTGCCACAAATTACTTCTATCCAACCGCTTTGTTTCATTACGTACACCACTGCGGGACTCTCCCTTCTTCTCGTTCCGTTTCTGAGCGAACCGCTACTAACTTAATCTACGTCTTCTATGTAGATCTTATTCTTATGATAAAGTACCCACTTTTTTATCAAGCAGACACTGTTTTTCTACTTTTATAAGCAAAAAAACAGGCAAGAAGTTAAGCTACTTGCCTGTTTGTTTCGACAATGTGATTATTTAAGACCGTATTTTTTGTTGAAGCGATCAACACGGCCACCAGCTTCAGCGAATTTTTGACGACCAGTGTAGAATGGGTGACATTCAGAACAAGTCTCAACGCGGATCTCTTCTTTTACAGAACCACTTTCAAATTCGTTTCCGCAAGTACATTTAACCATAACTGTTTTATAGTTTGGATGAATTCCTGTTTTCATTCGTTTCATCTCCTTCCGCCCTGAATCATTCTGAAACAGAGTTTATTGATAAAGATAGTGATGAAATAATAACTATTTCACTGTGTACTTTATCAACACACATGATGAAATTATAACAAGGGTTGTATGCTTTTGCAACCACATGTTTTATAACTTATCGTTTATTTGCTAGAAGCGTTTTTTTCTCTTCCGTTAACATCGAGAAGAACTCTTCATTTGTCTTTGTTTGACGTAAACGTTTTAAGAATTTTTCTGCAAAATCAGGAGCATCTGCCATTGATTTACGAATTGCCCATAAGTGGTCTAAATGCTCTTTTGGAATTAACAGCTCTTCTTTACGTGTGCCTGAGCGACGAATATCAATCGCAGGGAAGATACGTTTTTCAGCTAGTGAACGATCTAGATGCAGTTCCATGTTACCTGTACCTTTAAATTCTTCATAAATAACATCATCCATACGAGAGCCTGTATCAATTAAGGCTGTTGCTAGAATGGTTAAGCTGCCTCCATCTTCAATGTTACGAGCAGCTCCAAAGAATCGTTTTGGACGGTGAAAAGCAGCTGGGTCAATACCTCCTGATAGTGTACGACCGCTCGGTGGAATAACTAAGTTATAAGCACGAGCAAGTCTTGTGATGCTATCCATCAAAATGACAACATCTTTTTTGTGTTCGACTAATCTCATCGCACGTTCAAGGACAAGTTCCGCTACTTTAATGTGGTTTTCTGGCACTTCGTCAAATGTAGAACTGACAACATCACCGTCAACCGAACGCTCAATGTCCGTCACTTCCTCAGGACGCTCATCGATAAGAAGGACAATCAATTCTGCATCAGGATGATTTGTTGTAATGCTATTAGCAATTTCTTTTAACAGCATCGTTTTACCTGCTTTTGGCGGCGCGACAATTAGTCCCCTTTGCCCAAATCCAATTGGTGAAATCAAGTCAATAATACGCGTAGAGAAACTTCTTGGCTGAGTTTCTAGCAGCATTTGCTCATTTGGATAAATTGGCGTTAGCGCTGGAAAATGCACGCGATCTTTTGACGTTTCCGGATCTTCTCCGTTTACTGCTTCTACATGTAATAATCCGTAGTAGCGCTCATTTTCTTTTGGAGGACGAACTTTCCCCGATACCTTGTCTCCATTACGCAGATCGAAGCGACGAATTTGTGAAGCTGAGATATAAATATCTTCTGAACTCGGTGAATAGTTAATTGGTCGTAAGAAACCGAATCCTTCTGACTGAATAATTTCAAGAACGCCTTCCATAAATAAAAGCCCATCTTGTTCAGCTTGAGCCTTTAAAATAGCAAAGACAAGTTCTTTTTTCGTTAATTTACTATAGTACGAAACTTTATACTCACGAGCATGTTCATATAGCTCTTTTAATTTCATATTTTCTAAACTGGATAATGTTAAGTTCATTAGGACACCACGCTTTATAATGAATAATTTTTAACCGTTCCTCCCATATTAAATTCAAATATAAAATTGAGAGATGATATGGATGGAATAAATCTGTGAAAATGGAGAATATAACCTTTGAAGTATAATAAGTAGAATCAATTGATTAACTATACACTTTTAGAAGAATAATTCCGACATAAAACCATTTATATTATCTTGATAAATTTAACGTAGCAATTTATATTCTAACCTTTTTCTATCTTTTTAATCAATCTTTTTTTACTTTAGAAGATGAATAAAAAAAAGGAAATTTAATAGCTTACGAGAAGCGAGGAAAACCTTTTCATAATTTCACATTAAAGGAAATAAACTGGACGTTAAAATTAAGAAGTGAAATTTATCTTTTAGCTTCCCTTTTTATCTATTTACCCTATTCATAAATATATAAGCTACACAGACATAGAAGAACGCTCCTACGCCTGTGTAGCTTATTAAAAAGCTCATTTCTAAACTTTGCTTTCATGACTGTGGCACCGATTTGCCTCTATGAATTTTGAAATTGCTCAATTTCCTCTTGAGTCATCTCTTCACGCCAAATCATTGCCCCTAAATCCGATAGCTTGTCTACTAAATGACTGTAACCTCGGTCAATGTGCTCTAAACCCGTTACCTCTGTAATCCCTTTGGCCATTAAGCCAGCGGTTACGAGAGCTGCTCCTGCTCGTAAGTCCGACGCTTTCACACGTGCACCTTGTAAGTGAATGGGGCCATTAATAATAGCAGAACGTCCTTCTACCTTAACAGATGCATTCATTCGTCTCAGTTCATCAATATGCTTAAACCTTGCACCGTAAATTGTATCCGTCACAACGCTTGTACCAGACGCTCTTGTTAGAAGCGTCGTAAATGGCTGCTGTAAATCAGTTGGAAAACCTGGATATACTAGCGTCTTAATATCTACGGGCTTCAATAGCTGACGAGTCGCTACAAGAATCTGATCTGAGCTTGTTTCGATATGAATACCCATCTCACGCATTTTAGCCGTTAATGACTCCAAATGCTGAGGGATAACGTTGTCAACAACAACTTCTTTTCCCATACTCGCTCCCATGATCATATATGTGCCTGCTTCAATTCGGTCTGGAATGATGGAATGACGGCATCCTTTTAATTGATCTACTCCATCAATTCGAATAACATCTGTACCTGCACCTTTAATACGGGCACCCATACTTGTCAGTAACGTAGCTACATCAATAATTTCAGGCTCTTTGGCAGCATTCTCAATAACGGTACGCCCTTTTGCTCTTACAGCAGCGAGCATAATATTGATTGTTGCTCCCACGCTAACAACGTCTAAATAAATTCGAGCACCAATCAGTTCCTCAGCTCGAATGTAAATAGCTCCTTGTTCATTTGTTACTTTAGCGCCAAGAGCTTCAAAGCCTTTAATGTGCTGATCGATTGGTCTAGGACCAAGGTAACAGCCTCCTGGAAGCCCAACTACCGCTTTTTTAAAGCGTCCCAACATCGCCCCCATTAAATAATAAGAAGCGCGTAATTTTTTTACTTTCCCGTTCGGTAAAGGCATTGCAACCATTCCGGATGGATCTACTGTTAATTCGTCGTTATCAATGGTTACTTTCCCACCAATTTCTTCAACTAAATCCCCTAATAACTGCACGTCTGAAATATCGGGCAGACCTTCAATTGTAACAGGTGACTCGGCTAAAATTGTTGCTGGAATAAGCGCAACGGCACTATTTTTAGCACCACTGACGCGGACGGATCCACTTAAGGTAAAGCCACCTTGTATTTTTAACTTTTCCATTTATAGCTCCCTTCTAGTGAAAGAAAGTTTCTCACCTAGTAATTGAGGAAAATTTTGGTACAAAGAATACCTAAAAGAATGGTTATTTTTCCTATTACCTACTAGTGTACACGAAAATGAAAAAATCATGTATAGTTTCGACAAGATAAAAGAAAAATATGGCATTCACCTGTCAGGATGGTAAATGCCACACAAATTTATACATGTTTAGACATTTCGTTTTTCCCAATCTGCCAAAAATTGGTCAATCCCTGCGTTTGTTAACGGATGTTTGAACAATTGCATTAAAACTTTGTAAGGAATTGTCGCAATGTGTGCTCCATTTTTTGCAGCTTCTGTTACGTGCATCGGATGACGAATAGATGCTGCAATAATTTCTGATGGAATGTCATGAATCGCAAAAATATCTGCGATATCTGAGATTAAATCGAGACCATTAAAACCAATATCGTCTAATCTTCCTAAGAAAGGCGATACGTAAGTAGCACCTGCTCTTGCTGCCATTAATGCTTGGTTAGCTGAGAAAATAAGCGTAACGTTTGTCTTAATACCTAAACTAGTAAATTCTTTTACTGCTTTTAAGCCATCTGGAGTCATCGGTACCTTGATTGTAATATTCGGCGCAATCGCAGCAAGCTCTTTTCCTTCGCGAATCATGCCTTCTGAATCAAGCGCAATCACTTCTGCACTTACAGATCCTTCAACGAACTCTGTAATTTCACGAAGACGATCTTCAAACGTGATGTTCTCTTTAGCTACTAAACTAGGATTTGTTGTAACCCCCGCTAACAAACCTAATGAATGCGCTTCCTTAATTTCGTCTAAATTAGCCGTATCAATAAAAAACTTCATGAATGCCATCCCCCTGTGTTATGTATTCAGAATGATAAGAAAATTATAGTAAAAATAAAACCGCCTTACAATAAAAATAAGACGGTTTTATTTTTCAGACTCAACTAACTGCAAACAGGCAATCCGAAGATTTCAAATTATGCTTTGTTAGAAGAACCGAATTCACGCATTTTACCTTGAACCGTTTCTTTGATTGCTTCGCGAGCAGGTCCTAAGTATTTACGTGGATCATATTGTTCAGGTTGCGCAGCTAATACTTCACGAACAGCTTTAGCTGAAGCAATTTGGTTTTCAGTGTTTACGTTGATTTTAGCAGTACCTAAAGAAACTGATTTTTGGATATCTTTTGTTGGAATACCAGTTCCACCGTGTAAAACTAATGGTAAGCCTGTACGATCTCCGATTTCTTTCATTTCAGCAAAACCTAGGTTTGGTTCACCTTTGTATGGTCCGTGAACTGATCCTAATGCTGGAGCTAAGCAATCGATACCTGTACGGTTAACAAGTTCTTCACACTCGTTAGCATCTGCATAGATAACGCCCTCAGCAATAACGTCGTCTTCTTGTCCACCAACAGTTCCTAGTTCTGCTTCTACAGATACTCCGTGGAAGTGAGCTAGTTCAACTACTTTAGAAGTAATTGCAATGTTTTCTTCAAATGGGTGGTGAGAAGCATCGATCATTACAGAAGTGAATCCAGCATGGATTGCTTTTGCACATGATTCAAAGCTTGAACCGTGGTCTAAGTGAATTGCAACTGGTACTTGAACGTCGTAATCTTCGATTAGAGCTTCAACCATTGCTACAACAGTTTTGAAACCGCCCATGTAGCGTGCTGCACCTTCAGATACACCAAGAATAACTGGAGAGTTTTCTTCTTTTGCTGCTTGAAGAATAGCTTGAGTAAACTCTAAGTTATTTAAGTTAAATTGACCTACTGCATAGCCTTGTTCTTTTGCTGTAATAAGCATTTCTTTCATTGATACTAAAGGCATATTGAAATCCTCCTTAAAATCAACCTTAGATTAGATGCTAACCAAAAGGCACACTCAAATAGTATGCTCTTGAATTGAGTGTTTCATGTAGAAACAACGCGCATCTTTACATAATAGATTGTCGAATTATGAATACAGTAATTAGGATACCAACTAACAATGAAAACAGCAACATTTTTAGGCTGATATTCAAAATTTGTTAGGATGAAAACCCTACCAAAACCTTAATTCGACTTTACTGGTATATATTCCCTAACAACTTTTCGGATTTCATCAATATCAAACGGTTTTGCAAAGTGTGTTAATGCTCCTAAATCTTTTGCTTCTTGAATCATATCCAATTCACCATAAGCGGTCATAATGATGACTTTAATCGTTTCATCGTGCTGCTTTAACCTTTTTAAAATTTCAATTCCATCCATTCCTGGAATTTTCATATCTAATAAGACAAGATCCGGTGCTTGCTCTTTTGTAATATCAATCGCCTGGAAGCCGTTCGCCGCTTGAAATGTCGTATAGCCTTCTTTTTGCAGCACTTCCGTTAATAAAATACGTATACCATACTGATCATCAACAATTAAAATTTTCTCTGCCAATATAATCCCACCTTTTATATTCCTCTTCTACAGACAAAACTAACATATGTATTTCGCCTTTAAAACAAAAATCCCTGCTTATTAGAGAAATTGTTACAAAACATAGCTTTTTTTGTCATCCATCTAATTTCATTGCACTTTACTTTCATTGTAGCTCATTTCAAGATAGAATACAGATAGCTTTTTTCGTTATAATGTGTAGATAGACGGCTTTAGCCGCTTAAATCGAAGGGAGATTCTATGCTTAAAATTTTCACAACTCAACTTTCAGGTTTTTTTAAACGAATTGAAGAACAAGAAGAATTCCAATTTGAAGATGCCGCGCGTATTTTAGCACAGGCCTCTGTCGGAGAAGGATTTATCTATATTTATGGTGTAGAAGAAATGCACGCCATTACGCTTGAAGCACTAAGCAGTGCGGAACCTTTAAGTCAGGCAAAAGCTTTGCCTTTACATGAATTAGATCAGCTGACTAGCGTTGATCGCGTACTGCTTGTCTCTCGATTTTCAACAGATAATAAAGCAGTGGAAATAGCTGAACGTTTAAAGAAACAGGATATTCCATTTGTTAGCATTGCTGCTGTTCCTAAAGAGATAGCCGAACCTTCTTTAACAGCACTCGCAGATGCTCATATTGATACAAAATTGTTAAAGCCGCTTATTCCTGGAGAAGACGGCTCAAGATTTGGTTTTCCAGCAATGATGGTCGCTTTATACGCGTACTACGGTTTAACTTTCACATTAAAAGAAATCGTAGAAGAATATGAATAAAAAACACGCTGTCTTTAGACAGCGTGTTTTTTATTTCACTTATTTGTTTTGGCTTGACTCCATTGATGCGCGAATAAATTCTCTGAACAATGGTTGCGGTCTTGTTGGACGAGATGTGAACTCTGGGTGGAATTGTGAAGCCAAGAACCATGGGTGATCTTTTAGCTCTACAATTTCAATTAAACGGCCGTCTGGGCTTGTACCAGAGAAGATAAAACCTTTCTCTTCCATTTGTTGACGGTATTCGTTATTAAATTCATAACGGTGACGATGACGCTCATATACCACTTCATCTTGATATGCTTCATATGCAAGCGTATCTTCAGACAATTTACAAGGGTATAGTCCTAAACGCAGTGTACCGCCTAGGTCCTCTACGTCTTTTTGTTCTGGTAATAAGTCGATAATTGGATAATTTGTTTCAGGTGCAATTTCCGCTGAATGTGCGCCTTCTAATCCTAATACATTACGTGCAAACTCAACTGATGCCAACTGCATACCTAAGCAAATACCTAAGAATGGAACCTTTTGCTCACGTGCATATTGTGTTGCTACAATTTTACCTTCAATTCCACGATCACCAAATCCACCTGGAACTAAGATACCGTCTACATCGCCAAGTAAATCTTGAACATTTTCTTTTGTTACAAATTCAGAATTTACCCACTTGATGTTTACATCTGCATCGAATGCATATCCAGCATGTTTCATTGCTTCTACGACAGAAATATAAGCATCTTGAAGCTCTACATACTTACCAACCAATGCAATTTTTGTCGTATTTGAAAGTCCTTTTACTTTCTCAACCAGTGCTTTCCACTCAGTCATTTCTGCTTCTTTGCAATCTAATTTCAAGTGATCGCATGTGATTTGATCTAGGTGCTGCTCTTGTAGAGATAGTGGAATTTCATATAATGTTTCAGCGTCTGCACACTCAATAACCGCTTTTGGATCAATGTCGCAGAATAAAGCTAGCTTGTCTTTCATATCTTCAGAAATTGGCATTTCCGTACGAACAACGATAACATTTGGCTGAATACCTAAGCTACGTAATTCTTTTACACTATGCTGTGTTGGTTTTGTTTTCATTTCACCAGCAGCTTTTAAATATGGCACAAGTGTACAGTGGATATACATAACGTTGTCACGGCCAATATCGCTTTTGATTTGACGAATAGCTTCTAGGAAAGGAAGTGATTCAATATCTCCTACCGTTCCGCCGATTTCAGTAATAACAACGTCCGCATTTGTTTCTTTACCTGCACGGAAAACGCGTTCTTTAATTTCATTTGTGATGTGCGGAATAACCTGAACTGTTCCGCCTAAATAATCACCGCGACGCTCTTTTTTCAATACTGTTGAATATACTTTACCTGTTGTTACGTTGCTGTAGCGATTTAAGTTGATATCGATAAAACGCTCATAGTGACCTAAGTCTAAGTCTGTTTCCGCGCCGTCATCCGTTACGAATACCTCACCGTGTTGGTATGGACTCATTGTTCCTGGGTCTACGTTAATGTATGGATCAAACTTTTGAATCGTTACGTTCAACCCACGGTTTTTTAATAAACGGCCTAAAGAAGCTGCTGTAATCCCTTTTCCTAGAGATGATACAACACCGCCTGTTACGAAAATATACTTTGTCATCTATACTTCCCCCTCTAAATAATTTGAACTGTACAATATTAAAAGTTTTCACATAAACAATCACAATTCATTCATTGTGCATGCGAAATTATAAGAAACCTTATGAATGTGAAACGTTCAAGAACCAAAAGAAAGTTTCTATCAAGGATTTATAAGAACATATCGGGGTGTAAAACATGGATAGATAAAATAAAAAAATTGCTCCCAATACCAAAACTGGATTGGGAGCAATAGTCTATTTTAAATAAAAACTTTTTAAATGCTTGTTTAAAGAGCCCAAAAAAGATTCTACCTACTTCGCTTGAAAAAGTCAAGAAGGATTATTTTTCTTTTTCGTCCTCATAATCTTCTTCTTCGTCTTCCTCATCATCGTCTAGATCATCTTCTAAATCGTCAAAATCGTCTTCTGCAAGATCATCTTCATCTTCTTCTAGCTCGTCAATGTCTTCAAAATCTTCTTCTTCGTCTAGATCATCAACATCTTCATAATCCAAATCTTCTTCTAAATCATCAAAATCTTCAACTTCTTCAACAACAGCTTTTTTTGCTTTTTTCTTTTTAGGTTTTGCAACCGGAATAACTTCTTCTTCAGCTTGGTCAAAAGGATACCATCCACGAAGACCCCAGTGGTTGTCCCCTACTGTTAAAAAGCGACCATCAATATTAATATCTGTATAAAACTGAGCTAATCTCGTTTTTAATTCTTGATCTGACATTTCAGCTGCTGCTTTAATTTCAGCAATAATTTCTTGGAATGACATTGCTTGACGATCTGTTTTTTCTTCTAGAAGCGCATAAGCAATCTCAATCATCGACATTTCTTTTAAATCCGTTTTTGAGTACTGTGCTAAACTCAAATCTGGCACATCCTTTCTATGGCTATGTATATCGAAAATCTATTAAATCAATTCATCATATGTGTAAATGATGGAAACGAATAAATACATACCATTCATTATAAACAAATTCAATACATTTATGCTAGCCTCGTTTCTAAAATTCTCGAGAATTTCGCATAAAACAACGAAAAAATAGACATTTTATCACTATAATACATTCTACTTAATACGCCAACAGCATCCTTTAACCAAAAGGAATTCACCATCAGTTATTCTGACTCCGCTAGGGTTAGGTCTATAAAAGCCGAGATGACCAACAAACGGTCATCTCGGCTTTTAATATATCACTATATACTAACGATACATTATTACATATTTCGGCGATATTGCCCACCGCATTCATATAAAGCTCGCGTAATTTCTCCTAAGCTGGCTACTTTAACGGTCTCCATTAACTCTTTAAAAATGTTCTCTCCTTCTGTTGCAGCTTTCTTTAACCTTTTCAGCGCATCTTCTCTTTTTTCTTCATGCTGCTGTTGAAACTTCTGAAGCTGATTAATTTGATGATTTTTTTCTTCTTTTGATGCGCGGGCTAACTGCATGTCATCAACTGAGGAATTTTCCTCTTCATTTGGATTAATATACGTATTTACTCCTATAATAGGTAAAGCTCCCGTATGTTTTTGCATCTCATATTCCATCGATTCATCTTGAATCTTACCTCGCTGATACTGCATTTCCATCGCACCTAAAACGCCGCCTCGATCATTTAAGCGTTGGAACTCAGCCAAGACCGCTTCTTCTACCAAGTCTGTTAGTTCATCAATAATAAAAGAGCCCTGTAGTGGATTTTCGTTTTTAGTTAATCCATGCTCTTTTGTAATGATTAATTGAATGGCCATCGCTCTTCGTACAGATTCCTCTGTCGGTGTTGTAATTGCTTCATCATACGCATTGGTATGAAGAGAGTTGCAGTTGTCATGAAGAGCCATTAAGGCTTGCAGCGTCGTACGTATATCATTAAAATTAATTTCCTGTGCATGAAGCGATCGGCCGGATGTTTGAATATGATACTTAAGCTTTTGACTGCGTTCATTCGCGCCGTATTTATCACGCATCACAATTGCCCAGATTCTTCTCGCTACACGTCCGATAACCGTGTATTCAGGGTCAAGTCCATTACTAAAGAAAAAAGATAAATTAGGAGCAAAATCATCAATGTGCATGCCTCGGCTCAAGTAATATTCCACGTACGTAAAACCGTTGGCTAATGTAAACGCGAGCTGAGAAATTGGATTGGCTCCTGCTTCAGCAATATGATAGCCTGAAATAGAAACAGAATAATAGTTGCGCACTTTCTCGTCAATAAAGTACTGCTGAATATCTCCCATCATTTTTAATGCAAATTCTGTGGAAAAAATACACGTATTTTGCCCTTGGTCTTCTTTTAAAATATCCGCTTGAACGGTTCCTCTCACTTGTTTCAACGTACCCGATTTTACGTCCTCGTATTCCTCTTCTGTTAAAGGACGCTTCAGCTCCTCTTCCTTCTTTTCCACCTGCTGACTGATAGCTGTATTCATAAACATAGCTAGTAATATTGGAGCCGGCCCATTGATCGTCATCGAAACGGAAGTCGACGGATGGCAAAGATCAAATCCCCTATACAAGAGTTTCATATCATCAAGCGTACAGACATTTACGCCGCTTTCGCCAATTTTCCCGAAGATATCCGGCCTTGGATCCGGATTTTCTCCATAAAGCGTTACAGAATCAAACGCTGTACTTAAACGCTTAGCCTCATCATCTTTTGACAAATAGTGAAAGCGGCGATTTGTTCGTTCTGGTGTTCCTTCGCCTGCGAATTGGCGCTTAGGATCTTCTCCTTTTCGTTTAAACGGAAAAACACCTGCTGTATAAGGAAACGCACCCGGCACATTTTCTTTATAAAGAAAACGAAGAACTTCCCCGTATTCTTCAACTTTTGGAAGGGCCACGCGCGGAATACGCAGTCCTGATAGGGTATCAACTTGCAGAGAGGTTTTAATTTCTTTATTTCTTATGTTTGTAATAAGTTCTTCTTGCCCATACTGACTTTTTAATTTAGGCCAGTTTTCCAGCTTTTCAATCGATTCAGCCGTTAGCTGTTTTTGATATTTCTCCTTTAGCTGAGTGAGCTCTTGCTTGGCCGTTTCTGTTTCCACTTCCTCCAGAGCACCCTCTAGCTGATAAAATTTACGCGCTGTTTGCACTTGAACATCCGTATTGCGGTGATAAGAGCGAACGCTATTTACAATCTCCTGTAAATATTGCTGTTGATCATTAGGAATGATGGTATATTTCTTTTCACTTACGCGCTCTGATGATTTTTCTACGTGCCAAGACGTACGGCATGTTTGATGCAGATGATTTACAAGATCTTCAAATAAAATATTTGTTCCCCCGTCGTTGAACTGACTCGCAATTGTTCCGTAAATTGGCATAGTAGAGAGATTATTTTCAAACAGCTGATGATTGCGCTGATATTGACGCTGCACTTGTTTTTTTGCGTCTTCGGAACCTTTTTTTTCAAATTTATTGATTACAATAAAGTCTGCGTAATCAATCATTTCAATCTTTTCTAACTGCGACGGCGCGCCAAATTCGCTTGTCATTACATAAAGAGAGACGTTTGCAATATCTTTAACTTGAGCATCAGCTTGCCCGATGCCGCTTGTTTCGACAATGATAATGTCGAAACCCGCTTTTTTCACGACGGCAATTCCATCTCGAATGGCCGCCGATAGCTCATGTCCAGATGAACGTGTGGCCAAACTTCTCATATACACACGAGGAGACGCTGCGATGTTCATGCGAATTCGATCCCCAAGAAGCGCTCCTCCGGTTTTTTGTTTAGTTGGATCAACGGATAAGACAGCTACATGAATATCTGGAATATGTTCAATAAACCTCCTTACTAATTCATCCGTAAGCGAACTTTTCCCCGCTCCTCCTGTTCCTGTGATTCCAATAACCGGTATTTTTTGATCCGTCTCGCTTTCGATTACACTTTCTCGGATTTCTTCAAGAGCGGCTGCATGCTCTTTTGCGTATTCATAGGCCTCATTTTCAGCGCATGTAATAAGCTGGGCAATTAAACGGTCATTAGCCGGCGTTAAGGTTCGATCCTTCGGCAGTGCAGGGGGATTGGTGTAATAACAATCATCGATCATAAATTGAATCATGCCTTCTAAACCCATTTTTCGTCCATCTTCCGGAGAAAAGATTTTAGAAATGCCGTAATCATGAAGCTCTTGAATCTCACTCGGAATAATTACCCCTCCTCCTCCGCCATAAATTTTAATATGAGAAGCCTGTTGTTCTTGGAGTAAATCGTACATATACTTAAAATATTCTACGTGGCCGCCTTGATAAGAAGAAATGGCAATCCCCTGAACATCCTCTTGTATGGAAGCGTTAACAATTTCTTCAACAGATCGGTTATGCCCCAGGTGAATGACTTCTACCCCCTTGGCTTGAAGAATTCGTCTCATAATATTAATGGACGCGTCGTGGCCGTCAAACAGGCTAGAAGCGGTTAAAAAACGAAGCGGTCTTTTGCTTGTATTCAAACTGTCTCCCCCTCACACAGTTGTTGAAATGAAAAATTTTTAAGTAAAAAATCTAACTGCATATTTGTATATTCTTCTAATGAATAATGCTTTTGCAGCCACCATCTGCGAAATGCCCACATCTGACCTTGAACAAATAAATGATGAGCAAACAGCGAAATTTCTTTATCCGTAAGTGCAAATTGATTGTTTTCTACGCAGCCTTCGATAATAACCTTAAACATTTCAACCATATCTAGCTCTTTTTTTAATACATATGGAAGCGCATCTTTAGACAACGATTTCGCTTCTTGGTACATGACTAATACTTCATCTTGAAGCTCATCCACAACTTTAAAATAGTGCTGAATCGCTTGTTGAAGCTCAGCGATTGTATAACGATCCACTACCATCTCTTCTAATCGCACTCTCACTTCATCGTAAATATTGTCACATACAAGATATAAAACATCTTCTTTAGATTGAATATATTCGTAAAGCGTACCAATGCTGAACCCAGCGGCTTTGGCAATTTCCCTTGTTGTTGTTCGGTGAAAACCTTTTTCCTTAAATAGCGTGACGGCCCCTTTAATCATTTGATTACGACGCTCTACAATCAGCTTTTCATCTTTAATGGATGTGAGAACTTCTCTCTTTTTCATTTTTTCACCTCTCCTACAACAAGTGTTTTATTTAGCAAGATACCTAGAAATGACAAGACGCTGAATCTCTTGTGTCCCTTCATAAATTTGCGTGATTTTTGCATCTCTCATAAAACGTTCTACTGGATAATCTTTTGTATAACCGTACCCTCCAAATACTTGAACAGCTTCTGTCGTTACTTTCATTGCTGTATCCCCAGCATATAATTTTGACATGGCTGATTCTTTGCCATATGGCAGCCCTTGGGACTCCAGCCAAGCAGCTTGATAGGTTAACAGTCTTGCAGCTTCTATACTCGTGGCCATGTCGGCTAGCTTAAAAGCAATTCCTTGCTGAGAAATAATTGGCTTACCAAATTGCTGACGTTCCTTGGCATAAGCTACGGCCGCATCTAACGCCCCTTGAGCAATTCCTACAGCCTGCGCTGCAATGCCATTTCGGCCGCCATCTAGTGTCATCATCGCAACTTTAAATCCTTCTCCTTCATTTCCTAGCAAATTTTCTTTTGGAACACGGCAGTCCTCGAAAATAATTTCTGTGGTAGGTGAAGAGCGAATGCCCAGTTTCTTTTCTTTTTTACCAACTGAAAATCCCGGCATATCTTTTTCAATAATAAAAGCGCTCGTGCGTTTTTCATTGGGGTCGATGCGAGCAAATACAACGTAAATATCCGCTTCGCCGCCGTTTGTAATAAAGATTTTAGAGCCATTTAAAATATAATCTTCTCCGTCCTTTACAGCGAGCGTTCTCATTCCTCCTGCGTCTGATCCAGCACTCGGTTCGGTTAATCCATAAGCACCTATTTTCTCACCCGTTGCCATAGGTTTCAGGTATTTTTGTTTTTGTTCTTCTGTTCCGAATGTATAGATTGGCCAGCCGGCTAGAGAAGTATGAGCCGACAAAGTAACGCCTGTCGATGCACATACTCTAGACAGTTCTTCAACGGCAATGCAATAAGCTAGATAGTCAC
Organism: Priestia sp. YIM B13551; assembly: GCF_042787905.1. Classification (NCBI taxonomy): domain Bacteria; kingdom Bacillati; phylum Bacillota; class Bacilli; order Caryophanales; family Bacillaceae; genus Priestia; species Priestia sp. YIM B13551. The sequence continues at coordinate 252,577 of NZ_JBHZOX010000005.1, forward strand.
TGCCAATTCCTCCGTATTGCTCCGGCCATGGAATACCTGTTAATCCTAGATCAGCCATTTGCGTAAAGATTCCTCTGTCAAAACGTTCTTCTTCATCTCGTTGTGCAGCTGTCGGAGCCACTTCGTTTTTGGCAAAGTCCCGCACCATTTTTCGAATCATTTCGTGTTCTTCTGAAAGTTTAAAAAACATGATTATTCCCCCTATAATTGACTGCTAATGACGATGCGCTGAATTTCGCTTGTACCTTCGTAGATTTCGCATACTTTGGCATCGCGAAAATACCTCTCTACTGGATAATCTTTCATATAACCATAACCTCCCAAAACTTGAATCGCATCGATTGCTACATTCATCGCTGTTTGGGAAGCAAATAATTTCGCCATTGAGGCTTCTTTTTTACAAGGAAGTTTTTGATCATATAAAAAAGCGGCTCTATACATTAAAAGCTTCGCTGATTCAACAGCCGTTTCCATATCAGCCAGCTTAAAGGCAATACCCTGCTGAGATAAAATCAGTTTTCCGAATTGATATCGTTCATTTGCATAGTTTTTAGCTGCCGTTAACGCACCTTCAGCAATTCCTACCGCCTGAGCAGCAATACCAATTCTTCCGGCATTTAAATTAGCCATCGCAATTCGAAAGCCTTCACCTTCTTCTCCGAGACGATTTTCTACAGGTACCTGCATATTTTCAAAGTGCAGTTGAACCGTTCGAGAACCGTTAAGACCCATCTTATGTTCATCTTTTCCTACTGAAAATCCCTCCATCGTCTTTTCAACGATAAAAGCGCTCATCCCTCTCGACCCGCGTTCGGGGTTCGTTTTAGCAAATACAATATACGTATCCGCTTCTCCGCCGTTTGTAATGAAAAGCTTTGAGCCATTTAAAAGATAGTGGTCTCCTTTTCGTTCTGCCTTTGTTTTTAAGCTTGCAGCATCAGACCCTGCACTAGGTTCTGTTAAACAAAAAGCACCTAAATATTCACCTGTCGCCAGTTTTTTTACATATTTTTGTTTTTGATCTTCCGTCCCAAATACGACAATAGGATTCGTACCTACAGAAGTATGAACAGACAAAATGACGCCGAGGGCTGGACTTACTTTTGATATTTCGTGGATGGCAATCATGTACGACACAAAGTCCAGTCCGCCCCCTCCGTATGCTTGAGGAACGGGAATGCCCATCAGGCCAAGATCAGCCATCTGCTTTAATAAACCTCGAGGAAATTCACCCTTTTCCATGTTTGGCACAGCCGCAGCGACTTCTTTTTCACTAAAATCAGCTACCATCTTTTTAATCATGTGTTGTTCAGACGTAAAAAAGATCATTTCGCCACTCCTTTATGTTTCGTACGTAAAAAATCCTTTTCCTGTTTTTCGACCAAGCCACCCTGCCTTTACATATTTCCTAAGCAATGGACAAGGACGATATTTGTCATCACCAAACCCTTTATGAAGCGTTTCCATAATAAATAAACATGTATCGAGGCCGATGAAATCTGCTAATGTCAAAGGTCCCATTGGATGGTTCATTCCTAGTTTCATCACTTGATCAATATCCTCTTCGTTTGCTACACCTTCATAGAGCGTAAACACAGCTTCGTTAATCATTGGCATTAAAATTCGATTTGAAACAAACCCTGGAAAATCATGAACTTCCACTGGGGTTTTATTTAATTTTTTCGTTGTTTCATAGACTGCTTGATACACTTCATCGGTAGTAGCCAGCCCTCTAATAATTTCAACGAGTTTCATCACCGGAACAGGATTCATAAAGTGCATGCCAATTACTTTTTCAGGTCGAGTGGTCACAGCTGCAATTTCAGTAATAGGAAGCGAAGACGTGTTGGTTGCTAAAACAGTATGACTCGGGGCTAACGAATCCAACTCCGCAAAAATGGCTTGTTTGACTTCCATCTTTTCCACAACCGCTTCGACAATTAAATCTGCTTTTTGTGCTGCTGTTATTTCATTTGCCAGGTGAAGGCGCTCCATAATTTCTTCATATTCCTTAGCTGAGAGAGAACCTTTTCCCACCTGCTTTTTCAGACGTTTATCAATACCTTCTATTCCTTTTTGTGTATTTTTTTGATCAACGTCATACAAAGAAACTTGATATCCGCTCGCAGCAAATACTTGTGCAATTCCTGCTCCCATCTGACCTGCTCCAATAACCATAACTGTTTCAATATTCAAGTTGGTATCCCCCTTTTACACTTCTACCATGATGGCATCACCTTGGCCGCCGCCGCTGCAAATAGAAGCAATGCCCAGGCCGCCGCCTCGTCGTCTTAATTCATGAATGAGCGTTACAACAATACGGGCACCGCTTGCTCCAATTGGATGTCCAAGTGCTACTGCCCCCCCGTTCACATTTACTTTTTCAGCCGGAAGTCCCGCAATCTCCATACTCATCAACGCTACTGCTGAAAAAGCTTCATTGATTTCAAACAGCGCAATATCGTCTGCTGTTTTATTTGTTTTTTGCAGTAGCTTGTTAATAGCAAACCCAGGCGTTTTCGGAAATTCCCTTGGCTCCATCGCAAGAGAAGTATGGTTTACAATCGTAGCCAACGGCTCATAGCCATTTGCTTTTGCTACATCTTCATCCATTAGCATGAGCGCAGCTGCTCCGTCATTCACGCTAGGTGCATTTCCTGCTGTAATAGTTCCGCTGTGACCAAATACAGGCCGAAGAGACGAGAGTTTTTCTAACGACGTATCTTTTCTTGGTCCTTCATCTTTTTGAACCGTTATCGTTCCTTTTTTAGACGGAATATCAACTGAAATTCTTTCTGCAGTCCATATCCCTTTCTCTTCTGACTCCACCGCTAATTGATGACTGCGAAGGGCCCATTCATCCTGCTTTTCTCGGGAAATATTCATTTCAGAAGCTATTTCATTTCCATACGTACCCATTTGAACTCCTGTAAAGCTGCATGTCAATCCGTCATGAACCATCAAATCCGTCACAACACTATCTCCCATACGGAATCCCCATCTTGCTTTTGGAAGAAGATACGGTGCGTTACTCATCGATTCCATTCCACCTGCAATGATTGTTTTTGCTTCTCCTAATCGAATCAGCTGATCAGCAGTTGTAATGCTGCGCATGCCCGATGCACAAACTTTATTAATGGTTTCCGTCTCTACTTGCCACGGTAAACCTGCATAATGCATGGCTTGCCTAGAAGGCAGTTGTCCTTGGCCCCCTTGCAGCACGCACCCCATAATAACGGAATCAATTTCTGTAAGTCCCTTTGATGCTGCTTGAATCGCTTTCCCGCCTAGTTCTGCCGCTTTTAGTCCACTTACGCTGCCACCTAATTTTCCAAAAGGTGTTCGAACTGCACTCACAATAACTGTTTTCCCCACTATTGTTTCCTCCTCTTTTTCCTAATCTTTGTCCTTCCCGATTGAACGCTTGCTCAATTTCCTTTCTGTAAAAAGTAGAGATGAAGACCATCTCTACTTCTCCTTTATGAAACCTGTTCTTGCGCGTCACCATAAATTGACTTTTCAAGCAGTTCTGCTACGTCATACGTATGAACCTGTTCTTCTACTTCTTTTGCTTTTGTTCCGTCACTTAGCATCGTTAAGCAGTACGGGCAACCTGAACTGATAATGCTTGGGTTAACAGCTAAGGCTTGTTCCGTGCGCGCTACATTAATGCGCTGGCCGGTCGTTTCTTCCGTCCACATTAACCCTCCTCCTGCTCCACAGCACATACCATTTTCACGGTTGCGATCCATTTCAATCAAACGAACACCTGGAATCGCTTTCAAAATTTCTCTTGGTGGACTGTATACTTCGTTATATCTTCCTAAATAACAGGAATCATGGAAGGTAATTTTTTCATTAACCGCGTGTTTTGGTGACAGCTTACCTTCTTTCACCAACATAGCTAATAATTCTGTGTGATGATACACTTCTCCTTCAAAACCGAAATCTGGATATTCATTTTTGAAGATATTGTAAGCATGTGGATCAATCGTAACAATTTTTTTGATTTCATTTTTTTCAAATTCAGCAATATTTTTAGAAGCTAACTCTTGGAATAAAAATTCATTGCCCAACCTGCGCGGCGTATCACCAGAATTTTTTTCTTTATTTCCTAAAATCGCAAATGAAACACCCGCTTCATTGAGAAGCTTTGCAAACGATAGAGCGATTTTTTGGCTGCGGTTATCATAAGATCCCATCGAACCTACCCAGAACAAATACTCAAACGTTTCACCGGCTTTACTTACTTCTTTAACAGTCGGAATGTGAACATCTTCTCTTACATGCCGCCATTCTTCACGCTCTTTTCGGTTTAATCCCCAAGGGTTTCCTTGACGTTCAATATTCGTCATGGCACGCTGAGCATCCGCGTCCATCTTTCCTTCAGTTAATACTAAAAAACGTCGTAAATCTATGATCTTATCTACATGCTCGTTCATTACGGGACATTGATCTTCACAGTTTCGGCACGTTGTACATGCCCAAATTTCTTCTTCTGTAATGACATCTCCGATTAAAGCTGGATTATATTCTGCTGTTGCTGCAGCCTCTGCTCCGCCTTGGCTGGCCGCCATCATCGCCAGCTGATTCCCTTTTGTTTTGGAGAATGCATACGTAGGAACCCAAGGTGCCTTAGATGTCACAACCGCTCCTTTTTCTGTTAAGTGATCGCGCATCTTTAAAATTAAATCCATTGGAGATAAAATTTTCCCTGTACCCGTTGCCGGACACATATTCGTACATCGACCGCATTCTACACAGGCATATAAATCAATAAGCTGATGCTGTGTAAATTCTTCAATCTTTCCAACTCCAAACGTCTCCTGCGTCTCATCTTCAAAATCAATCTTTTCAAGCTTACCTGGCTTAGAAACACGGTTAAAAAATACGTTAGCCGGTCCAGCCAGTAAATGAGCATGTTTTGATTGAGGAACATATACTAAAAACGTCAATAACACGGCTAAGTGAATCCACCATGAAACATAAAAAATGGAAATAGCGGCAACATCATTGATTCCCTTAAACAAGATGGCAATAGATGACGCAATCGGTTCTGTCAATGCTGGTTCATGATTATGCCAGATGATTGACATAGCGTTTCCAACCAGCACTGACAGCATAAGTGCTCCAATAAAAATCAGTACTAAACCAGATTTAAACCCTCTTTTTAAACGCACAAGCTTTTCTACGTAGCGGCGGTGAAAAGCCCAGACAACTGCTACTAAAATCAAAAACGTCACAATTTCTTGAAAAAATGTAAAGCCGGGATATAAAGGTCCAAGCGGCAAATGTTTACCTGGAAGCAAACCTTTTATAATGAAGTCTAACGCGCCGAACTGAACTAAAATAAACCCATAAAAAAACATGACGTGCATAATTCCACTTTTTTTATCTTTTAACAGCTTCTTTTGTCCAAACACGTTCACCCAAATTTTTTGCAGCCTTTCTTTTAACCGCTGATCAAATTCAACTTTTTTTCCTAATTGAATATACTCAATGCGTGTGCGAATTAAATATACAAACAAAGAAACAGCGTAAGCGGTTACAATAATAAAAAAGAGAAAATTCACCCACAGCAACCCTGTCATCTCGTCCCCTCCTTGAATAATTTGTTACCTTTCTTTCCTCCTAACGACTAAATTTTCTGATAATATATCTGTTTTCATTGTATATAATGAATGAGCATTCAGTCAATATCTTTTCTTTCTTTTGTTCATATTCTATTTAAACAAGGTGACACTAAGAACAACATAAAATGTATTTACATCGGGAAAAGAGGTGACATGATGAGCGGCATGGTTGTAATTTTACTTTTTATTATTTTTATTGCTTGGCTTGCAATTGACCTTGGCGTTGGAAAGAAAGTATTTTCTCAGGCTGAAAATACATTTCCAAAGCGCCGTGCTTCTCTTTTTTTGTTCGCAGACGGGAATGTCTTGTATAAAGATTTATTTCACGAAATAGAAAATGCCTCTTCATTTATCCATTTATCGTTTTACATCGTACAAAATGATGAAGTTAGCCAAGATTTTTTAGATTTACTAGTCCAAAAAGCACAGCAAAATATTGAAGTCCGGTTATTGGTAGACCGTGTGGGAAGCTATAAAATCAAGAAAAACAAAATTGCATTCTTAAAAAAACAAGGTGTTCATTTTGCTTACAGTCGAACGCCTCGGTGGCCTTATTTGTTTTATACACTCAACGCACGCAATCACCGTAAAATAGCCGTTATTGATGGGAAAGTTGGCTACATTGGCGGTTTTAATATCGGAAGAGAATATTTAGGACTCGACGCTAAGCTTGGGGTATGGAAAGATTACCACCTGCGTATGGAAGGTCAAGGCATACAAGATCTTCAAATGCAGCTGTTGAGCGACTGGTATGCTGCTACCGGCTTAGACCTGCGTAAAGTGGAAAGATACTTTCCACCAACCTCTGAAGGAGACTATGTCATTCAGCTAAAGTCGACTGAAGGTTTTTCACTTGAAGAAAGCTTTTTATCGATTATCAACCAAGCCAATAGGGAATTGTACATAGGTACTCCTTATTTTATTCCAAGTGAACCTTTGATGAATGCTTTACTGCAAGCTCGTGCACGAGGAGTGCAAGTTCATATTTTAATTCCAATGCGTGCAGATCAACCGCTTGTTCATCATGCTGCGTTTGCCTATCTTCCCACATTACTTCAAGCAGGTTGTATGATTTATCAATATTATTACGGTTTTTACCATGCAAAAGTATTAATTGCAGACAATGTTATCTGCGATGTAGGAACGGCTAATTTTGATAAAAGAAGCTTGTTCTTAAATGCTGAAATCAACTGTTTAATCTATGATGCCACATATATTGAAGAGGTAAAGAATAGCTTTAAAGCTTGTATGGGGGAATGCCCGGTTTTGTCTTTAGAAGATGTGAAAAACCGAAAATGGAGTGAAAAACTCAAGCAAGGATTTGCAACCTTTATTTCTCCGTTACTTTAATGAACGAAAAGAGGAAGATTTATAATGAAAATTAGATTTGGCTATGTCTCACATGCCCTGTCGCTTTGGGACTGCTCACCAGCTAAAACCCTCACCTTTACTAGATGGGCAAAAATGAAAAAAGACGAGAGGCTGGATAAGCTTCATCACGTTACAAAACAAAATTTGAATCATACTAAGCGTGCTTTGCATTTTAATATTGCGCATGAAATTATGCTGTATCGATTGTCATCTTCTCTTGTCCCTTTAGCTACTCATCCTGAAGTAGACTGGAATTACATTGATGCGTTCCAAGACGACTGGTCAGAGATAGGAGAATTGATACGGAATCACCAGCTGCGCGTGAGTTTTCACCCCAATCAATTCACATTATTTACAAGCGATAAAAAACACATTACTGAAAATGCGGTAAAAGATATGGATTATCACTATAGAATGATTGAAGCGATGGGAGTATCAGGTCAAGCTCTTATTAATATTCATGTAGGAGGAGCCTATGGCAATAAAGAAAAGGCGATCGGTCGATTTCATGAAAACATTCAAACGCTGCCACCTGTCATTAAAAAGCGCATGACTCTTGAAAATGATGATAAAACATACACAACTGAAGAAACATTAGCTGTATGCGAAAAAGAGAAAGTCCCTCTCCTCTTTGATTATCACCACCACAAAGCAAATGAAGGAGAGGAACCTCTTGAGCTATTGCTCCCTCGTATCTTTGACACGTGGAAACATATCGGGTTAAAACCAAAAGTACATATCTCTTCTCCTAAATCTGAAAAAGAATTTAGAAGTCACTCTGATTATGTCTCAACTGATTTTATCGCACCTTTTTTGCAAATGGCTAAAGATATCGGACAAGATTTTGACGTAATGATTGAAGCAAAGTTAAAAGATAAAGCGCTGCTAAAATTAGTGGAAGATTTAGCATCAATGAGAGGAGTAAAGCGTACGGAAGGTGCCACACTTGTTTTTTAAATAAAAAAGAGCCAAGAGGCTCTTTTTTTGTTACATTTTTTCAGGTGCTGAAACACCAATTAGTTTTAAGGAGTTTTGAAGCGTTACTTGAACAGCTTTCACTAGTTCAATACGCGCTTTACTTGTTTCTACATTATCGCTGTCTAATACTTTTTCTGCATTATAGAAGCTATGGAACGTAGAAGCGAGATCAAACACATAATTCGTAATGCGGTGCGGAATACGTTTTGTTGCTGCTTCCGCTACGGCCTGAGGGAACTCTCCGATTTTCTTCAGCAGTTCCATTTCTTTTTCTGCACTAATTAATGAAAGGTCAGCGCCAGATGTTGATTGAATCCCCATCTCTTCACCTTGACGAAGAATACTGCAAATACGGGCATGAGCATATTGCGCGTAGTATACAGGATTTTCATTAGATTGAGAAACAGCTAAATCTAAATCAAAGTCTAAATGTGTATCCGCACTTCTCATCGCAAAGAAGTAGCGAGTTGCATCAAGGCCTACCTCTTCTACTAGATCACGCATTGTTACTGCTTTACCTGTACGTTTGCTCATCTTCATTTTTTCGCCATTTTGATACAGTTGAACCATTTGAATAATTTCTACTTCCAGCGTATCTTTTTCATAACCAAGCGCTTGAATCGCCGCTTTCATACGAGGAATATATCCATGGTGGTCGGCTCCCCAAATGTTAATTAGCTTATCAAATCCGCGTTGAATTTTGTCTTGGTGATACGCAATATCTGGTGTTAAGTACGTAAATGAACCGTCATTTTTAATTAACACACGGTCTTTATCATCACCAAATGTCGTAGAACGGAACCACGTAGCACCTTCTTCTTCATATACATGGCCTTGTTTTTTCAGCGTTTCAAGTGCAATTGAGATTTTATCATTTTTATAAAGAGACGTTTCAGAATACCATACGTCAAATTTCACACGGAACTGTTCAAGATCACGCTTTAATTTAGCTAACTCATAATCTAACCCGTATTGACGGAAGAATTCAAAACGCTCTTCTTCAGAAGCATTTGCATACTTGTCTCCGTGCTCTTTTGCTAGCTCTTTTCCGATGTTTATAATGTCAGCACCATGATAGCCGTCTGCAGGCATTTCTTTCTCTAAACCAAGAGCCTGCATGTAGCGTGCTTCTACTGAATAAGCCAGGTTATTAATTTGGTTACCAGCATCATTGATATAATATTCACGTGACACATCGTAACCTGCTTTTTCAAGAACATTACATAATGAGTCTCCAACTGCAGCACCGCGGGCATGTCCTAAATGTAAATCCCCTGTCGGATTAGCTGAAACAAACTCAACCTGTACTTTTTGTCCGTTCCCTACGTTTGTTTGACCGTACGCTTCACCAGCTTTTACAATCGTTGGGATAAGCTCTGTTAAATAAGAGTTATTCATATAAAAGTTGATGAATCCAGGGCCTGCAATGTCAATTTTCTCGATAGATGCTTTTGATTTATCGAAGTTTGCTACAAGCTCTTCAGCGATAACACGCGGTGCTTTTTTGGCAATACGAGCTAGCTGCATAGCCATATTGGTAGAATAATCACCATGTGTTTTATCTTTTGGGGTTTCTAATAGAACTTCTGGAAGTTCTGCTTTTTCAGCAAGTCCTGCTTTGACCACAGCATCTTGAATTTCAGCTTTTAATTTTTGCTGCACTTGTTCGACGATGTTCATTTTTTCTCCTCCTTGAATGTAATGGTTAACGCATATTTCCCGGTAGGCTGACCCTGTACTTCTAGATCATACGTTAAAAATAATCGACCCTTTTGAGTCATTTGTTTATATTCAATGTTATGAGCGAATGTTAGTAAATCCATACGTCCATAAGGGCTTATATAAGTTCCTTCGATCTGTACCTTTTTACGAAACGATTGCTTCATTTGAACAGCACCGGTTCGATTAATTGATACTTCATCTTCGCTAATTTTCACCATTGTTCTAATATCTCCGATTTCCTCTTGGCGCTCTGTGTATGTAAGATAAATTTTCGATCCTTTTTCATAATACATACCTTTTGCATTTACCGATGTTGTCTCTTTTCGGTGACCATCGCGGATATCCGTCACAATTTTAACTTCAATGGGTTTCTTGACTTCTGAAGCGTTACTCACAAAAGACACTTCCTTATTAAAATGAATACGTTATAACTTAAATAGTATAAACATTCTAAAGAAAGAATTCAATAATACTTCAAAGGAAATATGATAGATACGCCGAGAATTCACCTTTTTACAGGACGTGACGCATTCACATATTCCAAATAAAAAAGGCAGCCACAGCGGCCGCCTTTTACTTTATTTATTTCTTTTGTACCCAGCCTAAGATCATTTCGCGAATAAGCTTGCTTGCTGTATTAGCTGTTTGTTCAGACGGATCATAAATTGGAGCTACTTCTACTAAATCTCCCCCGACAATGCGAAGATCTGATTTAGCAATTGCGTGAATAGAAGCTAAAAGCTCTTTTGACGTGATACCGCCTGCATCTACTGTTCCTGTACCAGGAGCGTGCGCTGGATCTAATACATCGATATCAATTGTTACATAAACAGGACGACCTGCAAGTGTTGGTAGAATCTCTTTTAACGGCTCTAGAACTTCAAATTTTGAAATATGCATGCCGTTTTCTTTTGCCCATTGAAATTCTTCTTTCATTCCTGAACGAATACCAAATGAATAAACATTCTCCGGTCCGATTAGTTCTGCAACTTTACGAATCGGAGTGGAATGAGAAAGTGGTTCTCCTTCATACTCTTCACGAAGGTCTGTATGAGCATCCATATGGATAATGGCCAAATCCGGGTATTTTTTATACATAGCTTTCATAACAGGCCAAGAAACCAAATGCTCTCCGCCCATGCCTAATGGGAACTTGTCTGCTGCTAAAAGCTGGTCGATATACTCTTCAATCATATTTAAGCTGCGCTGAGGATTCCCAAATGGAAGTGGAATATCTCCTGCATCAAAATATTTTACTTCCTCTAGCTCTCGATCTAAATACGGGCTGTATTCTTCTAATCCAATTGATACTTCACGAATACGAGTTGGGCCAAATCGTGAACCTGGACGATAGCTAACTGTCCAGTCCATTGGCATTCCATAAAGAACCGCTTCACTTTCTTCAAAAACAGGGTGACTGCCGATAAATACATTACCTGAATAAGCTTCATCAAAACGCATATTTTGTTCCTCCTTCATTATTCATAGAAAAGATGCCAGCCTTAAACCTCTGGCATCTCACTTGTATGTGATAACTTATTTAATAAGATCTTGCACAAATTTAGGTAAAGCAAATGCGGCTTTGTGCAATTCTTTTGTGTAATACTTTGTATCAATATCGAAGAAACGATCTTCGCTTACTTCTAATGGATCATGTTTCTTTGACCCCATTGTAAATGTCCATAAACCGCTTGGGTACGTTGGAATATTTGCTACGTATAGACGTGTAATCGGGAAGATTTCTCTTACATCACGCTGAACATTTGAGATAAGTTCTGGCGTAAACCAAGGGTTGTCCGATTGAGCAACAAAGATACCATCTTCTTTAAGTGCTTTTGAGATACCTGCATAGAATCCTTTTGTAAATAAATTTACAGCTGGACCTACTGGCTCTGTTGAATCCACTAAAATGACATCGTATTCGTTCTCGCTTTTAGCGATGTGCATAAATCCGTCATCTACTTGTACATCAACACGAGGATCTTCTAGTTTGCCCGCAATTGAAGGTAAGAATTTTTTTGAGTACTCAATAACTTTTCCATCGATATCAACTAACGTCGCTTTTTTTACGCTTGGGTGTTTTAAGATTTCACGGATTACGCCTCCGTCTCCTCCACCTACAACTAGTACGTTTTCTGGATTTGGATGCGTAAATAACGGTACGTGCGCAACCATTTCATGATAAACGAACTCATCTTTTTCTGTTGTCATTACCATACCGTCAAGTAGGAGCATGTTACCAAACTCTTCTGTTTCAACCATGTCTAATTTTTGAAACTCCGTTTGCTCTGTATGTAAAGTGCGATTAATTTTAGCTGTAATACCAAAGTTCTTTGTTTGCTTTTCTGTGAACCATAATTCCATTTCAAACTCTTCCCTTCTATTTTGAGAATTAACCTATGCATAGATTACCCTAACATAATTTATACAAACATGAAAAAAGTATAGATGAATTCAGCAAAAAAGCAAGTAAAATTTTTAGCAATGGAGGTTTAAAACCACCTTTTCTATTTCATACTGATGATAGATACAAGCTTTAGAATCTACTTGCATCGCTCTTTTAATAGAATTTTGTTGTGTTGAAAACAACATGTACGGTGCATAGTGACACATATTGGTGGTGAATAGAAATGGAAACGGTATTAACCGAACATTTAAAAAAGGCAAGACGCATCTTCCGAATTCTTCTCGTCCTTGGTATATTAGCGGGGGCTTTATTATTGTTTGCCTACATAAGCATCTTTCTCTACGCCAAAATCGCTGGCCCCCCTCCGCTAAACGTTTCTCAAACAGCTGTTTTCTACTCAGCAAACGGTAAAGTTCTTGATGAAGTTCACAATGGACAAAAGCGCTACTGGGTTTCACTTAATCAAATTTCACCTTACGTAAAAGATGCGACTTTAGCCGTTGAAGATAAGCGCTTCTATGAGCATCACGGCTTTGATATGCATCGAATCGCCGGAGCAGTTGTAGCTGATATAAAAGCTATGGGAAAAGTACAGGGTGCGAGTACCATTACTCAGCAGTATGCACGAAACTTGTTTTTAGAGCACGACAAAACGTGGACTAGAAAGCTTCAAGAAGCTCTGTATACGATTCGGTTAGAAATGAATTATAGTAAAGACCAAATTCTAGAAGGCTACATGAATACGATTTACTACGGTCATGGAGCTTATGGAATTGAAGCGGCAGCTAGGCTGTATTTTGATAAGCACGCCAAAAATTTGACGTTAAGTGAAGCGAGTATGTTAGCAGGTATTCCAAAAGGCCCTAGCTACTACTCTCCTCTTATTCATCAAGAAAATGCAAAAAAACGACAAAATATCATTTTATCTCTTATGAAAGAGGATGGAATTATTACAGCCAAGCAAGCAACAAAAGCGCTTGTAACACCTCTAGCATTCGCAAAGCCTGCCGAAAAAGATCCTAATAAAGAAGATGCTTCTTACTTTATGGATGCAGCGCTAGCAGAATTAAAGCAAGATTTAGGCATTGATGAAACCATGATTTACACAAATGGACTTCGCGTTTATACAACGCTGGATGAAAAGATGCAGCGAACGGCAGAAGAAAAAATGAAGGATGTTATCAGCAGCTCTTCAGACGTACAAAGTGCATTTGTTGCGATGAATCCTAAAAATGGACAAGTGAAAGCTCTTATTGGTGGAAGAGATTATGAAAAGAGCCCGTTTAATCGCGCGACTCAAGCAATAAGACAGCCTGGCTCAACGATGAAGCCATTTTTATACTATGCGGCGTTAAAAGATGGTTTTACTGAATCTACTCCAATGAAAAGTGAAGAAACGACGTTCAAATTGGAAGATGGCGTTTCGACATACACGCCTAGTAACTATCACAATTATTATGCAGATGCTCCTATTACAATGGCTCAAGCCATCGCACTTTCAGATAATATTTATGCCGTAAAAACGCATTTGTTCATTGGGGAAAACCGCTTGATTGAAACTGCTAAAACACTTGGAATATCATCACCTTTAAAGAAAGTTCCATCTTTAGCTCTTGGAACTTCGCCTGTCAAAGTCATTGATATGGTTAATGCGTACGGCATCTTTGCTAATGGCGGAAAAGAAATTCGTCCAACATTTATTAAACGAATTGAAACCCATGACGGAGAAGTTGTTTATCAAGCTCCTTCCGAACAGAAACAAGTCATTGATAAGCGCTATGCTTTTCTTACTACCCATTTAATGACAGGCATGTTTAATCAAAAGCTAAATGGCTATACAACCGTCACAGGAAAGCCTATTTCTAAATATGTATCTCGTCCTTACGCGGGAAAATCCGGCACAACCTCTACGGACAGCTGGATGATTGGCTACTCTCCTCAGCTCGTTTCAGGCGTTTGGGTTGGATATGATCAAGGAAGGACAATGGATGATGTAGCTGAAAAAGGATACGCAAAAAAAATGTGGGCATTATTTATGGAAGATGCTTTAAAAGGGAAGAAAAAAGAAAAGTTTAAAGCACCAAACGGATTAATGAGCGTAAACATTAATCCTCAAAATGGAAAGTTAGCATCCAAATCATGCCCTGTTCAATATAAAGCTTATTATTTAACTGGAACACAGCCAAAAACATATTGTACTGATCACATCGATCATGCAGCAAAAACGAAGAAAAAAGAGCGTGAAAAAGAAGATAAAAAGTTTCACTGGTTACCCAAATGGTTTGATTAAAAAAAGCTTAAGGCCAAGGCCTTAAGCTTTTTTAGCATTACGATGTTTGAAGCGCTTCTTTTAAGTCATCATTAGATAACGTCCAAATTTCTTCATTATGAGACTTCAAAAACTCACGAAGCAAATCCTTAGACTTGCTATCCATTTCTTCCACCATAATGCGTCGTTTTAAGGATTTATCCATTTTGTTTACATGTTCAGGAAGTGACTTATAGCCGCGGCGTATTTCACGATCAACGGTCATTTCACATGCTGTCATACCTGCGTAGTAAGGTCCTTCTTGCTTGCGATCAATTGTTACCCACACAAGCCAATATAACTTGCCGTTTGGCACCTCGTCTTTATTCGGTAAGAACTTAATTCCTTTTTCCACTACACTTCTTGCATGCATCGCACCGATATCCACAAATACTTCTTCGTCGCTCGGACAAACAAAAACTGGTGAAATGTTTTCTAAACTTAACGCTCCAACCCCGTAACCGCCGTGGCCGTCGGTTGAATCGTCTTTTATGATATTAAATCCTATACTTTTCTTTTTTGACTGAGTCATAGTAAGCCTCCTCTATTCATTAAATCAGTGGTGCTAATATCTGCTGAAAGATATTCATAACAAACATTGCTGCTCCGTTTAGAAGCGGCCAGATCACAATTCGATCCAGAGGTGTAATCACAAGAATCAAAAATACAAAAATGCCCCAAGACTCATACTGCGTCATTTTGGCTCGCGTGGACGGCGGAACGAGATCTTCAATCACGCGGTAGCCGTCTAAAGGCGGAAAAGGCAACAAGTTAAATACACCTAGCGTTAGGTTTATTTGAATAAATAATGTAACAAAACGATAAAGCGCATCATTGTCCACTGCGGCGTTATTCATCAAATAATAAATAAGCAAGCCGATAAATGCCAACACCAAGTTGCTAAACGGTCCCGCTATCGATACTAGAATACCAGCTAAACGTGGCTTTTTAAAGAAATAGCGATTAACAGGAACCGGCTTCGCCCACCCAAAACCTGCGATGATTAACAAAAGCGTTCCAAATGGATCTAAATGAGCCAGCGGAGAAAGCGTTAGCCTTCCTTGCTTTTTAGCTGTGTGGTCTCCAAATAAATAAGCTACATACGCATGTGCAAACTCATGCAGCGTGAATGCAACAATAAGCGTCATTACCACGTAAGGAAGGTCTTGCAATGAAAAAGCTAAAAAATGTTCCACTCTTTATCTCCTTTATTTTAAAATAATTTCTACCTATCACATCTACTAGATGAATCTTTTTTTGCGGTAAGAAAGATACAAGGTTTCTTCAAATATGCCCTAAAAGTTCTCAAAGACCAGCGATGTGCTTCCTTTAGGCACACCTGTTTTTTATATCGATGTTATTATAAAAGTATACTACAGATTATGGCCTCCATCACTATCTCATACTGTCATTTTATTCAGAAAACGGGTACACTAATCATATAATGATCAAAAAGGAGTGTACACATTATGCCAGTTGTAACTGTTAAAATGCTTGAGGGCCGTACAGATGATCAAAAAAGAGCTCTTGTTGAAAAAGTAACGGATGCTGTTGTTGAAACAACAGGTGCAGCACCTGAAAAAGTATCCATTATCATCGAAGAAATGTCTAAAAACCATTACGCTGTAGCGGGCAAACGCATGAGCGATCAATAACGCCTACATAAAAAAGATGCCATAGGAATGAACCTATGGCATTTTTTTAATGGACAGACAGCGTTGCCTGAAGTTTTTCAATATATTTGTATGCTTCTGAAATGTCTTCTTCTGTATAGTTTTGCTTACGCTTTAACGTAAACACTTTCTCTTTTACTTCTTCTTTCGGTAAATTATCGAAATATAAAATCGTAGAGACAAGCTCCAAAAATTTCGAGCTTTGTTCGTTCATATCCTTCATACATTCCTGCAAGTGAGGAAGTTCTAAGTCATAGTGGCTTAGAAATCCTTCCCCCGCTTCTGTTAATACGTAGCGATACTGCATATACCCGCCTTTTTTCTCTTTAATTTCACTTAAAAAGCCTAAGTTACACAGCTCTTCAATTCGAAGCGTTAATTCCTCAGAATAAGGTCCAAAAAAGTGAAAATTATACTTTTCATAAAAAGGAAACTTCAGCTTTTTTCCGATAAATATCATCTTTTGTAACTTTTTTCTGCCAACAACTTCTCCCGCCGCGGAAAATACTTTCACAATCTTTGCGTGATCGTTTAACACAGCCCCTTCAACTCCTATACTATTTAACTCTGATCTCCTTTTAGTAAGTTTATAATCTGATCTTTAACTTTTCGCTTAGACGACAATTGATCAATGAGATCTTGTGGAAAATATAATTTATGATCGGTTCTCTTTTTCCCTGAAATTGCTTCAACAATCTCCGACTGACGTGATAATTCACGCACTTCATTATTTGGCATCAACAGATGAATCGGCAAACGCTCTTCCTCTTCACCCGGTCGATAAAAATCGTATGGTAAGTCGCTTGAAGAATCGACGACTAAATAATAATCTGGATTAATGCCCGCTTTTTTAAATAATGTTGTAAGCTCCATCCACATCTTCATTTGTGAATTCGGATTAAACTCAATGTATTTAAAAAGCTGACGATTCATAAATCTTCGGCATAGATCAGATAAAATTTCATCCTCTTCTTCTTCCCACGCTTGAAAATAAAATAAAATAACAGATTCATCTAATTTCAAATACTCTTTTAGCGATATTTCTTCTTCAAAAATCGAATAAAAATGAGTTGGCTCCTGCTTAAACTCATAGTAATGATGATGGAGCTCTTTTGCACGATGTAAAATTTTTGTCAAAATCACTTCAGCACTTCTCGTAACAGGATGAAAATACACTTGCCAGTACATTTGATAGCGGCTC
Source organism: Priestia sp. YIM B13551 (assembly GCF_042787905.1). NCBI lineage: Bacteria > Bacillati > Bacillota > Bacilli > Caryophanales > Bacillaceae > Priestia > Priestia sp. YIM B13551. The sequence continues at coordinate 269,870 of NZ_JBHZOX010000005.1, forward strand.
ATAATATAATCTTCAACCGCATGCATACCGCTGTGTTTAATCACGGCTTGGTCTTCCCGAGGGCGCATAACACGCAGAATTCGCTCCATATCAAAATGACCGTAGCTTACTCCTGTGTAATACGCATCACGCTGCAAATAATCCATGCGATCTGCATCAATTTGACTGGAAATCAAACTAACGACAAGCTTATTTTCATATGTTTTCGCAATTACTTCAGCCACTTTTTTAGGAAAATCCTTTCCTACTTTCGTTAACACTTGATTTACCTCTGTGTCACCTACGATAATGGCTTGTGTAAATTCTTCATGGTCTAAGTGGAAAACCTTCTCAAACGAATGTGAAAACGGACCGTGACCTAAATCGTGCAGTAAAGCAGCACAAAGACAAAGAAGACGCTCATCTTCATTCCATTCAGGGCGTCCTTGAAAACCGTCATCAATAATACGGCGCACAATTTCATAAACACCTAAGGAATGACTAAAACGGCTGTGCTCAGCCCCATGAAACGTTAAGTATGTCGTTCCTAGCTGTCTAATACGACGCAGCCTTTGAAATTCGGCTGTCCCAATTAGCTCCCAAATAACACGATCTCTTACATGGATATAGCGGTGAACAGGATCTTTAAATACTTTTTCTTCACTGAGTTTTTCATTAGGATATGTCATTTACATACCTCTCTATCTTCACTTTGTTGTTGCTATAATTTTTCGACACTCACTTCCTATTTTCCTATTCAGAATAAAAAATCACCTTGTCAAGCAACCAAGGTGATTTACCTAACAAACAAGGCGATTCTGTTTGTAAGAAGCTCGTTCGACAAATAAGTAGCAGAAAAGCAGCTATTTATTGTTTCACTATCTATTTTTTTACTTTTTTCTCAATCTTCTCGATTAATTCATCCTCTGTTGGCGCTGCTACAGGACGGTTGTTTACAAATGCAAATGACTTTTTACGTCCGGGTCCACAGTAAGACTGGCAGCCGATTTGTACTTCAGCTTGTTCATCTATTTTTTTAAGTCGAGGTAACAACGTTTTGACGTTTGTTGCCTGACAATCATCACAAATTCTAAATTCATTTGCCATGTTGACACAATCCTTTCAAAATTGGTTCATCATTTTGTCTAAGGGGTATTTTACCCCTATTTGAAGTCCGATGCAAGTTAAAGAAGGAAGCAAAATCTATCATACTCCTAGAAGAAATGGTATAAAGTATGGATTTTTTGTACATGATGATACTACAAAACATGATTACTATGAGTCATGGAAAATAGAGGAGTGAACAAAGTGAAAGATAGACAAGATGCTTGGACAGAAGAAAACGACTTATTATTAGCTGAAACAGTATTGCGCCATGTCCGCGAAGGAAGTACGCAGCTGAATGCGTTTGAAGAAGTGGGAGATGAATTAAATCGCACTTCAGCAGCATGTGGATTCAGATGGAATGCTGTAGTACGCCATCAGTATGAAAAAGCACTTCAGCTAGCCAAAAAACAGCGAAAACAGCGCATGCGTGCACTTGGACAAGAGCAAGGCAAAAAGAAATTATTATATACGCCACCAGCATCTGTAGAGCATGTGGAACAAATGATGTCTGCACCTACAGCAACATATAGCTTATCTGAAACACAAGTAGAAAAAAGCAGCAGTGAAGAGCTTTCAATGGCTGACGTTATTCGCTTTTTGCAAACAATGCCAAATCAAGCGAGCAATTTACAGGCATTGCAAAGCGAAAACAAACGCTTGATGCAAGAAAATACAGAATTAGCTAAGAAAAACACAGAGTTGGAAAAACAAATCAAACATCTCGAGGCAAATGCTACTACTATTCAAGAAGACTATGAAACATTAATGCAAATCATGAACCGTGCGCGAAAGTTAGCTCTATTCGATGAAGAAGAACGTTCTTCTACTACATTTAAAATGGATCGTAACGGAAATCTTGAGAAAATGGCTGAATAAGCTACATGAACGAAGAAAGAGGGATGTCAAACTTGGCTCTTCTTTCTTCTTTTTCTATTTTACAGCCAATGACACGACGCCTTTATGCTATAATATGTTCGTTTACTGTTTATAAAGGGGTTTGAGATATGCAGCAGAATAGTTTAAAGCTTTTAGCACAGCCCGCTTGGCGTATTATTGATCAATCCAGTCTAGGTCCTCATTTTGATGCCCGTCATTCTTTTGCCATCGATGACACGCTTTGTACAACCGTTGGAAGAGGTGAATCTCCAGCTGTCATGCGCTCATGGGTGCATCACGATACGATTGTATTAGGCATCCAAGATACAAAGCTCCCTCATTTAGCTGAAGGTGCAGCTTATTTACATGAACAAGGATATAAAACAATCGTCCGCAATTCAGGCGGCCTCGCTGTCGTACTTGATCAGGATGTTCTAAACATTTCTTTAATTTTTCCTGATGCAGAAAAAGGAATTGATATTGATCGTGGATATGAAGCCATGTTTGATTTGATTAAGGTCATGTTTGCATCTTACGGGACAGCAATTGAAGCGAAGGAAATCGTAGGCTCTTATTGTCCCGGCAGCTTCGATTTAAGCATTCGCAATCAAAAGTTTGCAGGCATTTCACAGCGACGCGTTCGCGGCGGAGTGGCTGTACAAATTTACTTATGCGTTAAAGGAAGCGGTTCTAAGCGTGCTTCTCTCATTCAAGAGTTTTACAAAAAAGGTCTCCAAAACACGGAAACTAAATTTTCATACCCAGATATCGAGCCTCACACAATGGCTTCTCTATCTGAACTATTACAGATTGAGTTAACTGTATCTGATGTCATGCTGCTTTTATTGCAAACACTGAATAGTATGAGCTCTTCTCTTGTAAATATGCCTTTAAATGCTACTGAACAAGAGCTGTTTGAGACGCAGCTGCAGCGCATGTATGACCGCAACGAAAAAGCATTAGGTTCATTAGCCGAATAAAAAAACTCCGCCCTAGGACGGAGTTTTTTTATTACAATGCTTGAGCTGCTGTGATTAAAGCAAGCTTGTACACATCTTCTTCGTTACAACCGCGAGATAGATCGTTTACTGGTTTGTTTAGACCTTGTAAGATTGGACCTACTGCTTCGAAGTTTCCTAGGCGCTGTGCAATTTTGTAACCAATGTTACCTGCTTCAAGGCTTGGGAATACAAATACATTTGCATCTCCTTTAATCACTGAACCTGGTGCTTTCTTTTCAGCTACAGAAGGAACAAATGCTGCGTCGAATTGGAATTCGCCGTCTAATGTTACGCTTGGTGCTAATTCTTTTGCAATTTCTACTGCGTTTGCTACTTTTTCTGTTTCCGGAGATTTTGCTGATCCTTTTGTTGAGAAGCTTAGCATAGCAACACGAGGATCAATATCGAACATTTCAGCTGTACGAGCACTTTCGATAGCAATTTCAGCTAAATCTTGGCTATCAGGTGAAATATTGATTGCACAGTCAGCAAATACGTATTTTTGATCGCCACGAACCATGATAAATACGCCAGATGTTTTCTTAACACCTTGTCTTGTTTTGATAATTTGTAGAGCAGGTCGCACTGTGTCTGCTGTAGAATGAGCGGCTCCGCTTACAAGACCGTCCGCTTTGTTCATATGAACAAGCATTGTGCCAAAATAATTTTCATCTAATAAAATTTTGCGAGCATCTTCTTCTGTTGCCTTACCTTTACGACGCTCAACAAATGCTGCTACCATTTCATCAAATTCAGAGTAGCTTTGAGGATCTAAAACCTCAACACCGTCTAATTTTACGTTTAGTTCTGCTGCTTTTGATGCTACAGCGTCTTTGTTTCCAACAACGATAGGCTTTAAGATATTGTCGGCAGCTAAACGAGAAACAGCACCTAATACGCGCTCATCTAATCCCTCTGGGAATACGATTGATACATCGCTAGCTGATACTTTTTGTTTTAAACCTGTAAATAAATCACTCAAAGTAAATCCTCCTCGATATGTAAAAAACTTTTCTCATAATAGGATACTCCACTTTTTTTAAAAATCAAAGGCATGTCCTTCAAGAATCCATGATTACAAAAAAGTCTTTTAATTCTTAATTTTCCGCTAACACCTAAAATAAAACCTGTTTTTACTTTGCGACAATTGTTTAAAGTTTAGTCACAAAATCACAGGTTTTTCATTCCAGTTCTTCGGACAAACTATGATATAGTAGAATTGGAATTTATCATAATCGGACAATAGGAGTGAAACGAAATGGCAGAAGCAGCACAAACATTAGACGGTTGGTATGCACTTCATGATTTCCGTTCAATCGATTGGGGCGCTTGGAAGCAGTTATCAAGCGACGATCGCCAAGCGGCCATCCATGAATTTTTAGGTTTGATTGAGAAATGGAAAGGAACTGAAGCTGAGAAGCAAGGCAGCCATGCTTTATATACCATTGTCGGCCAAAAAGCAGACTTTATGCTAATGCTTGTTCGTCCTACTATGGAAGAACTAAATGAAATTGAAACAGAATTTAATAAAACAAAGCTTGCTGAGTTTACCATTCCTACTTATTCATACGTATCAGTAGTTGAGTTAAGCAACTACTTACCTGCTGGGGAGGATCCTTATGAAAATCCTCAAATCCAAGCTAGACTATATCCAACTTTACCAAAAGCTAGTCATGTTTGCTTTTATCCAATGGATAAACGTCGTCAAGGAAATGACAATTGGTACATGCTTCCTATGGAAGAACGCCGCAGCTTAATGCGCAGTCATGGAATGATTGGACGTCAATACGCTGGAAAAGTAAAGCAAATCATTACGGGTTCTGTTGGTTTTGATGATTATGAGTGGGGCGTTACTCTTTTTGCAGATGACGTACTTCAATTTAAAAAATTAGTATACGAAATGCGTTTTGACGAAGTAAGTGCTCGCTACGGGGAATTTGGCAGCTTCTTTGTCGGAAATTTATTAAAAGAAGAAGCTATTGCACGTTTTTTACACGTTTAAACTAAGCCGCAAAAGCGCTCATCGCTTTTGTAACGCCTAGAGCAATAAATATCAATGAGCTTTATCTAAAAAACCTGTTTCCAAGTGGAAACAGGTTTTTTATTTTCTAGCCATGGCATATTCGCACTTACAGGACCATATATATACAACAGTGTCACAAGTAAGCGAGGTGGGATAATGGCAGTCGTTGCACACAACGAAGAAGATGTTAAGCTCCTAGCCAGACTCATTCGAGCTGAAGCTGAAAGTGAAGGAAAACAAGGGATGTTACTGGTAGGAAATGTAGGCGTGAACCGCGCTAAAGCTCCCTGTTTAGATTTTAGAAATATAAGAACCATTCGTCAGATGGTGTTTCAAAACCCAGGCGGATTTGAAGCAACTCAAAAAGGCTACTTTTATCAGCGTGCCCGCCAGTCTGAAATTACACTTGCACGACGTGTATTAAGAGGGGAACGTTTTAACCCCGCGGAAAACTCACTGTGGTTTTTCAAGCCCAGCGGCGACTGTCCTGCTCAATGGTATAACCAAAATAACACAGGACGATTTAAATCTCACTGTTTCTTTGCACCAACTCAAGCTGATTGTCCAGGAGTTTACTAATTTCTTTTTGTTTGAAGGAGGTTCCTATGAAAAAACCAAAGTCTAATCAACCGCAACAGCAATATATGCAAAATCCGTATATGAGTCCAAACTACCCTTATTATATGCCTCAGCCGCAGCAGCCCCAGCCAGGCGGCCAGCAGGTTCAAGGGCAAAGCCAAGGAGGTCCGCCCCCTACCTCTTCTGGAGGCAGTGGTGCCCCGCAAGACCCAAATCAACTGCCCATTGAAGAATCATATATTGAAAATATTTTACGTTTAAATCGAGGAAAAATAGCGACTGTATATATGACGTTTGAAAATAATACGCAGTGGAACGCGAAAGTCTTTAGAGGGGAAATTGAAGCAGCCGGACGCGATCATATCATTTTAAGTGATCCACAAACTGGCACTCGTTATTTACTGCTTATGGTTTATCTCGATTACATCACTTTTGAGGGTCCAATCAAATATAATTATCCGTTTAGCGGTGGAGGTCAGCAGTTGAGCAATTATTCTCCGCGTTAAAAAAACCCCTTTTCAGGGGTTTTTTTATAGCCATTTTACAGCTGCAACAACAATTAAAATCCAAGCCACAATAAACGCAACTCCACCTAGCGGAGTAATCGCGCCGAGAACTTTAATACCGGACGTACTTAATACATAGAGACTGCCTGAAAACAGCACAATCCCCGCGAACATAATCCAGCCCGAAGCTGTTAACAGAGAAGATTGAGGAAATTTGCTTAATAGAAACGCAATGACAAACAGCCCCATTGCATGGAACATTTGGTACTGCACTCCCGTTTTCCATACCTCTAAATACTTCTCTGAAATTTTCCCTTCTAACCCGTGTGCTCCAAAAGCACCAAGAGCAACCGCTAACATCGCATTGATTGCACCGATTATTAAAAATAGTTTCATGTTTTTCTCCTCACTTTAGAAATCAAACAGACTATCGCCATTTGCATCATCTGATTTCAATTTCGTTCCCTCAAAATTAGGTTTGGATGACTGAATAATCTGTTGCTGCATAATCTCAGGAGATTGCATCATTTCCGGTGAAGACATTACAACAGGCTTTGAAACCGAGACAGGTTTCGATACTGAAACCTCTCCATTTTGATCTAATGCAAGCTCACACAGTGCTTTTATGGCAACCAATTGATCTCGAACGTTCGCACTATTCGAATGGTGCTTTGCTTTTTGTACTTCTGCACTAATTTTATCAAGGAGCTGCGCCATTTTTATATCCATGTAGACACCTCATCTTACATTCAATATGACTTTATACAGCTATTTTATCAAAAGATGAAATAGGAGGCTATGTCTGAAGCTAATCTTCATGAAATGCTCACTTTTACACATCGTCAATTTGCCAATCAATGGATTGACGTCCGTATTGGAGCAAAAACTCATTTGCTCGTTGAAAGTGATTATTGCCAAAAAAGCCTCGATTAGCCGAAAATGGGCTAGGGTGCGGGCTTTCCAAAATTAAATGGTGCGAATGGTGAATAAGCTCTTTTTTAGCTTGTGCATGCTTGCCCCACAGCAAAAACACAACTGGCTCCTCTTTTTGTGCCACTAATTCAATAATACGGTCCGTCAGCTGCTCCCACCCTTTTCCTTTGTGAGAGTTCGCTTCTCCTCTCCTAACCGTTAAAACAGTGTTAAGCAAAAGAACGCCTTGTTCTGCCCATTTGACTAAATAACCGTTATTCGGAATGTGATAATCCATTTCATTTTTCAGCTCTTTGTAAATATTCACTAAAGAAGGCGGTGTTTTTACTCCTGGTTGAACAGAGAAGCTCAGTCCATGCGCTTGATTTGGTCCATGATAAGGATCTTGTCCCAATATGACCACTTTTACATTTTTATAATCCGTATAGTGTAAAGCATTAAAAATATCATATTTATCAGGGTAAATGGTGTGGTGATTATATTCATCCACTAAGAATTCTCGAAGCTGTATGTAGTAGTCTTTTTGAAATTCTTCTTCTAATAAAGGAGCCCAGTCATTTTTTAAAATACTCATTGCTTATCACCTCATAATAATCTTTTTTGTTATTTTATCGTAAACTCTGCCCCCTGCTCAAACGTTGCCTGCTTTAAATATGCTGAGAGCCTGGGCATATTTTAATATTGTCATGTTCAATGAAACTTTGTATACACTTATAAAGAGTGTATTTTTATATTAAAGGAGGGATTCCATATGATCATCAGCAATCCCCACCAAATAGACGTAACCTACAGCCTGGGTGTTACACCCGTTGAACCAATGATACCAAGAAAATACACCGTTTTCCCAGGTCAACACACTTCTGTTCCTTCCATTCAAATCGGCATTGAATTTGCCTACGATCATATGCAAAAAGAGCGGAACGAATATTTAGCATCCTTCGTCTTTGATAAAGGTTTTTATTCCCTTACTGTGTATTATTATATCGGTGCACATACATTAACAGATGGAACCATTACACGCTACCTTCACTTTTTAGAACAGCTCCCTGTTATTCTATCGTCCATCTATCACGCTGATGCTTCTTTTTTCGAAAAACATCCACTTTTAATGCACTGTCCTATTTTTATCATCGCCGATAGCCCTGACTTGCCATTTTCAACAAAAAAATCTATCGGTTCCCTGTATCAATATAAATAAATGAGAAAAGCTACTGTTAAAATAACGGTAGCTTTTTCTCCGTATTCGAAACAAAATACTTTTAAACTTGTTAAAAACATGGAATAATAACTACAAATTGTTTTAATCTATTTGCGTTAACCCTTTAAAATCGTTACAATTTATTAGTAGTTCTATACATAAAGGAAAAGGTAAACAAGCAATCATTCGTTTGTTTATAAAGGCCGAGTTTAACGGGCAATGAATCCCCAGATTTCATTTAAGTGTTGTCTGTTAAAGCGGAAAAAAATTGAACGTAACTACGACAAAGTGAGGTCCTAGAAGTAATGACAAATGTACAACCAAAATCCATTATCGTAATTTTTGGCGCTACAGGTGATTTAGCAAAACGTAAGTTATTCCCCTCTATTTTCCGCTTATATAAAGCGAACAAACTATCGGAAGATTTCGCTGTTGTTGGTGTCGCAAGAAGACCTTGGACTAACGACGAATTACGCGAAAATGTAAAAAAATCAGTGAGCAGTTTCAGAAACAGTGACGCTGACATTGAAAAGTTTGCTTCACATTTTTATTACCAACCGTTTGACGTAACAGATGTCGCTTCTTATCAAGAATTAAAAAGCCTAACAGAAAGCCTTGATGAGCAATACAACGTGCCTGGAAATCGTATTTTCTATCTAGCAATGGCACCTGAATTTTTCGGAACAATTGCTTCGAATTTAAAAAATGAAGGTTTAACACAAACAGACGGTTGGAGTCGCCTAGTCATTGAAAAGCCATTTGGCCATGATTATCCTTCTGCTAAAGAACTAAATGAACAAATTCGCCATGCATTTAAGGAAGATCAAATTTATCGTATCGACCACTACCTCGGTAAAGAAATGGTGCAAAATATCGAAGTTATCCGTTTTGCAAATGCTCTATTTGAACCGATGTGGAACAACCAATACATTTCAAACATCCAAATTACGTCTAGCGAGACGCTTGGTGTAGAAGACCGTGGCCGTTACTATGAATCTTCAGGTGCCCTTCGAGATATGGTACAAAACCATATGCTTCAAATGGTGGCCCTGCTTGCAATGGAACCGCCAATTAAATTAACACCGGAAGAAATTCGCAGTGAAAAAGTAAAAGTATTACGTGCTCTTCGCTCTTTATCAGTAGATGAAGTAGATGATTATTTTGTACGAGGCCAATACGGCAAAGGTGTACTTGAAGGAGAAGAAGTGATCGGCTATCGCGAAGGAAACTCGGTTGATCCTGAGTCTAATACCGCTACATTTGTATCTGGTAAGCTTATGATTGATAACTTCAGATGGGCTGGCGTACCAATTTATATCCGTACAGGTAAACGCATGAAAGAAAAAGCAACGACAATTGTTGTACAGTTCAAAGACTTACCAATGAACCTGTACTTCAATAAAGATAAAGAAATTCACCCAAACTTGCTTGTCATTCATATCCAACCGGAAGAAGGCATTACGCTTCACTTAAACGCGCGTAAAACGCCGGGTGCAACATCGTCCACACCAATTAACTTGAACTATTGCAATAACTGTGGAGATAAAATGAATACACCGGAAGCTTATGAGCGCCTTATTTATGATTGCATGCTTGGAGATGCAACGAACTTTACTCACTGGGATGAAGTAGCCCTTTCTTGGAAGTTTGTTGATACCATTTCAGAAGCATGGGAAAGCACAAAAGCACAAAACTTCCCGAACTACGAATCAGGTTCAATGGGACCAAAAGAATCAGACGCATTGCTTGCTGAAGACGGTTTTCACTGGTGGCCAGTCGGCGAAGACAACTTCTCACCTAAAGAGTAAATAAAAAAAGCAGCTGTAGTATACAGCTGCTTTTCTTGTTTTTTATTTTAACCACTCAGTATGGAATACGCCCTCTTTATCAACACGTTGATATGTGTGAGCTCCGAAGTAGTCACGTTGCGCTTGTAAAAGGTTCGCTGGTAACGTTTCTGTACGGTAGCTGTCATAGTAAGCTAATGCACTTGAGAAACTTGGTACAGGAATACCTTGTTTAACCGCAATTGAAATAACTTCACGAAGAGCCGACTGATAGCCTTCTACGATATCCTTGAAGTATGGGTCTAATAATAAGTTTGTTAGATCTGCATCGCGATCGTAAGCTTCTTTAATTTTTTGTAAGAATTGTGCACGGATGATACAACCACCACGGAAGATCATTGCAATATCACCGTACTGTAAATTCCAGTCATATTCTTCAGAAGCTGCTTTCATTTGAGCAAACCCTTGCGCATATGAACAAATTTTACTCATGTACAATGCTTTACGGATTGCTTCTACTAATTCGGTTTTATCACCTTCAAATGCAGCTGCATTTGGACCGCTCAATACTTTGCTTGCTTTTACACGTTCTTCTTTCATAGCTGAAATAAAGCGCGCAAATACAGATTCCGTAATGATTGGTAGTGGTACACCTAAATCAAGCGCACTTTGGCTTGTCCATTTACCTGTACCCTTTTGACCTGCAGTGTCTAAAATAACGTCTACAAGTGCTTTACCTGTTTCTTCATCTTTTTTCGTAAAGATATCAGCTGTGATTTCAATTAAGTAGCTATCTAGCTCGCCTTTATTCCATTCAGCAAATACTTCATGTAGTTCATCTGTTTCTAAACCTAATACGTTTTTCATAATGAAGTATGCTTCACAAATTAACTGCATATCGCCGTACTCGATGCCGTTATGAACCATTTTTACGTAGTGACCTGCACCATTTGGTCCAATGTATGTGCAGCAATCATCGCCTTCAACTTTCGCTGAAATAGCTGTTAAGATTGGTTTTACAAGTTCATATGCTTCTTTTTGTCCGCCAGGCATGATTGAAGGTCCTTTTAATGCACCTTCTTCTCCGCCGGATACGCCTGTACCGATGAAATGGATACCTAATTCTTCTAGCTCTTTGTTACGACGAATTGTATCCTGGAAGAATGTATTTCCGCCATCGATTAAAATGTCGCCTTTTTCTAAGTATGGTTTTAACGAATCAATTGTTGCATCTGTAGCAGCACCAGCTTTAACCATTAATAAAATTTTACGCGGTTTTTCAAGAGAATTAATAAACTCTTCCACACTGTATGTACCTGCAAAATTTTTACCTTCTGCTTCTGTTTTTAGGAACTCTTCTGTCTTTTCAGGAGAGCGGTTATAAACTGAAACAGAATAGCCTCTGCTCTCAATGTTTAGCGCCAAGTTTTTCCCCATAACCGCTAAACCGATAACACCGATTTGTTGTTTTGCCATGTTAAATTCTTCCCTTCATGTGTAATATGAATTGGTCAACCTAATCGTAACTGAACATATCATAAAGAAAGTTACAGATTCAAGTTTGATATAACCATAATCATACGTTTTATTATACACATTTGAAAAGAATCATGCTCACCGAACATTGATTATTTTGAAGAAAATTTCGATAAAATAAGCGAAATGAACGCAGTTACTAATCATCCGTACATTCTTAACTACCTTTAGACGCATTTTAACATTTTCTTAAACAATTACTTTTGTTAAAATATTAAGCAGTTAATCATTTCAATGAATTGATGATCAACACGGTTGTTACCGTTTTACTATATTTATTGCAGCTAAAAAAGCTGTACTAGTACTTATTTTGTTTTATGAAGAGGGATTTTATATATGACGAAACCAATCAAAGATCCGTTCAAGGAAAATTTTGATACGCTTGAAGAATTCGCTGATCGCATTAGCGAAGTATTGAACTGTCCTATTACCATTGAAGATGCTAATCATCGCTTATTAGCTTATAGCACCCATGACGAAAGAACGGACCAGGCGCGTATTGCCACGATTATTGGAAGAAGAGTTCCGGAAAAAGTCATCAACAACTTATGGAAAGAAGGCATTATTCCTAAACTGCTTGAGACAAATGAACCTGTGCGTGTGAAAAATATAAATGAAATTGGACTTGGAGATCGTATAGCTATTTCCATCTGGAAAAATGAAGAAGTTCTAGGATTCATCTGGGCTGTTGAAATTGAGAAAGCCTTAGGCGACGAAGAAGTAGAGCTATTAAAAAAAGCTGCGAATGTATTAAAAAATAAATTGCTACAGCTTCAAATTCGAAAGTATAAACGAGAGGAACGTTCACAGGAATTCTTCTGGAAATTATTAACTGGTCACATTAAGTCTCGCCAGGAAATTTCAGAAGCGTTTTATGAAGCTCAAATTACAGCTCCATCAACGTTTTCCATTGCTATCTTCCGCTTCCAAGAAGATATTACGCCTGAAGCTGAACGTCAAATCTCGTATATGCTAAAAACGATGCATCGCTTGAAAATCGTTCTTTATACGATTGATTGCAATGACTTAATCTTACTGCTTTCTTTGGATGCGGTTGAAAACCCTCTTGATGAACAGCGAGATTTTGCAGACTATTTTAGAGGCAACATGTATGAACGCTTTGATGTTACTCAAATTAAAGCCAGCTGCAGCAGTATTTATTCATCGCACGATCATATCGAAAAAAGTTATAAAGAAGCCTTGAACGTATTAGATATGAAAAGTAAGTTTCCAGAAGAAACGAAAGAGATTATTAACTATCAGGAATTAGGTATTTATCAATTTCTTGATGTTATTTTAGAGAAGCGCGTGCAAGATCAATTTGAAAACCATTCTTTAAAGAAGCTAACTGATTACGATCTTCGTCATAATAGTAACTTGGTGGAGACTCTCGAAGTATTTTTAAATAATGATAATAACATTAACGAAGCAGCAAAAGAATTAAATGTGCATATGAATACACTTAGCTATCGATTAAAGCGAATTTCAGAGATTGGTGATATTAACTTAAAGGACGTTAATCAAAAAATGACTCTTTATATTGATATTAAGTTAATGAAATATAAAAAATAACAGATAATGTAACTTCTTTTAACATTGAGCTATTCGTTTATGAGAAAATAAATGAATAGCTCTTTTTATTCCCTTATGATGTTAGATGTCCTTACATAAAAATTAAAAATTCTGATAAGTAAGCGTTTACATTTGTGTGTTTAAACAAAAACCACTTCTTCAATTCTTCTTTCTAGACAAAGAAATTTCATAAAACTTTCTTTATACTAAAGGTACACAAACGACCAAGGGGGAAATTAATCATGATTATTGGCGTACCAAAAGAAATCAAAAACAACGAAAACCGAGTAGCGATTACACCAGCAGGCGTAGCATCATTTGTTGGTACAGGTCATCGTGTATTAATTGAAAATGAAGCGGGTATTGGAAGTAACTTCACAAACGAAGATTATGTAAAAGCTGGAGCTGAAATTGTTGAGACAGCAGCTGACGTTTGGGCACAAGCTGAAATGGTTATGAAAGTAAAAGAACCACTAGCAAGTGAATACGGCTATTTTAGACCAGGTCTTATCTTATTCACATACCTTCACTTAGCAGCTGAACCAGCACTAGCAAAAGCATTAAAAGATAGCGGCGTAACAGCCATTGCTTATGAAACAGTAGCAGTAAATCGTACATTGCCTCTATTAACACCTATGAGTGAAGTAGCAGGACGTATGGCTGCTCAAATCGGTGCTCAATTCCTTCAAAAATCAAATGGTGGAAAAGGAATTTTATTAGCGGGTGTTCCTGGAGTTAGCCGCGGAAAAGTAACGATTATCGGAGGCGGCGGTGTTGGTACAAATGCTGCAAAAATCGCAATCGGTCTCGGTGCTGATGTAACAATTATTGATTTAAGTCCTGAACGCCTACGTCAATTAGACGATATCTTTGGCAACCAAATCAATACGCTAGTGTCAAATCCTTACAATATTGCGGATGCAGTAGCAGAGTCAGATTTAGTGATTGGCGCAGTATTAATCCCAGGTGCAAAAGCTCCAAAACTAGTAACAGAAGAAATGGTGAAAACAATGAAGCCAGGTTCTGTTATTGTTGACGTAGCAATCGACCAAGGTGGTATCGTTGAAACAATCGACCACATTACAACACACGATCAGCCGACTTATGAAAAGCACGGGGTTGTACACTATGCAGTTGCAAACATGCCGGGAGCAGTTCCTCGCACATCAACAATTGCTTTAACAAACGTAACCGTACCTTACGCACTTCAAATTGCTTCTAAAGGTGTTCACAAAGCAATCGCTCAAAACGAAGCGTTAAAATTAGGAGTGAACGTTGCAAACGGAGCCATTACGTACGAAGCAGTTGCACATGATTTAGGTTATGATTATGTGTCAGTAGACGTAGCTCTTGAAAAAGAATTAGCTTCTATCTAATAAATAGTGAAAAACGCCCTTAACCCGCTGTTAAGGGCGTTTTTATTTTGCATGAACAACAATTAGCTATAAAAAACACGACTATTTAAAGCTTTGTGTATCTGTTCACTGGTAATCTCCGGTACTATTGGCCAGAATTCAGGAGTAGGAAACATAAGGTTACTAGGCGTTCTATTATGATTTCCATCTAGTTCATGAAAAGGTTCTGGATCATCCGTCTCGTTAAAACGATTCGTAATAAACATAAAATGACCCAATTCATGTGCGAGAAGATACTCATCTGTACTTGCATTTGTCATAATAATAAGCGGAAAAGAATTATAAGTTACAGCGAGAGTAGATGAATAATCAAAATTAACAGGCCCAAATCTATTTCCATTCATGTAAAATACATACACATCAGCATTTTGACAAACTTTTCGGCCAGTTTTAAGCATTGCTTGTACCATTGTAAGATGACTAGACCCTCCAATTGGAAAATTTTCCGCATTACTAACAATGCCACTGATGTTTTCCAAAAAAACAACTGAACGTGTAATAGTAAATGTAACACCTTGGATTAATCGGTTTTTCTCATATTGTTTCCATATTTTATTAGCAGCCGCTATGTCTCTTTTTACACGATTGGGAACTATAGACTGATTATCTGTGGAGTTTCTATCAACTTTAGCTCCTGGTAATACAATTATACAAACATTTAAAGTGCCTGCCTTAACAGTTCGGAAGTGATCGTTTGTTAAATTTGAATTCATATAATAATCTTTGTGGTTTTTTTTGCGAGGTTGTGATTTATTGAAAGAATACGAATCGTCTTTATAACTGTCATGATTAGAATGTTTTTTTATGTGAATCACCCTTTCTTAAGTTTCTCTTTATTTTATTCATGAAAAGAAAGAGTGCTTGTACCATAAGTTAAAAGAGGCTAAGACAAAAGTATACACTTAGGATTCATACAGTTTTTAGAAATTGAATATCTACATTAAAAGCGATAAAATAAAAGAAAAAGTGAAAAGTGAATGGAAGAAATTTATCTAAAACACATTGGGCAGCTAAAAACCGACCGGTGGAAGTTTTACTCTATTTTCTCTATGAACTTAAAATACGGGAGGATTTTTTATGACAATGAATAAAGCATTAACCATTGCGGGTTCTGACAGCAGCGGCGGAGCTGGCATTCAAGCAGATTTAAAAACATTCCAAGAACTGGGTGTTTACGGAATGACAGCTTTAACAACAATTGTAACAATGGATCCCGATAACAGCTGGTCTCATAACGTATTTCCACAAGAAGTTTCAACTGTTGAACAGCAGTTGAAAACAATTGTAAAAGGCGTAGGCGTACAAGCTCTAAAAACAGGTATGCTTGGCTCAGTGGAAATTATTGAGCTAGCCGCAAAAACAATTGAAGAATATGGTTTAAAAAATGTCGTAGTAGATCCTGTGATGGTATGTAAGGGAGAGGACGAAGCGCTTCACCCCGAAACAACTGTCAGCTTGCGTGATGTACTAGTTCCAAAAGCAACAGTCGTAACGCCTAACTTATTTGAAGCTAGTCAATTAAGCGGACTTGGTCCTATCAAAACGGTGGATAAAATGAAAGAAGCAGCCGTCAAAATTTTTGACCTTGGTGCCGAATATGTATTGATTAAAGGCGGAAGTAAATTGGCGCATGAAAAAGCAATCGATTTGCTTTATGATGGAAAGACGTTTGAGATCTTAGAGTCTGAACGTATTGAAACGACATTTACGCACGGTGCTGGATGCACATACTCAGCTGCGATTGCCGCTGAATTGGCAAAAGGCAGTGACGTCAAACAAGCTATTTATACAGCAAAAGAATTTATTACAGAAGCAATTCGTCATTCGTTTGCTTTAAATCAATATGTTGGACCAACAAACCACGGTGCATACCGTCGTAACAAGGAGAAAGTAACAAACTAAAAAGCATGCCTAAAGGCATGCTTTTTAGTTTGCTTATTGTTTAACTGTTTCAAGCGCATTTAAAATAGCTTGAGCTACGCCGTGCTCGTCATTTGTTCCTGTTACGATATGGGCAAATTCTTTAATTTCTTGAGGGGCATTCCCCATCGCTACAGCACGTCCAACTCGCTGAAACATCGATACGTCGTTATAATTGTCTCCAATGGCCATCGTTTCTTCTAAAGAAATATGGCGCTCTTGAACAAATGATGTAACTGCAATTCCTTTTTGAGCATTTTCATCATTTATTTCAATATTTTCTTTACCAGATGCACTGACTGCAATCGAATCTAACTTCACAAGTTCTATTTTTGCCTGCTCTAACTTTTCTTCGTCAAAAGAGAAAGCAAGCAGCTTATAAATGTCCTTGTTTGGATCTTGAAACAACGCTTCATACTCTTCAATAAGCTTTACTCTGCCGCTATTGAAACGCTCTTTTGCCGCTTCTAACGATTTTTCATAATTATCTTTTAAGCTAGCGCTTAAATAAATATCCATTAATACCGACAAAGCTTTTTCATAGTCATTTGAATACGTACCTTCACTTGTATAGACTTCAAAGTACAACTGAAACTTCTTAAAAATATTTTCTACTTCGCGAATAGATTCCATCGTCATGCCTACTGAATATTGTTTTTCCCCTTGTGGATTCCGAAGCTCTGCTCCGTTTGCACAAATTAAATATGTATGAAGTCCTGCTTCTTCTAAAACATAACGGGCCTCTTCATAAGAACGTCCCGTAGCAATAACAACTTCCACCCCTGCCTTTTGAGCTGTCTTAATCGCTTGGGCATTTTCTTTACTTACAACTTGTTCACTATTTACTAAAGTTCCATCCATATCGATCGCAATACATTTAATCATGATGTACCCCTTCCTATGTATCTTTGCTCTCTTATTTTATTCTAGCATATGTTTTTTTGCGCTTTGCTACTTGCATGTAAAAGATTTACTAATTTTTTGTATACGCTCTGTTATAATCTGTTCCTTTTCTTGCTTTTTCGAAAACCTCTTTGATCGTCTTTAAATGCAAATCAGCTGTTGAATATACGTGAAAATTCATATCCTCTTCCTTCAGATGCTTACCAACGCCGATAGAAACCATATCTGTTTGATTAATAGCTTTTATACCCGCCTCTCCATCTTCTATAGCCACACATGCATAGGGTGTTACTTTTAATTGATCGGCAGCTGTCAAAAATATTTCTGGATCTGGTTTTCCCTTCTTTATTTTTCTCACATCCACAATGCAATCAAAAAAAGGACGTATTCCTAACGCATCCACTACAGTATTTGCATTTGAACTAGAAGAAGCAATCGCCGTTTTAATACCTTGTTTTTTACAATCCTCTAACAACAATTGTATTCCTGGAAGTAAGTGATTCTTTGTCATTTCCTTTATTAATGCTTGATAATGCTTATTCTTTTCATCAGCAAGCTGTTCTTTTTTTTCCACTGTGAGACGTACGTTGCCTTGTGCAGCAATGAGCTCTACAGTTTTCACTCGGCTGATTCCCTGCAGCTGCTGATTCAGTTCTTCAGAAAATGAAACGTTAAGTTGATCTGCTACTTTTTTATTTGCTTTATAATATAAATGTACCGTATCTGCAATAACACCGTCTAAATCAAAAATAATCGCTTTTAGCTCTTCTTTTTTCATATTATCCTCCTCTGTACTTGTCTTTATGCCATTATTTGAATGCTTTTATTACATTCCATCATGTTAAAATACCGTTGATATTGTTCACTTTATCATAAAAATTTTTTCATCATTTATGATTCATGAATAAATTTTTCAAAAAAAGAGAAATTACAGTCTTGCATTATGAAAGCCCTTTTATTACAATAGGGTTATGCAAACGGTTGCACTATCTTGGAAATATAGTTTATCAAAAAATAAAATGAAAACCCATACATAGGGGAAGGGGAAAAACTATGAAAAAGTTCTTTTCATTTGATTTTTGGCAGAAATTTGGTAAGGCTTTATTAGTAGTAGTAGCGGTTATGCCCGCAGCTGGTATTATGATTTCACTTGGAAAGCTAGTTGCAATGACTGGGGGAGACATCACTGCTGTACAAACAATTGCACGCGTGATGGAAGATATAGGTTGGGGGATCATTACAAATCTTCACATCTTGTTCGCTGTTGCCATCGGGGGATCTTGGGCAAAAGAACGTGCTGGCGGTGCATTTGCTGCACTCATTGCATTCATTCTTATTAATCGAATTACAGGAGCCATTTTCGGAGTTAAAGCAGAAATGCTCTCAGATTCAAAAGCAACGGTTCAATCACTGTTTGGACAAGAATTAGTTGTAAAAGACTACTTCACATCTATTTTAGGATCTCCCGCTCTTAACATGGGAGTGTTCGTAGGAATTATCGCTGGGTTTTTAGGCGCGAATTTATTCAATAAATATTACAACTATGATAAATTGCCTGAAGCCCTTTCGTTTTTTAACGGTAAGCGCTTCGTACCATTTGTGGTCATCGGTGGTTCAGTTGTAACGGCACTGCTTTTATCCATTGTATGGCCGTTTATCCAAGGTTCATTAAACAGCTTCGGACAGTGGATTGCAACATCTAGAGACACAGCTCCTATTCTAGCACCATTTATTTTCGGAGCATTAGAGCGCCTGCTTCTTCCATTTGGTCTTCATCATATGCTGACAGTTCCTATGAACTACACGGAGCTAGGTGGTACGTACAAAATTTTAACGGGTTCTGGAGCAGGTTCCACTGTTGCTGGTCAAGACCCTTTATGGCTTGCTTGGATTGCAGATTTAAATAATTTCCGCGCTGCAGGAGATATGGACAGCTACAAACAGCTCTTACATGACGTTACACCTGCACGATTTAAAGTAGGACAGATGATTTTATCTTGTGCGTCATTAATTGGAATCGCTTTAGCAATGTATCGTAACGTAGATCCTGACAAACGTTCGAAATATCGTTCAATGTTCTTTTCAGCTGGACTAGCTGTTTTCTTAACAGGCGTAACAGAACCGATTGAATTTATGTTCATGTTCGCGGCACCTCTTCTATACGTCGTATACGCCATTATGACGGGACTGGCTTTTGCCATTGTTGATATTGTTCATGTTCGAGTACACTCATTTGGTGTAATTGAACTATTAACACGTACACCAATGATTATCAAAGCCGGACTATGGGCTGACTTAATGAACTTTGTCATCGCCTGCCTTGTATTCTTTGGCTTAAATTTTGGAGTGGCAAACTTCTTAATCAAACGTTTTAACTTCCCAACGCCGGGACGTAACGGAAACTATATCGATGAAGAAACAACTGCAACAAGCAGCAAGCAGGTGAAAAATGATTCGCTTGCCCCAGTCATTATTGGACTGCTTGGCGGAGAAAACAATATTGAAGACGTTGATGCTTGTATGACTCGCTTACGTGTAACGGTAAAAGATATACATGCCGTTGCAGGAGAAAGTGAGTGGAAACAAAACGGAGCCCTTGGTTTAATCTTGAAAGATAAAGGGGTACAAGCTATTTATGGACCTAAAGCGGATGTTTTGAAATCCGACATTCAAGATTTGTTAGGAGCTTAACATAATGAAGCTATTAACGTTAAATTGCCACTCTTGGCAAGAGGAAAATCAGCTAGACAAGTTATCTTGTCTAGCTGAAGTAATTAAAAAAGAAAAATATGATGTCATTGCTTTACAGGAAGTAAGCCAAAAAGTAGACGCACCTTATGTATATGACTACATTCGTAGCGATAATTACGCTTGGCTTTTAGCAAAAGAACTGGGTAAGCAAGGTGAAGACTATCAATTGGTATGGGATTTATCTCATATAGGCTATGAAGTGTATGAAGAAGGAATTGCCATTTTAACGAAACACCCGATTATTGAGGAGCATTCATTTTTTGTTTCACAAACGTCAAATATTGACTATTGGAAAACGAGAAGAATTGTTGGAGCAACAATCGAATATGAAAAAGAACTCCTTACGTTTTATTCTTGTCATCTTGGCTGGTGGGATGACGAGGAAGAGCCGTTCAAGCAGCAAGTTGATACGCTGCTAGCTCATGTACACAAAGATAACCCATTTTTCCTACTCGGAGACTTTAATAATGACGCTCATAGACGAAATGAAGGTTACGACTACCTGTTGAGCCAAGGCCTCTATGATACGTATACTCTATCGAACAAAAAAGACAGCGGTATTACAGTTAAAGGTAACATTGCTGGATGGGATGATAATGAACGGGCACTGCGCCTTGATCTAATTCTATCGAGTCATGCGCAGGATATTCAGTCATCAACTGTGGTTTTTAACGGCATACATTATCCCGTTGTTTCCGACCATTTTGGGGTAAGCGTTGAAGTGAAATAAGTGACATAAAGCGAACGAATAGCGTTCGCTTTTTTTCGTGTGATTATGATGATGTGAAAATCATCTTCTTTACTGCTTTATCTATCGTTTTAGAAGTGTCCGATAAACTTTCGCATTTTAAAAAGTAGGTGTGCTATAATATTGTGATGTTGGCGATATGCAACCCATTTTTGCATGTTTATCGATGAAATCGCTCAACTTAATAGTAAGATGATACATGTAAGCTCTATTTAAATGAACACCCGTTGTCATTATCATAAACTAATAAAGAAAAATAGGTGTGAAACAATCATGAAAATTTTGTTGATTTCAAATATGTATCCTTCGGAACAATTCCCAAGCTATGGTGTATTTGTTCAAAACACTGAAAAAATTTTAGTTCAACATGGTATTCAAGTTGATAAAATTGTCATGCAAAAAAAGACAAGCAAATTAAGCAAGCTTTTTAGCTATGCTTCTCATTATGCTAATGTCGTCTTGACGGGCTTGACAAAAAACTACGACTACCTTTACGTACATTATGCATCTCATAATGCTCTTCCGCTGCTGATTCTTAAAAAGCTAAAGAAGAATGTGAAGATTGTGACAAACGTGCATGGTTCAGACGTTGTACCTGAAGTACCTTCACAGGAAAAGTATCAGCCTAGAGTAAATGACTTATTACAACATTCCACTAAAATTATTACTCCTTCTCCTTATTATAAAGGGCTCGTTGAAGAGAAATATAAGGTTCATAACTCAATCTATATTTTTCCAAGCGGAGGAGTGAATAAAGATCTGTTTCACCCTTATGCAGATAAAAGCAAAGCTTATCAAGAACTAAACTTGGACCCTACTATCCGTTATCTTGGATGTGTAAGCCGCATTGATGTGGGTAAAGGATGGGAATACTACCTGCAAGCAATTGCAAAAGCTGAACAACAAATGCCCACTTCTTACAAATACCTATACGTTGGAAGCGGAAAAGACGAAGCTGCATTTAAGGAAATGATCAAGACTCTGGGCCTAGAGGAAAAAGTCATCCATTTCCCTCTCCTTCCTCAGTCCTCTCTTGCTTACGTATATAATGCGATTGAAGCATTCGTGTTTCCGACCGTAAGAAAAGGAGAAAGTTTGGGCTTAGTCGGCCTCGAAGCTATGGCTTGCGGAGCACCCGTAATTGGGAGTCAGATTGGTGGTCTAAAAGATTACATTATAGACGGAAAGAATGGTCTATTCTTTGAGCCTAAAAATGTAGACGAACTAGCTTCACAGCTACAGGCTTTTATTAATCTTCCTGAAGATGTGAAACAGCAAATGTCTCAACAGGCGTTACAAACAGCAAACCGCTACACAGTAGATGTAATTGCTGAACAACTCCCAACAATTTTTTTTGATGAGGTGGAAAAATGAAAGTCGCAGTTTTAATTCCTTGTTATAACGAGGAAGTAACAATTGGAAAAGTAATTGACGATTTCAAACGCGAACTGCCTAGTGCAGATATTTATGTGTACGATAACAATTCAAAAGATCGCACAAGTGAAATTGCACTTGAACACGGGGCAATCGTCAAAAAAGAATTCAAGCAAGGAAAAGGAAACGTTGTACGTTCGATGTTTCAAGAAATTGATGCAGATTGTTATGTCATGGTAGATGGGGATGATACGTATCCTGCAGAATTTGTTCATCAATTAATTGAGCCTATTAGAAATCGAGAAGCTAACATGGTCATTGGAGATCGTTTATCAAACGGAACGTATCTCGAAGAAAACAAACGTGCTTTCCATAATTTTGGTAACAACTTAGTACGTTCTTTAATTAACGGCCTGTACAAAAGCAACATTAAAGATATCATGACAGGTTATCGTGCGTACGATAAATTATTTGTAAAATCAATACCTGTGATGAGCCCGGGATTTGAAATTGAAACAGAAATGAGTCTTCACGCGTTAGATAAACGCTTCCGCCTAAAAGAAATCGCGATCGATTATCGCGATCGACCTGAAGGCAGCGAATCGAAACTTAATACGTTCTCTGATGGATTTAAAGTGTTACGAATGATTTTTACGTTATTTAAAGAGTACAAGCCGCTTCAGTTCTTCTCCATTTGGACAGTGTTATTTATTGTCGCAGGATTAGCTGTTGGTGCTCCAGTACTTTATGAATTTTTTGATACAGGCTTTATTACCAAAGTACCTTCATCTATCTTAGCAACTGGATTGATGGTGTTAGGTGTTTTATCTTTCGTCTGTGGATTAATTCTAGATACAATCGCTTCATTAAATCGCAAGCAATATGAATTAGAACTAAATAAAAAAATTGAACAGATTGAACAAGTAGGAGAATAACAATGATGAAGAATAAAAAAAGTATTTTGCTGCTTACAGTAACAGCTTTAATTATTCTTATCGGTTTAAGTATTGGTAATCCAGACGGTGTTCAATATCTTTCCCTTTTTGCTGCACTTGTATTTACCATCATAAGCTCTATTTTTATTTATAAAAATAGAGCTTATGCTTCATTTAAACCGCTAGAATGGCTATTGCTGATTGTTTTTTCGTTTATCGTACAGTTTTCGCTTTTAGATAACTTACATATGACGAGCTCAACTATTTTTTCACTCGTTTTGTATGCCATCAGCCGTACTTTATTGGCAATGCTGCTGACGGCCGCTGTACTCAGCGCTATCAAACAGATAAACGATTTTCACTATAAATTTGCACACCCAAAGCGTTACCTAGGAATTGTTACGATTCTTATTTTAGCTGTTAGTCTATATTACTGGCTCGCCTTTTTCCCAGCGGCCATGACTCCCGATTCATTAGCACAGTGGAGACAGGCACATAACGGAGAATTTAACGATTGGCATCCTATTATGATTACGTGGCTGATTATGCTGCTGACAAAAATATGGGATAACCCAGGAATTGTAGCATTCACGCAAATTGTTGTTGTAGTAAGCATATACGCCTATACGTTTGACTTTTTCATTAAACGCAAAGCACACCCTGTTATGATTGGACTTTTAACAGCTATTATTGTCATTATTCCAAGCTTTTTAATCTTTTCAATTATTATTTGGAAAGATATTTTATACAGTGCTTTTCTGCTGTTTTTTACGGTGAATATTGCAAAAATCTATTTATCAGAAGGTGCTTGGATTAAAAGTAAAGCAGGCTTTTTCTTACTTTTACTTTCCGCATTTGGAGTAGCTTTCTTTAGACATAATGGTTTTCCTGTATTTGTTTTGACTTTCCTTTTAATGATCGTCTTATTCAGAAAAAATTGGAAACCTCTTGTCACGATTTTCTTAGTCGTCTTTATTTTACAAAAGATTGTTACAGGCCCTGTGTTCACTTGGCTTGATGTACAGCCTTCGGATCCAAATGAAGCTTTGTCTATCCCAACTCAACAAATCGCAAACATCATTTCAAATGATGGGGAGATGTCAAGAGAAGAGCGCGAATATTTTAATAAAGTGCTTCCTATTGAATTGTGGAAAGAAAAGTACAATCCATATAAAAGCGATCCTATTAAATTCACTTGGAAATACTACGACCGCGAGTTTATTTTTAATGATCTAGGTCTTTATTTTAAGAATTATGCTAGCATTGTCATCAAAAATCCTTATCTAGCAACGGAAGGCTTTCTCAAACAAACGGCTTTAGTATGGCAAATCAATCCTTTTAAAGATGGCTACACAGATACGTATGTAACCAACATTTATTACGGCAATGATTTAGGTCTTAAAAATAAAGTAATCGAGCCGTTTATTACGCATACTGCCAATGCTTACTTAGCTATTTTTAAGCACCCTGTTTTTACATTCTTATGGAAACCAGCTTTTTATCACTGTGTCATTTTATTATTTTCATTAATGCTAGTGATTCGAAGAGGAATTACGTCACTTATTATCGTCATTCCTTGGGCTCTTAACACGCTTTCTGTTCTTGCGGCATTGCCGGCTCAAGATTTTCGATATTTATTAGCAAGCGTATTTGTGTCTTTCTTCTTTATTGGTCTTCCTTTTGTCCGATTTGATCAGAAAGAAAGGGATGTGACCTCCTGATGGAGAGCAATTACAACAAAAAGCTAGGAATCACACTCATTATCGTGGCTTCCCTGTTTACAGCTGTTGGACAACTTTTTTGGAAGTTGTCCGAAGCTTCATTTAACTTAAATTTAATTATTGGTTTTTTTCTTTATGGATTAGGAGCGGTTTTTATGATTGCCGCTTTTAAATTTGAAAGAGTTTCCTTACTTCATCCATTTTTAAGCCTAGGATACGTAATCAGCATTGCTCTTGGTTTCTTTCTATTAAATGAAACTATTAGCCCTATGAAGCTGGTCGGTACTCTTATTATTATCGTAGGTGTAATTTTAGTAGGTGGCCAAGATGAATAGTATCCCGCTTTTAATTATTATGACCCTTTTAGGTTCAGTTGGAGCTGTCTTTTTCAAGTATATTTCTACGTATTTAAATGAAAAAAAGATAAAGCTAGCGCTTATTTGCTTTGTGGGTGGCGGCCTTTTTTACGGGACGGCAGCTCTGCTTAATGTGTATGTTTTAACGCTGTTACCTTATTCTATTGTATTTCCGCTCACGTCTATTACGTATATTTGGACATTAACATTCGGTTACTTTCTAATTAAAGAAAAAGTTACAACAAAACAAGTTATCGGCTGTATTCTTCTAATTGTCGGATGCTTCTTTATTGCTAATAGTTGATGAGATAACTTGAAAAGGTAGGAGTTTCGCATGAAAAACTTAAAATTCGCGAGCATTTTACTGCTCATATCAACATTATTTTTAAAATTTTCTAGTATGATTCGTGATTTAGTTATTGCTAACTATTTCGGTACAAGTTATATCGTCGATTCATACAACGCAGCAATGATCATTCCAAACGCTTTTATTTTATTTATGTTAACGGGGATGAAGGATGCGTTTATTCCTAGTTATTTACGTTATGAAAAAGAAAATAAAGGAAAGGTTCATTTGACTAATATTGTTAAATCAACCTTTCTTATTTGTTTCATTATTTCGGTTCTCGGATCAATTGCCGCTTTCTTTTACTTTCCCGCTTCGTATTCTAATTTTTCCAAAGCAGCAATTGAACTAGGAATTTATACGGGCGTTATGTACTTCCTATCTCTTTCACTAGTTGGAGTGAATGCCGTATACGAAGGTGTATTTGATGCACGAAGTCAATATTCTTTCTCCGTGTTTTCTCAAACGGTTGTCGTACTATTTACGATTTTAAGTACAATCCTATTACATTCAATTATGGGCGGCTATGCAATTGCTCTTGGCTATTTTATAGGAACAATTGCTTCTTTCTTAATTAAAGTTGTCTATTTTAAACCGCAGCATCTGCTGTTATGGAAGCAAAAAATTGACCGTGATGAAGTGGTGGCTTTTTATAAAGTATTCATCCCTGTTGGTGTGACCATTATGGTCGGTCAAATTAATTTAACTGTAAACTTCTTCTTTGCTGGCTCCTTTGGTGAAGGTGTTATTTCATACTTAAATTACGCCTTCAGACTTGTAAGTATTCCCCAGGCAATATTCGGGGTTACGGTCGCAACCATTATTTATCCGCTGATTGCAAGAGCCATTTCTGAAAAAGATGAAGAACGCTTTAAATCAGGAATTGAAAAAGGGATTACGTTTATGCTGATGCTGCTAATTCCGACGATTGTTATTATGATCTTTTATATGAAAGACATTGTAATGATTGCTTATCAGCGCGGTGCATTTGACGCACATTCAACGTTAAAAACAACGGATGTATCTTATTATTACCTAGGTTCGGTGTTTTTCTATTCGCTGCAAGCTGTTCTTGCAAAAGGATTTTATTCTCTTCAAAAAGGTTATCTTATTATGAGAGCAGGCTTATTATCCATTGTGTTAAATATCATCTTTAACATGATTTTCACTAAATTTATGGGATACCAAGGATTAGCACTTTCCATGTCAGTGGTTGCCTTTTTCTACACGGCCATCGTATTCGTTATGCTGGCAAAACAAATCAATCACTTCCATTACGGATATCTAGTGAAAGAAACAGGAAAAATTCTTTTAGCTTCCGTACCTGTTGCTATCGTCATGTTCTTCTTAAAGGACATCGCATTTTTGAATTCATTACATGTTATCTTACGATTTGGTATTGTCTGTATTGCAGGTGGTTTAGTATACTTAATGTCGACGCTATTATGCAGAGTAGAAGGTGTTATGCTTTTAGTTAAAAGAAAACGTTAATTCACGTAAAACAGGAGAGTACTATATGAAGAACACATACTGGTTATTTTTTCTGTTCGTTGGTTTTATTTCAATTCAGCCAATTATTGATATGCTAACGACGTACATGGTTTTGAACATGGATAGTGGTCTCTCAATTGGGGTTGTTATTCGCTTTCTATATATGATTTTTGCAGGTGTCCTACTTTTAGTGTTTGCCAAACAGTCAAAATGGGCTAGATATTCGATTATCTACCTTATTGCTTTTGCACTCTTTCTTGGACTCAATATCTACTTAAATCATCAATGGAAAGATCCTTATTATATTGGGCAAGAAATTAAATTTTTCAATAAGGTTGTTTATATGAACGTTACCTTACTTGGAATGATTGTGATGTTTTCACATTATCGATCGTCTGTGGATGTAAAAAGAATACTGAGCAAAAACTTATTGACTGCTTCACTCATCATCAGTATTGTTTTTATCGGTACAATGCTAACAGGTACAGCACTAGAGAGTTATCAGTATAATAAAATCGGATTCAAAGGCTGGTTTTATGCAGCGAATGAGCTAGGGGCAACCATTGCTATTTTGCTTCCTCTGACACTGCTTTTAGCTTTAGATAAAGTACGTTCGTTTTCAAAAGCTTATTACTGGATTCCTTTTATCTTATTAGCCGTTTCATCCATCATGCTTGGAACGAAAGTAGGCTTAGGTGCCGTTATTCTTTCTTTAGTTGTAGCAACAGTTATCTTATTTGCAAAATTATTTACGAATAAACGCAGCTTAATTAAAGCCAACTTAGTAATCTCAATTCTGCTTTTAATTGTAACCGGAGCAACTACTCCGATTTCTCCAGCTTATAAAAACACATATACGCACATCGATATGTTAGAAGCTAAAAAAGAGAAAACAGAGAAAGAAAAGCCGGAAAAGAAAGAAAAAGAAAAGCCTGCTAAAAAGAAAAAACAAAAGGAATCAAATTTAGATGACAAAGATATTCAAAATCTGATTCTAAGCAGCCGTGAGCAATTTTTAGCTCATCATAAGGAAGAGTATGCAAAAGCACCTATTGCACGAAAAATGATAGGTATGGGCTTTTCTGGTGACTATACCAAGCAGCTTCCGCCAAAGATGATTGAAATGGATTTTTATGATTTGTTTTTCTCTTTAGGTATCATCGGATTTTTACTATGGGTTCTTCCACTTCTAGTAGTTGGTTTAACCGTGTTGGTTCGATTACTTAAAGACCCATCACAGCTTCTGGATGAAAGCTTTATGATGTATAGTACAGCAATTGTATTAGCTCTTGGAATTGCTTTTGTAGCTGGGCATGTCTTCACCGCACCAGCCGTTACCATCTATTTTGCAGCAGCTGCTGCTTATCTGTTCGTCATTCATTTTAAACAAAAACAAGCATAAAAAACAGGCCATTGAAGGCCTGTTTTTTTATCTTTTTAATGGCTGAAGGCTTAATACCGTATCACCCGCATTAACGTTTATTTCTTGATCATGAGCAAAAAAACTCAATGCCTTTCCTTGCTTGCTCACTGCTAGTAAAAGAGAATCATCGCTTTTCTCCTCAAGATATGTTTCATACGTATATTTATCCGTAATTTTTGTATTGTAAATCGTATATCCGTGCTCCATTTTATGATGCAGAAACTCCCACGTAATTCCTTTCTTAAAGAGCATGCGTCCTCTTACTGTGTGCATAATTTCATCGACGTCTTCTCTTGGATCTTCTTGTTCACGAATGCTCAATTGAAAAACATTGTTCCGCCCCATATCTTGAAGAAAAGCAGTACAAACAAGCGCATTATATGCATCTAACTCAGTTGCAGCAATCACGTATTCATAAGGAGTTAAATCTAGATGATATTCCGTTTGCTCAGCTAGAACTTCTCCGTGATACACATCTACTTCCGCTCTGCGCGCAACTCTTAAACGCTCCCACGAAGAATCAGCAACTAATACTGGATAGCCCAGCTGTTTTAACTTGGAAGCAAAGGCAACCGTAAAATCATTGCTTCCTACAAGCAAAATACCAGGTTCTTCTCCAATTGATAAATCAAGCTTCTTAGCTAGCCATGAAAGGGAAAAACCGTGTGCACAAACCGTAGCAAACACTAAAGCAAATGTCAGAGTTGTTAGGATGGAAGCATCTTTAAATCCTTCATCAATTAGTACTTTCGCAAAGTAGCTCGAGACCGTTAACGCTACAATTCCGCGCGGGGCAATCCAGCCAATCAGTATTTTTTCTTTTATAGATAAATCTGTCCCTACCGTTGATAAAAAGATGGAGACAGGTCTGACAATAAACAGCATAAGTAAAACAAACAAAATAATA
The DNA here is from genome assembly GCF_042787905.1 of Priestia sp. YIM B13551. Lineage (NCBI taxonomy): Bacteria > Bacillati > Bacillota > Bacilli > Caryophanales > Bacillaceae > Priestia > Priestia sp. YIM B13551. Next base: position 299,257 of record NZ_JBHZOX010000005.1, read on the forward strand.
TTCCAATGAAAAATTTCAGTAATGGTCTTCATCGTCAGTCCAGCCGTTAACATGATAAAAATAGTAGAAGTCAATAGAACCGAAATGTTTTCTTTAAAATGTCGCATATCACTAATAGATGAAATATGCATATTAGCAAGCGTAATCCCCATCGCTGTTACTGCTAGAAGACCTGTTTCATGCTTAATTTCATCAGCTACCGTAAAGCAGGCAATAACGACAATAAATACGACCGGAGATTTTAAATACTCTGGAATATGACCCTTTTGAAACATCCATCCTATTCCGCGGCCAAGAAGCCACCCTATTAAAACAGCAATAATAGAGGCTGCAAAGAAAAAGAGAATTGTTTTTCCACTCACTTCTCTCAGCACTAAAAATTGAACAATTTCAAACGAAAAAACGGCCAGCAGTGCACCAAATGGATCAACAATAATACCTTCCCATTTTAAAATCGCTGCTGGTTTTGGTTTTAATTTAGCTTGTCGTAAAAGAGGTAAAATCACGGTTGGACCCGTCACAATAAAAAGCCCTCCGATAACAATTGCCACCGCCCATGATAAATCCGCTATATAATGAGCAGCTAAAGAGCCTAAAACCCAAGCTAGCATGGCTCCGAGCGTCACAATGCGAAACACGGGCTTTTCGATTCCCCTTACCTCTCTCATGTCTAAATTCAAGCTGCCTTCAAATAAAATAACAGCTACAGCAATCGATACAAAAGGATCAAAAAGCTGAGCAAATTGTGCTTTAGGATCAATTAAACCTAAAATAGGGCCTGTTAGTAGTCCGATAATTGACATCACGACAATTGCTGGTAACTTAAATCTCCAAGCCAGCCACTGAGATAGAACTCCTAGTCCCACTACGAGCGTGATATGTATAAGCATAGGTTCCATTGTATCTTCCTTCTCTCGTTCGCATAATGTGTATATATTTTCCCTAAAATAAACCGATGTTATACAGGAAGAAACAAACACTACCTTGTTTTACCACTTTTTCAAAAATGCTAAACGCATACTCTTTTCTTTGAATCCAAGCTGCTTTCTTTCTTTCATTCGACACATATTTTACTCGTGTTTGTCGAATTTCACTTTATTATCAAATAATAAAAAGCCTTTAGCTTCTGCTAAAGGCTTTTTGCCGGATGATCCAATTCATATAGCTTTTGATAGTGACTGTTCGTCGCAAGTAATTCGTCATGCGTTCCTCGAATGGCTATCTTACCATCTTGCAAAAATAAGATTTCATCCATTTTTTCCATCCCAACTAAATTATGCGTAACCCAAATTAGGGTTTTGTCTTGAAGAGTTTCAAAGATAGTGGATAACAGACGCTTTTCAGTGATAGCATCCAACCCTGCAGTTGGCTCATCTAGCATAACAATTGGCGTATGCTGAAGCAGAACACGTGCTAACGCAATCCGCTGACGTTCTCCTCCCGAGAAGCGCTGACCTGTTTCGAGCATCGGCGTTTGATATCCTTGGTGCAAACCTTCCACAAGGGAGTGCATATTCACTTGCTTCATGGCCTCAATTACTTCTTCTTTTGTGGCCTCTTCATTAGCTAGTAATAAATTGTTGGCTACGCTTGTATTAAATAAATAAGGATTTTGATTTAATACCGAGATGAGTTTTGGTACATCTTCACGAACTTCAGCAACAGACTGACCGTTTAGCTGAACTGTACCTTCTGTAGGTACTAAGGAGCCTTGCAGCAACTTTAATAGAGTCGATTTTCCAGCTCCACTCTTGCCAAGAATCGCAATTTTTTTCCCTTGCTCGACTTGAAATGAAAGATCATGAATTACTGACTCCTCCTCATTACTATAGCGAAAGCTTACATGCTCAACTTTTAATCTAACCGAATTCCATGAACCTTTATAAGGTAGAGAAAGAGTATGTTTTTTCTTTTCGTTCACATCTTCCCAGTTCTTTTCCATTGCCTGTACTCTATTTAATGATTCTTCAAACTGAGGAATCTTTTCTACTGCATTAGATACTGGCAGCAGCGCTTCAGATAAAGGAAATACTACTAAAATAAAAGCAGCAATAAACACACCTGCAAGCTCTTTATCTGCAAAAAGAGAAGCCCCAAACCAAATCATTGTGACAATTAAACCTGCTACAACAAGTTGTCCAAACAATTCTCGATAATACGTCCATAGTTTAAGCTTACGATCCATGCCGTCTAACTCATTTTCTGTTTTGTTATACGAATGAAAAAATGACTGCTGCTGACCGCTTAACACCCAATCAGCCACTCCTAAAAAGCCGTCTGTGACCTTGGCATATAACTGTGCTTTGCTTGATTTATATCGCTGATTGGCTGCCTTCATATGCCAAAGGGAAAAAAGCGGCATCACTACTACTAATAAAAATAAATAGATGGCAATCAAACATGCAAACTTTAGGCTAAAGAATCCTAAAGCTACAATCGAAATAACGTATAAAATAACAGCTGAAATTGTTGGAAGAATGGTACGCAAGAATAAGTCTTGTAAACTTTCAATATCTTCCGCGAGAACTCCTAAAACATCTCCTGTTTGATAGCGAGATGTAGCAATTAACGGTTCAATCAAATGATAAAGACGTGTACGCATTTTAGCTAAAATACGAAGAATAAAATCGTGACTGACAAGACGCTCCGCATAACGGAAAGCGGCTCGGCTTAAACCAAATGTACGCACAAGTACAATTGGAACATACACCAATAAAATCGTTTCTGGCCGTAAGGAAGAAGCTGAAATCAAATAACCTGACGTGAACATTAACGCGCAAGCAGAACCAATCGTTAACATGCTTAGTAATAAAATAGAAAAGATACGATATTTATATGTTTTAAAGTAGGGCCATATCCAACTTTTATATTTCATCATATCTCCTCCTCTTCATGTAAAAATTGATAGTAAGCTCCTTTTTTTCGAATCAGTTCTTGATGATTACCGATTTCTGCAACTTTTCCGTCCTCTATTACAACAATGAGATCCATGTCTTTCATCCAATGCAGACGGTGTGTAGCTAAAATAAATAACTTCTCTTGGAACATCGTTAAAATATCTTGCTTTAATTCATATTCCGTTTCAATATCGACTTGTGCCGTTGGTTCATCAAGCATAATAATAGGGCGGTCGCTTAGAAATGCCCTTGCTAGAGCAATTCTTTGAGCTTGGCCGCCGCTAAGCTGCCGTCCTCCATCTCCGATCATTTCATTTTCCTTCTCAGACATCTGTTGAATCATAGATAAAAGCCCTGCTTTCGTTAAAGCATCTTCATAATCATATGAGCCGCCTCTATCTTGATAAAATTCAATATTTTCTTTTACTGTTCCATTAAAAATAAATGGATGCTGAGGGATATACGTAATCTGCTTTTGCCAAGCATCTGAGCGTAAATCAATTGGCACGCCGTTTACTTCAGCAGAGCCTTCTGTAGATTGCACAAAGCCGCTTAGTATATCAATAAGCGTCGATTTTCCAGCGCCGCTTTTTCCGATGATTCCAATTTTCTTCATTCCTTTAACATGCAGTGACACATCTTCAAGAGAAGGTGGATGCTCTTCGTCATATTTGACGGTGATATGCCTTAATTGAAGTTCACTGCTTTCAGTCCAACTAGGAACATCTTCTTTTTTAGTCGGCGTTTTTTCAGCCTGCTTCACAATCTTAAGTAATGCATCTCCGGATTCTTTTCCGTCTAATGTTGCATGGTAATCATTTCCTACTTCTCGTATCGGCAGGAAGTATTCAGGCGCCAGCAATAAAATCATAAGTGCAGGCTCTAATGTCATCGAACCATTCACCAGCCGCAAACCAAGCATAACAGCTACGATGGCTACAGATAACATCGTAAAGAAATCTAAAGCAAACGTAGATAAAAAAGCAATTCGGAGCGTTCCCATTGTCGCTTTTCGATAACGGTCACTGACTCTTTCAATCGTTTCAGCATGCTCCTTACTTTTCCCGAGAAATGTTAAAGTTTCTAACCCTCGAAGCGAATCTACAAAGTGGTTCGACAACACGTGATATGTCTCCCATTGGCTATCTATTTTTTTTTGTGCAGCCAGTCCGAGCAAAATCATAAATAAAATTAAAATTGGCATGGTCACAAGTAAAATAATGCCTGAAAGCCGATCATGATACCAAACGAAAGCAAGCACTAGCCAAGGTGTAACGCTAATGGCGGCCAGTTTAGGCAAAAACAGCTCGAGATAAGCGCGAAGCTTCTGTAGGCCTGTGGTGATGAGCGTCACCAAGTTTCCTGTTCCTTCATCTTTGGTAAAACGCGGTCCTAATGCAAAAATGCTTTTCATGACTATCAAACGCAGTTCCTGAGTCGTTTTGACTCCAAATTGATATGACGTTTTTTTCACTATAAAACCTATGATCTGACGAACCATAAAGGCAGACAAAAACAATCCGATTGCTTTTGTCTGCGAAGTTAAACTTTCACCATGAAAAAGAGCGGTAATTACTTCGGCGAGCCACTTAGCTTGAAAAATAATGGCTACACTTTGAATAGTAATAAGCCCTATTAACATGGCAAGAACCATTTTTATTCCGTTGTAAACCATTAAATTTCTACCCATTAATACTCCATATGCTCCTTATGATCTACACGCTTTCTGAAAACGTAGTAGCTCCAAATTTGATAACCTAACACAAAAGGCAGTAACGCAATAGCAGCGTAAGACATAATCTTTAAGGAATAATTCCCTGATGCTGCATTATGAATCGTTAAACTATAGCTTTCATTGATTGAACTAACCAAAACGGTTGGAAACAATCCTGCAAATATAGAGGAAATTGATAAAATCAAAATTAAGCCAGACATAGCAAATGCCCATCCGTCTTTTTTACGTGTAAGGAAAAATCCTGCTAGTAAATACACGAAAATACCGATGAAAAATGTATATAGCATCAAGCGGCTATGATTACTGAATAAATCTGTTTCAAAAAACGTCATGCCTGAAAAGATAAGAAGTAATAAGGCATTTATAGGCAAAAGCTTCATAGCGACTTTCCGTGAACGATCTCTAATATCGTCCATCGTACGGATCGTCGCAAAAATAAGTCCGTGCCATAAGCAAAGCATTGTTAACGTAACGCCGCCTGTGATGGTATATAGATTAACAATATCGGAAAAGCCGGCATTCATTTGCATGTTGCGCTCAACAGGCAGTCCTTTCATTAGCGCTGAAAATAAGATACCAAAAATGAGCGGTGGAAAAAGACTTCCAAAGAAGATAACCCAATCCCATGCATTTTTCCACGCTTGTTTTTCAACTTTCCCTCGAAATTCAAATGCTACACCGCGGCCAATAAGCGAAAGCAAAAGAAGAACAAAAAGAACATATGACCCGCTTAATAGCGTTGCATACCAGTTTGGAAAAGCGGCAAACATAGCACCGATTGCTGAAATTAGCCAAACTTCATTTGCATCCCAAAAAGGACCAATTGTATTAATAAAAGCTCGTCGCTCTAAGTCGTTTCTTCCTAAAAAACGAGACACCATGCCAATCCCAAAATCAAAGCCTTCTAAAAAGATAAAACCAACAAACAGAATGGATACTAGTAAATACCAGAATTCATTAAGAGAAAACATTGTATCCCTCCTTTGTAAACGGATCAGTTGATACTACTTTTGTATGTGCTTCGTGATCGTGATCTGGACCTTTTTTAATTTCTTTAACGAACAAGAACACCATAATCACAGCTAAAATTAAATAAAAGAACGAAAACGAGATAATAGAAAACAGCAATTCACCTGCTGTTACACCAGGAGACACGGCATCTTCCGTTTTCATATAGCCAAATACAACCCAAGGCTGACGGCCAATCTCTGTCATAATCCAACCTGCTGAGCTTCCAAGGAACGGAAAGGCAATGGCAATCGTCATAATACGTAAAAATAGTTTGCTTTCTTGAAGTTTTTTACGAGAAAGCAAGTACGTGCCCCAAATACCTAATGCACATAATACCCCACCTAGACCAGCCATAATGCGGAAACTCCAAAATGTTGTCCGAACGGGTGGAATATAATTTCCTGCTCCATATTTCGCCGTGTACTGCTCCTGCAGCTCGTTCATCCCAGGAACGGAACCTGAAAATTTCCCGTATGATAAGAAGCTTAATAAATAAGGTATTTTGATTTCACTCGTATTTTTCTTTTCATCGGGGTGAATATTTGCTGTTACCGTCCAAGCGCCTGGACTCCCGCTGTTTTCCCATAATCCTTCACTTGCGGCCATTTTCATCGGCTGTGTTTTAACTAAGTATCCAGCCTGTTCATGACCAGATAACGCAATTCCTACACCTGAAACTAACCCTACAATAATGGCAACTTGAAATGATTTTTTGGCAAAAGCCACATGTTTTTTCTTCAAGAGCATAATGGCACTGACACCCGTGATAAAAAAGGCGCCTGTTGCAAACGAACCTAAAATGGTATGAGGGAATTCAACCCACAGCTGACCGTTTGTTAACAATTTAAAGAAGTCATTCATTTCTAAACGTCCATTATTCAGCTCCATTCCAACCGGATGCTGCATAAAAGAATTAGCCGTTAAAATAAAGAACGCTGAAAAAATAGTACCTAGACTAACAAGCCAAATACATAGACAGTGCAGCCATTTAGGCAAACGATCCCACCCGAAAATCCACAGTCCGAGGAAAGTGGACTCCATAAAAAACGCGAGCAGTGCTTCAATAGCAAGCGGCGCACCGAATACATCTCCTACAAACCGTGAGTACTCTGACCAGTTCATGCCAAACTGAAATTCTTGTAAAATACCTGTTACGACTCCGACAGCAAAGTTAATCAGGAATAAGTGCCCCCAAAACTTTGCCATCTTTTTATACTGTTCATCTTTTTTTACTACGTACATCGTTTCCATGATCGCTACTAAAAAGACAAGACCGATAGATAGCGGTACAAAGATAAAATGAAACAGCGTCGTTGATGCAAATTGAATACGTGATAGTATAACTGTATCCATCTTCTTTCTCCTTTCATATATAAGAACATTCATCATTTCATAGATACTTTGCTTATTTCTGAGCATCTTTTACTTACATTGTGAAACATTGAGCATAACAATTCGAGATATATGCTCAATGTTTCACATACATATGTAATATCTCTCTTTCTATCTACATAGTATAGTCTATTTTTTTAGCTGTGCACGTACATTTTTTGAACGTTTTTAGACTAAAACGTGACTTTCTTGTGACAAAAAAGTGAAGGATCTCTTTATTTTTTTCATAAAAAAAGCACGCTCTGATTTGAGCTTGCTTCTCTACGGTCGATATTTTGCTTTGGCATTTAATTTAGATTGACGAATGATTTGGTTGATGACTTCAGAAAACACAATACCAATGGCAATTGAACCTGAAATCATAAAAGCTTTCGCTGCAAGACTAATCGCTTCATTATAGTTATTTTCTACAAAGTTACGCATGGCATCGTATGCTGTTCCTCCTGGAACTAGCGGAATAATACCTGCTACGGTGAAAATAATGATCGGCGTTCGGTAAATTTTTGCGTAAATTTGACTAATAATAGCAATAAAGAAGGCCGATGCAACTGTGCTTGGAATTTCATCTACGCCATAGAACGTTAGCAAATAGTAAATGAGCCAGCCAATCATTCCGACAAAGCCACTTTTTAATAATGATTCACGTGGAACATTAAAAATAATCCCAAATGCTGCTGAAGCAATAAAACTTGTAATTATCTGCTCTACGATATGCATATGATGCCTCCCTTCTATAGAAGCGTAAATACAATGGCAATACCTGCACCGATAGCGAATGCCGTCAGAAACGCTTCTGCTCCTTTTGATAATCCAGACAGTAAATGTCCTGCCATTAAATCTCGCACTGCATTGGTAATGGATAAGCCAGGAACGAGAGGCATAACGGATCCAATAATAATTTTATCAATTTGCGTGCCTAGTCCTGAAGCAACTAAAAGAGCTGATAAAAGTCCAATAACTAACGAAGCGGTAAACTCAGCAAAAAAGCGAATCGGAATAAGACGGTGGAAATACACCACGGTTAAAAATCCGAGACCTCCTGAAAACATAGCTGGAATAAAGTCCGACCATAAACCTTGAAACATGATTAAAAAGCATCCGCTAGAAATGGATGCAGCTGCAAGTTGAACCCATAGTGGAAAAGCTACGTTCGTTGCTTCAATTTCTTGTAGCATTTCATACGCTTCCTCCAAGGAGATGTTTCCTTGACTGATTGTTCTTGAGACGCTATTTACCATGGTTACTTTTTTTAAATCTGTCGTTCGTTCCGAAATACGAATTAACTTCGTTTTCGTCGGTTCTTTCGTTTCAAGTGAAAACATAATCCCTGTTGGCGTCACATAGCTGTGGGATTTTTTTATACCGTAAGACGCTGCAATCCGCATCATTGTGTCTTCTACTCGATACGTTTCTGCTCCGCTTTCTAACATAATTTTACCTGCTAGTAAGCTAACGTCCATAATTTCATATTTATCTAATTTTTGTTGTGTCATCAAATCGCTCCAAACATATTAAAGCTTGGTTTTTTCCCCTACAGCATACAGTGTATAAGAAAGAGGGAAGTGGACGCAATGGTTAATGCAAAAAAGTGTGGACTTTTTGTCTCACACTTTCAGGAATAGTATATACATTCCTTATCAATTCATACGTTTTGTGGTCTCGCGCTCTACTAATACAGGTGCCATTTTATACTGTATCTGATCTATTTCTTGCTGATCCTGAATTTGCTGAAGTAAGAGGTTTACTGCTTTTTCAGCCATTTTTTCCATCGGTTGACGGATAGTTGTTAGTGGAGGATGCGCTTCACTAGCTTCTGTAATATCATCAAACCCTATAACAGACAAATCTGCTGGAACGTGAAGCCCATTTTGCCACGCACAGTGTATCACTTTCAGAGCAATGTAATCCGTAGCACAAATAAGCGCAGTTGGAGGCTCTGGATGATGAGCTAGCTTATTTATAAACTGATATAGTTCATCTGAGTTATTCATATCTTCTTTCACAAACTTTGCGTTTGCTGACGGTACATACTGATAAAAAAGAGACAGACGGTGTTCGACTCCGCTTACAGCTTTTCCAACGAACCCTATATTCTTATGACCAAGGTCCGTTAAGTGAGCAACAGCTAATTGCATTCCCACCGCATCATCTACATGTACAATCGGCCAAAGTGCAGAAGAGGCGTCTCCTGTAAGAGAAACGTAAGGCGTTTGATATTGTTTTAATATATCTACAAACGGATGCTGAGCAGCTACATAGTCTAATAAAATGACCCCATCAAACCAATGGTTCATCATAACATTTAATTGACGCTCAGCCGTTGTTTCTTCGTAATCCGTGTGTCCAATAAGAACATCCATCCCTCGACTTTGGACTTGTTGCTGTACCTTTTTTAATAGTTCAATTAGAAACGGATCTTTTAAATCTCTAATTAATATCCCGATAATCCCTGTTTTTTGGGCCCGCAGAGCTGCCGCAAATGGATTCGTCTGATACCCTAAATGAGCTGCTGCTTTTAGTACTTTTTGTTTAGTTTTTTCACTGATTTTAATTTTACCGTCTTTATTATTGAAGATTCTTGATACCGTAGCTAATGAAACTCCCGCTTCTTTTGCTACTTCTGTAATCGTGACTTTTTTTCTCCCCATTCGTACCGACTCCTATTTTCTTTTAGTCTATCGACCAAGTAAACATTTTTCTTTATTATACTACTAGAAGCCGGAACCACCGAAAACTACCTTCCCTACTTTTCACTAAACAGCCACTTTAACACATCTTGAATTTTTTGATCCCAATATGCCCAGTCGTGACTTCCTTTTCCTTCTTCATATGTAAAACAAATAGGCTCTTGCTTACATCGCTCGGAAAAACGTTTATTTTCCTGATATAAAAAATCTTCCGTTCCACAGCATTGATAAATACGCGGAGTCACTTCTCCATAGCGCCGGCGATTTTCAAGCAGCCAGAAAAGATCATCTTCAGGTCTAATAACAGGCGGCATGCCAAAAATCAAAGGATAATCTAAGAACTGAACTTCTCCTCGCCCTCCAAGCCCTTCAACGTCCATCACTCCTGATAAACTGGCAGCTGCAGAAAATTGATGTGGTTTGCGAAACGCCCATTTTAAAGCGCCGTACCCTCCCATAGAAAGGCCAGCTACAAAATTATCTTCTCTTTTTTCCGATAATGGAAAGAATGATCTAGCCAATTGAGGAAGTTCTTCTGTTACAAACGTCCAATACTTTTTTCCATAAGCCATATCTCTATAAAAGCTACGATCTACATTTGGCATTACAACTGCAAGTCCTAATTCTGATGCGTAGCGTTCAACCGAAGTCCTTCTCATCCATATCGTATGATCATCAGAAAGACCGTGTAATAAATAGAGCGTAGGGTGTTTCTCACTTCTTGTATTGGTTTTTAAACCAATTTGACATTTTGTTTGCTGCGGTATCAAAACGTTCATTGAAGTACTTATTTGCAATACTTCTGAAAAAAAATCACATTGAATAAACGCCATATTTCTCTTCCCCCCTACTTTTTCTTCCCTATTGATTGATAACAAAACGTACATAATTCATATAAAAGTTAAAAAATAGTTTGATTATTTACAATTTTTAGTTTAACATAAAAACATCTTTTATGAAAACGTTTTACGTATAACGTTTTTTTAATTAAAATAGTGACCGAGATTCAAAGGAGGAATTTATATGGGGATAGTAAAAGTAACTTCTGACGAGTATAAGGAGCAAAAAGGAAATCTATTTTTCGTGATTTTCATTTCATGTGCAGCTGCTTTTGGAGGGTTACTTTACGGCTATGACACAGCCGTCATTTCAGGAGCTATTGGGTTGATGGAAGTACATTTTAATCTTAGTCCAACGATGGTAGGTTTTGTTGTATCTAGTCTGCTGCTCGGTGGTGCCGTTGGGGTACTTGCTTCAGGGAAACTGAGTGATCGATTCGGTAGAAAAAGCATCTTACTTTTAGCAGCTTCTTTATTTATCGTGTCCGCAATTATGCAAGCGCTATCTTCATCCATCTCTTTTGTGATTATTTCTCGAATTATTGGAGGACTAGGCATTGGTATGGCTTCTGTTCTTTCGATTACCTATATTTCTGAAATAGCCCCTCGGCACATGCGCGGCCGCTTAGGCTCTCTTTATCAATTTGCTGTTGCTGTTGGGATTGTTTCTGTCTATTTTGTAAATGACTACATTTTATCTATTGGGGAAGACGCTTGGCAGAATTCCACGGGATGGCGCTACATTATCGGCGCTTCTGGCATTCCAGCTCTTTTATTTCTTCTTATCCTTTCTACTGTTCCTGAAAGTCCGAGGTGGCTGGTAAAAGCAAACCGCACTTTAGAAGCTATGGACATTTTAATTAAAATCAATGGTACACACATTGCACGCCAAGAGCTGTATCATATTGAGCAATCGTTAAAAGAAAATCAACCGGCTTCTCTTTCGCTTTTTAAAGAGGCTGGTCTTCGAAAAGCGCTGCTTATTGGTATTCTACTTGCAGCCTTTCAACAGCTTGTCGGAATTAATGCCATTATTTATTACGCCCCGCAAGTTTTTGAAGCAGCTGGAGCTAGAGGAGATTTATCGCTCCTTGTTACGTCTATGATTGGTGTAGCTGCCTTTTTAGGCGTTCTTTGTTCCATGTGGCTTATCGACCGGATTGGCCGCAAAGCTTTATTGCTTATTGGCACAGCTGGTATGGCCGTTACGCAGCTTCTCGTTTCCTTTGGATTTCATTCTCAGGGTACTGAAGGGTTGACTACTAGTTTACTTATTGTTTTTTATTTATTTCTTTTTAATATTTCTATGGGACCGGTTGTATGGGTTGTGATTTCGGAAATTTTTTCTAATCACGCGAGAGGCTATGCAATGTCTATTTCTACGTTTTTCTTGTGGATAGCTAATTGGTTTGTATCTCAGTTTTTCCCTATCCTTTGGAACAAAGCTGGAGGATCTTTCACATTTTTATTCTTTATGATTATGTGTATTGCTTCATTTTTGTTTATATGGAAGTGGGTTCCGGAAACAAAAGGAAAGTCACTTGAAGAAATTGAACATATATGGAAATAAGAGAAGCCTGGGCATATGCCTCAGGCTTCTTTTTTATCGAATTTGTCCATCTCCGTAAATAATATATTTTAGCGTTGTTAATTCCTTTAATCCCATCGGTCCACGCGCATGAAGCTTTTGTGTACTAATTCCGATTTCTGCCCCGAAACCAAACTCTTCTCCGTCCGTAAACCTCGTTGAAGCATTCACATAAACAGCGGCTGAATTAACGCGCTGTAAAAAACGCTGAGCATGAGCATAATTTGTTGTTACAATCGCTTCAGAGTGATGTGAACTATGAACATTAATATGGGAAATCGCTTCATCGATATCATCTACGATTTTAACCGCCATGATGAAATCCAAGTATTCTTTCTTCCAATCCTCATCCCCTGCTGGAACAAGATCTGGAACGATTGTTAGCGCACGTTCATCACCGCGTACTTCTACATCTTTCTCTCGTAGCGCTTGAACAATAATCGGCAAAAATTCATGAGCCGCTCGTTCATGAATAATCAGCTTTTCGGCTGAGTTACACACCGCTGGACGAGATGTTTTTGCATTAATGACAATATTGGCCGCCATGTCACCGTCATATTCTTCATCAACATAAATGTGGCAGTTCCCAGTTCCTGTCTCAATAACGGGAACCGTTGCATTTTTTACCACCGCTTCAATTAAACCAGCACCGCCTCGAGGAATTAATACATCGATATATTCATTTAATTTCATTAACTCCAGTGCTGTTTCTCTCGACGTATCTTCAATAAGCTGTACGCTATGCTCAGGCAATCCTGCACTTGCCGCAGCTTGAGATAATACAGAAACAATCGCTTGATTCGAATAAAACGCCTCGCTGCCTCCGCGCAAAATAACTGCATTTCCTGCTTTTAAGCATAAGCCTGCTGCATCACACGTAACGTTTGGACGCGCTTCATAAATAATTCCTATGACACCAATAGGTACACGCTGCTGCCCAATTTGTAAGCCATTTGGTCGCTTCGCCATAGACAGCACTTCTCCTACTGGATCGGAAAGCGCAGCTACTTGGCGCAGGCCGTCTGCCATTCCGTGAATCCGCTCTTCATTTAAAAATAGGCGATCCAACATAGCTTTTGATGTGCCTTTTTGAACGGCTTTTTCTACGTCTAATTTATTTGCTTTTAAAATCGCTTCTTGCTGACTCAATAAAGCAGCCGCCATTTTATAAAGTGCCTGCTGTTTTTGTTCGCTCGTTACATTTCCTAAGAAATAAGAGGCTTCTTTTCCCTGCTTTCCTTTAAGCTGCAATTCACTCATTTCATTACTCCTTCAGCTTGTTTTAAGAATAACGTTCCAATTTCTTGGCCTTCAATAATATCTCGCAAAATACTTGGTTCTTTACCATTTGCTAGGATTAAGCTCACGCCTGCACTTGTAGCTGTTTTAGCAGCGGTAAGCTTTGTGACCATTCCGCCTGTTCCAACGTCAGTTCCACTATCTCCAGCAAAATTCTCAAGCTCCGGTGTGATGCCATCTATTACTTTCATTAATTTAGAATTAGGGTTTTTTGTGGGATCTGAATCAAAGAAACCGTCAATATCAGATAAAATAACAAGTAAATCTGCGTGAATCAAAACTGAAACAATGGCGGATAAATTATCGTTATCTCCAAAACGTACGATGTTTTCAATCTCATCGATTGCAACTGTATCGTTTTCATTCACAATAGGAATTACTTTGTCTTCAATTAATTTTTCAAACGTGTTCACAACGTTATTGCGCACATGTTCATCTTCGATTACATCTTTCGTTAACAGTACTTGACCAACGATGTGGCTGTACTCACCAAAGAATTTACTATAGATATGCATAAGCTCACATTGCCCGACAGAGGCCGCTGCTTGTTTGTCTCGAATAGAAGTTGGCTTTTCTTTTAACTTTAGTTTTTTTACTCCTACTTGAACAGCACCTGATGTAACAAGCACAACTTCTTTTCCTGCATTCATTAAATCAGATAAAACACGCGCTAGTTTTTCAATGCGTGCTAAGTTAATATCTCCATTATCATAGGTCAACGTAGATGTCCCTACTTTGACTACAATACGCTTGCTATTTTGTAACTCTTGACGATGGTTCACTCTTTTCATCTCCCTAACTAAAAACACCTAAATGCGTACTAATTTTTTTTAAAATTATAGCAGAGATTATGCGAAAAGTCTTATAGTTTTTCAAAGGGAATTTGAACTTTCTAATTTTTTAAATAATTAAGGGAAAAACTGGTGATAAAAGCGCTTTCTTCTTTTATAATGAAAGTTGTAAGGGGAACACACAATTACATAACGTTGTGTAGTAGTACAAACATCAGACAACTAAGGGATAGGGGGATTTGTAATGAATGCGGTTACCATTGTTATTGGATCTATCTGTATTTTAATGATTGCGTATCGGCTTTATGGAACATTCATGGCTGTTAAGGTCTTGAAACTAAACGATGCGCAAAAAACGCCAGCACATGAGCTTGAAGATGGAAAAGATTATGTGCCAACCAACCGATGGGTAACATTTGGTCATCACTTTGCAGCTATTGCAGCTGCTGGTCCGCTTGTTGGACCTATCTTAGCAGCTCAGTTTGGCTATTTGCCCGGACTGCTCTGGCTTTTAATCGGAGCTGTAATCGGAGGAGCCGTTCACGATGCAGTTGTGTTATTTGCATCTATGCGCCAAAAAGGCCAGTCACTTTCAGAAGTGGCTAAAAAAGAGCTAGGACCCGTCGCTGGTTTTTGTACAGGTTTAGCTATGCTTTTTATCATTACCATCACAATGGCCGGTTTATCTATGGTCGTGTTACACGCACTTGAGAAAAATCCTTGGGGTACATTCGCTGTTGGAATTACGATTCCGATTGCAATGGGGGTAGGTATTTACCACAAAAAAACCGGTAATTTAAAAGCGGCTTCTACCGTCGGCTTCATTTTAATTTTAATCGCCGTATTTAGCGGTCCTTATATTCAAGGAACAGCTTTAGGAGATTTTTTAACGCTAGATATTAAAACACTTTCAATTATTCTTCCCGTTTATGCATTTTTCGCAGCGGCCTTGCCCGTTTGGCTGCTTTTAGCACCTCGAGATTATTTAAGCAGCTTTATGAAAATTGGTGTCTTTATCGCGCTGATTGTAGGCGTGTTTTTCGTAAATCCAGCAATTCCATTTCCTGCAGTTACTGAATTTATTCACGGAGGCGGCCCTATTTTAGCAGGACCTGTGTGGCCGTTCATTTCCATTACGATCGCCTGCGGTGCTATTTCCGGCTTCCATGCATTTGTTGGTTCAGGGACAACCCCTAAGATGCTTGACCGCTGGAGTGACATTAAAGTTGTAGGCTTCGGGGCGATGTTAGTCGAATGCTTGGTAGGAATTATGGCATTAATTGCCGCAACAGCTTTACATCCTGGAGACTATTTTGCAATCAACTCTACACCTGAAGTATTTAAAACGCTCGGTATGAACGTGACAGCTCTTCCTCGGCTTAGCCAAGAGATTGGTCTAAACTTGGAAGGCCGTACAGGCGGCGCTGTTACACTGGCTGTAGGCATGACGTATATCTTCACGGAAATTCCTTGGTTCAGCCACCTGTCTTCTTATTTTTTCCAGTTCGTCATTATGTTTGAAGCAGTGTTTATTTTAACTGCTATCGACGCTGGCACACGCGTTTCCCGCTATTTAATTCAAGACTTTTTCGGTGAATTTTATAAGCCCTTGAAGCGAGTAGACTGGCTTCCCGGGTCCATTTTTGCAAGCGCCCTAGCCTGTTTTATGTGGGGGTACTTATTGTTCTCAGGAGATATTGGCTCCGTTTGGGCGCTGTTCGGCGTATCGAATCAGTTAATGGCCTCTATTGGTTTAATTATTGGAGCAACCGTCATTCTTAGAATTGCAGATAAACGTTCCTATATGCTTACTTGCCTTATTCCATTAGCCTACCTTTACGTGACGGTTAACTACGCGGGTTATTGGATGGTTAAGAATGTGTATTTAAATGAAGCTGCGGCAGGTTACAGCATATTAAATGCGACTCTTTCAATCATCATGCTTATACTCGGTCTCATTATTATGATAGCCGCGATTCAAAAATGGACACAGCTTTGGCGCACGCCTCAGGCTGAGCTGGCAGCGAAAGCAAACTTAACACAAAATATATAAAACGAACACGCTTGCTTATATAAGCAAGCGTGTTTTTGATATGGTAATAGCCGGTCAAAATAATTGCACACCAGGCATTTTTATTATTAAACTAAATATACTATACAGAAAATTTTTAAAATAGTTCGTACACTTCACATGCTATATACCCCATTGGCTACATCTCAAAATCAACACTTTAAATTATAATAATTATAATTTAGTATTGATTTTTTATTTAAAAATGTTATTATTATTTCTAACATAATAAAATTCAAATAAGAGGTGGTTCTAAGATGACAACAAACAAGAATAACCTAACGACTAGTTGGGGAGCTCCGGTTGGAGATAATCAAAATTCAATGACCGCTGGTTCACGCGGACCTACTTTAATTCAAGATGTTCACCTTTTAGAGAAATTAGCCCATTTTAACCGAGAGCGTGTTCCCGAACGCGTCGTACACGCAAAAGGCGCCGGTGCCCACGGCTATTTTGAAGTGACAAATGATGTTTCAGCCTATACAAAAGCAGCTTTCCTTTCTGAAGTAGGAAAACGAACGCCTCTATTTGTTCGCTTTTCAACAGTAGCTGGTGAAAATGGCTCAGCAGATACCGTTCGCGACCCTCGCGGGTTTGCTGTTAAATTTTATACAGAAGAAGGAAACTACGACTTAGTCGGAAATAATACACCTGTATTTTTCATCCGAGATGCGATTAAATTTCCTGACTTTATTCATACACAAAAACGCGATCCACGCACACATTTAAAAAACCCGACGGCCGTTTGGGATTTCTGGTCTTTATCTCCTGAATCTTTGCATCAAGTTTCTATTTTAATGTCTGACCGCGGTATCCCGGCAACTTTACGCCATATGCATGGATTTGGCAGCCACACATTTAAATGGGTTAATGCCGAAGGAGATGGCGTTTGGGTAAAATATCACTTTAAAACAGAGCAAGGCGTAAAAAATCTGTCTCCAGACGTAGCTGCAAAGCTAGCTGGTGAAAATCCAGATTATCATACTGAAGATTTATTTAATGCCATTGAAAAAGGCGATTTCCCTTCATGGAAGCTGTACGTTCAGATTATGCCATTAGAAGACGCTGATACGTATCGCTTTGATCCGTTTGACGTAACAAAGGTTTGGTCACAAAAAGACTACCCGTTAATTGAAGTAGGTCGCATGGTCTTGGACCGCAATCCAGAAAATTATTTTGCCGAAGTGGAGCAAGCTACATTCTCACCTGGAACGCTTGTACCAGGAATTGACGTATCACCTGATAAAATGCTGCAAGGTCGACTATTCGCATACAGCGATGCACATCGCTACCGCGTGGGTGCTAACCATCAAGCGCTACCGATTAACCGTCCGCGCAATGAAGTAAATAACTATCAGCGTGATGGTCAAATGCGCTTTGACGATAACGGCGGCCGTTCTGTTTACTACGAGCCAAACAGCTTTGGTGGTCCGACAGAATCTCATGAAAACAAACAAGCGGCATACCCTGTTTCAGGCGTTGCCGATAGTGTTGCATATGATCATAACGACCATTACACGCAAGCAGGTGACTTATACCGCCTTCTAAGCGAAGACGAGCGTACACGACTAGTTGCAAACATCGTTGAAGCTATGAAGCCTGTAGAAAAAGAAGAGATTAAACTGCGTCAAATTCAGCACTTCTACAAAGCGGATCCAGAGTATGGAACACGCGTTGCAGACGGTTTAGGATTATCTGTTCCGCAGCAAGTAAAATAAAGAGATCAGTTTTCCAAATGAGAAAATAAAGGTATTTTTCTCATTTTAGATTCTCATTTATTATCAATTAGTTTAACATTTTATCACTAAATAAGTATCCATATTTTATGGATACTTATTTAAATTCTTGTAAAAAGAGGAAGGGATGAAGAAATGATTGGACAAGAAATAAGATGTAATCAGTGTGATAGAGAAATAAAAGTACTAAAGCACAGTACACTTTGCGGTTGCGGAATAAAATTACGAACGCTAAAAAAAGAGAAGCAACCAGCATAATGAGGTTGCTTCTCTTTTTTTACTAGATATGCTGTTTATATTCACTCACATTAAAGAGTAATCGTTACTTTAAATAAATCTCCGTCAATTTCAATATTCAGTTCTCCTCCGTGCAAATCAATAATTGACTTAGCAATAGCTAAACCAAGTCTAGAGTCTTTGGTTTATCTCGAGGTATCCCCACTTTTAAAACGTTCAAACCGCTCATCGTTTACAACTAAAATCGCATATTCGTCCATTGATTTCTCACTCTCCTTTCAAAAGTATGTCATGGGTCATTTCGTCTATGGGTTTTACTGTAAACTGCATTTTTTAAGAAAAAAGAAGAAAAAATTTTAAGATTTTCTTAAGCTTCATATGTTGAAAAAGGTTTAAAGAATAGGGATAACAGGAACGTTAAAAGAAAAAATATAATCAATTCCTCATTTGATTCTAAAGAACTATCCGTGAGCGATTATATCTTTTTATTTAAAAGGAGGATGATTTAACTTGGAACGGAATCATACAATTATGCAATTTTTCGAATGGCATGTGCCAGCTGATGGCGAGCATTGGCAACGCCTCAAAGAGCTCGCTCCTCAACTAAAAGAACAAGGAATTGATTCCGTGTGGATTCCCCCTGTTACAAAAGGTGTTTCATCAGAGGATAATGGCTACGGCGTTTACGACTTATACGATCTTGGCGAATTTGATCAAAAAGGAACCGTTCGTACAAAGTATGGAACCAAGCAAGAGCTGCATGATGCGATTGATGCCTGTCATAATCACGGAATTAATGTCTATGTGGATATTGTGATGAATCATAAAGCTGCAGCAGATGAAAAAGAAACGTTCCACGTCATTGAAGTGGATCCCATGAACCGAACAGAAGAAATTTCTGAACCTTTTGAAATTGAAGGGTGGACAAAGTTTACATTTGAAGGGCGCGGCGATCAATATTCTTCTTTCAAATGGAACTTTAATCATTTTAACGGCACTGATTACGATGATAAAAATGGAAAAGAAGGCGTTTTTCGTATTGCCGGGGAAAACAAAAGCTGGAACGAAAATGTCGATCAAGAGTTTGGCAACTACGATTATTTAATGTTTGCGAATATTGATTACGATCACCCTGAAGTTCGAGAAGAAATGATCAAATGGGGAAAATGGTTAGCAGACACCCTGCAGTGCGACGGTTATCGATTAGACGCCATTAAACATATTAACCACGATTTTATTAAAGAGTTTGCCCACGAATTGTCCTCTTCTCAAGAAAAGCCATTTTATTTTGTGGGAGAGTTTTGGAATCCAGAGTTAACAGCCTGTCAGGAATTCCTAGACGTGATTGATTATCAAATTGATTTGTTTGACGTATCGCTGCACTATAAACTGCATGAAGCCTCTCAGCAAGGAAGAGATTTTGATTTAACCACGATTTTTGATGATACATTAGTCAAGACTCACCCTTTGAATGTTGTCACATTTGTAGATAACCATGACTCTCAGCCAAATGAATCTTTAGAATCTTGGGTAGAAGATTGGTTCAAACAAAGTGCTTACGCTCTAATTTTACTTCGTGAAGACGGCTATCCTTGTGTGTTTTACGGAGACTATTTTGGGATAGGCGGAGAGCACCCTATTGAGGGAAAAGAAAAAGATATTTCCGCTCTCTTGCATGTACGCTATGACAAAGCATACGGTCAGCAAGACGATTATTTTGATCACCCGAATACCATTGGATGGGTAAGGCATGGTGTAGAGGAATTTGAGAAGTCTGGATGCGCTGTGGTGATGTCAAACGGCGAAGATGGCGAAAAGAGAATGTTCGTCGGCGAACACCGAAGTGGACAAACGTGGATCGACTTCACAAACAACCGAGAAGATCAAGTTGTGATTGAAGAAGATGGCTACGGACAGTTTCCTGTAAATGGCGGCTCTGTATCCGTTTGGGCTGAAGCATAAAAAAAACAGTGGCCTGCGCCACTGTTTTTTTTACCATAGACCGAGCAGTTTCCACCACAAGCCGCCAATTCCAATCCAAATGATAATATGAATAATTGAAATTAAAAAGCCGAGCGACCACCATTTTTGCTGCGTTACATATCCACTACCGAAGAACACCGGTGCCGGTCCACTGCCGTAGTGAGTTAAACAGCCAAATAAATTGCTAAAGAACGCTAAAATTAATGCTGACAGTAACGGAGGCGCACCAGCGGCCACGATGACAGATAAAAATGCTGCGTACATAGCGCTGACGTGAGCCGTATTACTCGCAAAAAAGTAGTGAGAATAAAAATACGCAACAGCTAGTACAATCAACGCCGTCATCCAAGACATATGACTAACAGTGCCTTTCATCAGATCACTGAACCAAGGAATCATGCCTAGATCATTTAAGAAGGTTGCCATCATAACCAACACAGCAAACCAAACTAATGTATCCCATGCTCCCTGTTCTTTTTTGATGTCCGACCAGCTTAGTACTTGCGTTAAAAGCAGCGTACATAGACCAATAAAAGCAGTTGTTGTTGCATTAATATTTAAATTAGCGCCAAAAATCCACAGCACAAGAAGAAGTAAAAATACGCCAATCATGTACCATTCTTCTTTCTTTAGCGGACCCATCTCATTTAATTTTTTTACTGCAATTTCAGATGCTTCCGGTGTTTCTTTTAATTCTGGCGGATACAGCTTATAAATAACAAGCGGAATAACAATTAAACTAATAATTCCAGGTACAATTGCAGCCGCTGCCCATCCAACCCATGAAATAGTCTTTCCTGTAATTTGTTCCGTCATTTTAACAGCAAGAGGATTGGCCGCCATTGCTGTTACAAACATAGCGGATGTGATCATATCTCCTTGAAACGATACTTTTATTAAGAAAGCACCGACTCTGCGCTCCGTACCGTCTCCAGTTCTCGATCCATATGTTTCGGATAAAGAACGAATGATTGGAAGAATAATTCCTCCAGCTCGTGCTGTATTAGACGGCATTGCAGGTGATAAAAGCAAGTCACTTACGATAAGAGAATACGATAATCCCAACGTCTTTTTACCGAACAAACGAACGAAGATATAGGCAACCCTTGTTCCTAGACCAGTCTTAATAAAACCTCTAGAAATAAAGAATGCAATAACGATTAACCAAATCGTCGTATTTTGAAAACCGCTGAGCGATTGTTCAAGTGTTAATGTATTAGTTAATACAATAATGGTTAAAGATAAAATAGCTACACTGCCTAATGGCAATGGTTTAATGATAAGCCCTACGATAGTAGCCACAAAAATAGCGAATAAGTGCCAAGCCTTCACATCAAGTCCGGACGGAGGTGTAATAAACCATAAAACAAGTCCGATTGCCAGACAAATTAATAAAGGAATAAATTTCACTTCGCCGGCAGGCTTTTTTGTTGTTTCAGCCATAATCTTTCTCCTTTCATGTTTTTTAATAATAGTAGTATGCTCTTTCTACTTCGTACCCAATACTTATCCCATTTAAAATAAAATAATTGTAAAAATACGTTTCGTAAGGATGATATTGTAAAATTGTGAAGTGTTGA
This sequence comes from Priestia sp. YIM B13551, assembly GCF_042787905.1. Classification (NCBI taxonomy): domain Bacteria; kingdom Bacillati; phylum Bacillota; class Bacilli; order Caryophanales; family Bacillaceae; genus Priestia; species Priestia sp. YIM B13551. The sequence continues at coordinate 321,103 of NZ_JBHZOX010000005.1, forward strand.
GCATAATTCCTTTATTATTTTATCATATATATTGACAATATTTATCTCCTACCTTCATTTTGTCCCCTTCAAATAGCTTGTAATCGTTATTTTATCAAAAATAAATAAACTGCATGAGTTCATCATGCAGCCTTGCATTTAGCGATTTATTTTTTGAATAAACACGACTTTTAAATAATTACCTGACTTAAATTCTTTTATTGTTTTAAAATCAGATGGAAGAGCGAACTGCTCCATCATTTTGTACCGTTCCCCTTTTTCATTAAAAGCTTTTTCAATAAACGAATGGAATTTTTTCATATCAAAATTGCTTGCATTCGTAGATGCTACAATGACACCGTTTGGCTTTGTAAGCGCAATGGCTTCTTTTAATAAATCTTTGTAGTCTTTTGCCGCGCTAAACGTATGCTTTTTCGACTTAGCAAAGCTTGGCGGATCTAGCACCACAAGATCGAAGGTCATGTTCTTCTTGACCGCATATTTAAAATACTTGAAAACATCTTCTACGATAATGTCCTGTGCTTCGTGATCAATTCCATTTACACTAAATTGCTCAATTGTTTTTGCCAAGCTGCGGTTGGCTAAATCGACACTTGTTGTTTTCGCAGCTCCTCCAAGAGCGGCCGCCACTGAAAATGCGCCTGTATACGAAAACATATTTAGCACGGTCTTTCCTTTTGCATATTTATCTCGAATTGTTTTACGGACGTCTCGCTGATCTAAAAAGACTCCCACCATCGCTCCGTCATTTAAGTAAACGGCAAAACGAATACCATTTTCTTTTACAATTAAAGGGAATTCACCTTTATCCCCTGCTACAAAATCATCTTCTTCAATATACTGCCCCTTTACGTTAAAACGTTTTTTCTGGTACAGCCCTTTAAAGTTAGGCGCAGACTTTAAGGCTTCAATGACGTATTCTTTAAATTGATAAATTCCTTCACTATACCAACTCATGACGTAATATCCGTCATAATAATCAATAATCAAGCCGCCGATTCCATCACCTTCACTATTAAATATGCGAAAAGCAGTTGTGTCTTCAGACGCATAAAAGTCATGACGAGATGAAATAGCTTGCTGAATTTTTCTAGCAAAAAACGCCGCGTCAATTTGCTCACTTTTCTTCTTCGTAAGAATCCATCCGTAGCCTTTGTTTTGTTTTCCATAATAGCCTTTGGCTAAAAATTGATTCTTGGAAGTAACTAAGTTAATAATAACCCCTTCTTCTTGCAGTTTATGACCATCAACAAGCGCATCTTTTTCAATGAGTGGATAACCCTTGTTCACTTTTTTAATAAAAGCTTCTTTGGCTATAACTTGTACTTCTTTTCTCATGTGTACACCCTATCTATTTAATTTATTTCATTCTAGTTCTATCCATTTTACAACAATAATCTACATTTATCTTAACATAGATAAACAGCCCCGTTTCTAGTTATAAATAGAAAAGCAGAGGATGCCTTGAAGCACCCTCTGCTTGATATGAATGAAAAATGAAATGTATGTTTTATGTTTTAAGATAAAAAATTATGAGCACTCTTGTCCCGTATAAGCATCGAACTTAAGCGTCTGCTGCTTGCTTCCGCTCACTAAGGTTAATACGTATACAGTTATTGAGTTTTCTGTTATAAGCTCAATATGCTCTACTTTTCCTTCTTGATGTTTTAAAGCAAGAACTTTTACATCGTTCTCCGTTAACGGCTGAAGTTTATCTTGTTTTACATGTGTGATTTCACCCGAAACCGCATCGATTGTGATTGTGTATTCCGTATTATCTTTGATTATTTTTACTGTGAAAATCGCTGCGTTTTTATCATATTCTACCATTCTCACCTTACCTACATATGTAGCCAATGCAAGATCTTTTGCATCTTGCCTCGTTAATAGCTTCACTGCTTGCTGAGAAGTATTAACTACTTTTCCGGTGAAAGCATCTAACGTTACGGTATATTGAGTGCTATCTTTAAGAATCACTGCGATATACTGACTAGTGGCTTCTTTAAACTCTAGACTATATACGTAACCACTATATTGTTTGACAGCTCCTTCTTTTATTTTTTGCTCTGACATTAGCTGCAGCTCTTTTTTATTCTCATGAATGACTTTTCCCGTTAGACCATCTACAGTTAACGTATATTCTACTTTGCCATCTACTACAGTTAACGTATATTCACGCGTTTCTTTGTTAAAGGTAATAGATTGAATAGCGCCTTTATACTGCTTAGAAACAGATTCTTTCACTTGATTTTGTGTCCATAACTTCACTTCTTGCTTCTTTACTACTTTTCCAGTGCTCGCACTTACTTCTACAATTCTTTGCTCCAGGTTATTCGTTACAATTGTAATTACATACACACTTGATTCCTGCTTAAATTCCGTAGACGTAACTGTCCCTTTGCAATCTTGTAGAGCAATACCTTTTGCCTGAGCTTGCGAGATACTCACATGTTCAGTTGTTTCTGCTTTAGCTGTCTTCATTTCTGCAGCGTGACTCGTTGTAATAGAGCTAAATGCAATTGCAGTTCCTAAAGCAGATGTAGACAATACTTTTGCCCATTTAATCATCCTTGAATTTCCTCCTTTTTCACCATTAGACTTTCCGTCTAATTTATGGCGTTTTATCTAGTACGCCGTTCATTATGCAAAAGATTTCTGAGAATAAGACGAATAGAAGCTTAAAGTTAGCTGAAGATATAAGAATAGCTACTATTTTTCAGCTTGCTTTCAGCTATTATTCAGTGCTGTTTCAGATAAAAAAGCATAATAGAAAGTAGAGGAGCAAAGGAGTTTTCAACATGATGGAACAACTAAAAGGAATTAAAGTCTTGCTTATAGATGACGAACCAACTATTTTACAGTTTTTATCTTTGGGTTTAACGAATGAAGGATTTGATATTAAAGCTACCCAAGACGGAATTGAAGGAATTAATGTAGCTAAAGAATTCAAGCCCCATATCGCTATTGTAGATGTTATGCTTCCAGGAATGGATGGATTTGAAGTATGCCGCTTGTTGAAGAAAATGGGAGATATAGCTGTCATTATGCTAACAGCAAAAGATCAAGTAGACGATCGGGTAAAAGGGCTGACTATTGGAGCAGATGATTATATGGTCAAACCTTTCAGTTTTGAAGAACTTCTTGCGCGCATTAAAGCTAGAATCCGCAATCAATTTCCCAACTTATTAGACGAAGTATCAATCGGTCCATTTAAAATTGATGACCGCCGCAAAGAAATTAAATACCTTAATCACATACTTGATTTATCCCCTACTGAATATGCACTCTTAAAATTCTTGGTTATTAATCACGGTCTCGTACTAAGTAAATCCACCATTTTAGATCGAGTGTGGGGATATGATTTTGGAGGAGAAGAAAACATTGTAGAAGTATACATTCGATCACTGAGAGAAAAATTACAGGACCATAGCCGAACCGTCATTCGAACGCTTCGCGGTGTAGGATACCGGATTGATATTTCATGAAGCACAAACGGTTCTTTCATCTGAACTCTCTTCGCCTTCAGCTCTTATTCAGAAGTTTGCTTGTTATTTTGAGTTTACTGATACTGATAGGCTTGTTTCAATACGTGTTCATGAAGCAATTTATTTACACGAATAAAATTAAAAGCATCGAAGACCAAATTCACTTGATTCCCGATGATGTCTGGAAACATGATATTGAAACAAGCCAGAATGTAAAAAGATCAAGACCCATGGTTTATTTCCCGGGTGTTAATATTACCTTTATCAATCAAAAAAGCACATTTTTACGGCTGGCTAAGGATCCACATCATTCTTACTTTCCTAAGCTTTCTGCATCTACATATAAACAAGTAATGAAAAACATCAAACAGCCGGACAACACGATGAGCCTCATAAAGAAAATCGATGGTCATCAAGAGCAAGTCATTGTTTTAAAACCAATTGTCTTTGACGGAGAAATCCAGGGAGTTATTCAAATCAATACTCCAACAGAATCACTAAGAGACCTGTTAATCAGACAAATGATAATCTTTTTAATGCTTTCACTTACTGCAATGACCATTGCTTTTTTTGTTTTTTCTTCTGTTTTAAAACAGACGTTAATCCCTTTGTTTACTATTACTAAAAAAGTGGAGCATATTAATGCAGGAAGCTTACATGACCGCTTGCCTGTTAATCAAGGACAAATCGAAATGGATCGCCTTTCTCTTTCTATTAACGAAATGCTTGAGCGTCTTGAAGAAGCATTTAAAGCTGAAACAGATGCCAAAGAACAAATGCGGCGCTTTGTGGCGGATGCTTCTCATGAACTGCGAACGCCGCTTACATCCATTCATGGCTTTTTAGAAGTTTTACTAAGAGGGGCTAGCAGTAATCCAGACCAATTAAACGACGCATTAAAAAGCATGTATGGGGAGTCCAAAAGACTGCGCAAACTGATTCAGGATCTTCTGCTTCTTGCTCAGCTTGATCAACTTCCGACGTTTCAAAAAGAGTGCTGTTTTGTAGATGAATTGATTTTAGATATGAAACCTCAATTAATGCTATTGGCCGGGAACAGAAAAATTTTATTCGACTTCCCAAGCCCTCTACCATCAGACATTAACAAAGATCAATTTAAACAAGTTGTTTTAAACTTATTTTCCAACGCAGTACAGCATACAAATCCAACTACAGGAGTTATTCAAGTGATAGGAAAAGCAAATGAGAAAGAACTTTCATTAACAATACAAGATAACGGTCACGGCATTCCTCAAGAACACCTTGCTCATTTATTTGAGCGATTTTACAAAGCTGATGCTTCACGCTCTCGAGCATACGGAGGAGCAGGTTTAGGTTTAGCCATCAGCGCATCTATTATAGAGCTGCACGGGGGAAAAATACGTGTAAAAAGCAAATTAAATGTAGGAACTGCTTTTGAAATTGTATTGCCCTTAACGTAAAAAAAGACGATTGCTGTAAAGCAATCGTCTTTTTTATCAAATCAGCACACTTTTCCTGTTTGAGGGCTTATTTTTACAGTATGTTTTACATTGTCTGTTCCTTTGATCACAAACGTGTATGCTTGTTCACTGAACGAAACAGATTGAACCGTTCCTTTGTGCTGTTGAAGAGCAGCTTGTTTAGCTTGTTCTTGTGTAAACTTTACCGCTTCGACTTTAATTACTTTTCCAGTTTCAGCGTTTACTTTCACATGGTGATCTTTGTTGTCTTTTCCGTGGATCAAAAATGTGTATACATCATTTGCATATGAACTTGATTGAATCGTTCCGCTGCAATTTTTTAATGCAATCGTTTGAATCTGTGCTTTTGTAAATGCAGCGCTTTGAATTTGAATCACTTTTCCACTTTGTGCATTCACTTTTACGTGGTGATCACGGCTATCTTTTCCGTGAATTAAGAACGTATATACTCCATCGTTGAAGCCTACCGACTTAACCGTTCCTCCACAGTTTTTCAACGCTACTGCTTGTGCCTCACTTCGAGAAAAAGATAGTTTTTCAACCTTTACCACTTTTCCGCTGTGTGCATTTACTTTCACGTGATGGTCTTGATTATCTTGTCCGTGAATTAAAAACGTATAGGCGTTATTTTCAAAAGAAACTGATTGAACCGTTCCTCCGCAGTTCTTTAAGGCAATTGCTTTTGCTTGAGCTTGCGTATATGTTGCCGCTTCGGTATGAGCCGACGCTTTTGTTGAAGTAATGTGCTGGCCGTCTGAAGCAAATGCGCTTGTCATTGAACCAAGAGCGATAGCTGTTCCAATTGTGGCACCTCCCACCGCTTTTGCTACTACTGCTTTTCCTGCTAATACTTTTCCAATCATGATTATACCTCCGCCTAATTTCCAATGTATTTACAGCACAAGCTAAAGTTTTTAGCAGCGGTCATTTATCAAAATAGCGCTATTGGAGTAACGTTTTTTTCTGCTAAAATACCTTTCACTTTTGCTGTACGAGCCAAAGCGCTTCCTGTCGCCTTTAGCTATGTGTTTATTGTAAGAGCAGAACATGAATTCACTGTGAAGCCCAGCTGAATGCTATCTGAACAAATTCTGAAAGATAGCTGAATAACTTCTAGTTAAACTTGTCATGTAAATGTTCAACGTTCTTAACGACAGCTCAACAAATCCAGCGCTTCTCTTTATATTTCCTCAACAATCAAATGATTTAATAAGTGTATGAATACAATTTGGAGGTTATCAACCATGAAAAAACGAGTATCTCTTGGACTATCTCTCACTCTTTTAGCTTCTAGCGCCGCTTCTGCTTTTGCAGCAGAGCATCATCCAGTTCAACATCCAAAACAAATCAAAAGCGTCGAGTTTCAGCCAATGAAAGCACCTACTACGATTGAAAATATGATTAAAACGTATACAGAGGCATCTGTAAAAGTAACGTATAAAGATGGAAGCGTTGAAGAAACGCCGCTTAACTATAACCAACTCTTTCTTTCAAAAGATAAAATTGTCGATAATAAAGGGGAATTAATCGCCGCAGGTACACCCATCGATGCAAACGGGGATCCAATTATTGACCGAAGCGTTCCTGATAAGCCCTCACCGTACGTATCAGACGCACCGGATTCAAACAGCTTTATCACCATCAACGGTAAGTCTTATATTATTTCACATTATGAATATGAATCCGTTAATAATGCTGGAAAAGAGATTTCCGGTCTTCCTGCTTCAATGACGCTTACACAAGTTGATCGAGATGATAAAACAGGAAAACTAACCGTCAACCATGCTAAAAAAATTGATTTTTCTAATGTGAATGGTTTATGGACGCCGTGTAATGGCTCTACAACAGATTGGGGTACTCACCTTGGTTCAGAAGAATACGAGCCTGATGCACGTGCTTTTGAAGACCCTTCATCTAGCTCTTATAAAGACGTCACGAACTTCGCTAAGCTTTATTTCGGTGACACGTCAAAAGCAAATCCTTACTACTATGGCTGGATTCCAGAAATTTCAGTGGATGAAAGCGGCAATGCGTCCGTCGTAAAACATTACAGCACAGGTCGTTTTTCACACGAAATGATGCAGGTACTTCCAGATAATAAAACCGCTCTTTTTGGCGATGATGGATCTAATACCATGATGTTTATGTATGTAGCAGATAAGGAGAAAGACTTCTCAGCAGGAACGCTTTATGCAGCAAAATTCAAACAAACGAGTACGAACAATGGAGGTAAAGGCGACCTTCATTGGATTAAGCTTGGCCATGCAACAGACAGTGAAGTGAAAACAATAATCGACAAAGGCACAAAATTTAGTGATATTTTTGAAACAGCTGAACAGCCTACAAAAGGATTTAAAGCAGTCAAAACCGCCGCAAGTAAAAAAGTTGAATATTTAAAAGTAAAGCCTGGCATGGAAAAAGCAGCTGCCTTTTCAGAATCACGCCGATACGGTGCAATTTTAGGTGCAACATCTGAATTCAACAAGATGGAAGGACTAACGGTTAACAAAAAAGATAAAAAAGCGTATATGGCTATTTCTTACCAAAATAGTGCCATGCTAAAAGAATCTGGTGCTGTCCAAGATGATATCCAGCTTCCAAGATTAGAGTCTGGTGTGACCTACCAGCTGAACTTAGGATCGCATCAAAAAGACCAAGCAAAAGGCAAGATTAACAGTCGCTACGTTCCTGCAAGCATGGAAGGGCTACTGATTGGACAAGACCTAGAAAAAGCAGATGCATACGGTAATACAGCAGATCCAAATAAAATTGCCAACCCTGATAACCTTACGTATTCAAATGACTTAAATACACTCTTTATCGGAGAAGACAGCTCACTGCACACAAACAACTTCGTATGGGCTTACAATGTAAAAACCAAAAAACTATCGCGCATTCTTTCAGTTCCAGTGGGAGCAGAAGCAACAGGACTTCGTGCAGTAGAAAACATTAAAAACTCTCGCTACGTACTAAGTAACTATCAGCACCCGGGCGAGGACATCAGCGACAAAAATATTACCGCTGTTGATAAAGAAGAGCTAGCTAATGCAATGAAAGAAAGCATTGGCATTCAAGAAACAGGTGGTGTAGGATACATTTCTGGACTGCCTTCTAAGGACGGCGCTCCTTACAAAAAGCATTAATACGTAATGAAGCCACGTCTGTTGTACAGTGACAGACGTGGTTTTTTATATATTATATAGTAAAAGTTATTTATAAAATCGTTTATCGTAATCATAATTATGGTGAATACTTTATAATATCCTTAGAGAAAGTGCCTAAACACAAACCAAATGCTTTAGGATATTTATTCGCAGGTATCCGGTACATGCCTTCAGGCTCGCTTTTAATTGCTTATACCCCACTAATACTAGATATAAAATTTGTTTCAATAAGTATTTCCAGCAAAACAAAACCACTCGTTCCCTTGCACTTTTCGTTCCATACCATTAAAGTATATATTGGTTGAAGTTTATACTGGCATTCAACCTGATAAAAGAAATTACACTTTTTAATTTTGGGAATATGTTTTCCCTAAAAGAAAGGGTTTAGATATAAGATGAAAGATAATTTTTGGCATGAGTTGCCGCGTCCGTTTTTTATTTTGGCACCGATGGAAGCTGTGACGGATGTCGTTTTTCGCCATGTTGTGACCGAAGCAGCACGACCTGACGTATTTTTTACAGAGTTTACGAATACGGAAAGCTACTGCCACCCGAAAGGAAAAGATAGCGTAAAAGGACGATTGACGTTTACAGAAGATGAACAGCCAATCGTTGCGCATATTTGGGGAGACAAGCCTGAATACTTCCGTCAAATGAGTATCGGCATGGCTGAAATGGGCTTTCGCGGAATTGATATTAATATGGGCTGTCCTGTACAGAACGTTGCAGGAAACGGAAAAGGTTCTGGTCTGATTCGCCGTCCAGATACTGCGGCTGAGATTATCCAGGCAGCCAAAGCTGGAGGGCTTCCAGTAAGCGTAAAGACTCGTCTTGGCTATACGCAAGTTGATGAGTGGTACGACTGGCTGAAGCACATTTTAGAACAGGATATCGTGAACCTTTCTATTCACCTTCGTACGAAAAAAGAAATGAGCGATGTTGACGCGCACTGGGAGTTAATTCCGGAGATTAAGAAGCTTCGTGACGAAATTGCGCCTCATACGCTACTAACAATTAACGGTGATATTCCTGACCGCCAGAAAGGTCTTGAACTTGCTGAAAAGTACGGCGTTGATGGAATCATGATTGGACGCGGAATTTTCCATAATCCGTTTGCGTTTGAAAAAGAAAAGAAAGAGCACACAAGCGAAGAGCTATTAGAACTTCTTCGCCTGCAGCTAGATCTTCATGATAAGTATTCTGAAGAATTAGAGCCGCGCCCTTTCAAACCGCTTCGACGCTTTTTCAAAATTTACGTTCGCGGATTCCGCGGTGCAAGCGAATTAAGAAATCTACTCATGAGCACGGAAACAACTGACGAAGTGCGTGCGTTGCTTGATGAGTTTAAAGACAGAGCTGGAGTGAAAGAAGACGAAAGTTTTTCTGTTTCTTAAATAAGATCTCGTTTGCTTAAACTCAATTGTTCTAACATTTTATCGGAGAGAAGAACCTCTTGTTCTTTTTTATAGACGTGTGCTATTTATCCACATATGATAAAAGCTGAGGCAGAAGGTTTTACATTTCCTTCTGCCTCAGCTTTTAATAAAAAAATATCCACACGTTCTATTTATGATAAGGTTCATTTCGAATAATACGAAAAGCTCGGTAAATCTGTTCTACTAATACTAGGCGCATAAGCTGATGAGGAAACGTCATCTTTGAAAAAGAAAGGGCTGCGTTTGAGCGTTTCATTACTTCGCTGCTTAAACCAAGCGACCCGCCAATGACAAACGCTATTTTGCTTTTTCCGTAGGTAGCTAATGAATCAATTTCTTTTGCGAGTTCCTCGGAAGATTTTTGTTTTCCGTTAATAGCTAATGCGATTACGTGAGTATCGTCTGAGATTTTCGCTAAGATGCGCTCTCCTTCTTTTTGTTTCACCTGTTCCATTTCAGATTCACTTAAGTTTTCTGGCGCTTTTTCATCTGCAAGCTCAATAATTTCTACTTTTGCATAGCTTGATAAACGCTTTAAATATTCTTGAATGCCTTGTTTTAAGTATTTTTCTTTTAGCTTCCCAATGGTTATAATAGAGATATTCACAGGCTATTCTCCTCTCCTTTATCTCTTATCCACAGATATTATCCACATATCCACATGCTATATCCACATTTTGTATAAGAATATTAGTTCCCTACTACATATACAGCTTCATTGTCACAATATTCACAGCTTTTTTTGTCAGTAGAATTTTCTATTTTTTCAAAAACCGGCGCTAGCTCAATCTCATCTACCATTACATCCAGCGCTAGTTCTGTATGTTCCAAACAGCAATATATCTTCATGTATTTATCTTCCTCTCTCTATTCTTTTCATTAAAAAACCACAGGAGTTTATCCCCTGTGGATAACTTTTCTTTCACTTCATTTGACGCGTTAATTTTACTTCTGTGGATTTCTTTTTGCCATCGCGATAGAACGTTACGTTCATTTTATCGCCAATTTCTTTTTCAATGTAGAGGTGTTTGCGAAGTGTCGCAATGTCCCTTACTTTGCTGTGATCTAACTCAACAATCACATCATATTCCTTTAATCCGGCTTTAGCGGCTGGCGAACCTGGCTCGACTTTTAGAACAGCAACTCCGTTTACTACATCATGCGGTAACTTAAGGGTTTCTTTTAAATGATACCCTGATACCTCACTTAATGATAGTGTACTAACTCCAAGATACGGACGTCTGACTTCACCATATCGTTCTAAGTCATTAATAATGGGCCTAGCCATGTTGATTGGAATGGCAAGACCAATGCCTTCTACTGCTTCTTGGGCAATTTTCATGGAATTAATACCGATTAATTCACCATCAATATTAACAAGAGCACCCCCGCTATTACCAGGGTTAATGGCGGCATCTGTTTGAATAACTTCTGATTGCCAATCAGGGTTTCCATCGCCATTCAAATCTTGAGGAATGACACGGTTAACCCCTGAGACAACTCCTTGTGTAACGGAGCCAGAAAATTGAAGGCCTAACGGGTTTCCGATAGCAATCACTGGTTCACCAGCTTTAAGCTTATCAGAATTTCCGAAGGTAGCCACTTTTGTCACGTGGCCTGCGTCAATTTCAAGAACTGCTAAGTCCATTAAATCATCGCTGCCAAGAATTTTAGCCGATACCCTTGTACCGTTACTGAAGCTCACTTCAATTTCGTTAGCGCCTTTAATGACATGATAGTTTGTCACAATATAAGCTTTGTTGCCTTGCTTTTTGTAAATAACACCTGAGCCCGTTCCGGCATCAGTTCGTTCATCATTCCAAAAGCTTTCAGAGTTCTGAATGTTTACAACTCCTACAACTGCTGCATTGGCTTCAGAAACAGCTTTTGTGACGGCCGTAGTGACGTCAAGAGATACTGACTTTTGAATGGTAGATCCTGTTTGTTCATCTCTATTTTCATCCGTCATCCATCCATCTGGCAAAATCCCGTTCCTCACCAAGGCTGGCATAAGAAGCAGTACAATAAGTGCACCTATAATTGCTCCAATCAGAGCAGAAGCGAAATATCCTCTGCGGCGTTTAGGCGGCCGACTATTTGGCTCTTGGCCTTCATCATAATGTTCCACACTATCACCGAACCCTTCATTTATCATCGTGAATGTCTGCATTCACGTACTAAATGAAGTTATTTTTCGCTTCCTTTCTAGAGACTATACATAAACAATATCAGTTGGTCTTTTTGGGTCTGTATCACATAGGAGAATATTGTCCTCTACATTGATGTCTTTTTGTTGTAACACTTGCGCAACAGACATGCGGGCAATTTCCTTCATGTTATTGTCTTGACTCAAATGCGCTAAGTAAATGCGTTTGGTTTGATCTCCAATCACATCTGCCATTGCAAGAGCCGCGTCTTCATTTGATACATGTCCCACGTCGCTTAGAATTCGTCTTTTAATGCTCCAAGGGTAGCGCCCCATTCTCAGCATTTCAACATCATGATTGCTTTCAAATACGTACATATCGCTATTTTTAATCGTACCTTTCATGCGGTCACTTACATAGCCGGTATCCGTAATAAGGGTTAATTTTTTAGATCCTTGATGAAAGACATAAAACATAGGCTCTGCAGCATCATGCGAAACGCCAAAAGACTCCACTTCCAATTGACCAAACGATTTCGTTTGGCCAATTTCAAAGTGAAACTTCTGTTCCGTATCAATGTTGCCGATCAAGCCATCCATTGCGTTCCACGTTTTTTCATTTGCGAAAATAGGGAGCTTATATTTACGTGCCAGAACACCTAGTCCTTTAATATGGTCACTATGTTCATGAGTCACTAAAATTCCTGATAAATCCGGGATATTGCGATTTACTTGTTGAAATAGAGCTTCCATTTGTTTTCCGCTCAGCCCTGCATCAACTAGTAAGGAATGTTCTCCATCACTTACTAAAATCGCATTTCCTGTGCTCCCACTCGCTAGCACGCTGAAATGCAGGCTCATTTATCTCACTCCAAATACTTATTTATTTCCTTTTTTAATAATCTGCCCTTCAAAGGCATTGACAAAATAACTCGTGTCTCCATTTACAATAACATGCCAAGTTGGTGCTAAAACTTGAGAATTTAATAACGGCAGATCAAACGTATAGTACCCAAACTCTACTTTTGTTACAGAATCTTTCTTTTTCAATTCACCCTTCAAAAACAAATTTTCCAATGCTTTTAAAGGCGTTAAAACATCCTGCTCATCATCCAACGTTTTCACAGAACCCAGCATCGTTTGTTCATAAGAAATAATTTCATCTTTGTCATTTAAGTGAGCAACAATCATGCCATTTTCATTATCAAAGATTTTATGCTTCTTATATTTTTGAAAGAATGTAACTGTTTTTTTCTCTTTGTTAACATTCCATAGCTCATAATCCTTACCTGAGATCACATACCGTTTTAGAAATTGACTTAGCTTTGCTTCGGGACTTTTTTCAGGTACTGAAAAAGGTTTGTCTAATGCGCTTCGAATTGTTTTTTCCTCAAGCAGCGTTGCTTTTTGTTCTTTAAGCTTTTTTAAATCTTCATCTTTAAACAGTTTGCTTTTAGCATTTAACGACGAAGCTTCCTTCACATCTACAGGTAAATGTTTATATTCAATGCCTTCACTCGTTAATTGTTCTTCAACGCTCGACTCCACAAATAGAGAGTACTGATCTTCTTGATGAGTTTTAAAAATCTGATAGCCTAAGTAAATATTAAGAATCAAGAAAGTGAAAATAAAGATGGTTTTTGTTCTATTCCAATCCATCGTTATCGCCTCCTTCGGTCGGCGGTGCAATTCGATACCACTTGCTATTATAATAATAGAACCAAGAAGGAACGAGTTTGACAGAGTTAGAATTAAACTCAACCGTCTTTTCACCGGTTTTTGGCTGCTGTGAGACTTCTTCTAGCTGATAGCCTATTGAAATATCTTTTAACAGATTCGGGTCAAAGTTTTGGTGTTTTTCAATTAATTGAATCACTTTTTGAGATGACTGCAGCTTTTCTACACTCGAATCCTGTACTCTCACAAAACGATAAAGAGGACGACGGTAATTTAAAATCTCCGCATTTCCCCATCTCTGATATATTTCAGTCATTCCCTGATTGCTGTAAACTGGATAGTTATCTTTATAATAACGATAGCTAATTTCTTTTGTAATACGATTCCAGCTGTTGAACCTGTAATTAGATTCCGTCCAGCCGCCGTGGTCATTAACGAAGCTAAAGCTGCGATTTATTAAATTATAATCTTCCATTACTTCGGTCGTGGAATTTACAAGATTCACATATTCCATCACATCTGTCTTCGTATTAACATTAATCACTTTTGTACCTTCGGTGTAGACATCTCGGTTTGTAGACGTTTCTTTCCGTGCATAGTCTGGGTTGTTAAAAAGCGCTTCTTTATATTTTTCAATATCTAAATGCCTCATGCTCGTATAGTAGACTTCACTATTCATCGTGATATTATTTTCCGGAAGGAAGATATACCGATTTTTGTTTTCTTTATATACAAAGCTCGGGGCATACGTACGTTTCATTTTATCTTCTAATTCTTTGATATCATCTTTGGCCAAATTCTTGACTGTAACCGAATAAATCTTTTTTTGCTCATAATTCACAAGATACACGCTTACGAAAAAGGAAGGTGTACGCTTAATTTTAATGAGTACACGGTCAAATGTTTGATTAGGCAAAGACGTTTGAGAAAATGAAAAAAGCTGTTGAAATGTTTTCAAAGGTAGCGCGTCTGGATACAACACTTCAATAGAATTACTTCCATGGACATAATTTAAAAATCCATCAGGAGAAATAGCATCCGAAACGTCCGTCACATTCGAAAATTTCCACTTTTTCATTTCATTTACCCATTTGTTTACATCATCTTCGTCGTGAGACATGTAGTGATTATCGTTTCGATGATAGAGAACTTCTGTTGGAAGAATATGATCTTCTATTTTACTTTTTGAACTCACTTCAACTTCCTGCAAATGTTGATTTTTTGAAATGACCTTATAAGAAGGCTGATACGTCCATATATGATACGTCATAATTAAACTGGAAGCGACGAGAACAACTAAGATGGCCGTTTTGATATGTTCATATCTCATTCCCATTCGTCATCATTCTCACTTTCAATCGGAAGAGTAAAGTAAATCGTTGTTCCTTTTCCTTCCTGACTATCTGCCCAAATACGTCCATCATGTGCTTCAATAATTTCCTTGGCAATAGCAAGCCCTAATCCTGTTCCGCCTAATTTACGCGTTCGTGCTTTATCTACACGATAGAAGCGTTCGAAAATTTTAGCTAAATTTGATTTTGGAATTCCCATACCTTGGTCTTTAATGCTCACAACAATTTCATGCGTATGCTGAGCAATTGAAAATGTAATGGTTCCGCCTTCAGGTGAATATTTTATTGCATTGGAAATAATGTTATCTAATACTTGTGTAATTTTATCTTGATCGATAGCGACATAGATTGCTTCATTTGGCAAGTCGCGCACGAACGAAATACCTTGTTCAATTGTCATTTCAAAGCGATCAATGATGTAATGATAGAACTTCACAAAATTGATTGGGTCACGACTAAATCGGTAGTCTTGGCTATCTAGCTTAGATAATTGAAGCAAGTCGTTAACGAGACGAATCATTCGTTCTGTTTCCGTTTGCGTTACATTTAAAAATGTTGGAGCTAAGTCCTTATCTTGCCATGCTCCTTCTGCAAGCGCATCTAAATAACTGCGCATCGTTGTTAACGGCGTACGCAATTCATGTGAAACATTGGCTACAAATTCTCGGCGATCTTGATCAATTTTCTCCTGCTCTGTAATATCATGCAAGACAATGATAATCCCGTTAATAAAACCGGTCTCTTTTTGAATAGCGGAAATGGTAGCTCTTAAAATAAAGGGATCTGATTTTGTACTAAAGTCCAAAATTAATGACTCTTGATTAGCGAGCAAGCTTTCAAACGTATGCGTTTCTTCAAGATCTAATAGGGAAACAACTGGATCAGACAAAACCGTTTCACGTGAAACATTTAGCATAGCTGCAGCTGGATCATTAATTAAAATTACTCTTCCCTTTCGATCCGTAGCAATAACGCCGTCCGTCATATGAGCTAATACCGAACTAAGCTTACGGCGCTCCCCTTCTGTAGTTGCCTGTGCTTCTTGAAGCTTTCTTGTTAAGTTGTTGAATGTGAGAGCTAGCTGACCAATTTCATCATACCCGTATACCTTAGCTTTTCTCGTAAAATTCCCTTTGGCCATCTCAAGTGCTTGTTTTCTCATTTCAGACATTGGACGAGTAATCGTCTGAGCTAAAAACACGCCTAAAATAGCTGTAATAAAAAGAGCAATCACCGTACCTGCCTTAAAGATCTGATTGATATTACTCATTTGATCGTAAACAGGCTCCATGGAAGCTGTTAAGTAAATAGCACCTAAGATTTCTTCGCTAGACTGAACTTTTCCATTTTTATTAGTTGAATTTGATTGACTGGCACCTACTTTATCCTGTAAACGAATAGGCTGTATCATAACTCTGATTCGCTGTCCGCTTTGATCAACAAATACATTATCAGAGTTCGTTCCTGCTAACAACGCATTTGTAATCGCTAAATCATTAGTCTTTTTACCTATGATCTGTTGAGGATTTGAGTTCGATGTAGCAATGATTCTTCTATTTTGGTCAATGACTCTTACTTCAGAGATGTCATTCATATCATTTGAAGCTAAATTGGGTCTTGAAGCAAAATCTCGTAAAATAGTCTTTAAGTCTTCCTCAAGAGTGGGCGAATCATCATCACGATTTTTCACCATTTCTTGTCCAATGTTATACGTCAGCAAGTCTGTCCGCTCTTGAAGAGACGTTCGAAAGTTGTTAACTAATTCTTTTTCTAATTGTCGTGCAAAATAGACCCCAATAATTTGCATCGCAATTAAAATGAGCAGCACATAAATCAATACAAACTTTAAATGAATAGATTGCAGGAGCCTTACTTTCTTCATCTAAAATTACTCCTGCTCTGGGCTGCGTAAATAATAGCCTACTCCACGTCTTGTTACAATCCACATTGGATGGCTTGGATTATCTTCAATTTTTTCACGTAATCTTCGAACTGTTACATCTACCGTACGCACATCACCAAAATAGTCATAACCCCATACAGTTTGAAGCAAGTGTTCACGCGTCATGACTTGTCCAATGTGTTTCGCTAAATAATGCAGCAGCTCAAATTCACGGTGAGTCAGTTCAATCGTTTCTCCGCGCTTAGACACGATATAAGCATCTGGGTGAATAACAAGTGCTCCAATTGTAATTTCATTCGTTTCGCTTTCTTCCGTTGGAGCAGCTACCTGCTGATGTCTACGCAAATTAGCTTTTACACGTGCTAATAATTCACGCGTACTAAACGGCTTAGTTACATAATCATCTGCACCTAATTCTAGACCTAAAACTTTGTCAATTTCAGAGTCTTTTGCTGTTAACATGATAATTGGCATATCATATTTTTTGCGTACTTCTCGGCAAACTTCCATTCCATCTTTCTGAGGAAGCATAATATCTAATAAAATCATTTCAGGCTGTACTTCTTCCACTTTTTCAAGTGCTTCTACGCCATCATAAGCACAAAATACTTCGTAACCTTCTTTTTGCAAATTAAACTTTAAAATATCTGCAATCGGCTTTTCGTCATCTACGACTAAAATACGTTTATCCATGATCATCGTTCTCCTTTATTAGTTGAAGCAAAATATAAAAGATAGTATTCATACTGTTTGAATACCGTAGTTTTATTATACTTGATAACCCTTGAAACGTCACAAGTTCATCCTCTACTATACATGAAGATATATGATTTTCAACCATCTCTAAATACAAAAGTAATATATTACCACAAAAGAGATACAAAGCAAATAACGTTTTCTTTTAAATGTAAATAAAAGAAAAAAGCATGACTTTAAATAAAGTCATGCTTTTTGATGGCTCGGGACGGAATCGAACCGCCGACACAAGGATTTTCAGTCCTTTGCTCTACCAACTGAGCTACCGAGCCAAAATGGCGGTCCCGACGGGAATCGAACCCGCGATCTCCTGCGTGACAGGCAGGCATGTTAACCGCTACACCACGGGACCTCAGTCTATATGCTATGTATTAAAAATATTAAAAATGACCCGTACGGGATTCGAACCCGTGTTACCGCCGTGAAAGGGCGGTGTCTTAACCGCTTGACCAACGGGCCACGTTGTAATAAAAGTGAGCCATGAAGGACTCGAACCTTCGACCCTCTGATTAAAAGTCAGATGCTCTACCAACTGAGCTAATGGCTCATGTTATATCTCTTAGCGACGCTTATTATAATAACATGATATTTCATATGAATGCAATAGTTTTTTTAAAACTTTCTTTTTATTATTGAGCTTTTTTTAAAAATCTTGTTAACAAAGCACCAATTATAAATAAAAAAGGTTAGCTCACGAGGAGCTAACCTTTTTTATTTAGCTATATACACCACGTAATACATTTGTTTGTGTGCGATCTGGACCTACAGAGAAAATAGATAAAGGAATACCTGTTAATTGAGACACTCGCTCTAAGTAGTGGCGAGCGTTATCAGGTAACTCATCTAATGTTTTCACACCCGTAATATCTTCTGTCCAACCTGGAAGCTCTTCATATACAGGTTCGCATTCTGCAAGTGTTTTTAAGCTAGCAGGGAATTCTTCCATAACTTCCCCTTTATAACGGTAAGCTACACAAATCTTTAATGTCTCAATTCCCGTTAATACATCAATTGAGTTTAAAGATAAATCTGTGATTCCGCTAACGCGACGAGCATGACGTACAACTACACTGTCGAACCAACCTACACGGCGAGGACGACCAGTTGTTGTACCATATTCACGTCCTACTTCACGGATTTGATCACCGATTTCGTTTGTTAATTCAGTTGGGAAAGGACCGTCACCAACACGAGTTGTATACGCTTTTGATACACCTACAACGTGTTTGATTTTAGATGGACCTACACCAGAACCAATTGTTACTCCACCCGCTACTGGGTTTGAAGATGTAACAAATGGATATGTTCCTTGGTCGATATCTAACATAACACCTTGTGCGCCTTCAAATAGTACACGACGTCCTTCGTCTAACGCATCATTTAATACTACTGATGTGTCAACAACATATTTTGCAACTTGTTGACCATACTCATAGTACTCATCTAAAATTTCTTCTAATGTAAAGCCTTCTACTTCATACATTTTTTCAAGAAGGCGATTCTTTTCAGCTAAGTTTTGTGTTAATTTTGCTTCAAATACTTCACGGTCTAGTAAATCAGCAATTCGAATACCAACACGTGCTGCTTTATCCATATAAGCTGGTCCAATACCTTTTTTCGTTGTACCAATCTTATTTTCACCTTTACGTTCTTCTTCAACTTCATCTAATTTTAAATGATACGGAAGAATCACATGAGCTCGGTTACTAATACGTAAGTTTTCTGTTGTTACACCGCGATCATGTAAGTATTTTAATTCTTGAACAAGCGCTTTTGGATCGACAACCATACCGTTTCCAATTACACATGTTTTGTCATTATAAAAAATACCTGAAGGAATTAAATGTAACTTATAAGTTTCACCATTAAACTTAATTGTATGACCTGCATTGTTCCCACCTTGGTAACGTGCAATCACTTCTGCATTTTCTGATAGGAAGTCTGTAATCTTCCCTTTTCCTTCATCTCCCCATTGTGTTCCTACTACAACGACTGAAGACATATCTTAAGCACCTCCGCTTAGTAAGCAACAGCTCACTACGACATAATTTAACCATGGATAAGTGTATCAATTTATCACGCTAAAGTCAATTAAATCCGAACGATTTAACAAAAGTTATTACAAATATATCGTATTTTGCGGAACGAATGCGATAACAATAAAATAAAACCTCTCATATTGAGAGGTTTTATGCACCAGGCGGCACTCCTGCGTCATCAAAGCGCCGCTCGAGATTAACGAATTTATTGTACTCTTTTACAAAGGCAAGCTGTACGGTTCCAACTGGACCGTTACGCTGCTTGGCTATAATAATCTCGATAATATTTTGATTTTCTGTATCTTTTTCATAATAGTCTTCACGATATAAGAAAGCTACGATATCGGCATCCTGCTCAATACTTCCGGATTCACGGATATCAGACATCATTGGTCGCTTATCTTGTCTTTGCTCTACTCCACGGGAAAGCTGTGATAAGGCGATAACAGGAACTTCTAATTCACGAGCTAAAGCTTTTAACGCACGAGAAATTTCAGATACTTCCTGCTGTCGGTTTTCTCCGCTTCGTCCATTTCCTTGAATGAGCTGTAAGTAGTCAATTAAAATCATCCCAAGCCCGCCTTCTTGTTTCAAGCGACGACACTTAGAACGAATTTCACCTACACGAATACCCGGTGTATCATCAATATAAATCCCTGCATTGGACAAAGATCCCATTGCCATAGTGAGCTTTCCCCAGTCATCAGCTGTAAGCGAACCTGTACGCAGCCTTTGTGCATCAATATTTCCTTCCGCACACAGCATCCTCATAACAAGCTGCTGAGCACCCATCTCTAAACTGAAGATGGCTACGTTCTCATCCGTTTTCGTTGCAACGTTTTGCGCAATATTTAAGGCAAAAGCCGTTTTACCTACAGATGGTCGAGCCGCTACAATGATTAAATCATTTCGCTGGAACCCTGCTGTCATTCTATCTAA
This sequence comes from Priestia sp. YIM B13551, assembly GCF_042787905.1. Lineage (NCBI taxonomy): Bacteria > Bacillati > Bacillota > Bacilli > Caryophanales > Bacillaceae > Priestia > Priestia sp. YIM B13551. Next base: position 341,463 of record NZ_JBHZOX010000005.1, read on the forward strand.
ATCACTAAACCCGGTTGGGATACCTGTAATGTCACCTTTTCGATTGTGAAGAACTTCGATATCATCGTACGTTTGTACAAGTACATCTTTGATATTTTGAAACACACCGCTGTTTTTACGCTGTGCTACTTCTAAAATGTTTTTTTCCGCTTCATTTAATAAAACTTCCACTTCGTCTTCCCTTGCATATCCTTCTGAAGCAATATGCGTTGCAGTACGAATTAAACGGCGTAAAATCGACTTTTCTTCTACGATTTTACCGTAATACTCTACGTTTGCAGCCGTTGGAACAGAGTTAGCTAAATCACTTAAATACGATACGCCGCCAACTTCTTCTAGGATTTTTTGGTCAGCTAATTCAGACGTTACCGTTACCAAATCAACCGGTTCACCTTGGTCAGAAAGTTTCAGCATACATGTAAAGATTTTCTGGTGCGATGCCCGGTAAAAATCTTCAGGTATTAGCAGTTCAGATGCTAAGGTTAAAGAAGAAGGCTCTAAGAAAATGGCCCCTAATAGCGCTTGCTCTGCTTCAATATTCTGAGGCGGAAGACGATCAGCAAAAAGATCACTCATATTTCTATGCCCCTCTTATATTCTTTCAGTATTTTCTTTCATCATAAATGTTGGCGCGAACAAATACAAGTCCGCGCCAACCCTTTATATTATTTACTTATTTCTCAATCTTACGTTTATTTTTGTTCAGTCACGTGTACCTTTACCGTAGCCGTTACTTCCGGGTGTAATTTAACCGGTACATTTGTGTAGCCTAATGCGCGAATTGCATCATTTAATTCAATTTTACGCTTATCTACTTTAATTTTGTGCTTTTTCTTTAATTCTTCAGCAATTTGTTTGCTTGTGATAGAACCGAATAAACGGCCACCTTCACCAGATTTTGCTGTTAATTCAACTGTTAGTTCTTCAAGAGTTGCTTTTAACTCTTTGTTTGCTTGAAGTTCTGCAGCTGCATCTTTTTGCTCTCTATTTTTTTGTGCTTCTAATACTTTCACATTACCGCCTGTAGCTTCAACAGCATAACCATTTTTTAATAAGAAGTTATGTGCATAACCGTCTGAAACATTTTTCACTTCACCTTTTTTGCCTTTTCCTTTTACATCTTTTAAGAAAATTACTTTCATGATTTTTTACCTCCATCTAAGTACTCATCAATTGCTTGTTTAAGCCGTTCTTCAGCTTCATCCAAACTAATGTCTTGAAGCTGAGTAGCAGCATTCGTTAAGTGGCCTCCGCCTTGGAGACTTTCCATAATAACTTGTACATTGATATCTCCCAGCGATCTAGCACTAATGCCAATTAGATTATCCCGTCGCTTAGAAATAACAAACGAAGCAACCACTCCGCTGATTGAAAGCAGCGTATCTGCAGCTTGCGCAATTAACACTTGATCATACATTTTGTTTGGTTCAGCTCGTGAAATGGCAATACCTGCTGTATAAATCTCTGCATGTTCAATAAAGCGTGCTCGCTGTACATATTGCGTGATATCTTCTTTTAAAAACTTTTGAACAAGAACCGTATCTGCGCCTTGAGAACGTAAAAAGGACGCTGCATCAAACGTACGAGATCCCGTGCGTAATGTAAAGCTTTTTGTATCGACAATAATACCGGCTAAAAGTGCTGTTGCTTCTAGCATATCAATTTTAAATCGTTTTGGCTGGTATTCAAGAAGCTCAGTAACGAGTTCTGCTGTCGAGGAAGCATATGGCTCCATATAGACAAGAAGAGGATCTTCGATAAAGTCTTCTCCTCGTCTATGATGATCAATGACCACGACATTTTCAATACGATTTAATAACCTTTCTTCAATAACCAGGGACGGCTTATGCGTATCTACTACTACTAAAAGAGTATCATCACTCACAAGATTTAAGGCTTCTTCAGGCGTAATAAATCGTTCCCACAGGCCTTCTTTCTTTTTAATCTCTTCCAGCATTCGCTGAACACCTGTGTCGATATGATCAGGATCTAATACAATAAAACCGTCTTTCTGATTTACTTGGGCTACTTTTAGTATCCCAATAGCAGCTCCTACAGCATCCATATCCGGATACTTATGACCCATGATAATCACTTTTCCACTCTCTGTAATGAGCTCTTTTAACGCGTGAGAAATAACTCTTGCACGCACGCGCGTCCGTTTTTCCATTGGGTTTGTCTTACCTCCAAAGAATTTCACTTTTCCATTCGGCTGTTTAATCGCTACTTGATCTCCACCACGACCTAAGGCCAAATCCAAGCTAGATTGAGCCAAAGCACCCAGTTCGGGTAAATCAGCCGCACCAGCCCCAATACCGATACTCAATGTAAGCGGTATATTTTGTTTAGACGTCTCTTCTCGAACTTGGTCTAAGATAGAAAATTTACTTCGCTCTAAATGAATTAAGATTTGTTCATTCATAATCGCAATAAACTTTTCAGAAGACGTACGTTTAATAAAAATACCGTATTCTTGAGCCCAATTATTTAATATTGAGGTTACTTGGCTATTCAAGTTACTTTTAACTTGATCATCCATTCCTTGCGTTAGTTCATCATAATTATCTAAGAAGATAATTCCTAAACTTGTTCGTTCTTCTTCATACAATTTTTCGATTTCTATTTGCTCTGTAATATCAAAGAAGTACAGTAAGCGCTCGTCTCGTTTAATCACCACTTTGAATTTCCGATCATGCAATGTGACAGCTTCTGTTTCCACTTCTTGTTTGATCAGTGGAATAATGCTTTCGGCTACATCGTATAATGATCTTCCCACTAGTGTGTCTTCACCCAGACAAGATGCTAGAAAAGGATTTGTCCATTCAATTTGATATTCATCATTAAACAGCATAATCCCAATAGGCATTTCCATTAATGCCTCTTCGCCTACTTTTTTCAGCCGATGAGACAGCATTGAAATATAGGTTTCAAACTCATCGGACAGCATTCGCTCCATTCTCATGTATAGAAAAAGACAGGCCAATAGTAATATGAAGCCTATCATTCCTATGATCCAATTATGATAGGTCACGATACCTACTAAAATCAGGGCTATACTATACAATGAGTAAAATGGATAGCGAATGACGTTCTTTTTTGTAAAGACAGGCATCCATTTCAGCTCCTACTTTTTTAAGTTCCACAATATCTACTTTTTTGTGTCTAATTGTTTTCTTAAATTAAATCCTAAATCAATTATACCTAAGATGCGCACAATTTGAAGGATAATTGGAATAATTAATGCTAAAATTGTTACAACAATTGGAATTGCTTTGGCATACCCTTTTTGATGTGAGAAATAGAAAATAAAAGAGATCCCTTGTAACACTACTAACATTTGCAGTCCCATCACGATGTTGATAATAGCTACGTACATAAATGTACCTTGTTCAATATTAAAAGATGGGAAGGATAAGATTAATGCAATCAAATAATACCATAGAATACTTTTAGGAAGTTTGAATTCACGAAAAGGCGGGAATGCTTGCACCTCATAACCTGTTCTTTTAAGAATAGGCGTAGCAATAAGCTGAGAGAAAAAGGCCAGAATAACTCCACCTATAACAATTAATAGAGGCAACAGATTTTTAAACATATCAAATGCATCTCTCATTTGGTCAATTTGAGATTCCTTAACGTCTTGTCCTAAACTTTTCATCATTTCAATACTTTGATTAATCGATTGATCTAAAGCATTATTTATTTGCTCCATTAAATTAACATTAAAAATGACATTTGCTCCTACGAACAATAAAAGTAAACCTAAACTAAATGCAACCGTGCCGCCTAGTAAAATGGTATACCTTTTTTGTTTTTGTCGGTAAAGCATTCCTATTGCTAATCCACCAATACCAAATACAAATGTAAAAGGAAGAGTCAACACATTTCCAAATAACAAAGTCAATAACAACCCTACTACTAAAAATAATATTGCCTTTTTCCACCCATGACGAACGGTATACACAATAAATGGAACAGCTAGCGCTAGTTGAAAAATGGTTCCCACAACAGGTATGTATAGTGAAAAAAGCAACAGCGCCACAAACAGGGCTAAAAGAGCTGCTCCTTCTGTAATATATCGAATTCCTTTCACAACTTCACCTCGTTGATATAGACTATTATTTATTTTATCGATTCAGTTAGTAAGAAGCAACTATTTGGCAAAAGAGTACCTATGTAATGTAAAAAGAGGCAGTAAGGATTCCCTTACTGCCTCTTTTTATACCGTTCATTATTCACCAGAAACATATGGTAATAATGCCATTTGACGAGCGCGTTTGATAGCGATCGTTAATTTACGTTGGTATTTAGCGCTTGTTCCAGTTACACGACGAGGTAAAATTTTACCACGCTCTGAAACGAATTTTTTAAGCATATCTACATCTTTGTAATCGATGTGAGTGATGCCGTTTGCTGTGAAGAAACAAACCTTACGACGTCTGTTGCGTCCACCTTTACGTCCACCTGCCATTTTGATACGCCTCCTTCCGCTTAAAAGTTTCTATAAAATTTTATACTCCGGATAATCTACTGCGAATTAAAACGGTAAATCGTCATCAGAAATGTCAATTGTCTCGCCATTATTTGCAAATGGATCATCATCAACGCGAGTATAACCTTGATTACCTGAGTTACGGTTCTGATTATCTCCAAATGGAGAGCCTTGTCCAGATCCTCCAGTGTTAGCAAAGTTACTGCGTTGCGTATCCCCACCGCCACTTTTCGGCTCTAAAAATTGCACACTTTCCGCTACAACTTCCGTTACGTATACACGACGACCGTCTTGTCCTTCGTAACTGCGAGATTGTAGTCGACCATCAACACCAGCTAAACTTCCTTTTTTAAGGAAATTGGCTGCATTTTCAGCCTGACGACGCCATACAACACAGTTGATGAAGTCAGCTTCACGTTCACCTTGCTGATTTGTAAATGTGCGGTTTACCGCTAAAGTGAATGTTGCAACCGCTGCTCCACTCGGGGTATAACGTAATTCAGGATCTTTGGTTAAGCGTCCTACGAGAATTACGCGATTCATCATCAGAACCACTCCTTAAGGAAATAAAACCCAATTTATTTAAACGTTTAATTATGCTTCTTGTTTAACAACGATATGACGGATAATGTCTTCGTTGATTTTCGCAAGACGATCAAATTCAGAAACTGCTTCTGAAGTAGCCGCCACGTCAAGAATCATGTAGTAACCGTCACGGAAATCATTGATTTCGTATGCTAAACGACGTTTACCCCATTCTTTAACATTTGCGATTTCAGCACCATTATCAGTTAATACGCCGTTGAAGCGCTCAACTAATGCTTTCTTTGCTTCGTCATCAATGCTTGGACGGATGATGTACATTACTTCATACTTTCTCATCACTGTCACCTCCTTTTGGTCTAACGGCCCGAAACGGGCAAGGAGCAATAAAATATTACTCACGAATTAAAATTATAGCACACTACCATAGGCAAAGCAATACGCATTGCCGCCTGTTTCGTAAATATACGCTAATATTTTCACACACGACAAAAGCCAAAAGAAAATATTTTCTTTCGGCTTTTAATCTTATACGTTAAAGCGGAAATGCATAACGTCTCCGTCTTTTACGATGTATTCTTTTCCTTCTAAACGTACTTTTCCGGCTTCACGAGCTGCTCCCATTGTTTTGGCAGCTAATAAGTCTTCATATGATACCGTTTCTGCACGAATAAATCCGCGTTCAAAATCTGTATGAATAATACCTGCACACTCAGGAGCTTTCATACCTTGTGTAAACGTCCACGCCCGTACTTCTTGCTCACCAGCTGTAAAGTACGTGGCTAATCCAAGTAAATCGTACGCTGCACGTACAAGCTGATCTAGACCTGACTGTTCAATGCCTAGTTCTTCAAGGAACATTGCTTTTTCTTCTCCTTCAAGTTCAGCAATTTCAGATTCAATGCGTGCGCAAACAACAATTACTTCTGCGCCTTCACTTGCCGCATACTCACGCACTTTTGCTACATATTCGTTAGCAGATGCATCGGCTACTTCGTCTTCAGAAACGTTTGCTACATAAAGAATAGGTTTGATCGTTAGCAAGTGAAATTGTTTTACTAACTTCATTTGTTCTTCTGTAAATGATACAGCACGAGCTGGCTGATCACTTTCAAATGCATTCTTTAGTTTCTCTAGAATTTCGTATTCATACATTGCTTCTTTATCTTTTTGTTTAGCCATTTTTTGAACACGGCCGATACGCTTCTCTACCGTTTCTAAATCCGCTAAAATTAATTCTAAATTAATTGTTTCAATATCTGAAATAGGGTCTACTTTTCCTGAAACGTGCGTGATGTTTTCATCTTCAAAACAACGTACAACGTGACAAATTGCATCTACTTCTCGAATATGAGATAAGAATTTGTTTCCAAGACCTTCACCTTTACTAGCACCTTTTACGATTCCAGCGATATCTGTGAATTCAAATGCTGTTGGAATTGTTTTTTTAGGTTTTACAAGCTCTGTAAGTTTTTGAAGACGATGATCAGGTACTTCTACAATACCCACGTTAGGATCAATCGTACAGAAAGGATAGTTCGCAGATTCTGCGCCCGCTTGTGTAATTGCATTAAATAATGTTGATTTTCCAACGTTCGGAAGACCAACAATTCCAGCTGTTAAAGCCATATATTTATTCACTCCTCTTTATATATCCGAAACAAGTTAACCTGTCACAATTATAGTGAGTCAACTTTTGAAATACAAGTTTAATAAAGAACCTTTAGTCGCATCATGTTAAGATACTTCATTTTGTCCCACCTTACAGTATAAGGCATAAACATAGAAAATGCATGAGGTTATTCCTCATGCTTTACAAGAATTTTTTTCATTTTACGTGCAAAATCACGTCGTGGAATCATTACGCTGTGGCCGCAGCCTTCACATTTAATGCGGATATCCATTCCCATTCGAATGATTTTCCATTCATTTGTACCGCAAGGATGAGGTTTTTTCATTTCCACAACGTCATTTAAACCAAATTCTTTTTCCGTCATCAGCTCTCTCCCCCTTATTTCCCTTTCAACGTCGACGAATGCTGTGCTTCTTCTGTACGATTATACATAACCATACGAGGAAATGGAACTTCAATGCCATGTTCATTTAGCCTTGTACGCACCTCTTTACGAATCATACGAGAAATATGGAAATGCCTCATTGGTTTTACTTCGCTTGTAATCCTCATTGTGACTTCAGTTGCATGGATATTTTGAACCCCCAGCAATTCAGGCGTTTTAACCATATCTTCATAGCGGCTTGGCAATTCTTCTAAGAGCTCTAAAATCACTTGTTCTGCTTTTTGTATGTTTTCTTCATAAGAAATGCTTACATCAACAAAAGCTACGCTGTTATGTAACGAAAAATTAGTGACCTCCACAATACTGCCATTGGGCAAAATATTAATTTCACCTGTCCAACTCTTAATCTTTGTTGTTCGCAACCCAATTTCTTCTACAGTTCCCTCAAATGTTCCTACTCGAACATAATCGCCAACGGAGAACTGATCTTCAAAGATAATAAAAAATCCCGTGATGATGTCTTTCACTAAGTTTTGAGCACCAAACCCTACCGCGAGCCCTACGATTCCAGCCCCCGCTAGCAATCCTCGAACATCTACCGATAATGTTTCTAAAATCATAACTCCGGCAACGAAATAAATAACATAAGAAAAAACATTCTGAAGCAAACGGACCATGGTAGCTTCTCGTCGCTCAGAAATACGCAGAGGGCTATTTGTGCGAACCTCTACAAATTTATTTAACGCTTGCTTTCCAATTCGAATTAAAAACATGGAAATAAGCAGAATCAACAGAATTTTTATGAAGCCTTCTCCAATGTGTGCCCACGTTTCTTCTTGAAAAAACGGCTCAAATACGTTCTTAAAAACTGACGTCAACGAATTCATACTACATGTAGCTCCTATCGTAACATACTCTACATACGAGAAAGTTTTAATCTATTGTAGCAAGTTTCTACGAACTTTTGTAGCGATTTCGAAATGGATATAATAGAACGGCTGTTACTAAAAATAAATTGACGATTCCATACATTGGATACAAAACGGCAATCAAAGTAGAAAAACCTAACTTTGTAAAGGGAATCATTAAAAGTAGCCAGCAGGCTGCCAGTTTCCAAAGAGATTGCACCTTTTCAGTATGAAAACGCGCGGTCAGTCCTAAGATTCCCGATACGGCTGTTGTATAAATTGCAATGAGCAAAACAATGCTCATTAAAAACAGCATCGTATAAGGAAAGTCTTTAAGAATAGCGAATAATGGAATTTCATAGGAAGAAAGAAGGCCTGAAACTTGAATAAGCGATTCATTATAAATAAAGGAGAGCCCCCCTAATAAAAAGCCACTGCCAACACTTGCAATATAAATCTCTTTTTTGCTTTTAATTTCCTTTCCAATTGTAGATAATACCGCGACAAGAGGAAGAATATTTAAAGCCGTAAAGGTAAACGCAGCAGGCCAATTATGCTGAAGATGCCAATCAGTTACTCCAGGATGACGTAAAACAAATGTAAGAAGGACACCAGCTAGTCCAATCATTAAGATTGGCATAACGAAAGAATTGATAGAAAGAAGCCCATTTAATCCTCTTGAAAAAACAAAGACGATAAACGCACTAAGAGCGCCAATTCCCCACCAATAAGGAACATGCCACATTTCCAATGTCGCCCCGCCGCCCGCGATCATAATCACCGTCGTCGTAAACAAATAAAAAACGATTAAAACATCATAGGCTGCAGCCCATCTCTTTCCTATTAATTCAATTAGCACTGGGTAAAATTGATTGGTTCGGTAGCGATAGCTGATTTGCATAATCACATTGCAAGAAATCGCAAAAATAATAGAAAATAGAAAAATAGCAAGTCCGCTTTCTTCGCCAAAAAACTGCCATAGCTCTCTCCCTGAAGCATACCCAGCGCCTATCATGGTTCCCATAATTAAGAATATCCATTTACATCCTGCTCTCCACATCGATTTTCCCCCAATCCATGAAATATATGTATAGAATCTTCAAAATCTTCGTATACTGTTACTATTATGTATAAGGAGTGGACCCTATGAATTTAAAATCTCCCTTCTTTGAGAAGACACAACATTCAACCCGCGTATTTCATGATGAAGAATCTGCTACAAAGAAGCTGAGTACACAGTTACTATCTTTACTTCCAGCACAGAAAGACAGACCAATTGTTTTTGTATGTATTGGAACGGACCGTTCAACTGGGGACTCATTGGGTCCATTAGTCGGAACGAAACTGAATGAAAAAAAAGTTTCATCTTTTCACATTTTTGGAACGTTAGAAGAGCCTGTTCATGCTGTTAATTTGAAAGAAACGTTAAAACATATTCAAAAGCTTTTCCCGAATCCTTTTATTATTGGAATTGATGCTTGTTTAGGTCGTATGAAAAGCGTAGGCTCTGCATCACTTGGAATAGGACCCGTTAAACCAGGAGCAGGAGTTAATAAAGAATTGCCGCCAGTCGGGGATATTCATATAACAGGGGTTGTCAACGTGAGCGGATTTATGGAGTTTTTCGTCTTGCAAAATACGAGGCTTCACCTCGTTATGTGCATTGCCGATTTAATTGCGAAAAGTATTGAGACTGCGCACAACGAACGAGAGAAAGAGTTTAATAATTCTTCGGTTTACCAACCTGTAAGACATTATAAACAATAAAAAAGGTTGTCCTAAAACTAGGACAACCTTTTTTATACAGAAGATTTGTTAGTCTGAGAAAGATCGTTAAATAATTCAAGAAGACGGTTTAAATCTTCTTTAGAGAAAAATTCGATTTCAATTTTTCCTTTTTTCTTGCTTTGTGTAATGTGAACAGAGGTACCAAAACGCTCACGAAGCTGTGTTTCACTTTGTTTTATAAATAAATCTTTATCTTTTTTAGTTTTTGATGTTTCACGTGGAACGGCTTTATTTAAGTGGGCAATATAAGCCTCTAGCTGTCTAACATTCAATTGTTCCTTGCGTATTTTTTCAACGACTTTAGGTAGAAGAGCTTTATTTTTCAAACCGACTAGCGTACGCCCGTGGCCCATAGACAATTCATTAGTAGAAATGAGGGTTTGAATTTCCTCAGGCAACTGCAAGAGGCGAACATAGTTAGCAATATGAGGTCGGCTTTTTCCCAGTCGTGTAGCAAGTTGCTCCTGTGTCATATCGAGCTTATCCATAAGCAATTGATAAGCGGTTGCTTCTTCAATTGGCGTCAAATCTTCACGCTGTAAATTCTCCAACAAAGCTAGTTCCATCATTTGCTTTTCTGAAAAGTCTTTTATAATGACAGGAACAGTAGCAAGGTCGGCTTCTTTAGCAGCTCTAAATCGTCTTTCACCCGCTAAGATTTCATAGCCTTTAATGCTTTTGCGAGCTACAATAGGCTGTAAGATGCCATGATGTAAAATGGATTGCTTTAACTCATTAATTGCTTCTTTATTAAACGTTTTACGTGGTTGATAGGGGTTGGGTCTGAGTTCGTGAATAGCAACTTCCTGAATTGAATCATCAGCCTGTGCATCTAAGCCTGAAAATAAGGCATTAATTCCTTTCCCTAATCCTTTCGCCATTATAAATCACTTCCTTTGCAAGTTCCGTATAAACTGCGGCCCCTCTAGATCTTGCATCATATAAGATAATTGGTTCACCATGACTAGGTGCTTCGCTCAAACGAACATTTCGAGGAATAATCGTTTGATAAACGCGATCCTGAAAGTACTTCTTCACTTCTGCTGTTACCTGCAGTCCTAAATTTGTGCGTGCGTCAAGCATAGTCAACAATACACCTTCGATACGCAGTTGATTATTCAAATGTTTTTGGACTAATCTAACGGTATTTAGCAGTTGACTTAATCCTTCAAGCGCATAATATTCACACTGTACAGGTATTAAAACAGAATCAGCTGCCGTTAAAGCATTTAATGTCAGTAAACCAAGAGAAGGGGGACAATCAATAATAACATAATCAAAGTGATCTTTCACCGTTTCTAAAGCTCTCTTAAGTCGAACTTCACGTGAAATAGTCGACACTAATTCAATTTCTGCACCAGCTAATTGAATGGTCGCGGGAATGATTGATAAATTTTCGACGGCTGTTGAACGCACAACGTTTTTGGCTTCCATATCTTCCACTACTACATTGTAAATACATTCATCTACATCTGCTTTATCTATGCCAACTCCACTCGTAGCGTTACCCTGTGGATCTCCGTCTACAAGTAGAACCTTTTTTCCTTGTTCAGCTAAACAAGCTCCTAAATTAACAGCGGTTGTTGTTTTTCCAACTCCGCCTTTTTGATTCGCAACTGCCACAATTTTCCCCATGTTGTCACCTACTTTCATTTCCATCCCATTTGTCCAGACAGTTTAATTGTTCATTGAATTTTCTGACGAAAAACTTTGATAAAAAAGCCTCATCAAAAAAAGATGAGGGCTATTTCTTTATTTTTTCGGAATCTTAATAGTAAACTGAAAATATTCATCAAACTCTTCTTCTTCCGTGTTTAATGAAATACCGCTGTCACTAACCATTGTCAAGGATTGACGAATTGTATTCATTGCAATACGCGTATCTTTACTAAACGCTTTTCTTTTAGCTTTTGGCTTTTTAACCTGCGTTTCTAACAATTTAACTACTCGATCTTCCGTTTGTTTTACATTTAATTGTTTTTCAATAATCTCAGCTAATACTTGAAGTTGTTTTTCTTGATTTTTGAGGGGAATGAGCGCTCTTGCATGTCGCTCTGTAATCAATTTTTGTTTGATTGCTTCTTGTATTTCAACAGGAAGCTTTAACAAACGAAGCTTGTTTGCAATTGTGGATTGGCCTTTTCCTAAACGTTGAGCTAATGCCTCTTGGGTAAGATTATGTAACTCAATTAACTTTGCGTAGGCTAGTGCTTCTTCGACAGCCGTTAGCTCTTCACGTTGTAAGTTTTCTATTAAAGCCACAGAGGCCGTTTCTGTATCGTTAAAATGTTTCACAATTGCAGGAACCGTATCCCATCCTAAGCTTTGTACAGCTCTCCACCGGCGTTCTCCAGCAATTAATTCGTATTCTTCGCCCTCAGTCGGTCGAACCACAATAGGTTGAATAATACCGTGTGTATGAATAGTAAGAGCTAGCTCTTCAATTTTTGCTTCATTAAACACAGTACGCGGCTGATAACGATTCGGAATAATACTTGAAACCCTAATTTGTTTTACTTCATCTCTTAAAACTTTTTCGACATTTTCATCTTGGACAGTTTCAATCTCTACATGAATATCCTCATCTTTTTCTTTTAAATTAAAAAAACGTGAAAAAGCAGATTTCATAGTCCCACACCACCTTCAGGAAAATCCCGCCTTAAACTAATTCGATGTTTTTTAATCATATCCTGCTTTCTAAACAGAAAATATAGAGAAGAAAATGTTTCATATGAAACATTCTCTTCTCTATCTATTTAATACCTACTCTAGTGGAAGCTTAACTGGGGTACCAGGTTTTCTAGGATATTTTTTAGGCGTTTTCTTGATTTTGTCTATTAAAATAATGTAACGTTCACTTTGCTCCAAAGGCAATTGGAAATGTTCAATCGACTTCACTTTTCCACCTAATACTTGGAATGATTTTTCTCCATTTTTTAATTCCTCAGGGGCAGAAGCACCTTTCATTGCTAAAAAGCGTCCTCGTTCTTTAACAAGCGGTAAGCAAAATTCATTAAGAACCGAGATACGCGCCACGGCTCTTGCCGTTACAAGATCGAATGACTCGCGAATCGTTTCTTTTTTACCAAATGTTTCAGCTCGATCATGACATAGTGTGACATTGTCTAGTTCAAGCTCATTTACAAGATGCGTTAAAAACGTAATACGCTTTTGTAACGAATCAACGATTGTTACATGCAAATGCGGGAAGCAAATTTTGATCGGAATACTTGGAAATCCTGCTCCTGCACCTACATCACACATGGATTCAATTTCTGTAAAGTCTTGAAAAAAAGCAGCTGAAATAGAATCGTAAAAATGCTTTTCATACACTTCACCGTGATCAGTGATAGCAGTTAAATTCATTTTTTCGTTCCATTCCACTAAAACTTGATAATACTTTTCAAATTGATTCAGCTGTTTAGAAGAAAGAGAAATTCCCTTTTCCTCTAATAGCTGTTGAAACTGTTGAATATTCATTGAGTTTCCCTTTCTTCGCGCCTAAGAGTTTTAATCATTTGATACTTTAGCGATGCGCCCTTGTTCAATATAAACAAGCAAGATTGAAATATCAGCTGGGTTGACTCCAGAAATACGTGATGCTTGCGCTACCGTTAGTGGACGCACTTGGTTTAATTTTTGACGTGCTTCTGTAGCTAAACCGTTAATTGCATCATAATCGATATAATCAGGAATCTTTTTGTTTTCTAACTTCTTCAAGCGTTCAACTTGCTGAAGTGATTTCTGAATATATCCTTCGTATTTCACCTGAATTTCTACTTGTTCAGCTACTTCAGGATCTACCGTCTCATCAGCTGGTGCTAATTGATGAATATGAGTATATGTCATTTCAGGACGGCGAAGTAAATCTGTCGCACGAATGCCATCTTTTAATTCGCTGCCGCCAGCTTCTTTAATCAGTTGTTGAACAGCTTCATTCGGCTTAATAATAAAGGAGAAAAGACGTTTCTTCTCTTGCTCGATTTCCGCTTTCTTCTGTTCAAATTTAGCATAGCGCTCATCGCTGATTAATCCTAGTTCACGACCAATTTCAGTAAGGCGTAAATCAGCGTTATCATGACGAAGCAATAAACGATATTCTGCACGAGACGTTAGCAGACGGTACGGTTCATTTGTTCCTTTTGTTACTAAATCATCCACCAATACACCAATGTAAGCATCAGAACGTCCTAAGATGACTTCTTCTTGTTCCAGCGCTCTTCTTCCCGCGTTAATTCCAGCAAGAAGACCTTGGCCTGCAGCTTCTTCATAACCAGATGTTCCGTTAATTTGTCCAGCCGTATAAAGATTTTTAATTTTCTTCGTTTCAAGCGTTGGCCATAACTGAGTCGGAACAATTGCATCATATTCAATAGCATAGCCCGCACGCATCATTTGGACTTTTTCAAGACCAGGAATTGTCGCAAGCATTTGACGCTGTACGTGCTCAGGAAGGCTTGTTGATAGTCCTTGAACATATACTTCTTGCGTATTTCGTCCTTCTGGCTCTAAGAAAATTTGGTGGCGCGGTTTATCATTAAAGCGCACAACCTTATCTTCAATAGATGGACAGTAGCGTGGTCCAGTACCTTTGATCATCCCAGAATACATAGGAGATAAGTGAAGGTTGTCATCAATAATTTGATGAGTTTGTTCACTTGTATATGTTAACCAGCAAGGCAGTTGATCTGTAATGTACTGTGTTGTTTCGTATGAGAAAGCACGAGGCACATCATCCCCAGGCTGAATCTCCGTTTTGCTGTAATCAATAGTTGAGCTATTAACACGAGGTGGAGTTCCTGTTTTAAAACGGACCATGTCCAGCCCTAACTCCTCTAAGTGTTCAGAAAGCTTAATAGCCGGTTGTTGATTATTAGGACCGCTTGAATATTTTAGTTCACCTAAAATAATTTCCCCGCGTAAGAATGTCCCTGTCGTAATAACAACTGTTTTAGCTTTATACACAGCTCCCGTTTGAGTGACAACGCCCGTACATACACCGTCTTCTACGATTAATTGTTCTACCATACCTTGCATAAGCGTTAGATTTTCTTCATTTTCTAACGTTTTTTTCATTTCATGCTGATAAGCAAATTTATCCGCTTGAGCTCTAAGTGCTCGAACAGCTGGACCTTTTCCTGTGTTTAACATTCTCATTTGAATATGAGTTTTATCGATATTTTTACCCATTTCTCCGCCAAGAGCATCAATTTCACGTACGACAATACCTTTTGCAGGACCGCCTACAGAAGGGTTGCAGGGCATAAATGCCACCATGTCTAAGTTGATGGTCAACGTTAACGTTTTAGCACCCATACGCGCAGAAGCAAGTGCGGCTTCACAACCTGCATGACCTGCTCCAATGACAATAACATCATATTGTCCACCTTCATATTGCATAATAGTAGCCTCCTTTAATAATCTATTTTCCTAAACAGAATTGAGAGAACAACTGATCAATTAAGCTTTCGTGAACAGCATCACCAATAATTTCACCTAATAGTTCCCACGTTCTTGTTAAATCAATTTGGACGATATCGATTGGAACACCACTTTCAATGCCTGTGATGGCCTCATCGATAGCTCCTCTTGCTTGCGTTAAAAGCGCAATATGTCTCGTATTAGATAAATATGTTAAATCTTGAGATTCAATTGTTCCTCCAAAGAAAAGAGCTGCGATTGCTTCTTCAAGCTGATCTACTCCTTGTTCTTGAAGGAGCGAAGTCGTCACTACTGGATGATCACCAGCAAATTGCTGCACTTCCTCTAGATTAATTTTTTGCTCAAGATCTGTTTTATTCACAATCACGATAACGTCCATGCCTTTTACAGCTTCAAATAGCTTTTTATCTTCGTCCGTTAGTTCTTCATTAAAATTCAACACAAGCAAAATTAAATCTGCTTCTTTCAAATACTGACGGGAGCGTTCCACACCAATTCGTTCTACAATATCTTCTGTTTCACGAATTCCAGCTGTATCAACTAATCGCAGAGGAACTCCTCGCACATTGACGTACTCTTCGATTACATCTCGCGTCGTTCCAGGAATGTCTGTGACAATGGCCTTTGCATCTTGCACTAAACTATTTAGAAGAGAAGATTTCCCTACATTAGGACGTCCAATAATAACCGTAGCCAATCCTTCTCTTAAAATTTTTCCTTGATGAGAGGTTTGAAGAAGCTTATCAATTTCTTGGCGTACATTTGAAGCTTTTTCGATCAATACTTGGTGAGTCATTTCCTCTACATCGTCATATTCTGGGTAGTCAATGTTTACTTCTACATGGGCAAGTGTTTCGAGAATTTCCTGCCGTAAATGACGTACTAGCTTGGACAAACGCCCTTCCATTTGGCCAATCGCCATATTCATCGCTTTATCTGTTTTGGCACGAATTAAATCCATTACAGCTTCTGCTTGTGACAAGTCTACTCGACCATTTAAAAATGCTCGTTTTGTAAACTCACCCGGCTCAGCTAAACGGGCACCATTTGCAATAACTAACTGCAGCACACGATTAACGGATACAATTCCTCCGTGACAGTTAATTTCAATAATGTCTTCTCTAGTAAATGTCTTGGGACCTTTCATAATGGAAAGCATCACTTCTTCGACGACTTGCTCTGTCTTGGGATCTACGATATGGCCGTAGTGAATAGTATGAGAAGCTACGTCTGTTAATCGTTTGTTCGAAACGCTTTTAAAGATACGATCTGCAATCGTAATGGCTTCTTCACCACTCAGGCGGACGATGGCAATAGCTCCTTCTCCCATTGGTGTAGAAATGGCCGCAATTGTATCAAAATCTAGCACCAACTTCACCTCATTTCATTTTATAAACCTTTTATTTTAAACGATGTTATATACTATCATCGTTAACAATTTTACACGAACAAAAACATCTATTTTAAGGCACGTAATTTGTATGAACCAAATAAATAGAATACCACAATTCACCGATTTGGAACATCTCTAACGTTCTTCTGTTATGCACAGCAAGAAAAACAGGCAGTATGTACTATTTTAACTTATCCACATGTGAATAACAACGTATGTAACTTGTTTTTTTGAACGCTAGCTTGATAAAAGTAAACATAAAAAAGCACTAGCGCATTTTGCTAGTGCTTTTTTCCGACGGGCTGAACCAAAATACTTCTTTTCGGTTCTTTTCCGATAGAGTGTGTCTCAACTAAAGAATTTTTAGCTAACACTTGGTGAATCATTTTTCTTTCATGCGAAGGCATTGGTTCTAGTTGAACAGATCGATTCGTTTTAATCGCCTGATTCGCTATTTTTAATGCCAGTTTTTCGACCATTTCTTTTCGTTTTTCTCGGTAGCCTTCTGGGTTTAATACAACATTTAAAAATTGCTGACTGTATCGATTAGCTACCAGTTGTGTGAGAAGCTGGAGCGCATTGAGGGTTTGTCCATGTTTTCCAATCAGCATTCCCGCTGAATCGCTACTAATCTCAATTATGCAGTTTCTCGAGGTTTTTTTGACGTTCGTATGAATCGAAATCCCCATTTCACGGCTAACATTTGTAATAAAATGAACCGCTTCCTCTACAGGGTCAACTATTTTTGTAACTTTTACAACTGCGGGTTTTCCCTTAAAGATTCCTAAAAATCCTTTTTTGCCTGGTTCAATTATTTCTACATTTGTTTGATTTCGCTCTACTTCTAAAGCATCTAATGCTTCTTGAACAGCAGCTTCAATCGTCTGGGCCGTAATTGTGATTTCGTTCATTTTTTAACCCCTTCAATATTCGCTTGTTTTAAGTCTGGCCCTTTAATGAAGTAGGTTTGAATAATCATAAATAGATTTCCCACTACCCAATAAAGAGATAAAGCGGCTGGAAAATTGATTGCAAAAACGACAATCATGATCGGCATAACCCAAAGCATCATAGCCATTTGAGGATTTTGATTTGCATTTCCGGCCATCATCATCTTTTGCTGAATAAACGTTGTGATTCCTGCGACAACTGGTAAGATAAATAGCGGATCACGCGCACCTAAATCAAACCATAAAAAGCTGTTGTTTGCGATTTCTGACGTTCGTGTAATCGCGTGGAAAATTCCGATAAGAATGGGCATTTGAATTAGAATTGGGAAGCACCCAGCTAAAGGATTTACTCCGTAAGTTTGGAATAATGCCATCGTTTCTTTCTGCAATTGCTGCTGCGTCTGGGCATCTTTTGAACTGTACTTCTCCTTTAACTTCTGCATTTCGGGCTGAAGCGTCTGCATTGCTTTCGTGTTTCTCATCTGTTTAATCATAAGCGGTAGAATAAGTAAGCGAATCAGGATTGTGACAACGATGATCGCAACTCCATAGCTTTTAAATACCTCCGCCAGATACGTAATAACTAATGACAGCGGATACACAACATACTCATTCCAAAAACCTTTACTATCATCTGTAATAGGTTGGTTAATTTCCGTACAACCCGCTAAAACAGTTAATAGAAAGATAAGCGTTATCCCTAAAAACAACTTCTTCTTCACCTGTTTTCCTCCTTCTACATGTTCACCTTTCAATTCTGAAAGTGCGTCAAAATCCATTATATAAGGATGCGGTAGAAAAACAACAGCTATTAAAGGCTTTTCTTCTATTGTTTATTAATCGTTTTGTCTATGTGTAAGTAATTTGCCACGCTTAAAGACATGCTGCAAGCTGCTTTTAATTTCTTCATAGCTCATTGTTGCAGCAGGCTGCCTTGCAATTACAATATAATCTTTGTCTTGCTTCAAATACGGTGTGAATTCAAACATAATTTGTTTAGCAAGGCGCTTAACTCGATTACGAGTCACGGCATTTCCAATCTTTTTGCCCACGGAGAATCCTACGCGGAAATGTTCTTGATCCGGTTTGTCTAGAACATACAAGACAAATTGGCGATTCGCTACGGACTTGCCCTTTTTAAAAACTGTTTGAAATTCATCATTCTTTTTTATACGATATCTTTTTTTCATTTTTAACAACTCCTGCCCTTTTTCAGGTCATGCTTTTATGTAGTCCCTACAGGAACAGAGGTGATTTTAGCCTTATAAAGCGAAAAAAGACCACTGGCGTCAGTGGTCTATTATGCTGATAATACTTTTCTTCCTTTACGACGACGACGAGCTAAAACTTTACGTCCATTCGCTGAGCTCATACGAGCGCGGAAACCGTGTACTTTACTGTGCTTACGTTTGTTTGGTTGGTAAGTTCTTTTCATCTATAAACACCTCCTCGAGGAATAACTGAAAAAGACAGTCCTTGCAATTATAATGAAAAGACTAAGAAGATGTCAATGTTATTTAAAAAATAAAATTTTCAATCTCTTGGTTTCATTATCTGTTTTACTCAATCTTCTTCATTCTAATATCTTTATAACCCAATTGTCTATACCTAATCAATAAAATTCATTGATTTATTAAAGAAAAAATTTTTCCTTTTCATCTCTTTTTCTTTCTCTACCAGCTGCGATCGCATCCTTACTGAACAAAACTACAACAATACAGGTTATAAAAAGCCTCTTTTTTATTCAAATTCTTCTCTTAAACCATTGTGGATAAGTTTTTTCGACATTTTTCTACTTTTCCATTTCTTATCGACAACTCATGCACACTATCTTGTGTTGTGGAAAACTTTTCTCCACAAGGTGTAGTGATTGTGGATAAGTTTCGAAAATTCATTGCATCATGCCGAATTCTTTGATATTATATTTTTGTTTTCACTCTTAATTACTTTTCCACAGTTGGTTTTTATCCACAAACTGTGGACAACTTGTGGACATCATTTCCACTATCACTGTATAAAGTTATCCACACCATGTGGAATCTGTCGAATAGTCGACTTTCTTCTATAATATATATTTACCCACATAATAGCAATTGTATAAATATAAATTTTTTATGCATAAGGTTTTGTGCAGGTTGTACAAGGGTTGTACAAAGCGCATAAAAGCTAGAAAAAGGAGGGATTGCTCGTTGGAAAACATTCATGATTTATGGGATAGAGCTTTAGATCAAATTGAAAAAAAATTAAGCAAACCTAGTTTTGAAACCTGGCTCAAATCGACAAAAGCTCATGCTTTACAAGGAGACACGCTCATTATTACTGCACCTAATGATTTTGCACGGGACTGGTTAGAATCTAGGTATTCTAATTTAATTGCTGAAACACTTTATGATCTTACGGGGGAAGAGTTAGATGTAAAATTTATTATTCCTCCTAACCAGGCCGAGGAAGAATTCGATATTCAAACTCCTAAAAAGAAAGTCAATAAAGACGAAGGAGCAGAATTTCCTCAAAGCATGCTAAATTCGAAGTATACCTTTGATACATTTGTTATCGGATCTGGAAATCGGTTTGCGCATGCAGCTTCTTTAGCAGTAGCAGAAGCGCCGGCTAAAGCGTATAATCCGCTTTTTATTTACGGGGGAGTAGGATTAGGCAAAACACACTTAATGCACGCCATAGGCCACTATGTGTTAGATCATAATCCTGCCGCGAAAGTCGTGTACTTATCATCTGAAAAATTCACAAACGAGTTTATTAACTCTATTCGTGACAATAAAGCAGTAGAATTCCGCAACAAATACCGTAATGTAGATGTTTTACTGATTGATGATATTCAATTCTTAGCAGGTAAAGAGCAGACACAAGAAGAATTTTTCCATACGTTTAATACGCTTCACGAAGAAAGCAAGCAGATTGTCATCTCAAGTGATCGACCGCCGAAAGAAATTCCTACACTTGAAGATCGACTTCGCTCTCGCTTTGAATGGGGCCTTATTACAGACATCACACCACCAGATTTGGAAACACGAATTGCTATTTTGCGTAAAAAAGCCAAAGCGGACGGCTTAGTTATTCCAAATGAAGTTATGCTTTATATCGCCAATCAGATTGATTCAAATATTAGAGAATTAGAAGGCGCACTTATTCGTGTAGTAGCTTATTCTTCACTAATTAATAAAGATATAAACGCTGATTTAGCAGCAGAAGCATTAAAAGATATCATTCCTAGTTCAAAACCTAGGGTTATTACGATTCAAGACATCCAACAGATTGTTGGACAAGAATTTAATATAAAATTAGATGATTTCAAAGCAAAGAAACGTACAAAGTCAGTTGCGTTTCCTAGACAAATTGCCATGTACCTTTCTCGCGAACTAACGGATTTTTCGCTGCCTAAAATTGGAGAAGAGTTTGGCGGGCGAGACCATACTACTGTCATCCATGCTCATGAAAAAATCTCAAAACTTGTTCAAACAGATACTGACCTACAAAAACAAATTAAAGAAATAAGTGAATCACTAAAAATATAGGCTTTTTTTACTTGTATTTTGTGTATAAGTGAGTTAGGATTGTACACAGTCTGTCCACATGTGGATAGGCTGTGTTCTCACGTTTTTAGGGGTTATCCACATTTCCACAGCCCCTATTACTACTACTATCTTAAAATATAATAAATAATAAGCTTTTAAACCTACTTTTAAGGAGGATTAATTATTATGAAATTTATCATACAGAAAGACTATCTAGTTCAAAGCGTTCAAGACGTTATGAAAGCTGTATCTTCTAGAACAACAATTCCAATTTTAACGGGGATTAAAATTGTAGCGACTGAAGAAGGTGTTACCTTAACAGGAAGTGATTCCGATATCTCGATTGAATCGTTTATTCCAAACGAAGAAGAAGGAAAAGAGATTGTTGATATCCAAAAACCAGGAAGCGTTGTTCTCCCAGCTCGTTTCTTTAGTGAAATCGTAAAAAAGCTTCCTAAAGACATTGTAGAATTAGACGTCCAAAGTCACTTTTTAACAATCATTCGTTCAGGAAAAGCTGAATTTAACTTAAATGGTTTAGATGCAGAAGAGTATCCTCATTTACCACAGATCGAAGAAAACAACATGTTTAGATTACCGACAGACTTATTAAAAAACATGATTCGACAAACTGTCTTTGCGGTGTCCACCTCAGAAACACGACCTATCTTGACAGGTGTAAACTGGAAGGTCGATGGCAAAGAATTAACGTGCATTGCCACTGACAGTCATCGTCTAGCTTTGCGAAAAGCGACCATTGAAACTGGAAATGAAGCAACGTATAATGTGGTTATTCCAGGTAAAAGTTTAAGTGAATTCAGTAAGATCCTTGATGATTCTCATGAATTAGTAGACATTGTTATCACGGAAAATCAAGTATTATTCAAAACAAAACATTTACTATTTTTCTCAAGATTATTGGACGGAAATTATCCTGATACTTCAAGATTGATCCCAGCTGATAGTAAAACGGATGTTATATTGAACGTAAAAGAATTCTTGCAATCGATTGACCGCGCTTCTTTATTAGCTCGTGAAGGAAGAAACAACGTAGTAAAACTATCTACGCTGGATGAAGGAATTGTTGAAATCTCTTCTAACTCTCCTGAAATCGGAAAAGTAATTGAAGAGGTACAAAGTCAGTCTATCTCAGGAGAAGAATTAAAAATTTCTTTTAGCGCAAAATATATGTTAGATGCATTAAAAGCGCTCGAAGGAACAGATATCAAAATCAACTTCACTGGTGCGATGCGTCCATTTGTCATTCGAACATTAGAGGATGATTCAATGCTGCAGCTGATTTTACCAGTGCGAACATATTAAATCTCAGAAAGCTACTAGCATGCCGTACTAGTAGCTTTCTTTTCTCAAGGAGAATTATTTAGTAAAATAGAGATACATCATTAGAAAGTGAGAGAGTCGCATGAAAACAGAGGTTAAAATTTCAACTGAATACATTACGCTTGGCCAGTTTTTAAAATTAGCAGACGTCATTCAAACAGGTGGAATGGTAAAATGGTTTTTAGGTGAGCACGAAGTATATGTAAACGGGGAGCTAGAAGAGCGCCGCGGACGTAAATTATATGCAAATGACGAAGTGGATATACCGGCTGCAGGATCATTTGTTGTTATTACTTAAAGTTGGTGAAACGTTTGTATATTAAAGAAATTACTTTGACAAATTACCGAAACTATACGAAGACAACGATTCCTTTTGAAAATAAAGTAAACGTCATTTTGGGTGAAAACGCACAGGGTAAAACAAACGTGATGGAATCGATCTTCGTATTATCTATGGCTAAATCTCATCGTACATCCAACGATAAAGAATTAATTAAATGGGACTGTGAGTATGCAAAGCTATCCGGCATTGTAGAAAAGCATAGAGGACCTGTTACACTGGATTTAGTCATCTCAACAAAAGGGAAAAAAGCAAAATATAATCACATTGAGCAGAAAAAACTCAGTCAATATATAGGGTCAATTAACACTGTCATGTTTGCTCCGGAGGATTTGAACCTAGTTAAAGGGAGTCCGCAAGTAAGGCGCAAATTTATCGATATGGAAATTGGTCAAGTTTCGCCTGTTTACATGCATGATTTAAGCAGGTATCAAAAGATTTTGCAGCAAAGAAATCAATATTTGAAGCAGCTGCAGACAAAAAAACAAACGGATCTTTCACTTTTAGACGTACTTACGTTACAGTTAAGTGAAATGGCGGCGAAAATCTTAAAAAAACGTTTTGAGTTTTTACAGTTACTTCAACAGTGGGCAGAGCCTATTCATAAAGGGATCAGTCGAGACTTAGAAACATTAAAAATTGAGTATAAGAATTCAATTGATGTATCAGAAGATGCAGATTTGTCGAAAATGTTAGAAGCATATCATCAAAAGTTTGATAAAATAAAAAGTAGAGAAATTGATAGAGGTGTCACCTTAGCAGGACCACACCGTGATGATCTTCTTTTCTACGTTAATGAAAAAGACGTTCAAACATTTGGTTCACAAGGGCAACAGCGGACGACTGCTTTATCGTTAAAGCTTGCTGAAATCGAGTTAATTCATCAAGAAGTAGGTGAATATCCAATCTTGCTTTTAGACGACGTATTGTCTGAATTAGATGATTTTCGTCAATCACACTTGCTAAATACCATTCAAGGAAAAGTTCAGACGTTTGTAACGACAACGAGCATTGAAGGAATTCATCACGAGACCTTAGAAAAAGCCGCTACATATCACGTAGAAGCTGGCCAAATTCAAAAGGTCAAATAGCAATTGATCTATCTAAAAACTTTTCGCAAGGCAATCTAACTGAAATATGATATCATTATAGTTTTAAGTCTATATATTTCAACTCGTACCCTCGATTATGAAAATTTTGTGCATAAGTAAACAAATTGCAAATACATTAAAGGCTCCGTATTATTTCCACATAATATTCGAAAAACATAATACAAAATGATAAATACAGCAGTTTGCTGTTAAAAAAAAGTGTAGGTGATACATTTGACGATGGAACAAAAAGAAGTACAAGCATATGAAGCTGATCAGATACAAGTATTAGAAGGATTAGAAGCTGTTCGTAAACGTCCGGGGATGTATATTGGATCGACGAGCGCAAAGGGTCTACATCATCTTGTATGGGAAATTGTAGATAATAGTATTGATGAAGCGCTGGCCGGCTATTGCGATGAAATTAATGTTATTATCGAAAAGGATAATAGTATTACAGTCAAAGATAACGGTCGTGGAATTCCGGTTGGTATTCAAGAAAAAATGGGCAGACCTGCCGTTGAAGTTATCTTAACGGTTCTTCATGCCGGAGGTAAATTTGGCGGCGGCGGCTATAAAGTATCTGGTGGATTACACGGTGTAGGTGCCTCAGTTGTTAATGCACTTTCTACCTCATTGGAAGTGCACGTACATCGTGACGGTAAAGTTCATTATCAAAAATATGAACGAGGTGTACCGGCTGCTGACTTAAAAGTAGTTGGAGAAACAGATAAAACAGGTACTGTTATTCAATTCCGTCCAGACGGTGAAATTTTTACAGAAACGCTTGAATACGATTTTGATACGTTAGCTAATCGTCTGCGTGAGTTAGCTTTCTTAAATCGCGGCATTAAAATTACGATTGAAGACAAACGTGAAGAAGATAAAAGACGTGAGTATCACTATGAAGGCGGAATTAAGTCTTACGTTGAACACTTAAACCGTTCGAAAGAAGTGATTCACGAAGAGCCAATCTATATTGAAGGTAATCGAGACAACATTTCTGTAGAAATTGCTATTCAATATAACGATAGCTATACAAGTAATTTATATTCTTTTGCAAACAATATTCACACATATGAAGGTGGAACGCACGAAGCAGGATTTAAAACAGCGTTAACGCGTGTAATTAACGACTATGCACGTAAAAACAGCGTATTTAAAGACAGTGACGCCAATCTAACAGGTGAAGATGTTCGTGAAGGAATTACAGCTATCATCTCTATTAAGCACCCAGATCCGCAGTTCGAAGGACAAACAAAAACAAAGCTGGGAAATAGTGAAGCAAGAACAATTACTGACTCTGTGTTTGCAGAACACTTAGAAACTTACTTGCTAGAGAACCCTATTGTGGCGAAAAAGGTAATTGAAAAAGGTTTAATGGCTGCAAGAGCAAGAATGGCAGCTAAAAAAGCTCGTGAGCTTACACGCCGTAAAAGCGCGCTTGAAATTTCAAACTTACCGGGTAAATTAGCAGATTGTTCATCAAAAGATCCTTCTATTAGCGAACTCTATGTAGTAGAGGGTGACTCTGCCGGAGGTTCAGCTAAGCAGGGAAGAAGCCGTCATTTCCAAGCTATTTTGCCTTTACGTGGTAAAATTATCAACGTAGAGAAAGCGCGTTTAGATAAAATTTTATCTAATAACGAAATTCGTACAATCATTACCGCTCTAGGAACGGGTATTGGTGACGATTTTGATATTTCGAAAGCCCGCTACCATAAAATTGTGATTATGACAGATGCAGACGTAGACGGTGCGCATATTCGTACGCTTCTTCTAACGTTCTTCTATCGCTATATGAGACAGATTATTGAGCACGGATATGTGTACATTGCTCAGCCGCCTCTTTACAAAGTTTCACAAGGTAAAAAAGTGGAGTACGCGTACAACGATCGTCAATTAGAAGAGGTATTAGCTTCTTTCCCTGAAGGCGCAAAACCAAACCTTCAGCGTTACAAAGGTTTAGGAGAGATGAATCCTGAACAATTATGGGAAACAACAATGGATCCAGAGTTCCGTACCCTTCTTCAGGTGAACTTGCAAGATGCAATTGAAGCTGATGAGACATTTGAAATTTTAATGGGCGACAAAGTAGAACCACGCCGTAATTTCATTGAAGAAAATGCTCAGTACGTAAAAAATCTTGATATTTAAATGAACGGTAATACCCTTTATATTTTTTATAAAGGGTATATAAACGTCAGGATGGAGATAGGTTCTATCCTGCGTTTACATATATATGAATTACTATACTGAACTTCGCGAAGGAGGTTCTTATCGATGTCAGATAAACCAAACTCTCAAATAAGAGAAGTAAATATTAGTCAAGAAATGCGCGCATCCTTTTTAGATTATGCAATGAGCGTAATTGTATCGCGTGCTTTACCAGATGTAAGAGACGGACTTAAGCCTGTGCACCGTCGTATTTTATATGCAATGAATGATTTAGGTATGGGATCGGATAAGCCATATAAAAAATCAGCTCGTATCGTAGGAGAAGTAATTGGTAAGTATCACCCACACGGTGACTCAGCTGTATATGAAACAATGGTTCGTATGGCACAAGATTTTAGCTATCGTTATATGCTAATCGACGGTCATGGAAACTTTGGATCTGTTGATGGAGATGCAGCAGCAGCTATGCGTTATACAGAAGCAAGAATGTCAAAAGTTTCGATGGAACTGTTGCGTGACATCAATAAAGATACAATTGATTACCAAGATAACTATGACGGTTCTGAACGTGAACCAATTGTATTACCTGCTAGATTTCCAAATTTACTTGTAAACGGTTCAGCCGGAATTGCGGTAGGTATGGCGACAAATATTCCTCCGCATCAGTTAGGGGAAGTCATTGACGGCGTTTTAGCTGTAAGTCAAGACCCTGATATCACAATTGCAGAGTTAATGGAGATTATTCCAGGCCCGGATTTCCCAACTGCAGGACAAATTCTTGGCCGCAGCGGAATTCGTAAAGCTTATGAAACTGGAAAAGGTTCTATTATTGTTCGCGCAAAAGTAGAAATTGAAGAACAAAGCAATGGTAAACAAACTATTATTGTTCATGAACTTCCATACCAAGTAAATAAAGCAAAGCTAATTGAAAAAATTGCTGAGCTAGCTCGTGATAAGAAGATTGATGGAATTACGGATTTACGAGATGAGTCTGACCGTTCAGGTATGCGTATTGTTATTGAAGTAAGACGTGATGCAAATGCAAATGTTTTATTAAACAACTTATATAAGCAGACATCTCTTCAAACAAGTTTTGGTATTAATACCCTTGCATTAGTAGATGGACAGCCAAAAGTATTGAACTTGAAGCAATGTCTACAGTACTACTTAGACCATCAGGTAGTGGTTATTCGTCGTCGTACTGAATTTGAACTTCGAAAAGCAGAAGCACGTGCGCATATTTTAGAAGGTTTAAAGATTGCTCTTGATAATTTAGATGCTGTTATTGCTTTAATTAGAGGTTCTCAAACAACAGATATTGCACGTGAAGGATTAATGACGCAGTTTTCGTTATCTGAAAAACAAGCGCAAGCTATTTTGGATATGCGCCTACAGCGTTTAACAGGATTAGAGCGAGAGAAGATTGAAGCAGAATATCAATCTTTATTAGCGCTAATTGCTGAATTAAAAGCTATTTTAGCAGATGAAGAAAAAGTATTAGAAATTATTAGAGAAGAACTAATAGAAGTAAAAGAAAGATTCAATGACGGCCGTCGAACAGAAATCGTAAGCGGAGGAGCTGAAATTATCGAAGATGAGGATCTGATTCCTCGCCAAGATATTGTTATTAGCTTAACGCACAACGGCTATATTAAACGTTTGCCTGTTTCTACGTATAAGAGTCAGCGAAGAGGCGGAAGAGGTATTCAAGGAATGAATACAAACGAAGATGATTTCGTTGAACATCTTCTAACAACTTCTACTCATGATACGATTCTCTTCTTTACAAATAAGGGAAAAGTCTATCGGACAAAAGGATACGAAATTCCAGAGTACGGAAGAACGGCTAAAGGGATACCTATTATTAACTTGTTAGAAGTAGACAAGGGTGAGTGGGTAAATGCCATCATTCGCGTCGATGAATTTGTAGACGATTGGTATCTATTCTTTACTACAAAACAAGGAATTTCTAAGCGTACACCTTTATCTTCTTTTGAGAACATTCGAAATAGCGGACTTATCGCCTTGAATTTAAGAGAAGAAGATGAATTGATTTCTGTTAAATTGACAGATGGTAAGCGCGATATGGTTATTGGAACGAAGAAGGGTATGTTAATTCGTTTTAATGAAAATGATGTTCGTTCAATGGGACGTACAGCTACTGGAGTTAAAGGGATCACTCTCGATTCAGAAGATGAAGTAATCGGTATGGAGATTCTCGAAGAACAATCAGATGTCTTGATCATTACGAAAAATGGTTACGGAAAACGTACGCCGATTGAAGAATATCGTGTACAAACAAGAGGCGGTAAAGGTTTAAGAACATGTAATATCACTGATAAAAATGGTGATGTTGTCGCACTGAAATGCGTATCTCAAGAAGAAGATATTATGCTTATCACAGTAAGCGGCGTTCTTATCCGTGTTTCTGTTTCAGATATTTCACAAATGGGCCGTAACACACAAGGTGTCAAAGTCATCCGTTTAGGAGACGAAGAGTTTGTTTCAACGGTTGCAAAAGTACAAACTTCAGAAGATGAAGACGAAGTGTTAGATGAATTAGATGAACATGAAGAGACAGATATAATAATTGAAGCTGAAGAAACAGAAGAATAAAAAAAAGCCCCTGAAAAAGCAGGGGCTTTTTTTATGTAAAAAAACCTTGCCATAGGCTTTTCATTTTGGTAATATATAAAAAGTCAGCAAAACATATATAACTTTCTTAATAGTTTTAAAAAAGTTATATAAAAGTGTTGACAACGATTCTTATAAAGTGTTATTATATAGGAGTCGCTTTAAGACAAGAGTTCTTTGAAAACTGAACGAAATAGTAAACGTCAACGTTAATTTTTATTTTTTAAATTGAGCAAGTCAAACATTTCTTCGGAGAGTTTGATCCTGGCTCAGGATGAACGCTGGCGGCGTGCCTAATACATGCAA
>NZ_JBHZOX010000006.1:0-246926 GCF_042787905.1 Priestia sp. YIM B13551
AAGCCTCGTACCTCAAATTTTGAAAGAGTTGCGACTCCTCGTGAGGGTTCTACTCGAATAGCAAGGATGGCAGAAGAGTATAGAGCTGAATATAAAAGAGTAGAAAGAAGAGAACAATTTTTGCAAGACACAATAGACCTATTAAGTGATTGTAGTAACAAGCAATCCGTTGAAGAGTTAAAGGAGTTAATTAATTTAGCAAAAGGGCGATTAATTATGTATAAAGGTAAATAGAAATTATTTCTTTTTTTATTACTAATGTAGTATAATACGAATACGTTCACATACATATTTGTGTGAGTGCATTTTTGCTATGAGAGAGCAGCCAGTATATGATGGTTGCTCTTTCTGTTTATATAGGGAAAGGTTATTTAAAACAAGTCAATTTTTTCTCTTAAAAGGTTATTTTAATAGTCCTGTTGAATTATAATTAGGTAAATAAATGAAGAAATAGGGGAAAAATAACTTATGAAAAAAACCTATATGTTGATACCTGCTTTGACATTAGCTGTTTCCTTAACTGGTTGTAAACCTAATTTAGATGAAATAAAATCAAATACAGATCATTACATTGAGGAAACAGGATTAAATGATTACATAGGCAATATAGATAAAGATGTCCTTTATTTAGTAGAAGATCAGCCCGATGATAATGATTCGTACAATGTTGATGTAAGTATTGAAGCTAACTCAACCTTTGATGATTTAGATCGTTTAGAGCAATTAAAATATTTATCAGCTACTACTGAAAATCTTAGTGAAAATGCACTAGTCCCTTCGTGTGGTAAAGCGGATTGTCATTTTGGAGACTTAACCGTCGTTGTATCAAACAAAAATATGTACACCATGGCTATAGAAACTCACGACTTTGATGAAACGATGGTTGTTAACAATGATGTATATGAAAGAGAAGATCTAGAAGCAGAGAAAGCGGAAGTAGATGCAGGAAACATATATGACGATATAGCTGCTGATGACTCAACTGAGCCATCTGTTATTATGGCTGATTGGCCCAAACTTTCTCCAGGAGAAAAAATGGAGCTAATAAAAGCATGTATCAAATATGAAATACATGAGCAAAGTGCAAAAAATACTCCTGTCAAAATTATTGGTACAGAAGAAGATTTTGTGAAGTTAATTGATGATCGTTACGCTGAAATTGAAGGGCTTTCCCAATCTGAGCAACAAAGGATGTTTGGCAGTACTGTAGCGGGTCAACTAGGCGTAATGGGGCATACAAAGCACCTTATTGATTTTGACTTCTAATACGGGGATATTACAATAGAAGGAGCTCATTAAATTAAGGGAGTTAATATGATGGCATGGTTTCATGAATACACGTTAAGAGACGGAAGGAAGAAATCCATTAAGATTGAAGAATGGCGTACTTTCCGGAATGAAATGAAGGAATTAGGTATTACTGAACGAGATATTTTTCAAGTACAAATGATTGAGAAAGATATACCAAATAAAAATAAACGATATAGATGACGGCTGCTATTATAGTGGCTGTCTTTTTATGTAGGAGGAATATGGGATGAAGTATTTAGTCGAATTAAAACATATTAGCAATGAAAATTATGAGCTACCTTCTAACTTGAAAAAATTTGAAGTTAACTCAAATGGTATGGATGAAGCTATTAAAATCTTTAGGAACAGATTAGATACACATATGTCAGACAAGGATGACTACTTCGTCGAGGCAGGGCAGGATTATGAGAATTATTTAGACATTTCATTTGGGGATGCACTTACTGGTCAGGATGTTCGTTACACTATTACAAAGTATTAAAATTATAATACATAACGGCAAGTCTTATGAAGGCTTGTTTTTTTATTATAGACTTTTATTTATATCGTGGCTTTGGAGATTCATGTCGAAATTTGAATATGAGAATAGATGGTTATGTTGGAAAATTAATAGTATCATAGTCATAGCAAGTGGATAGTCACATATAACTAAGGGGAGAGATTCGATGAAGAAAAAAGGTATTATCTCATTATTGTCTGTAGGTTTACTAGCTTCCTCATTATCAGTAGGTACAGCTCAAGCAGAAGGCAACAATTACGAGGCTTCAAAGAAAGCGATTGAAAGTCAATTAAAAAATGATAAACCGCTCAATCATAACGTTATTAGTCCTAGTGTGCTGAATGACTTTAAAGAGAAAACTTTAAACTCATTAAAAACTCCTAAGTCGTATTCAGCGAAAAAATTCAATTCAGCAAGTATTAACGGTAGTAGTGGCGATCCAATGTATGAAAGTGAGCCCAATGATGATTTCAAAATAGCAGATACACTACTAAATGATAGAATGACATTTGGAATGTTTAATGATACTTTCGATATGGATTTTTATAAGGTATATGTATCTGGAAAAGGTACTCTATTAGTAGGTGGGGTAACAGATACTCCTACCGATATTGATTTATTATTTATGGCAACTGAATATGATTACTCAGATCATGGATATATAGAGTACTTAGGTTCTGAATATGATGATGGAGTAGAAGTCCAAGAGTATAAAGTTAATAAAGCGGGTACATATTACATACCTGTTATGGATTTAAATAGTAGTGAAACTGATGAGGCATATGGAATCTCAACTTTATTTCAAGCTGAGGCTAAAGATACAGTTGCACCAAATAAACCTACTGTTAACAAAGTAGACAATAATGATAAAGTTGTAACAGGTAAGGCAGAAGCAGGTTCAACTGTCACTGTTAATGTAGGGAAAAGTCGAATTGGATATGCGAAGGCAAGTTCAAATGGTTCATTCTCGGTTAGTATTCCTGTTCAAAAGGCAGGAACTACACTAAATGTAACCGCTAAAGACAGTTCGGGTAATGTGAGTAAACTTACGTATGTAACTGTTGTAAAGTCAGATGTTACGCCACCTAACAAACCAACAGTTAATAAAGTAGATGATAATGATAAGGTTGTAACTGGTAAAGCTGAGGCTAACTCTACTGTAACTGTTAATGTAGGTAAAAACAGAATTGGATACGCTAAAGCAAATTCAAAAGGATCATTTTCTGTTAGCATCCCTGTGCAGAAAAAAGGGACTACCCTTAATGTAACAGCTAAGGATAGTTCGAATAATGTCAGCAAACTTACGTATGTGACTGTTGTGAAACATTAAAACAGTACATCGAATAGCTGAGGATGACAGCGATTATTCTAATTGCTGTCTTTTTTGTAAATATAATTAGCACATACTACATTCTAAAGTATATTATGCTAAAATAACTAAATTTTAAAACTATAGATTTCTATGTAGACAAGACACAATACACGGATGGGGTGTTAGTTTAATTGAATTTATGTAAGTTAATGTCGAGTACTACACAGAAGCTTTATGACACAATGGATACAGCAAAAAAACTAGAGATTGATATTCAGGAAGAGACGTTAACAGAGCTTATGCTTATAGATATGAAATTGCAAATTGAAAAATTCGGTATGAATACAACAGTAATACACGTTAACAAAAATGTAGAACCTAAAACTGGAGCTGATTTTTTATGGTATATTGGTTCAAAAAAAACAGGTAAATTTACTGCTTTCTATATCCAAGCCAAGAGGTATGATGGGAAACATTATAAGTTAAGACACAAATATAGTAAGCCAAAACATGGCTGGATTTATGAACAGTCCGATAATTTAATTTATACCGCAGAAAATGCTGTTGGATTTAAAGCGATTCCAATCTATTGCTTCTATAATTTCATAGAAGAAGATGAAACTCTGAAACGTTCAACCTATTTAGAAAAGTTTCCTAAACTCAATATCAAAAAAGAAAGATTTAGCTTTACATATACATCTGCATATCATGTCAAGTCACTTTTAAAAATTGTTCATCAGAAGAGGAAGAACGGTGATGAAATTTTAAGAAGTAGCTTTACTTTTGAGGAAGTTAGGGGATTACCTATACATACACTTTTTTGCCCTTCAATAAGAAAAATAGATTTCTTTCCTCATTTGCCCGGCGTATACAGTAGTTTTCTTACTTCTCATTTGTCGCTCTTTAAAACCTTTAATATTAGACACCATTATCTTGCTAGATTTAACGAATATTTAGGAGACGAACTTCCACCCCATATTAGAACACTTATGGATAAAGATTCCTCAGAACAAGTGGATGTTGATGATGATAAGATTAATGCACGGTATGTAATGGTTTCTTACCATGACGACCTTGACAACGATAATTTTGATGATGATGAGGACTTCATCAATTAGACAAAAGTGAAGTAATACAACTATAAAAGTAACCCACTCAATACTGAGTGGGTTACTTTTAATTTTTTCTAGTTTACATAAGATATATTCTCGGAACCAATTTATTTTAAGAAAAAAGGGCACTATGATACAATAAAATAGTAAGTGCATAAAGTTTATAGGTAGAGTAAAATCGCTTGGGCGGCTTAGGCCGCTCTTTTTTGTGTCTCATTTAGTTAAGTATACTTAAAATAGTGAGATGTAAAAAACAGACAGATATAAAATCCTGTCTGCAGTATAGTTAACTTACTTCAATTGAAGTTCTTTGAATGCTGTATATGGTATTAAATCCTCTAGATTAAATAGCTCTTTAAAATACGGAAAGTTTGCATCATTATCTGAATACACATACCAGCTTTCTGATTTGTATCGATCAGTCGTATCATTAACTTTATACAAATATTTATCTTTTGTTGGTGTCTCATACACCCCATGAGTCATCATGTTTTGGAATTTAATTGTCAATTCTTCTGAAATTGTACTAACTTCTAGATCATCCTCTACTACGAAATAAACGGGTTCACCTTGTTCTTCATACACGTAGCAGTCAACAATGGTTATTGGACGGGTAGTATCTTTCTGATTAAGACCAATGATATTTTTAACAATCGGCAAAAGCTTTTCTGGTATTTCATCCAATTGGCTTAAGAAATTTTCACCTTTATTACTATCGTCCGTGGCATATCCTAACTCTTCAAGCTCCTTTTTGAGTTCGTCACGCAAACCGAAATCTGGCATAAAGACGTACTCATAGTCATCTTTGTTATATTCTTCAACAGGCACTATTTGTCCTTTCGCAGGTTTAATACTGAAGTATCTTAACCACTTTTTAGGGTAAGGTAAATCTCCAGGCTTTATTGCAATAACGTAATCAAAATAGATGCATTTTCGAATCTTATCGGCGTCTAAGGCCAAGTACTTGTAATCTCCATCTGTTTCTTGTTTAAAGACTCGCTTGCCTCTTACTAATTCATTAATGCTTAACATAATAGTGCCACTCTCCCGTATTCAATTTTTCTATTTATATCTAACCTGATTTTACCATGAGTTGGACTATTCTGTAAAAAAAAGATGAATATATATCCAGTTAAGTAGCCATAATAAAAGTACGGTGAAGGCTTATCACCTTAAGAACCGTCTAGCCCACGGATCTTTCACCGTACTTCTGGTATATCCATAAAGGTACATCATCAGTAGCAACGGATAGCTGACTTGAAATTTACCTGTCCCCTAATAGCAGTAAGCTTGTTCTTCTGTTACGCAGCTAAATGATTTTGAAGCTATCCCTTGCACCTAATTATTACCATTGAATCACGTACATATGTTTGATAAGATACATATACTCTATATCAGACTATCTTGTGCTTTCGACATTTTATATGTTGAGAGCTTTTTTTTATACAATTATTGAAGAAATATGGTATAATTTACTTGCGTACTTTCTTTGTTTCGTTTAAAAACTACCTTAACTTTTTAACTTAACCTATCGTATATCGTACGCTAACTTAACTTAGCTTAACACTATCATAACTTTACCTTACAAAAGTTATGGGACGGCTACCAATTTGGTGGCCGTTTTTCATTTGCGTAGAGGAAAAACAATATTCAGACTAACTTACGCCTTAAACATTTTATATGTTGAGAGCTATTTTTTTGTCTAATTTTCTGAAAATATATGGTATAATATGAATCGTAAGAAAAATATTTAAACAACTTTTAAGGTTAGGTGATTTTAAAAAAAGCTTATGGTAAGTTAACTTAAGTTAAAGTGCCTGAGACTTAAAAGGAGTTTTATGTTTATGAAAACTATTACTAATGTTACTGTTATCAGTAACGAAGAAATTAATGAGAAAATTGAGGCAACACTTATTGCTTTGCAAAAAAATTTACTTGCAGAGTATAAAGGTATTTCCAGCAATGCCGTTTTCCTTTTAGGTGAGCTGAGTACTCTCATACAATTAAAAGGAGAGAATCCAGATGATGATGGTAGATATATCATCATGACAAGGTTATTGAAGTTTAGGTACGGTATAGATCAAATACCCGCTGGAAAACGAATTAAATTTTAAAAGACACGGCTACCATTTCGGTAGTCGTTTTTTAATGGAGTTAAAGGAGAATGTATTATGTGGAAAAAAGTCTTATGGATCTTATTTGTTACAATATGCGGAATGATTTTAGGAATGTTAAGCCCTACTAAGTAATAAGTTGATCCCCTACCCTTTCTTACGTTACGTGCTATACATGTCATAAGAGTACTTACATATACTATTACTATCTTCATTGAGGAGGTTTTAAATAGTGAATAAAAGAAGGCCCGGATCTATACTCAATATTAAAGAATCAGTTTTAATTGAAGAAAAAGCTCTACATAGTAGAAGGCATAACTATTACAAGATTATAGAAGAAAATATAGATGAACCTGATCTAGATGATTTAATGGTAATAACGCTTACTAAAATTGCATTTTGTGAATATCTGTTAGGAATGAATACCACTGAAGAAGGATGCAGTGTGAATCTTCAATTTGCGATCAATAACATTAATAAGAAATACAACACAAATTATACAGCTTCGGATTTTTTTGTATCGATTTAAATGTTTCTGTCTCTTTTTGTCTGAATTAAAAGATGAAAAGTAATTCTATTCTTCATACTTCGCACATAATACATGCTATGCTTATCATAACCATCTAGTACAAGTCCAAGTGAATGTATTCTTATCTGGGGGGCTAGAACATTATGGCACTGGCAGTAAACGTTAAAGAGTCGGTAGTGATTGACCATTACGCTATTCAAGAATTAAGAAAAGGTTTATGTAATCTTGCAAGTAGAATCATGGAATATAGTTATGATGAGGTATTATTAATTACTTTTGCTCAAATTGCATTTTGTGATGGATTATTAGGTATAGATTTTTATGAAGATACAGAGCTTAGGACGCTATTTAATGTGGCAAATCAACAACTGGGTGCTACTTGGGACTTTTCGGATTTTGAAATAATTGGAGTTTAAGCTTATTCAAAAAAAGAGCAACTACTATAAAAAGGTAGTTGCTCCTTTTTATTATTCTGGAGATGCATCCTTGATCCGCTTTATATGTCCAAGCTCACTTCTACGTAAATCATCCTGTGTTTCATGAGTATAGTAGCGTTTCCAACGATCCTCTACCTCACCGAATATTTCTCGGATACCGTATAGTGTTGGATATTTTTTAATGGATTCCTGAAAACATGCATTGATATCAGTTCCTTCTACAAAGATATCCTTATTGTAAATACCCAATTCGTTATCTTCTACGAAGGAAATTAAAAATGTTTTTATCTTAATCTCTCCCCTACCTGTTTTTAGAATAATAATATCCTATGTACAAGGCATAAAGTATTCGCGACAATTCCAAGAAAAAATAATAACCCTAATTCATTTCTAGCTTTTTTAAAGTCATGCATTTTCGTGAATTCTTCCTTGGGCATACCTGTCATTTTAGCTAACGTTCTAGCATGTTTTTCACGTTCTTGTGGTGTAAAGCTATACTTTTGCTCTTCTTCCTTGGACTCTATATTGTTTCTTCTCCACTCTTTACACAGATAAAAGACTAATCCAAGGTTAATGACTGGTAGAACTATATTACTAATAATCCTTGTTAAAAAATCCATGCCTAATGTACCAGCGAAAAAATCAATGGCGCCTAGCAAACAGTAGATGATGCTTAGTCCTACAAGGTTTGCGATGGCTTTATTATGTAAATGGAATAGTCTCGATAACATATCTTCACTCCTATATGACTTTCATAATTATTACCATTATACTATTTTTTATAAACAGTTGAAAATAAAAAAAATAAAAGTTTGACGTTTTCGATTCAAAAGGTTTTATTAAACTTGTAAGTTACCTCACAAGTTTTATCTTTCACACCTCCCGTGAATACGAACTTGAATTAGCCTATCCTAATAATAAGATTAATTTTCCTCCCTCACATAAAAAAGGCAGCCATCCTCGGCTGCCTTTTTTATGTGAGGGAGAACTCCCCTGCATTCTAAAATGTAATATATAATATTGGTACAACACCAGAGAGGAAAATGAAATATGGCAAAAAAAATTACACTAGCTGAAGCTAGACCTGATTTAGCAAAAGAATGGCACCCTACTAAGAATGGTGATTTAAAACCTACGGACGTTACAAAAAGTGCACCTAAAAAGGTTTGGTGGAAGTGTTCTGAAGAACACGAGTGGCCAGCCTATATAAATAACCGTAATAAAAAAGATAGAAATGATGGTTGCCCTTTTTGCAGTGGGCGTTATGCTACACCTGAAACATCATTAGCTTATTTAGAGCCGGAGGTTGCAAAAGAATGGGATTATGAAAAAAACACTCTTACTCCAGAATTAGTGAAACCAGGTACGAATAAAAAAGTATGGTGGATTTGTTCAATTGATAATAGACATAAATGGGATGCTGTTATAAATTCTAGAACAGGAGAAAATGGGAACGGTTGCCCTTATTGTGGTGGGAGAAAAGCATGGGAGGAAAACAATTTGTTAGTTCATAATCCATTACTAGCAAGTGAGTGGAATTATGAATTGAACAAAGTAAATCCTGAAGAAGTACTTCCCTATTCGAATAAAAAATATTGGTGGACATGCAGCGAGTGTGGAGAAGTATGGGATCAAGCTCTGAACAATCGTCAAAGGTATGGTGCAAGAGGCTGTAAGAAATGTACTTCTGGTCAGCAAACATCTTTCCCTGAGCAGGCAATTTTTTATTATGCAAAAAAACTGTTCCCTACTTTAACGATTAAGAATAATACTCCAATTCATTTTGATGAATACGAGATGACGGGCGATGTCTATTTTCCAGAAAAAAACGTGCTGATTGAGTATGACGGGGAATATGCACATAAAATGAATCCGGAAAGGGATAAACGAAAAAATAGATTATGTATTGAAAAAGGAATACAACTAATTCGTATCGTTGAACCAAATGTATCTGTATTTGAGGATAATTTAACTATTTATATTAAACGGGAAGAATCCAGCGGATTTAAATCATTAAAGAAGGCAATGATACAACTTTTTCAATTGCTCATTCAGCGCTTTAGCTTCAACGCTTCTGCACGAGAATTAGAAGACCTTTTAGATTTAGAGAATGACTTCATTGATATCGAGGAAACCATCAAAAGAATACGAAAAGAGAATTCAATTGTATCTACACACCCAGAGATCTGTAAGGATTGGGATTATGAAAAAAATAAAGGATTAAAACCTGATTTTTTTAGTCATGGTAGCTCTACAACAGTGTGGTGGATTTGCGAAAAAAATCACTCCTATTCAATGAAAATACATTATAGAACCAGGGGTAGTAAATGTTCATATTGTGCTAAAAGAAAATTATCACCAGAAGACTCTCTTATGTCTAAATTTCCATTAGTAGCAAAAGAATGGCATCCAACTATGAATGGTGATCTTACACCAGATAAAATTTTTGCGGGCTCAACACAAAAAGTTTGGTGGCAATGCTCTAAAAACCAAGAACATGTTTGGGACACTACGCCAAATCATAGAACCTCTGGACCAAGACCTACAGGATGCCCCGGATGCTCTGGAAAAAAAGTGTTCCTTTCTAACTCATTAGCAGTTGTGAACCCTGAATTAGCAAAAGAATGGCACCCTACTAAAAATGATGAACTTACACCATATGAAGTTACTGCAGGTTCTGATAAGAAAGTTTGGTGGCTTTGCAATTTATGTCAAAATGAATGGGAGGCACATATATACCATCGTAATAACGGTACAGGTTGCCCTTCTGAATGTAAAAACAAACTTATAAGTAAAGGGCTAAAAGCTTTCTACTCTAAAGGAGATAGTTAACAATTTTATTATTTGATGACATCATTATCCCCTCTTTATACATCAAAAAAGATATAGGATTGAGATACATTCACTGCAAAATTACAAGCTTATTACTTAATCAATGATGTAAAATAACAACGGTAAGGCTTGATACCTTACCTTTTTCTATAGGAGGATCTTATGAGTAAAGAAAAGTCGAGTAAAACGTTAATGGTTTTTGGTGCTTTAATAGCAATTGGGGTAATAGCAACTATAGTATTCTTGTGCTTAACCAAGTTCAACCCTCATTATTGGGATGATGTATTATTAAGCTTTGGTGCTGTTAATCTAATCGGAGTATGTTTTCTAATTTACCTTAAAGAAATACGCGTTAAAGAAAACTGGTCAGAATTGCCTTTGGTTTTCAGATTTATATGGTGGTTTATATTTGTTTCAAATGGTTATGGTTTCATAGATATATATATGACAGCGTTTATCTTTTGATAGGCGTTTTTTTATTATTTTAAGAATAAAAAGATAAAGTCTGCTAATATGTAGAATGTAAATACTAACTAAGGTGTGTGAAGAAAATGCTAAATATTAATGAATATCTATGTCCTATCTGCAACCAAGGACACATAACAATCATAACAGAAAGAACTGGACCACCAGGGTTTAGAGACACAGATTATGATATAACAAAACAAACTTGCGAATGTATAACGTTTCATGGTGAAGTAATCTCTATGGCAATAATGAGTTATACAGATGAAAAAAACATACCAAAGGGAATATGTGAAAGTTGTGATGAAATGGAAGCTACTATAAAATACCCTACAAAATCTTGGGTAGGAGAATATAAAAATATTTGCTCTAGCTGTTTTGAAATAAAAATGAAAGAACTGAAAGAAAAACAACCTAAGTAATTAACATTTTAATTTTTATTTTAAGGGTTTTCAGTTGAATACCTTGCTTATTAAACAATATATAAAGTTAGTTGTTTTTAAGGTGTGTTATATATTCAATAAACTCCTAATAGTATTTTTTGCAGTAACCAAAATAGCGGTTACTGCTTTATTTTTTTCGTTCACATGATGTAAATGCATAACCAAACTTCTAAAATGAAAGTTTTATCATTTACACAAACTGTAGACAAATAGAGTATTTTTCTACAAATAGATAAAAGGTATAAATATTAATATAAAAGTAATGTATTAATTACATATATGACATACTCACTTTTATAAATAGCACAGCATATAATGCATTGTAATGAAAATGCTAATTTCATTATTCCCTTGGTTACGTTACTTTACATTTTAGACGGTGAGGTTTTATTTACCGTCCTTTTTCATTTTTAAAAATTAAAGAGGTATACAAAAAAAGAGATCGGGTATTATCCGGTCTCTTCCTCTTCAGTAAATGATTTTATATAATCAAGTCGGTCTTCAATTCCATACATAATGTCATCACTGGCTTCAAGTTTTTCCTGCATGGATGAACTTTGTTGCTGGATGGATAAATCCTCAATGAGTTCGATAAAACCCTGGGGCGAATTCTCTTCCCACATTTCGAACACATTCTTAATGATTCCATGTATTTGTATCGGTGTGAGATAGCTAGCGTTGTGCAAAGTATAGACTTTAGTATCAACAATCATATCAGCAAGTTTGTTCACATGTAACACATTGATCCATGTATCAGTAAAAGGACCATCTTCTTCAACACCCGAACGGTTGAACTCTTCAATCGCAATGTTATTTTCAAGCATGTTTTTTGTAAAATGATACTCAGAGTTATTTTCTTCATTATAGACACTTTGAGCATATTTGTAGAAACTCTTTTTCATAATAACACTCCCTATTAAATAGATTCATTATTGACTACGTGTTCGACGTTTATACCAAAATTCCTTTAACAATTGGGGTTTTTAAATTTTATAAAACATTAAACGAAAGAAGGAAAATAAAAATGACTAAATCAATTTTATGGTGCACAGGACATTACACAAATGAGTTTTGTAAGTTGAAAGCGGAAGAGATCAGACAAAAGATAAAAGATGACGATGAAGAGTTCCAGGACTACTCAGGTGTTAGGATCGTGGATAAAGTTATGGATTATGATACTAATAATAATGTAGAAAGACAATTTAATCGTATTCGTTTGATTTTAAAGTAAGATAGTTCCATTTATGATTCGGGCTGTATTATAATAGAAGAAACTAGTTTTTCGGAGGACATAATGGATTATTTTAAGGATGCAAAAACGACCATGGAAGTATATGAGACAGAGGTTAAAATCCCTCTTGAAATCTTAGATAAGATGCCTAAGTATACTGTAGATTTATTTAAAGAAATGGCTTTAGGAAAGTTCGAGGTCAATTCCTATATTAAAAATATGGATGCTCGTATGTTGGATTCTACTAAAGAACGACACTTAAAAGATTCGTATAATTTAGCGGGCATGTATGCTTTTGTTTCTTGGAAATGGATCAACCCCTTCGTGGACTGGCTTGATGGAAGAAAAGTACTTGAAGTCATGGCTGGACGTGGTTGGTGGACATATGCCCTGCGACAAAAAGGTGTGGATGCTATTGCAACTGATGATTTTTCATGGGAAAGGCGTAATTGGACGGAAACCCTTACTGAGGTTGAAACTATGGATGCAGTTGAAGCAATTGAGCGTTATGCAAATGAAGTAGAT
Source organism: Priestia sp. YIM B13551 (assembly GCF_042787905.1). Lineage (NCBI taxonomy): Bacteria > Bacillati > Bacillota > Bacilli > Caryophanales > Bacillaceae > Priestia > Priestia sp. YIM B13551. Next base: position 12,811 of record NZ_JBHZOX010000006.1, read on the forward strand.
GTTGTTTTAATGGGATGGCCTTTTATGGACCCTACTGCTTACCGTGTATTAAAAAGATTACATGAAGTTAATCCTAACATTCCTCTTGTATACATAGGTGAGATGGGTGGATGCACAGCAGATTCTAATTTTTTTGAACACTATGGTGTTATTTATCATGATAAAAAGTTCAATAAAGTCTCAGAAGAATACGAAAGTTGGGAACATATAAAGGACTCTATTTACTTAGGGAAATATAGAGAAGAGAATGACAATCCAGATTGGTTCCTTAAAATGTATTTAGAAAAACAAAAAGAATAGTGCCCATCAAAGGAGGATACATATGAAAGCTGAAGAAGTAATGGAGATAATTCAAAACCTTGATAGTGAAGAACGATGGAAATTGCTTGAATTAATGTACGTTGTTCCTTCACAAGAGTCTTTAGAAGATAATAAATATGCAGGAGCAGGATTTGGACTTCTACTCCAAGAATTTAAAAAGACGTTGGGCGATGTTCAAGAACTTAAAAAGGAAATTAATAACTTGAATTCTGATAATGAATTCTTTACTAAGAAACTTGCTACAATGGAAATGAAAGTTAACCGACTAGAGAAAGAGCAAGAAAAGAAAGAAATTGAAGAAGTATAAAATTTTAATCTTTGTCCATACTAGTATCAGCAAAATATAAATCATTAGATTCTTCTGATAAACGTGGTAACTCCTTCTAATGTAGTTCGTAACAGTTGTATTTTGCTGAAAAACCCTAGCCTATCCGTCTCCCAAAACGTAGCTAGGGTTTTTACATATAATAAGCTCCTTGAGGTTATACTATAAAAGACAAATTATTGTGGTTGGTAATTTGTTGCGGATATGGTTCAAACTTTTAACTCCAAAAAAGCAAAAAATCCTTGGTATGCTTGAGTACTAAGGCTTTTTTGTTTTTTACATAATTAATTTTTAAATTTTAGTATATTCTTTAACAATGTGGATACAATGTTTTATGGAAGACAATACAAATCTTTTGAATATTGTCCAACTCTAACCTGCACAGTTAGATTTACAACCTAAACGACTTTTGATGGTGTGTTCTCACAAGCAAGGCCCCTAGTATACGTAGCTACTGGGGGTTTTGCTTTTTTATTTAATTCTCTGCTGTTCCCTGCACTCTATAATCATCACCATAATCAATGATAACTGCTAGTTCTTTCTTCTTCCCCTTTTCATGTCCATTAACAGCTACAGTTGTTACTCCTTGACCATCGAAAAAGTCTACGCCAGTAACCACAAAATCCATATCCTCTTCCACTTTCATATATTCTGATGCTACATGTGAAGCGGTTTTCTCTATCTCTTTTTTATCCATGTCGTCCTCCTTGCCGCACCCTGCTAATAATAACGTTCCTATAATAAAAATAATGCCAAACAATTTCTTTTTAATCATCCATATCTCTCCAAATTCTTGGAAATTCTTATATAATAGAATTATACACTAATAAGGAGAGAGGCTTCAATTATGATTACAGATATAAGGGATAGAACGTTTCGTGAGCTAAGTGGCTTTGCCTACGATATCAAACCAAGGAAATCCTATACTATCCACTATGAAGATGGTAATGAAAAATGGACAACTATCAAAAGTAAAAAGTTTAAAGTTCATGATGCGGAGACCGGTTTTGATGCCCTAGTTTTAAAGAATAAAAAGAATATAGTTATTGCGTATCGTGGTACTGAAGCCAACTCAGTAGAGAATGTTAAACAAGGACGGGCGTGGCCGGATGTAAAAACAGATTTTACTTATATTGTGAAAGGTAAGACAGTTGATCGTCTTGGGTTAAATATTGAATATGACAATGGCGAATTGTCAGTTGATTTCCATGAGAAGAACCAATTCCGCCAAGGAGATAAACTTGTTCAAGATGTAAAGAAAGAATATCCTGATCACAATATTAAATTAACAGGACACTCTCTAGCTGGCTCCATTGCATCTTATGCAGCTGCTAAAAATAATGTAGAAGCTGTTACGTTTAACGGACCAAGTGTTATCAACTTGCTTCCTAAAGACCTAAAAGAGAAAGCAGTTAAGGGTGAGTTTGATAAACAAATCGTAAATTACATTCACCCTAAAGATTCTATAAGTTCTGGAGCTGTTAATCCTTATAAAAGATATATTGGTTCCGCATATTACATCGGTTCTTCCTTTGATCTTGAGAACTCAAAGAATAGATACAACCCTGTTTCAAGAGCTTGGGGTTCACTAGCTGGAGAAAGTTATCATAATATGAAACACTTCAAATTTGATGGTGTGGGTAATTTAAATAACCCAATTCTTACAAACATTCTAACTGGTCAGTCTTTAGCACAGTCCCCTAGATATGCTTCTGGAGAAATGGCAACAATCAATGTTATGCCAGAACATCTAATTAATTTAGCGAGTGAACTGGAAGGCTATGTGTCACGGGTGGAAGAGCTTTGTTCTTCATTTAAACGGGATGCAACCATGTTGGATGGTATTCAAATATCTGAAGGTGTCGTAAACGATGTAATTGGACAAGCGCATAATCTTAGTAGTTGGTTTGCTGAGGACACCTCTCGAATGGCAAATAACTTGAATGCTGCAGCGGCATCGTTTGTGGAGGCTGATGTTTTAAAATGATGGACGAAAAGAACTTAGAGAAATATAAAAGAGAATTAGATGACCTTGACCGTTTGAGTAGCAAGTTAGACTCCCTCATTTCCGATTTGCGAGCCGAACAGTTACTTGTTAAAAACAAAGTTGAAGAATTAACTACGTGGAAATCAGGTAACGCGAAGGATGCTTTCCAACAGGAGATGGAGTCCTATTTTGATACATTTACTAAAAAGATTGACAATCTGGAAAAGGCTGAAAAAGAAGTTAAACATGCTAAGACTAAAGTAAAACACTTGATGATGCTTGAAGAAATGCCAACGGGACCAAAATGGTAACTGTGAGAATATAAAATAAAAAAGCGGGTATAATAAATTCAACGAGGCTATCTATTCCTCGTTATCACTACTTCATTTAATTCAATACTCATCTGGGAAAGCCCTTGGCAATGAAGGCATTGTCGGGGGCTTTCCCTTTTAATAGAATTAATAGAAGGAAAATTTAAAGAACTCTTTTATATTTTTATATCTTTTTTATTTTTGGTATATTTATGATATAATGTGTCTATACATTAATAAAGACGAGATGCTAGCACATCTCGCCTATGCAACTATCACCCAAGTGGTAGGTTGCTCCTTAGATATTATTTTTTCTTAGAAGACCTCCTAGTCTGGGCAGACTTTTTTCGGGAGGTCTTCTTTTTGTTCTTCTTCGTAGGAATTAGACTTAGTAAGTAAGTAACTAGTATACCAGTAGTTACTCTTGCTATTTCTACTAAAAGAGTTTTAAGAAGATCCATAGCGGTCACCTCCTTTCCCTGTAAAATCGAGAAAGGAAAAAAGGGCAACCGCCCACCCGAAAATCATAGTCACATAAGGTAATTATACCACATTTATGTAGAAATTTGTTCTTTTATGGTTATTTAACTTTGAACTTGTCTATACTTGTAGATGTAAAGCTTAACTCACTTTGCAGCTCTTTGTTTTTGTACAATCCTGTTGTGATATCTGCATTGAAAACCCCTAGGCTCCTGCGGAGAATGTCGAGGGGTTTTTGTCTTTTTATTTTTTTATATTTAGAACAGCTTTCTTTTTTCCATGTGTACTGCTATGATATCAAAGAATGTGAGGGATAAAGAATGGAACAAGAAGATAAATACGCAAATATTGATTTAACAAAAGTTTATGAATATAGTGAGCTACCCGACAAAAAAAGTGGTCGGTGCGATAATTGTGATGGAGTTAGATTTAAAAGTAGCGTAAGTAAAGGTAAGTTTCTACGTGAATGTACGAATTGTGGGATGAAGAAGAATATATAAATTATTACAGAGTCTATAAAATTTATAGGCTCTTTTTTCATTTATACGTTTTGAAATAATAAGTAGTGGCAAAGATAACAATAGTAACAATAATAACTAACTTATGGAGGGAATTTCCTTGAGTCAAATGACATTTTCAGAAGAATTAGAAGAGTATTGTATTAACCTAGAAAAAGAGAATACTGCTTTACGAGAACAAAGAATGAAGTTTTATGAACAGATTTTACAGAATTTGAATAAGCAATATGCGTTTGCTCACTTTCTTATGCATAAGGAAAAAGTCTTTGATACACTACCCCAAGGATATAAAACGTTGTTATCTAAAGCTTTATCGGATGTAATGGTGATACAAAATACGGCAACTTTAGGATGTGTAGCTCAAGGGTATAATATATTACGATCCTTATTTGAAGCATATGCTAATTTAATGTTCATCAATAAGGACTTTGAGGTTAGAATGAAACATTATGAAGGTTATACGATTTTTACCCAGTACCACCAATTACAGAAGGATAAACATCATAGAGTATACAAAAACAACCCTAACTTTATAAGATATCTGAAACAAATGGAAGGTCCTCTACTAGAAAAATACAATTCTATAAAAGATAATTATAAAGAAAATAAAGACTGGTATTTCTTTCTTTTATCTCAAGATATCAATGATATTCCTACTTTGACCGAAAAAGAAAAAAAGCAAAAAAGGAAAAACTTCAAAACCCTTTGTGAAATTATAGGTAATGAAGAAATTTATAAGATACTGTATCCTTCTACATCAAATGCAGCTCATGCTACTTCTTTAGTCCAAAATCTTGAAAGCCCTAATGTTGATTCCCATGCAAGTACAGTTGTTACCCTACTTACCCTTTCTGCCCAATTCTTAAACCAAATGATATTAGTTGGTCTCGAAAGACAGGCGGAATCAGGTCATGAAGAATGTAAAAAATATTGTGATATGTTTACGAAATAAAAAGAAAGAGCAAACCTTTTTGGTTTACTCTTCTCTCCTACTCTCGCGATAGTACAGGAGTAGTAGCCAATATATGTTACAGTGTTACATTTTAGAATCATAATGTCAAATAAAAAAGACAGACCTTAGTTATGAGGTCCGTCTTTTTTTGTCTAACTATGATTTAAAAAATGAATTGACCGATTATAGCCAGATCCAGTGTAACATGAATTACTATTAAATTGTAAAGAGAAATAAAATATAGATTAATTTACCTATAACACTTACAAATTATTAGATAATTTGGTATATTTTTAGAGTTAGGATTTTTTCACTAGGAGGAAGTTATATGCCAAGAGACCCATTCAGATCCAAAATTTCCAGAGCGGTAGGAGCTATACTACCAAAAAGAGCATTTGGTAGACCTGTCTACTATCAAACATTAGTTTTGAAAGCTGTACATAATCAAATGAAAGTGGACAAATTGAAATTATTAGATATTAAGTCTTTAAAAGATGTATTTAAAAATATTGAGAATAATATGGAGATTGAATATAGAAAAAGAATAGCTGATGTTCCTCAACTAAGACAGCAATCCCAACAAAAATGTGTAGATCTAGCTAATGATTTAGCTGTTGCTTTTTATTCAAGCAGACATTTTAGGGTTGGATGGGTTGTTGATGAATACTGGAAGATTTACGACCAATTAGATGTTTTATATCAAACACAGCTAGATGGTTTAACCGGATTTTAATAACAAAAAAAGAGAGCAAACCTCGGAAGTTGCTCTTTCTTTTTATTACTAGCATGAGCTAATAACGTGAAACCATTATATTATAACATAAAAAAGAACAAACCACTAAGGCTTGCTCTCTTCGGTCTCTAGCATTGGCCAACGTTAAAGACAAATCAAATTATAACATAATTATTCCATACAAAAAAACAGACCTCTTGGCCTGTTTTTTCGCTGTTCTATAAGGTTAGGTTAGGTTACTTCACTCTATATATTAACCAATTTATAGGAATTTATACGTCTATTTCTTCATGACGATAAGGTAATTCAATTTCTCGTAAAATCGGAACCTGATCCCCTGCTGTCTTCATGATTGTTTTAATATATACATTTTGAACTGTCTGGAAGATATCCGTTGAGAAATCAAACTGCTCCGTTAACCCTTCATCAAAGTACAATTCATGTTTAACTGTGTAATCATTGAAAGGTGGACAACCTACTGGAGTTGTTACTAGCGGATTACCCACTTGTGTAAAGCGACGATCTGTACCATCTAATGAGAACTTCGTTACAAATTCCGCTGTATCTTGAGAGTACTCACGATATTCAACCACAATGTCTTGGAATCCATACATAAAGATTCGTTTGTTATCATGCTTGAACCAATACGGCTGCTTCACAAAGATTTGAAGTTCTGTAATTTCACGCTTAGGAAATGAGAAAACAAGCTTACCAGTATCCGCAATCTCCCCTGGAACCTCAGCATTACCTACAATTTTAGTTGGATAGGTTTCAATGCGGCGCCATTCACCATTCTGATTCTTGTACTGAATGTCTAATACGCTCATTGAATACTCTGGAGAAGGATGAAGAAGTAACGTGTTTGTGTAGATGTTGTTGGAGATTTCTTGTGGGATTTTTACGTGGATTAATCCGTACACTTCTGTAACACATTGGTTCTCATTTGTTTCAGATTGACGTACCCAAAACGAGTTTTTATCACCATCAAATGCTTTTGTGATATTTGTTGAATCTACTGCATAGTAGTTACGCTGTTTCGTTTCTTCATTTAACGGTTCAACATCTGTTGTTTCATAAACAGATATTTCTAAGTTACTTGGCAAGATGTATTCGCCAAGGTCATTTTTGTACGCAATTTTATCGTGTGAACGAACTACAACTGGTGAAACAATACCATGCAGCGTGTCGATATTAATAGGGTTGTTTACATTAGGAGATGTAATATTGCTTGCATGATAGAAAGAACGAGTAAGGATACTCTCCCCTTCTATACTGTTGGCTTGATAGTCGTTCTCTAATTCTTTAACTCTACCCTCTAATTTTAATAAACGGTTTTGCAAGAAGTAATTTTCACGTAAGACGTGATCCATGTTTCCTGCAATAGTACCTTCATGTTCATTTACGATATCAAACAAGCTAGTAATATCCGTTTGAATATCATTACGTAACTTATTGAATTCTTCAGATGAACTTGGGCCCTTTTGCAAATTAGGGTTTCTTAATGTGATGGGGCGCATATACTCACTCCTTATCGTATTGAATTGATTTTTTCTTCTAGTTCATCTACAGCGGGTTTAATCACTGAATGAAAAGAAGATACCTGAGTTGACGCTTCTTGGAAGTAATAGATTTCTAAATCCTTTATTTCAACAGAAGTCGCTTTTAAGGTATTTGGATTCTGATGCACATTGATGTTTAACGAAACTGCTTCTGCATATTGGAAGCGGAGTACATAATCTAATGTGATAAAATTGGTGCTTGCTTGAAGCGGAACCTTTCTTGTGTCGCCATTTGTATCTGGTCCCATACGCATGTTGTTTGAACCGAATGTGAAATCAGTTGCTCCAGCAGTACTTCTTGCTTTTAAGCGGATGTAAATTTTGTCGCCAGGTTCTACATAAAGAGTGGTATACATGCCAACAGGATCTTTCAATCCGTTTGAAGTAAGCTTCTGTGCGTCCCCTGCAGTTGTCATCGTACATCCATTCATTGCACTCCAGCTAGTTAGCTTAGGAACAGGAACGGTACGTGTATGATCAATTTTTTGAAGCGTGGAAGCCGTAAATAAATTCGACTTCCCTACTTCTTCATCACCAGTCATGATAGAAACAAAATTATCATACAGTTCTTTTTCATGACCTTTCTTATCAATGAATTCACTACCTGTTGTGACTTGTCCTAATAGTAAAAGATCATGAGCGGATTCAAGAACAAAGTTTGTATATTGGGAAAGCTCAGTTACACCACGGTAACGAGCATTGGCTTTATGAAAGGAAGGTTTATATTTCTTTTCAATAATCATGCAGCTGTGCCTCCCTAGCTAAATTGTAATGTGTAGCGGCGCAATACCGGCGTTGTATATTGCCCTACCGAAAATTGTTTTAAAGTAATTTTTAATTGAATGTTTCGATGTTCGATTTCATCTACATAGTCATAATACAAATCATAGGTCACGCCTGGGAGCGAATGATTAACCACAATATAGACTTTTCCATCTTTCTCGTAAAGCGCATACTTGCTCCAATCATTATTCTTCGTATTATAGCGAAGGTCAAAGACAGATACCTTCTCCATAAACTGACTAGATGCATAGCAATGTGTACTTACAGTGATTGGGTCGAAGCCTAAATCAATGGTTACTTCTCGGTTTAAGCTCTGTACATAAACAAGTACAGTGATGTCATTCCATCCTTGCTTAAATCGATAGTTCACATTTGTTTGAGAAGAAGGAATACCTTCATATAGCTTCTCACCATTTAAGAAAATAGCGATAGGATCTGTAGAAGATGGGATGGTTGCTAATACCTGCTCTTTTCCTTCATAGTAAATACCCATTCCATAATATAGTTGAGTATGTTCAGTGAAGTTTTTCCCTTGTAGCAGTACACCACGGTTTCCTTCTTGGATAGGAACAACAGATTTTGTAATATCATTAGATGGCTGCTTCCAGTCATCCATAGTTGGAATATGTGTGGAGCCGAAGTCTTCTACTACAGATTGAACACTCCATGCATCTTTACCGATGTATAAGCGTTCTGTACGGGGAACAATTTTACGGTTTTCAATAGAACCTAGTGAGTAAAAAGAAATACCATTGGCTTGTAATTCAATGATTTCTGCTTCTTGGCCACTTGTTTCCGCTGGAATACCTAAGCTAGTTGGGCTTCCTTGAATCACGTACTTAAAGTCAATAAGACTAGGAGCTTGTGCGTTGTCACGTCCTACTGGTGAAATAGGTTTCCAGCTTTCGCTTTCCTCCGCTCGTATCGCATATTCAATGTTTGTACCATCAGGAATTTCTTCCTCTGTTACTAACGATACTTTACCAATAGAGAAGTTTTCATCTGTATTAGGGGTAAGCATTGTAGTAATGATTTCACCATTTGCAGGATAACTTAGTTGGAAGAACTGGATCTTCTTCACTCCAAAAAGATACTGATAAGAATATCCTTGTGGGTGAACAGCTTCTTTATCAGACTCCTGCTTACGAATCCAAATACGCATACTCTTCATTTCAGTTGTAGGGAAATAAAATGAAACGTTATTAGTGGTCATTTTTCCTTCTGGATAATAAGGTAGGTGGTAATAGTTCACTTGATCTAATGTGAATTCTACATATGCTTCTACTTCCTTTAAAGTGAAAATAGATAAATCAATACGGTTTAAGGTTTGTTTCTCATTGAATACAATCTCTATATAACCATCAGCAGGGCCTTCCGTTTTAGATAACCACACTTCTTGAAAGGCTTCATTTGTATTTGTGTTAAGAGCATACTCAACCTTTCCGGAAATGAGGATTCTCTTAAACGTAGAAGCAGCATTCGTTGGCATATTGAAGGAGATAGCACATGCAGGATTAATAAGAAATGACGTATTCTCTTGCTGTTTAAGAGTGACTTGATGGTTCTTAATATCAATAGCAACATTATCTTCTGAATCGATTTTTGAGAGATCGTCGAAGGTGTCAAACACACTAGCTAGATAACCAGTCTTTCCGTAAAGGAGAATCTTCTCTTCAAGCTCCGTTTCTAACTTCTTAGCTTCATATTCCAAGCGGTTCTTTTCTACTTCGAACCAGTTGAACTTGCCGCTTAATTCATTATGAACAGCAATGGTGTTCTCGTATAAAATCATGAGGTCTTTTTGAATCTTGCTTACGACTTCATTATAAAAAGCGGATTCAGCTAATTCACTATTACGAACACGCTTAAAATTATATTCGGGAGCACCTAAGTCTTGATCTCTAAGTAATTTGTTTAAGCGGGTAGCAAACTCTTTGGATGTAGGAAGATTCCCTTTCTGTAGCTCTTCTTGAAGGATTTGATTAACCGCTACGCTAAAACGTTTTTGACGAATGTTAATGGACATGTCCTACACCCCTTTCTGCTCAGTAATAATTTTTAACGCATAGTCTTCAACAAACGGTGTAGTGTTAAGAAGAGGAAGTTCGCCTTCTACACTTTTTTCTGGACGCTTCATTGTAATCTTTAAGCGTACCTGTTTAGGTGCTTCGTCTAATTTAATATTTTGCTTATATAAAGCAAATGCATTTTCGATATCTGATTCATTGTCGTTAATAGAAAGAAGCTTAGCGGGGAATGAATCATTTACTGGTTGCTGGTGCTGTGGAGAAATACGATACCATGTAACATCATCAAAGCTAACAGCATACTGAACCCAATTGTTGGATTCACCTACTTTATCTTTATAGATAGCGGGTACCTTTTCATTTACATACAACATTAGTTTTTGAATACCATCTTCTACAGAAAAAGGTTTACTGATGTATTCACTAGCTGTATCGAATTCAAAGCTCATTAACTGAATATCACGAATGCCAATTGCGTATCGCCAGCCTTCAGCCACTTCTAATACCTTCTTAATTTCATAATCCGTATCAACAGAGTGAATTCCGTACTTTTCATCAACGATATTACTAGGTACTTCTTGTTGAGGAATTAGAGTCCATGTATTAGAATCTGTTTTTCTTCTGTAGTAAGTATCTTTGCCTAGCAGTTCTTTATAAGAGTTAGGCTGCTCTAAAACGAATTCAGCGTATTTAGCTTCGCGAGATGGGAAACTCCATACGCCTTGGTCAGTGAATTTTGTATCCGAAAAATCTTCACTTCCATCGAATAGATCCTCGGCACGGTAACTTTGAGGTGTACCGTTTACTTGCTGCCCTAACACGTATTCATCATCTTGGAACAATCCTTTATAGTTGATGCCATCAGCGGAAGTTCGGATAGAATAAACGTTAACTGTTCCTGGGCTACCTGCAGCATGATAAGGATTTAAGTTAATCCAGTTAATTGTTTCTGCTTTAGGAAGTTGCACAACAACTTTTACACGTAATAAATCATTATGTTCTTTCCCTTTTGCCCATTGAACATCATAGCGGAAAGCTTGGGATTTAACGAGTTCCGGTACATTTACCATTTCATATTCATACACTGTATCTACATTTCCGTCGATTAGAGAAGGTTCTGCATCATTTGTAATTTGAGTAGAAATGAATTCATAGTTTTCATAATCGGTTTCTGCTGAAATTTTTCGAGCTAAGTAGTACGTTCCCGGCATTCCGTTTCCTTGAACAGAACGAACCTTACTTTCAAGACTTCGATTTGTCGCACCAGTACGACGCAGGGTTAACACACCTTCTTGTGTATGGACCATACAGCGGTTTTCAATATCCGTTAAATCAACATCTACATTGTCATAGTTTGTAAAGGATTCTTTTAAGTAGACTGTATTAGGCGTTGTTTCCTCTGTTAGCATTTGAAGATCGGATACGACTCCATTAATGCTACGAACCATTGTCATGATGCGCTCTTTTTCAGATTGAGAATAGTTGAAGTACTCCACTAAGTAAGTAGCAATCGTGTTAAGTTCAGAAAAAAGAATACTTAAATCCTTCTCCATTTCCTTATTGTTCTCATAATAATCTTCTAAAAAAGGAAGCTCACCATATACAACTTGTCGTGCCTGGAACAATGGCTTACCTATAACCGATTGGTAACGGTAAAAGATTTCATCTGCTAATTGAGATACTTCTTCTTTCGTAGCAGCATCACCTAAACGTAGTTGAGCTTGCTCTAGTAAGTATGCTTTTTGTTGGTCTAAAATTTTTGACTCAATAACAGGAGCATTCATGTTTGCACCTCCCTTATTTCATAACTTTAAATTTTAATTGATAGCTGTTAACTAGTGGAGTAACCACTAATTCATCACCTGTGTTTTTACGAACAATGATTTTCAAACGGAAGTCTGTTACTAGATAGTCATATTGAACAACCACTGCAGCGTTTCCGTGGTTACTTGCTTCATTGTAATATAGATTAGCGCGGTTAAAGCTTTCCGTAAAAACAAGCTTGTTCTTCTCTTGCTTATATTCCATTACTTTATAAGCAGATTCAGGAACGATACTATATTTGTTCAAAGGAATATCTTTATTGTTTTTATAATCCGTACAGTTCTTTGTTACGTAGTCAGCTTGGCTTGTATATGACATAGGATAAAACTCTTTTTGAGTTGCTCCATTTCCAGAAGCAATTGTTCCATCTACTAGGAACACGTCTAGAGGTCTGTAGTCACCTGTATTAGCATCGTAATTAGAAGTTTGATTAATGGCTGCATAATCAACAAAAGGATACTTGGATAACTTAAAGGAGTTATTAGAATCCGTTCCATTTGGGAAACGTTCAGTTTGTCGTACACGCTTAGAGAAGCGGTCTCCTACTTGAACAGTCCAAGGGTTTAACAAGTCTGCATCAGGTACATAATCAATTGTATAAATAGCACTTTGATCACGGGTAACCGCTAACTGAATAGAAGCACCACGTTCTGTAAAATACCAATCGTCATTATCAATTAAGATGTTGTTCTTGTACACCTTTGTATTATCAACGTCATTAATATCTGCTAGAAAACGAAGCTTCGCACTAGATCCTTTGAAGAAAAGTTTTTCGCACTTAATAGTTGTTGTTTCTTCTGGAAGAATGGATATCCAATCATTCGGTGAAGGATTCTCTTCTAGGGAAATGTAGTATTCAATTGAAGTTACACGGTCTGTAGCCATACCATCGAGTTCATTAAACAATGGATGGTCCTCAGATGATGATAAAGACACCTCAACAATATTCCCTTCTACCTCAATTGGTTTAGTAACAAATACGCCGGACTGATTATATAAAGAATGAGTAAGGCCGATATTCTTAATCCCGTATTGATAAACGTATTGTGTAGAGCTGTTTGTTTTGCTAGTTGCAGTAGAACCGCTTGTTACCGATGGTAAAGGCCCTGGAGTTGTACTACTAGTTTGAGTTTGAGTAAGTTGAGCGGTTGTAGTCTTTGGTTTACTCGCTCTTGTGAAAGTATCTGTACTCACCTAAAATCCTCCTTTCTATCTCTGTTGGCTATCTAATATTTCTTTTGCTTCATTAAAGTCACTACGATATGCATTCATAGGATCAATTGAAATATCTGAATATGTTTTATTCACGGTCTGGTAACTATCTAAAATGGTTTGGTGTAACTCGATAGCGGATTTAGTCGCAAACAATTGGTCGATATAATCACCTACAGATGCTTCATAAATAGAGCGGCTTTGTTCAGAAGCTTGTTCCCATAATTCTGCTTTGCTTACATCGTCTTCTGATGTTGAAGAATCAAGTAGGGTATATGATTCTTGTTTCAAAATAAGGTAGAAAGTCTTTGCGAAAACAGGAGAGAAATGAAGATAGATAGAGCTGTTTGTTTGAATCACTTTAGAAAGAGGGATTTCATACGTAGCTGTATTCGTGCTTTCATCTGCTCGATACATTAGAGAAACTATTTCAATTGGATATTCGGTGAAGAAATCAATGTTTAAATGATTTACTTGCTTAGGTTTATCTAATGTAATGCTCAGTCTAGCCATTACGCCTTTTCCGCTTACTCTTTCCTCTGCATCTACAACATCTGTTTCTAAAGGAGAGAAGAAATTATAAAACTCATTCAGTTCTTTTAAGGCGATCTCAGTAAGGTCAATGGTTGTAATCGAGCTGCCATTATAATCAGATTCAAAGTCATATCCATATGACACAATCTTTTTGCCTGTAAAGTCCCATGTGTATGGGTAATACTCAATCTTATAAAGCAAATGATTTAAGAAGTCCGTTAATCGTGGTCCTGCTTCAACAACATCTTGATCTTTCGGTAAAGTACTTTCATCGTAGTCACTATTTGGAGCAACTACATAGATACTTACATGCTCTTCTTTATTGAATGGGTGCATAAATGTCATTTCCCATAAGCCTTCAAATTCTGATACAGAAAATGAATATTGTTGTTCAATATAAGTAATAGTCATATGTTATCCCCCTTTCTATAATTTCTTAATATCTGTATAGGCTGGCGCACTTAATCTAACTGCTTGAGCCCAGTATGTGTTCAAAGATTCATCAATTGCATTCTTAACAAGATGGTTACTGTCTTTGATAACGTTTAGTTCTGAATACTCTACGCTAATTTTTGCAGTTGATTTTCCATTTGAATCCTGTAAGGCATTTTCTACTACACGAATTGGTAACGATAAATAATGCTGTTGGTAGCTTCGATTCAGTTCTGCACTTTGTAGAGGTTTGTTATCGCGGTCTAAGAATAAATGAGCATACTTGTCACGATCTGTTTCCATGTAGAGGTTTTTATCTTTTTCATCAAAACCGTATGTCTTAACAATTAAGCCGTCTTCACCTTTTGCTTTTAGATTTAGCTCTTCGACTCTTGTAGTAAGTGCATCTACTTCTCGTTTGATATCATCTAAGGTTCCTCGTAAGATTCGGTCATAGTTAGCCATTACTTTTTCTACAACAAGATGGGAATTGTATAATCGCTTCAAATCAAGAGCTACACTTGAATGCATGTTATTGAAATGCTCTGCATCTACCTTTTCATCTGTCGGCTCTAGTACTGTAACCTTTTCGGTTTGATTTGCAAGCTGTTGAAGTAATGCTTCGAATTCTTCTTTTGTAATGGCCTTTACATCGAGTAGATCCATATTACTTTGAATCAATTGCTCTACTTGCTGTCGGTCATAATCCGGAAGAACAGATAAATAATTTTGTAAATATTCCATATCTACACCTCCTTCTTTTGAATATAAACCCAAGGGTTAGCTTGGCTACCATTTTTACTTCGAATACGAATAGCGGGACAAGCTCCATCAATGGTTGCTTGCTGAAAGTACATCCAGTCTCCATTCTGGTTTCTTATTCGTACAGGTACTTTACTAACTTGAATGGATAGAAGACTTGATACTCGTTCAATCATTTCTCCATATTGCATTTCACTATAACGAAAACGTCCATATTGGTTAATTCGCGCTTCTATTGGTAGAACAGGAGCAGCGGCTTTTACTTGAAATACTGTCGGTTTTGGAGTTTCCTGCTTGGTTGTTTCTTGAATATAAATCCAGGGAGAAGCTTCGCCATTCTTAATAGAACGAATACGTACCTGTTTCATACAGAAAAACACCTCCAAAATAAAATAAGAGGGAGCTCTTTGCTCCCCCATGAACGTAACCATTCATTAAAAGTCAGTCAACACTTCATCTTCTAATTTTTCAACAGGCACTTCAGGTGCTGCCGGTGGAGCAGGATGTTGTGTAGCTTGCTGTGAATCTTGTTGTGCTTTCTGTGCTAATTGTATGTTAATTTGTTTGAACAACGTTTTATAACGAAGATTTTCACTAGTTAACTTAGCAATCAGTTGCTCATATTCTTGCATTAAAATATTAATGTCGATTTGTTGGTTTAGTAAATTCTCTTGTTGAGCCATTATTTTTTACCTCTATTGAAGATTTGGAACAACGTTTTGTTAGAACTTTGTTGAGTTACTGGAGTTGTTTCTTCAGTAGGAGGTTGCTCTTGTGGCGTTTCTGGAGCAGTTGGTGGAGTTACTTCATCAGCATCCCATGTAATAGCTACGATTTCGTCATGTTGTGTAGCAGCCGCTACGCGTTGCTTTAAGGTGTTGTATTTAAATAATTGTGTTTTCTTAAAACCAAAAGCTTCTTTATAAACTTCTAGCCACTCTTCTTTCGTGTGAACAATGTAGCCTGCATCTTCTGTTTTCCAAGGAACAGCCGTAATTGTTGGGTCTGCATTTAGTTCGTCTTTTTGACCAATCATGTTGACTTGATCATCACGATTCGTTCTGTAGAAATGACCATTAGATGCAGTGAAGCCTTCTAGAATTGTTGCTTCACAAGTTTCGGCAAGCAGTTGCTCTTTTAATGATTTGTGATATGTAAGGATATAGTCCTCATCAATATCAGAGTAAACTAAATCTTCTCTGTTAGCTAAAATAGCAATTAGAGAGTTCTTCTCCTGTAGACTAAAAGTGTGATAGCCTTGTTCTACTAGTTTTTCTTCTAGTGGTGTATTGATATTCATTGTTGTTTTCCCTTCTTTACGTCCATTTAATTGTTGAAAGTGCTACGTGATCTGTAGCCGCCATAACTTGTTTTTTAAGATTGTCGTATTTGAATAACTGAGCTTGCTTATGACTGAAAGCTTCATTGTAGATTTGCAGCCATTCATCCCTTGTGTGAACAATATAACCAACGTCTTCTGTTTTCCAAGGGACAGTAGTTAGTGATTCATTAGCTACAAGTAAATCCTTTTGACCAATGAAGTTAATTTGATCGTCCCTGTTTGTTCGATAAAAATGCCCGTTACTTGCTGTAAATCCCTCAAGGATTTTTTCTTCACAAGTAGTCTTAAAGAAATCGTTTTTTAGAATTTTACAATACTCTAAAATATCTTCATCGCTTAGTTCAGACAGTTCCTCATCTTTTGAATCAGCAGTTAGTTGCTTAATTAAATCGACTTGATAGCTAGCTAGAGCGGGATACCCCTGATTAATAACAACCATGTTAACAAATTCAGCAGTTAGTTCTCCTCTAAGCTCTGCTTTTCTTTTATCAGTAATAACCTTGTTATTCGGCTGAATCTGAATCATTGTTTCTCACAACCTCTTTAATGTTGATTTGCACATCATCTAAAGTGTTTGTGTTTGGTGGCACCATAAATGACATCAGTAAAAATTTAATTGTATCTTCACCTTCATAAAAAGGAACATTGTTTCCGTCCATTTCTGTTCGGTCTATGTGAACTTCATAACCACTTGTAGATGGAAGATCCAATAAGTACACATCATAAATGACATTCACTAAATTATCTGATTCGATGTCAAATGTGAAAGCAGAGTATTCGTCGGTTTCCATTTCCTCTACCTGTATTAATTGTTCAACTTCTTTTGTTGTGCCATCTTCAAGTTCTTTGATAGTAGTTTCCTGTTTTTCTACATTATGAATGGTGAAAAACTTGCCTAAAGAAACTTCAATAGTTAAGGGCTGTGGTGTACTCACCACAAAACCCTCTATATAATAATTGTCGGCATTGATAATTTCAGTATTAATCATTCAATATTGCCTCTCTTACATTAAGTTTTCTTTCCACATGCTACAACTTGTACGTTAATGGTATTCGTTGCAGTTGTACTAGTGATATGTTTCATATAGATTCGACATCCTGTTGTTGTGGGGTTGTAAACTGATGAAGTGTAATCAAGAGATAAACTGTCTTTTGGTGTCGCAAGAATCCAAAGTGGAGCAGCTGAGAACGTGGCGCCAAATGTAACATCCACATAACCTTGTCCGCCACTCATTGTCACTGAAGTTGCAACGTTTTGAATCAGTATCGTATCTTCATGAACGCCTGAACCATCACGAACAGAAGCCATATTATAGCCCGTGGTGAATTTGTTACGAGGGAATTTTAAAATACCATCGTCTTGAAAAATCCATTCATATCTACTTGCGAAACCATTTTGTATATTTGTTAAGGCTTTTATACCGTTATCTGATGCCAGAATAATTTGCTCCATCTGATTAGCAGCATTAGCCGTGTAGGTGGTGTTTCCTTCTCCTCCGCCAATAACTGTTTCCCATCCAGCACCTATTGATAAACCATATCCATTAGCATCATTTTTGTAGTTAGATATAAATAGTCTGTCTGAGTTTACATCATCTTTTAAATAGTAATTATTAGCGGTAACTTTGTTTTTCGCACGGAAGTCTCCAGCAGTTGATATGATTTCTTGTGTAGCATTTCGATCCCATAGTCCGGTGTACTGTCTTACTTTCGTTGTGTTTGTATAGCCTAGATACAAATCGCTACCAACAGCGCTAAGCGTTACATTTCCATTAAGATGGTCCCACAAAATGGAGTTATCATTATATGCTCCATAAATGCCCCTTGTTTTTAAAGTACCGTTATTTGAAAGAGTAACATTCCCACCAACATTCAATTTTTCATTATCGGTAGCAAAGGCATTAATACCAATACCTTTTTCCCGCACCGAGAATGTTGGATTAAATGACGGGATTGTAACTGACAATGAAACATCATTAGTTCCATCCCCTTTTAAAATAAAACCAATTGAATCACGAATTACAAGAGTAATTTTTGCAGTGTAAGAATCTGCTAAACCATCATCACTAACTGTGTATGTTTCAGTAGTTCCGGAGATGGTTGAAGTACCTTTTGTCCATCCACTTGGAACAGTTGTTGTATTAGTTGAACCACTTAAAGAAGTGTTCGCTGTGATTTTCGTTGTAAAAGAAGCTGAGCCTGATATACGAGATAATCCAGTAGAAGTAACACTAGGTTTCTTATAGTAATGAAGATCGACAGATGCAGTGTCAGCAGAAGACCTAGTTACACCGTTGTAAGTTTTAGCCTTCACATAAAAGGAGACATTTTTTTTAGCAGTCAATAAACCTGCTTCTGTATGATTAACTGTAGAGGTTGTGCCAGAAGTCGAAGAAATAATGCCTGTATTTTTAATTGTTTTACTATCTAAACCTGTTTGTTTCATTACAATATCGAAACTACAATTTCGACCTAATGCATCTTGAACATTAGATGCAATCGCTAAAGAAACTGATTTAAATTCCGGGAAAAGATAATTAGTTGAATTAATAGAGTAATATGAACTAGAAGCAATTGATACACTTGGTTGTGTTGAAACAGGAGCATCTTTACCTAAATCAATTGAGACAGAAACATTTGAGGATTTTGTGCTGTATCCATTACTAGCTGTCACTGTAAACTCTAATACACCTTTGTAGGGGTTTGTATCTGAATGAGTGGTTGAGCCTAAAGCAGCGGTTTTTAACTGTGCAAGAGATAAGTTAAATCCTGATGTACCGTTATTAGCATTAACTGTAATGTTCCCTGGACTAACCGCCCCGCCTGAACCTCCTAATACAGTTTTTGACCCACTTTTATGTGTTAATGTGTAAGTAATCGTTGTGTTGAGGTTATCGGAAGAACCTCCTAAAGTCAGTGTAAATGTACGTGTATTATACGTAACGCTCGCACTCGAAGTTAAACTAGGAGATGATAAGACATTTATCTTTAGAACATTGGAGTATATCCAATCTGAATACATAACGTCAGAGCCAACAGTATTTTTAGCACGCGCACGATAACGAATAGAATCCGTTCCACTACCTGGAGCATGAGTTGTGCTTGAACTTGTTAATGAATTATTGATATCAATATAGTCTCCACCTTCTATTGACCGCTCTAATTCATAGTTAAGTGTTCCATTATAGCCAGTTGCATTGGGCCAAGATAAAGTAAGGGAACTGCTTCCTAAGTTTTCTCTGTATGTGTAACCAAGTGTGGTACTTCCATCTTTAACTGTTATACTACCGCTCAATGATGGAGCAGTAGCATAAATAGATACAGAAGTTGTTCCCGATTTACCTGATACATCCCCCGTTGAACCACTTAGTTCAGAGGTTGCTGAGAATGTATAAGATATAGAACTTGTAGATGATGATAATCCTGTTACAGTGATTGATTTTGTACTTGATTTTGTTCCAGCACCTTTTGGGAATGTACCAAGAGTATCAAATGAAACTGTCACGCTTCCCATCTTTATTTTTGGGTAAACATGACCATTGTAATAACTGTAGGTTTGGTCACTTAATGACGCTTTGACCGTAACACTAAAGGTTGCTGATGTAGCTGTACGAGCTGTTTCTGAAGCCGTGACAGTATAAAGCATCGCCGGGCTTGAACCCGACGACAAATTACTAAACAATGTTGCCATAATTTCTTCCTCTCTCTATCTATTAAATGAATACATAGTCGATACCTTTGTTTCCGCTGTCTGTAGATTTTCTCATTACTAAGACACCAGGAATTTCAATATCGTCTCGAACACTCATTGTTCCTTCAATATGCACTCTTGTATCACCATTTGTATTTTGGAATACAAAGTCATCGCTACCAGATGAAGTAGTTGAAGTGAAGTCTAAGCTTTCGCTTCCTTGGATAGAATAGTCTTTCATCTGAATGAGGTTGTTAGCATAGTCAATTTGGAAAGTAGAATCTCCAAAAGAAAGTTTTTCATTATCGATATCAACTGTTAAGAAGTTTCCGAACGTTGTAATGGTATCAATCATTACTTGTTTTTCTGATAGGACAACTTTTTCAATTAATGAATCATCTGTAATCGTAATAGAAGCATCACCGACTACATCTGGACTATCTTCAATAATAATGTTTCCTACTTGAACAACACCTGAGAAGGTACCTGTGAAAGTACCTTGAGTAGCGTAGAGACTACCATCTGAATACACTTTAAATGGCGCATCCTCCATACTACTACCAGCCCAGAAACGAATATCTCTTCCTAAACCGTTTGTTCCACTTTGAACTCCACCAGTAGAAACAAATTGATCTAAAGTTGAATCGTAATAACCTAACTCGATATCACCACGGAATGTTGCAGAGTTAAACTCGGCAGAACCGTTAGCATCAATCTTCCAACCGTATTTACCCGGTTCATAGCCCGCTGATTTTGAAGTACCGACTGTAGAAAGATTGCCGTTTGAGTCAATGGAGAAAGATACTTCACCATCACTATTGAATACTTCTACATCCATAAAGTCTGCATTCTTCGCTTGGATTGTTCCTGTTTTAATATAGTTACCATTGATAAGGGTTTTGCCTGTTTCATCATCTCTTGTAAAGAGATTTGCAATGAAGTCGTTTCCTTCTTCTATTGCTCTATAGTAACCGCTAGTATCCATGTAAAGCGGATTAGCAGGATCATAGTCCGGCTGATCAAAGTTGGTGATCATATTACCAGTATCGTCATATGCCCAATCAACAGCAAAGTCGCTGAATGTTACTTTACCTTTTAAGTCGATTTCTTCACTAATGAATTTAATCGCTTCTGGTGTAACAGCTATTGATGAAGCAATATCCCTTGCTTTGATTTGACCATTAGGCGCAACTACCGCATTTAGTAGTCCGTCAACATCTTCGGGAGCGGCAGACCAACCAGTCGTTTTTTCACCCTCCTCGATTTGAACTCCCGTAAACCAGTAAGTTCCGTTACTACCTCCGCCACCTCGTCCAATTTGAACATTAACGGTTGCAGCATTTGCAGTAAACACCTTAGATAATTTCACCCATTTGTTTGTTCCAGCATCGGTAGGCGACATCACAACAGATGGATAACCAGAACCGTCATAGACTTGAAGAACAGCTTGTCCACCCGCTGATTTTACATAAGTAGAGATTGTGTATTTCTTACCTTGAATAACGCTAACGTTTTGAGTAACACCTTGGTTAGTTGATGTTGTTGTTATCTTAAGTGCTTTATCAAAACCAGGCAAGTCTGTAATATCTTCTACAAATCTTTCGGAAGGAGAGTTCCAATTTGCCCAGTTTGCGTAATCAGCGGTAGAAAATCTAGAGTTTAAAAGAAGATTTCGTCCACCAGATACATCAGATGGATTATATCCTTCTGCAAACATCGTGCTACTATTGATATAAACAACACCGTTTACTGTTACTTTACCGTTATCATCGACTAAAAGCGTTTGTGTTCCGTTTGTATCTTTCACACTTAAACGTCTTGCATCAATTGATTCAGCCTTAACAGAGTTTGCTGTTAATCTTCCACCATCTACCTCAACCCTACCGTTTACGATTTGCGTAACTTCGTAAGCTGCAACTTCTTCAGCTGTCGGCTCTCTGAAGACTAGTCGATCAAAGATAATGTTTTTGATTTTATTTGTCGTTGAACCGCTGTAGTTAGCAAGAAGATAACCGGACATTCCTGTGTAACCAGTTAAAGTATCCGTAGGTCGTTTCATAACTGCACGGATCGTATACCATTTATTCAATTCAGGACTTGGTACGATATCTGAAAGAGCAACGCTAGCTCTATAAGGACTCATGCCATTCCAGTCTAATAAGACAGATGCTCCTGTAATTGCACCACTCGTAAGCATGAAATCTAGTTCAACCGCATAGTACTTACTGTTTGGTAGGTTTGGAATAAAGAAGCCTGTAGTGATTTGAGCACCGACCTGCTGTGTATCAGAGGTAACACTAAATCGCATTGCAGAACCAGTTCTTGTTGTGACGGTTTCTTTTGTTACTGTAGAACTAGACCAAGCACCAAAGTAGTTCGGAAAAGTACCTTGCCAATCAGAGAAGGTAGGATTTTTCACGACTGACCCTTGAACCAATGCATTGTTTGCAGTGCTTTGAGCGTTTGAAACAGCACGACCTTGGTTAACAAGTACAGTTAGTCCAGAAGCTGTTTCTGGATATGTCCCACTAATTGCTGAATCAAATAACGTCTTCCAAGTTGCTCCGTCTTCTGAAACTTCTACTTTTGTTCCGTTATATGTTCTTCCATCTTGGTAATAATGCCAAATTTGAAGATAATCAATGTCTGAATAAACGGCACCTAAATCGATCTGGACATATTCATTTCTACCCGCAACTCCACTATAATAGGTATTTGTGTCAAGGTTTCCATCTGTAATGCGGGAGATATTTGTAGTGGTTCCACCTGCCATGACCGTTGGTGTTTTTCCAGAGGCGCGATTAACTATTCCACTCACAGCTTGAATCTCTATCCAATGGTTATTGGTATTAGCTGTTGAACCATTTGACCAATCACGAATATAACGTACTTTGATCGGATTATTTAGATACGATGCTTGGTTAGCAGTAGATTGTGCGTTATTAGCGGCAGTTTGTGCATTTGTGATAAGACCATCTGTATCTGATTGATTAGGCGTCCAGCCAGTAGCCTTATCCCCTTCCTCTAATTTAAGGGAGTGGAAAGTAATATTTCCGCCTGTCTGACCAGTGATTCGATAGAAGGTGAATTGATAGTAGTTACTTGTAGAGGCTGTAAAAGTGTACGTATACTTTGTCCAAGTATCGGTAAGAACGAGGTTTTGTTGACCTCCTCTTTCTGGTCCAACACTCCATGTTCCGCTTCCTTTTGCCCAAACAGACCAAGTATATTTCTTACCAATAATTACGTCTGTACTAGCCACTGTCCAATATCGTCCACCACTATTTGTTACTGTGTCAGTACGAGTAATAGTAAGAGCCTTACCAGTAGGTGCAGTAGTTTCATCAACTAGAGCTACGCTTGTTGTAGCACCTGTTCCAACATTTCCACTTACATTATAAGTTCCGTTGTAATAACCTGTTTGTTTTAAAATATTGGTTCCACCGACTTGAAGATTGTTAACTGTATCGTTAACATAACCGCTAACCTCTAAAGGAGATGGTGACCAAGACGTAGGCTTTCCACCTAGTTCTACTTGAACCTCTCGTAATACAAATCCTTGATCGGCTATGTTCGTTCCCATAAAACCAATAAGAAGATTAGCATCCGCTAAATCTGCCGTGTGAGAAAATTGGAAGTAAACTCTCCGACTGATATTATCTGATGAATCATAAACTGGAAAGCTATTCTTAACGAAGCTGTCAAGTTTCTTAATAGTAGTCGTTTGGCCTTGTCGTAAATAAATATAATCAAGATCTGTCGGGAAATTTAAAGCGCTTCGAATGAGGAAAGAAGCTGTATAAATTTTATCAGCTTGAATTGCAAACGTTGGTGTTTCTAAACCAATAGCCGCCGTTGTACCCACTGAACTATATGCTCTAATTCCCAACTGTTTACTTATACCAATCACTGAATAAGTACCGATTGATGTATCGTTCCAAGCTTTCCATCCCGTTAAACCTTTAACGAATGTTGTGTTATCAAGTAAGTTTGTTCCACCGATTTCAAGGTTGTTGATTTTATCAGAAGCAGTTGATGCTGTATCGTTAACCTTGTCGGCAATTGCTTTACGCAATTTTTCGGCTTCTGAAAAATAAGTTGTTAACTTTGTTTTAAACGCATCACGAGTTGTAGTCGAAGAGAACGTATATGTTGTAGTCATATTCAATAAAATTTCACTAGCAATTTTCGGTGTCACAGCATCCATACTATTGTATGTAGTTGTATAAGCAGTTGAGGAAATACCTAGTGCAGTAGCCTGAGTAGATAACTGGTCATATTCTGCTTTAATTGCTTCCCAATCACGACTCAATTGATTCTTTTCTAAAGGAGTAACCTTTAAATCTGACATCATATCTGAGATTGAACTTTCAGTATTAAGAATCTTTCCTTCATCACTTGATAAAGCTGCACTCATTCTTTCTACTAATGTATTAAGAGGTGCTGAAATACTGTAAATACCGTCTCCACCAGATTGTTCAGCCCATAGATATTCAACTGTATTCCACCCTGCTTTTAATGACAGTGTAGCTAATACGTTTTGTGTGTAATTACTTCCTGAATAAACTGAAATCCCATTAACATAAATTCTAGCACCATCATCATGATAGAAGTTAAATGTTATATTTTTAGCAGAAGACACATAAACAGCGGTTTTAAGATGACCAACATAGTTATCTCCAAGGCCACTAACAAGGGTAGATGCATCACTAATTAAGTAACGATCATAAGGAGTTAAGTTTCTGATTGTATCATATGTTGGGCTTGTACCATTTGAGGTCGTGATATTGTAACGTTTAAATAACCATTTGTTTTCACCTAAGTCTGATTGCAACTGTGTTTTAGTGTTGTTAGCTGTTTGACTAGCTCCACTAGCAACAGTGTTAATTGTATCTGAGATTGCTTTTCGTAACTTTTCAGCCTCATTGTAATAGGTTGTAATCTTTGTTTTGAAAGCATCACGATTGGTTGTGGAAGAAAAAACGTATGTCGTAGACATAGAATTCAAGATTTCATTTTGAATTTTAGGAGCTACACCATCGAGGTTATTGTACGCGGTTATATAATCTGTAGAGGTAACTGATAATGCTGAAGCTTGAGCAGATAATTGAGTATATTCAGCTTTAATCGCTTCCCAATCGCGACTCAATTGATTCTTTTCAAGAATACTAATCTTCATATCAGAGAGCATATCATCAATATTTATTTTGACATTTGCTACACTATTTTCAATATCTTCGGGAGCTGGAGTATAGTCTGTTACAACTCGTCCGGTTTCAAGCTTTAATTTTGAAGCCCATAATGAACCGTTTCGTTGAACCCATACACGCGCATTCATTTTCACAGAATTAGCAGGTGCAGTGTAGGCTTGAAGATACAGTCGTTGCCATACATCTAATTTGGTTAAATCTGAATATCCTGTTACCGAGTTAGAGTAAGCAGCAAGCCTTGCTCCTGAAGCATCAAAGAATTGAACTTCTAAAGTGGGTCTACCTACATCAATCCCATGTCCTGTTGGGATATACACCTCTGCACTTGCTGAAACAATATCTCCTCCATTAACAGGAACAGTGGATGGATTCGCTGATCTCCAACCATCACCCGTCAAACCAGTAATAACATACTTTTGTGTGTTCACACCATTGTTTTTAAATGTATCATCACGCGTTACGCCTGCATACATATTGAAATCAGAAGTATCAGTTATCATCCCAGTATTTTTTAGTAGGTTTCGCCCACCGACTTGTAAGGTGTCAATCTTATTGTTTACTTTGTCACTAATGGCTTTTCGCAACTTTTCAGCTTCTGCATAGTACGTATTTGTTTTTGTTTTAAATGCGTCTCTTGTAGTAGATGAAGTATACGTGTACGTAGTAACCATACTCGTTAAGATTTCAGAAGCAATCTTAGGTGTTACACCATCTAAGTTATTATAGGCAGTAACATATGTTGTTGAAGAAACACCATATGAAGTAGCTTGAGCAGATAATTGAGTATATTCAGCTTTAATGGATTCCCACTCACGACTTAATGCAACCTTTTCCGAAGGAGTAATTTTTAAGTCGCTTGATAAATCATCAATACCGGCTTTACCAGCGGCTGCATTACTTACCACTACGCTTGCAGAGGTACCAGAAAGTGTTGATGTTGAATCAATTACTAAGCTAGTAGCATACATTTTTCCGTCAGTATTCGTATAAAATACTTTCGCCCAAGTACCAGAGTTATTCTTTTCAATAGCTAAACCTTGTGTTGCATTAAGAGTAGTTTTAAAAAGATTATCCCCTCTTGTAACAACTACACCATTATCCTCGCTTAACTTTACACCATTGTAGTCTTTACCTGGTTTCACGCTATTAGCAAGATATTGTGAAGTCGTAACTTGAAGCTTTGTAAGTGTTCCATAGTACTCATCCCAAGCACTTGCCCAAGAAGCTGGGTTGATTGTTGTATCTCCACCTTCCCAAGGTTTAGGGGAAAGTGATTCTAAATATGTTTTTAAGTCTGTATAAGCGGTTTCAAAGTTTGTAAAATCCGAATCGTCTGATGGTATTCCAGAGGCTAACGCTTCTGCTCTTGCCATATAGACTTGACCGCCTTTAATAGTTGAATCTATTTCAGTTAGTGTTGGTAAAGTTGAGCCTGACATTGTACTTCCTGTCATTTCAACAAGTAACAACTTAATGTTTAGCTTCTCACCTGCAGACAACTTCCCATCATCTACAGCGTTCTTAGCAAAGTCTTTTAAGTCTTGTACAGCTTGATCAAACTCCGGGTCTAACGCCGCGATAGAAAGTGTTTGTTCTATCCAGTTAAATCCGTTCCAGCTATAGAGTTTGTTAGGGTCTATGCTAGTATCTATCCATAGTGTGCCTACAACGGGATGTTCGGGAGCTGTTCCTGAAAGAATAGCATCGTTTAAATCCACAATCGTTATTTGTGCATTTCCTAAAGGCATTACTTTTTCACCTCTTTAATCGTAAACAAAACTCCACTAAAAAATTAGTGGAGTTATTCTTTGCATATATCGAAACCATTTGATTTTGAAATTACAAGTATTATTATGAGATTTCTACTTTGAACACAGCTTTTTGATAGATATCTGCATCTGTGATGGTAATAGATTTTCCTGTTTTAAATCCATTAGCTCCGCCAAATGTTAAATCTTGATTTCCATCTAAGCCGAATTTTGTCCAAGTGTACGTGTACTTGTATGCACTTGCATCTTCCGGAGCTTTTTTCGGATCGATTTCTGAACCATTTTGATAGAGTCGGCATACCAATTCAGACGAAATGTTTCCATTTTTGAAGATAACACCGTTACTACTATCTACCACAACCATGATTGGATCTGTTTGGTCATAGAATATAATCGTATCGAAATAAGATTTAGAGCTGTAAGTTGCTTTTACTTTAAAAGCAGCTAAGTTCGTTACGCCTGATGAAGCAACAGTTAGTGTAGATGCAGTTACAGAACCAGTTACACCAAATGAAGCTTGGTTTGTTGTTGTGATTTTTGTCCAACCTGCACCGCCGCCGCCATCTGCCGCTCCTGGATCTTGCACATACCATTCAAATGTAACACCAGATGTTAATACACTAGCGCCTTTATAAACATCAGCTTGGGCAGTTAATGAAGTAGATAAATCATTTTTAAATAAGTTACCTGAAGGAGCCCAAGTTGATACAAGTACTGCATCAGCACCGGTTGCACCTGTCGCACCATCTGAAACAACTGTAACTAGCTGTTCATCTAATAAAGCAGTTGTTCCACCTGCAGCATATAAGCGGGTACGGACAGCTTTGATTCCTGCTGTAGGAGTATAAGTTTTAGAAGCTTCGTTCGCACTAGACGTATATTTATCAGTAAATGTTGTACCGTCGGTTGTCTCTGCAATAATGAAGCGTCCTGCATAATCAGCGGCAGATCCTTGACCTACTTGTGATTTACCTGTAACGGTAATTGTTCCCGGTGTATAAACACCAGAAATATTTTTACTTAATGCAGGTGTTGAACTCACTAACCAGTAAGCGGTAGCAGATTGACCTTGTTTGTTTTTAGATAATGTAAATCGTTTCGTTACCGAAGTGTAACCAGATTTAGCAGCTGTCAAATCAACATAGCCATTATCTACAGTCATTGCTGTAACAGTATATGTTTTACCTGATAATGTACCTGTTACGCCACTTGCTGGAGCCGCTGTAATTGTCCAGTTAGAACTATCATCTGTAGCACCTACATAGACAGCCATTGTAGAAACAGCTCCAGTAAAGATACCATTATTACCTGCACTATCAGTTGGAATTGTATGAGCATCATTTGATAAGACCGCTGTTACGGCAGATGCACCTGTTTGTCCATCAGAAACAACTGAAATAGCTTGCTCATCGATTAGAGTAGTCGTTCCACCAGCTAGATATAATCTTGCTCGTACTGCTTTAACACCTGCAGAAGGAGTATACGTTTTTGTTGCTTCATTCGCACTAGACGTATATTTGTCAGTAAATGTTGTCCCATCTGTTGTTTCCGCAATGATGAATCGTCCTGCATAATCAGCAGGAGTCCCTGAACCAGTTTGTGATTTACCTGTAAAAGTAAGGGTTGCTGGAGTATAAGCGCCTGCAAGAGTTTTACTAAGAGCTGGAGCACTTGATACTAACCAGTAAGAAGTTGAACTAACCCCGATAACCCCTTGTTTATTTTTAACAATTGTAAAACGTTTTGTAATACTTGGTTGACCCGATTTAGCAGCAGTTAGGTCAACATAACCGTTATCAGTTGATAAAGCTGTAACCGTGTAAGTTTTACCCGATAAACTTCCTGTTACGCCTGTTCCTGCAGCAGCAGTTACAGTCCAGTTTGCACTATCATCTGTAGAGCCAATAAAAATTGACATTGTAGTGGAGGCTCCACCAAAACTTCCATTATTACCAGCACTATCAGTTGGTACTGTATGTGTATCATTAGATAGTACAGCCGTAACTGCATTTGCACCGGCAGCACCAGTAGCACCGTTGTTCGCGCGGTTAAATGTGAATTCAGTTTTTACATGTAAAGTAGCACCCG
This sequence comes from Priestia sp. YIM B13551, assembly GCF_042787905.1. Lineage (NCBI taxonomy): Bacteria > Bacillati > Bacillota > Bacilli > Caryophanales > Bacillaceae > Priestia > Priestia sp. YIM B13551. The sequence continues at coordinate 41,671 of NZ_JBHZOX010000006.1, forward strand.
TTGCAGGATCTACCCATGCAATATCAGCAATATATGTTTTCGAATAAACAGAACCAGTCATAATATTAGAACTGATTTTTAGTGTATTACCCGTAATTGTATATGGCGCTGTTGAAGTAAGTGCTGTATCTGGCGCTGTAGCATCATACCATGTTACTGTAGCTTCATCAATTTGATCTGTATTTCCTTGAGTTGAAACGAATAAGGAAGGTACTAAAGTAGGTGATGAGGTTGTCCAGCTTGGTGTGTACTGAGTTGTAGCTGGATCATAAATTTGCGTCTTTGGTGACGTTGTAGAAATAAATGCGGATAGCGAGGGCGCATCGTTAAAGTCAACGATGGATATCTGGCCCGTAGCAATTGTCATGTCGTTACCTCCATTTGTAGTAAGTATGCTTGGGAGAAAGTCTCCTACTTTCATCTATACTCCACCCCTTTTTTTATGTTTGTTTATTTTTTTGGTGGCATAAAGAGAAACTAAGCACTACTTTGAAGGATTGCAACACTTAACTTTCAGAAATCTCACACAAGAATGTGGCTCTTTGATAGACATCATCTTTGGTGATATTTACTTGCTTCATTCCTTTATGAGCATCATTCCAGACAAGATCATCCGCACCATCTGCCCCTACTCGTTTCCAAGTAAAACGAGTCGCATCAATTTCATCTGTAATATTATCGGCTCCTCTATAGACAGTCGCTTTTAACGTAGTAGCAATGTTTCCATGTCTAAATACAATTCCATTCGTGCTGATTACTTCAACACGATAAGGAATACGATCTTCCATTTCAGAGCGTAATTCACTTGGGCTGTATCCCGGAGCAAATGATGTATCGTCACCTATTTGAATAAATTCTGCTTTGATCTTACCAGCAGTAATTTGATCAGCAGTTAACTCTCCTGTGTAAACTCCATCTTCTGTCATGTACGAACCGTCACCAGTCCACTCCGTTACGATGTTCCCTCTTTGAAGCATAGGTCTACAGAAGAATGTATCTCCATTTTGAGGATGATAAAGACGAAGACGTACTTGTGTTGTTCCTGCGGGAGCTGTTGCAGTTACAGTTGTACGTACCCATGTATCTGTTATTGTTAAAGTAACTCCAGCAGTTTTCCATGAGAGTCTTGCTGTGTCATTATAAAATTCAATTTCCACTTTCCCTTGACCCCCATCATAAGAAGCAAGGTTTTTGGAAAGAATATATACAGAAGCAGCATAGTTTTCACCTGGGCTTGCTGGCACAAACTTCGAGTAAGCACTTAGGTAGGATAAGGTTGTTTGACCTGTAGAAAACAAGTGAATACTGTTTGTTTGGTTTAATCGGACTGTTTGACTAACTTCTGCTATATTGAGTCGAGAGTCTGTCGTCCAATCAATAAGACCTTTCTTAAATGACGAATTCGCAACAAGATTTCGACTTGTCATTTGAATAGAACCGGCAGAAATACTATCAGCACTTAATTTCTTGATGTGAGCATCAGTGATACTAGCTTCAGCAATTTCCGCTTCACCAATTGCACCTTTCGCAATGACTCCGCTACCTGCAGTAATCGCATTCGCCATGATCTCATTTGCAGTTATACTCTTTGCAGCTATCTCTCTAGCGGTTATCGCATCGACTACTAGGCGATCTCCGGTAATTGTATTCGCTGTGATGTGGCGATTTTCGACAGCACCGCTCGAAATTTTCGGATTCGTAATTGCACCGTCGGTGATACCTTCTGAGTAGACCCCTTTCTCGTCATAGAGAACCGTTTGTCCATCTTCTCCACGTACTCGAAGACCATAAAGAGAGCCATCACCATCTACATCACCAATCGATACACGCTCAACAGGAGTGGCTTGATCATCGAAAACTTGTAGCTTATTCCCGGTAATTCGAAGATGACCATTCTCACCTTGAATATCTACTTGTCCAGTATCAATTGTTCCAGCTACGATTTTATTTGCAGTTAATTCAACAATTTTTGCATCGGTAATACTACCATCTGCTACTTGAACTGTTCCGATAGAACCATGCTCAATTAGGGCACCAGAGATAAATGCATTCTCAACACTAGCATTAATAGCGTCGATTACCGCTGCTTGTAAGCTATCAAACTCACCTTTTGTTGCAGACACTTCGAATGCTTCAATTAAACCAGCTTGGATATTTTCAGCTTCTAGCGCTCCGATTTGAGCGGCTTGAATTTTCGCTGAACCAGCATAAAGGTTGATTGCATCTACTACCATGCCTTTAATGTGGTTAGCAGTTAATGCACCAATTTTTGCATTATCAATTGTTGCGTCTCCAATGTAGGCATTAATCGCTTTAATTACATTTGTAGTAATTTTGTCAGCTTCTAATACACCAATCTTCGCTGAATCAATTGTAGCATTGCCGACATAAGCGTTAATTGCTTCGATAACAGAAGCTTGAATGTGACTAGCAGATAATTCACCGATAACAGCTTGGTCAATCTTTGCTCGTTCAATGCTTGCATTTGAAGCATAGATATTGATTGCATCTACTACATTAGCAGCGATATGATCCGCTGATAATTCACCAATAAAAGCTGTATCTATTTTAGCAGTTCCAATGTAAGCATTAATTGCTTCAATAATGTTCGCTTTAATGCGATCAATGTTTAATGTACCGGATTTGATTGCACTGGCATCGAGGTAGTCAATGACGCCACCATGAAGGTAATTGTTGCCGGCCACTTTGTCGTAGCCATCAGGAGGATTTTTTGCTAGAGCTGCAGGAGAACTATTGATTGCTCGAATTACGATTTCTTTAATAACGTCAGGACTGCTTCCATCTCCGTTCAAGCCATCGATTTTCGAATAGTGAATCAGACTGTTATTTTCATTAATGGCTCCCACAATGGCATTCACTACACCATCGTTGTAATCAGCATCTACTAGATCAACTGCAGCTCCGGGAATCTGTTTGTCTTGCCACGTATAAATCGTCGGGGCGAGACCTACGCCTTCTATAAAGGCTTCATTTGTCTCGCGATTAAAGACTATGACTCCTTTAGAGAACGAACGAGATATGCGCTCAGGCTCTTCTACATAAATAGGATTTGCCACTTGCCATTGTCCTAGTTCAAATCCATGAATGTATCTCTCAACCTTCTCGTTCAAGGCGTATCGACTTTTAGGAGCAAGACTATAACCGTCTAGATTATAGAGAGTAGACAGTAGTTTCCCATACAAATAGTATTCGCCATTTTCAGGGCTAATATCCGCTGTATCCTCAACAAATATTTTAATTCCTTTTTCTTTTTGTGCTTTGTTTAAATTAAGGACTTTACTTGTAATAAGGTCAGGATTATTCTTAACACCATTTACAACAAAAATATCTTGAGCTAAATAAATGTCTCCTTTTGCGACTTGAAGGTCTTGTTGGAGAGGATTATTTACATGAGGTTTGTTAAATAACATCGTTTCAATGTCACCAGTTACGATGGCTACCATGTTATTTAAGTGGATAAATTCGAGGATTGAGTTTTGAAGACTTCTTGTTAATCCATTTTCAAAACCAAAATTAGTTAGGATAACACCATTAAAGCCTTTTGATTTAAACCAATTGATATCGGCTTCAATAAAATTCGCTAAAGCTCCTGTACAATTTACAATACCATATAACTGTGTACCGCTTTTACTTACTTCTTGAACAAGAAAATCAAAAGAAGATGATTCCTCTTTCGATAACATAACATGAGGAATGTAACTAAAAGCATTAATTCGTTTTTCGATAGAATCATACGTATTGATTGAGGAGCCATTATAGTTAATAAAAAGCGGGCTACCAAAATCACTAACCGCTTGTTTATTCGCTTTATCGTTTAATAGGTTAGAAACACTATTCTCTAACTCTTGAATGCCAATCGCTTGCTCTAACCGTTCTAAGGTTTCCTGCAATTCATTGACATCTTCAGCCATGACGTAATCTCCATTAGGATCTCCATCATAGGCCGCATCTCTTTTACGTATAAAAGCGGAATAAGACAAAGGAAATTCTAATTCCTTTTCCATATACTCACCTACTTTACTTTAATATGAATCATATATAACCACTTGCTGATTTCTTTGCCATAATAAAAAGGACGGAATTAATCCGCCCTTTTAATAGTTGCTTCCTCTTTTAGGTTGTTTTTCTACGATTCCATTTCTACCATCTGCTTTAACCCACTTACGTAGATTTTCATCATAGACTTCTATTTCAAAATGAGTAAGAGATGGATCATCAACATAACTCCATTGCACATGAGTTTTGTTTGTTTCAGGATCGAAGTACTGGAATGCTCCCAATGGATAATTCATGGATATCACCTACTCCCATTCAATGATGTAATACGTACCGTAAGCTACATGTTTATCAATTGATTCACGAATGTATTCTTCTGATAATGTACCACCATATTCAGTTAAGATAGTTTTTGGTAAGGAGATAATTAAGACACCATTTCGATAAAAGGCTTTTCCATCCCAATTTCCAATATCCCAATATCTTTGTTTTCCTTTAATACGGTTATCAATTGTTTTAGTAGATATCTTTTCAGAGATACCTCCACCTCTTACACGCGCATCCATAACAACTACTTCATCCACATTTGTATGTTCTCGAACTTGAACTTTAGCAAGTAGTAAGTACATTGGATTTGATTGTTGGATATTGCGCCATTCTTCTGAGCTAAAGCAATGTCGAATCGAATTTCCAATTTCAGAATCAGGAACGATATAGATATGAATTAATTTGTTGAGGAGTTTAGCGGAAGGAACCTTCTTATACTCTACTTTCTGTTCTCCATTCACATAAGTAGTCATTGGTAATGTTGAATAATGGCCAACAGATGGATTGAGGTCTAGATGGAAGTAAGTATTTAGCCGCTCATTAAAATATCCTTTGTATTCATAGAAATCTTCATAATAAGAATATCGAGCATATAAATCATCTTTAAACGTTACGTTCTCGTTTAATAAGAAGATTCCATTTTGAATATCGGAATCATTTACAGATAACTCTTGATTCTCGAAGTATCCGTAATCTGCATAAACGGGACTAGTAGGTTCATATCTAAACATTACCTTACCTTTGTCATAATCAATTCGGTAATTCGTCGCTGGAATGATATTTTCTGGTGTTGCTTTCCCCTTACTTGTTTTCAAAACTGGTACAGGTTGTGTAAGCCAGTTTGTTTTAGAACCATAGAAAACAACTTCTTTCGTAACAGGGTCATGCATTTTGTTTTCAAACAGATCGTCCGTTACTTTTGAATTCTTATAAATTCGTTTATATAAGTGGAAATTGCAGTAATCATACGACGCATACACCTTACCAGTTACGTTCTGACCTGGGAAAAGAACTGTTCCTTCTTCAAAATCAACTTCAAAAGGATATTCTTCAAATATCTCTACAATATTTCCATTGTTATTAGCATCGATATAAATGTGAGCATTCTCATTTCGCAACCAATCTTTTTGTGCAGCTCGGAATAGTGTTCCATCTGATTCAGAAAAACCTTCTGCAATTAGCTGCTCTTTATCTACAGAACCCTGTAATACATAAAGATTGTTATGAGGAACTTTAACTGTAGAAGGCGTTAGGTATTCCATTTCATTTTCTACAGACATAATACCGATAGATGGATTAAAGATTTGAGACTCATACTCATTGATTTGATACTTCTCTTTTCTCATTACACGTTCTTTATATTGATTAATAGTTGATTGATTGTTCGTTGCATATAATTGCTGCCACTCTTGGTAGCCAAGGTCATCTTTCGTAAATTGACCATTGTGGATACGTAGATACCAGTTTTCTTTTGCATCTTTTGTTTGTGGCAACTCTGAGTACATACGGCGGTCATCAATCAGTTTTAATCCAAAGTTACGCTTAGAAGCACGAATGGTTTCAAAACCTGTTTCTACATGTAGGACAAAACTTGGCTTAGTTGTCGCCCAGAAAATATCCTTATAGCCGATAACTAGTTGGTCACTGTAGAACCACTCATTACCTGTTTTACGATCAAATAGTTTTAGATTTACTAGATTGTTTTCAGCAATGTTTTCAGAACCAAGACCAATTAGGTAATAAATATTGTTTGTATCGTACCATTCCTTACCACCTGGAGTTGGTGGTAGTAAAGTGTGTAAGTATCCTAGATTCACTAAACCATCTGATTTTCGAATGCTGCCCTCATACGCAACAGGTGCTCCATACATACGTTCATATCGTCCATATTCTGAACCTGTAGTTGTATCTATGCCGAACGAAACCCATTCGTAGATAAACGGAACAATAGTATATGTGAAAGGAATCTCTGGTGTTGCTCTTGTGATATTAGCATTCTCAAAGCCTTCTGCTTCAATGTCGATAGTTGTAGCATTTGGTTTTGTACTAAAAACGTAAAGGGATTTTTCACCCTCATTTTGAGGAACTCCCCTAACCGCCCCGACTGTATCTAAAGTAAGATTGTCGAAACTAATTTTACCGAAGCCATTTCCATCTACAAATCCTAAGCGGATCTCAACGTTTTGAGGTTTATCAATATGGAAAGTTGCTTCGAGCTTCACTACATCTTTCTTACCTGTAATAGCAAGGGAAGAAGCAATTTGTTTTCCATCTAAATCATAGATACCGATTTTAGCACCATCTGTTGTAATACCCCTTACCTGATCCACACTAGCCCATGCTGTTACTTTGTAATCATCGATAGCTAAATAGATATCTTCACTTTCCCAAAAAGCATGTGCGCCTACTGTTCCATCTGTAGAGTTAATAGAGATTTGTCGAACACCAAACATACTTGATGCAGAATCATGAGTAAATGTTACCGTTTGTCCGGCTAGCTTTTTTGTATTCCATGAAGGAATAGCATTAACAGCACTAGCAGTCCATGAAGTGACCGGCTGCCCTTGTGCATCTACATTTCCGCTTTCAAATCCGCTATTGTTTACTGCAATTTCTTTGTCTCCGTTAATAGCATGATTATAAGTACCAGTAGCATTATAAAACCAAGGTTTGCAATACACCTTCACATAGTCTTTAACGCTTGGAGAAAGGATTTTCTTAGCTACAATTTGATTTGGGTTGTAGTCATTTCTATCATTGATGTAAATATCAGTGTTATTCACTTTGTATTCCTGTGCAAACAAGTTGTCACGATGGTAAACAAAGTCATTTCGCCACGGAGAAAACATCCATTGTTCTTCTGCATGGTACATGATTGTGTTTAAAACAAAGTTCACATTTTCTCTTTGGTTGTGATAGAAGCCACGTAAGATACCGCTATTGGAGAAAATAACTGTTCCTTTTTCAAAGAATGATTTTCGAATAACAGATGGTCCACCATTTAAGTGAGTAATAATTTCTTCCCATTGTGAGCTTTCTTCATCTTGTCCGAATAGGATAACTGGAGATACATTTGAGTACCCTAGTGCTGCCATATCGGTTAGAGGGAATAAACGACTTGTGTAAGGAGTATTTTCATTTACTTTTTTAATACCAAACTCATTACTGCTTGTTGAAAAGCTGATATCTGCAATAAATGAATTTCCTTTAGCTGTCTTAAAGTCCAATACCTTCGTTTGACTACCAGCATTATCTACCCATATAGTTCCACCATTTTGTAAGTAGTGCTCAAATTTATCTTTGTACATGGATAAATCTACTTTTCCATAACCAGTAATCACTAACAAATCATAGTCTTCAAAGTGATGTTCTGGCATTTCTAAATCAACTGACCAGTAGCGGATATCACGTTTTAGAAGATCTAGTTCAGGAGGATGCGGATTGATAAGTTCAATATAGCTAGGTAGTAAAGAACTTTCATTAATCGCTTTGCCGACAGAAGTAAGGTTTTCTACCCCAACCGCTTCTTGAATAAAATAAAATCCGACATTTATTTTTCCGGGGTTTGTTTCACTCAATTTTGTTTTTAACTTCGCCTCTACACGGTGTTTGAACAATTGTGGTGTACGTGTTTGATAGTTTGCAATCATCACATCAGATGTAGCATAAAAAGAAAAATCATTTCCTTTTTCCTCAATTGTATAAACTTTTAAATGCTTATAGTTGTCTGGATTACTTGCCATATCAAGTGTGATGTCTTCAAACTCATCTTTCGTTACTTGTTCAAAAAAAGGATAAGCGTTTAGCACTTCTTCTTTTAGTTCCGACTGCTTAGTATCAGTTCTATAGTTTGGATAAATAACTTTGTATGTTACATCTTCCTCACTACGGAAATTTGTAAAAACAATGATTCGATAAATAAAGTTGTCTTCACGGACTAATTGAATCTTATACACATTATCACTAGTAAGCGGTCCACCATTCGCTTCAATTCGAATACTGTTACCCACATAAAGCAATTCGTTTCTTCTGTTGATTACAATATCTTCAAAGGCTACAGCATCTTGTATTGAATCTGTTGAATATCCACCTAAGTAAGGAAGAACTTGAGCGGAACGAGCATCGAAGCGGCCTCGTAATTCCATCTTATAAAACACTGGTTGTGGTGTATCTTGGCGGTTTTTACGTAAAGTAAATTCATCAGTAATACTAACTGCATCTGTTGGAAAGGTGATTTGTCCATCTTCAGTTTCTAATAAGAAGTCTTGGTTAGGGTAAACCATATAATCCTTTTCAATGAAACTAGATAGGCCGTTTTCTTTTATTTGAGAAGAAACATCTTCTAACAAGATGTTCTCCTCTGGTGATACAGGTTTTGATTGTACGTATGCAAGGTTAGCACTATTTGTAGGAACCTTTTGTCCAATACGAATAGCGTAACCGCGATTTCTCAGACCATCACGAACGAGGTCTTTATGCGGTTGTAGTTCCATTTTGCGTATCCTCCCATTCTCTTAACTGATTTAAAATAACAGTTAGATCCTGGTCTTTCTGATTTGTTTCCAGGACTAATATTTCATCCATTGTAATTCGACCATCTTGGTTAAGGTCTAAGATAGAGAATAACGTTTCATCCTCATATTTCTCTATCCCTTCATACATAAGGAGATAATTAATAATTGTTGTTTTAGCTGTTAAGATGTTTTTCTCTGCCGTCTTAATTTGGAGATTGTTTGGCTGCATCACTGGACGCAATAGAATCTTATAGCAGATACCAATTTGATTATCTTTATCCGTAATCCAAATGTAATCCTCAATAATTTCCCCATCCCTTTTTGCTTGAATATAAGGGGCATAGTATTGATATAAATACTGTCCTGAACGTTTTTGTGCTTCAACAGCATCTTTAGAAATGTGTCGTGCTATAAAACCTTTATCAGCAGTTATTTCTAAATTAGAGTGGGATAAGAAATTCCCTTGATAATCGAGAGGTTCAATGATTAGCGTAGAGTAACTAGCGCCATCTGCATGGAGTCGATCCGGAGTAACAGTTATGCGGAAACTATCTGTCTTATTTACAGTGTTTGTAACATACAAGAAGCCTTCATGATTTTGGTTTTGGATTGGATTCATATCAATCATTGTGGCAAGTTTCTGTGACTCACCGTAACGATTTCCTTCTTGATATACAATTCTTTTCCCACCGTCATGCTTTGCGAAATTAATACGGTACCCATCAACCGCTTTTATGTTGTAATCAATGGTATAGGTATCATTCACTTGATATGTCGCATATAAGGTTTTATTTTTTAGCGTTGGTTTTAAGCTTGAGTAAAGAGAGAAATAAAATCTCTTACCTTCAATTCGATAAGGTTCACCAATCTTCTCTCCATCTTCTGTACGAATAGCAATGTCTCTAAACTGTTCATTAAGGTTGTTGTATGCTACTTCAACAAAGTCACTTCTACCATCATATACAAAAGGTTCTTGATTCCATGTTTGGTATTGACCTGTTTCGTAATCGAAGAAAGAAACTTTTTGAAGAGTATCACCGTCCTCTTTCTGAACAAGAATCGGAGAGTGATCAAATGGAGCTACAGGAATTTCAGACCATGTTACATTTTGGCCGCTAATTCCTCCATCGAATAAAGACTGCATGATTGCTTGTGGTAATTGTGCTTGAATATTTGCATCTGGTTCTAACTTATTAGTGAACAACGCCCATTCTTCTAGAATGATTGGGTCCTTAATCGAACCTTCTTCTGCAAAAATTAAGCTAGTCACCTTTTCAGTTAGAAGCGGAGCATCTCCACGAGAAACTGTTTCACCATTAACAGTTAGCTCCATCTCTACTTCATTCCAACCAATTAACACTTCTGCTGTGCCTACTTCGGACAAACTAACGGGAATAGAAAGCTGTTGAGCCCCTATAAAGAAAAGCAACATACTATTTTTATAATCAATACGCAGTGATCCGTTATCTGTTCTAACAATCATTTGTTTATTTGTTGCCATAGCAGACTCTTCAAATCCTTCAGGAGCTGTTACCTTTACGTATAGGCTACCTGCTTGGTTAGGGAACGTATCCTTAATCGGATAACTTAATTGAGAGTTTTCTCGAAGTGCTGTTGCAGTCGTACTTGTATTAGGAATATAACCCGTTTCATTCACATGGTCTTCAATTTGAACTTCACCAATGATTAATTCTTGATCCGTTTCAAAATATAATGTGACTTGACCAGTTGCAGTCACTTGAAAACTTACACTAGATCTCGTTACTTCTTGGTTATCAATTGCGTAATCACTAATGATTGTTCCTGTTGAACTCTTTACGTAACAGCGGCCAACACCTTCGCTTGAAAATGAAAGTGTGTACGTATTAGGGGTTAAACTCATCGCTTGATAAATTTCAGCTTTTTGGTCTGTTAATCCCTTAAGCTTCATAAAGTTTTTATCCTCTATGCTAACAACCTTAAATTCGACACCTGTTGCTGAACTATTTGTTGTCCATCCAATAGACTGAGGTTCTTCAATCTCACATGAGTAAAAAGCTTCTCCAGTCTCACCATAGATACGAACTTCGCCTTTAACGAATAAGGCCGATTCGAATTTAAAAACAACAGTATTGTTTAGAGATACAACAAATTGAGTTCCATTTGAGTAAGCAACAAGGTTATTCGTCTCAGCTATTAAATTAGCTACAGGTACTTCCCCATATACTTTTTCAGCACCTTTAACGATACCGCCAATATGCAATGCCTTTTCTTTATCTAATGAAATAAATAAGAAATTTTCATCACTTAAGTATTTCGGAATTAATGCTATTTTTTCAGCAGGAGCAGGAAATGAAAATGTAACTCTACTATCTTTATATTGCTCTTCTGAAATAGAGGCATATCCACCACTTTCAAAAAGGATTGCTCCCGCTAAAGTGTCATGCCTCTTCACTATTCCTGGTTGCGTAAACATTGTCGCACCACCTTTTAACTGATTTCTGTTAAAAACCTAACCTTTAACTCTTTGCAGTGTAAACAAAAAAATAAGAAAAACGCTACAGCGTCAGCCATAGCGTTAAAGTTGAAATATAACTTTTTTGTTTCTGTCTGTAATGGTTATGTCTTTGTAAATCCCAGGCATCGGAAGAACTTCTGTATTGTTTGTTCCAATATACAGAGGTTGTGTAGTTACTACCGAGTTGTAGCCTCCGCCGCTAGAAATGTTCTTATAAATTACCTTCTCACCGTTTACAAATAGATTTATCCATGCAGAATCCCAAGTGATTTTAAATGTTACTGGAACATCCTTTTTAAGAAAATCTGTGCTAGGTATATAGTCAAAGTACTGTCTTGTCCCTGTAGCAGAAGTCATGTCAAAGTTAACAACATGAGTATCTCCATTCCCCCAGTTCCAAACACGGAAATTCTGACCTTGCCCCACACTAAAATACGTTCTTCCATTTCCTTTTAGTGCTGCCTGATTAGCAGAAGGAATATAGGTGAATTCTATTGTACCTTCAACATTATCAATGACTCCTAATATTTTACTAACACCAGTGTCCGCTTTACGTTCAGCACTAGTATAAGAAGTTGGATACGACTTATTTTCAACTTGAATTTCTTTTATCCAAATCGTGTTTCCATTACCTTGTGGCGCAATATCATAAAAACGATATGTAGCATCATAGGCACTTCTCGAAGCTGTTACAGAAATCATTTTCGTTTCTTTAGGCTGAATTGTTGTTGTATATAAATTTGATTGTCCTACATCACACCAATCTTGAAGAACATCAACCGCATAATCGTGGGGATTGTACACCGTTGCACTACAACTATAGGTTTGACCGTTTGTTATCTTTGATAAATCAACTCGATTACGCAAACCCATAGAAGCGGTAGCTCCAACTCCTGCTGCAACGTTTGTAACCTTTTTCCAACCATCTTGATTTATATAAGAAAAATTCGTGCCAATAACAGAATCACCTGTATATAGATTAATTGTACCTTCTTCAATCAAAATTCCATTACCTTTGATACGTGGATTATTCAAACCGTATTGAACACCATCAAACATTTCTACGCTTTCACGCTGAAACCTAAATGGTAAGTTACGATAAGGAGCTTTCTGAATGGGTGAACTAGGACTTTTCTTACCAGCCCAGTTATAGGCAAGAACAGGCTCGTCTGAAGAGATACTATTATACATCTTTAAATTACGAATCTCACCATTAAACCAGTATCCAGTGGTATGACCTGAACGCCCAATATAAAGAGGATTACTAGTAGTTGTCCAACTTAAGTTAGGCGCCCCATAAGTGTAACCAGTCTTAACATCATTGACGAAAAACTGTATATCTGTTCCATTAGCTATTACTTTAACTTTATAAAATTTGTTTAGTTCTAATTTAACATTACTGTATGAATTAGCGCCCCCACCTTCATAAAAACCTAGACAGCCATTAGCTCCATCTTGTGTTCCGCCGACTGTGAAACTCCACCCCAAAGATCCGTTACGATTACTAGCAATAGCAAATCGATAATCTTTTGGATATGAATATAATTTAATTTCAGCTTCAATAATCACTTGAGTAGTAATAGTTGGTTTATCAGTTACCACGATACAGTCATTTATTCCATTGAAAAATTCACCAGAAGATTTTTTAAGAACCTCTTCATAAGGATTAAACGAAGTATTGGCATAACCTTCTTCAAGTTGTAGGTTTTCAAACGTATATGTTCCTGCACTTCCGTTTGTTAGGCGTAACGTGACATACCCTCCATAACTTGAATCCACCACAAAAGAAAATTTAACAGGTGATGCATCCTGAACTAATGTAGCTAGTAAATCGTGATGCAATACTCTTCCTTTGTATAACCGATAAAGCCCTACTATATTTGCAAATGAGAATGTATAAGCTTTTCCGTTCTGCACAGGGATATGAATGATTCTAGATTGTGCTGAAGCAGTTAGCACAATCTTCATTTTATGAGGATTGTTTTGGTCAACCTCCATTGTCCCTCCAGGAGCAGTATCGTCTTGAAACCATCGCGGATCGTTAAAGTTTGGAATTAAATTTTTAGATACAGATACTTTATTTGCCGATTTATTAATTTCCTGATAAGGTTCAAAAGGTACTTTTGCATTCCCTTCAATCAGCATCGGATTTTTGATTGTAAATACACCTCTACTTGTTTGTGCATGGGTTTCCATCCACATACTAGTAACAGTTGGTGATAGTGTAAATGTAGCTGACTTTCTTGTATCAGCGAGTGTTGTATATTTTGTAGTTCCACTTTCTACAGTTGCAATAAAAATAACAGCACCAGTTGTAATTTCATCTACACTGAAAGTATAAGTACCACCGGGCCTTATCTGAAAACTATTATCCCTGAACCCGTTGTAGTTAGCAGCAGGATTAAGAGTTACTTCATGAGGTCCATTAATAATTGCATTCGGATCTGTTTTTAACCACTGATCAAACGGCTTAACTAAGTTTGTTTTAGGAAATTTCTTAGCTGATTTATAAGGTATAGTCATCTTTTAACCTCCTTTCATATAAAAAAAGAAGAGGTGAAATTACACCTCTCCTTGTGGAATTTCCTCTTGCGGAGTTTGTTCTTGTGGGACTACTTCTTCTGGAGTTTGTTCTTGTGGAGTTTCCTCTACAGGAGGATTAAGAACTAATTCTTCTTCAGGGATTACTTCATCTTGAGTAATTCCCTCTACTTCAAACACACTATTTTTTCTCCAATTAACTGTATTGATAAACCAAAATTTATCAATCTCTTTCATATCTTCATATAAAGCTTCTGCCAAAGGAAGTTCAGCATCTGCAAATTGCGGGAATACATTTTCGAACCAAGCAACCCCGACTGAGCCAGGATAGTACGTTCCGTTCATTTCAGCCGCTGGATCAAAGATAATTCGGTTTTGCTCATTTTTTGGTAGAGCCTCAATTAACTTCATTCTCTAGTTCCTCCTTTAGTTAGTACGTCTTACCCAAACATCGTAAGTACGTGCAGAAGCATCATTGTTCGTGATTTGAATTACTAAATAATCAGTTGGGCTTTTGATAGGTAAAATATATTTATTTGTACCTGCTCCAGTAGGTGTAGCTTGTGCAATAGCATTATCAATAACTGCTACTCCATCTGGTGAAGCCAATAATTTCAAATCAAAGTTATGTGAAGTACCTGTAGTTACAACCAATGAAGCCTGTGTGAAGCCTTCCATTTGAACAGCACTAGCAGTGATGTTAACTGATGCACCAGCACTAACACTATAAGCTGTTAGCCTTTTGTCTTGAATTGATAAGACACCTTGTACTTCCATAGGTTGTTGAATATTACTTTCGCTTAACTGAACGTTTAATTTGTCATTTGTGATATAACTTGCTGTAAAACCACCCATAGTTAAAACCTCCTTTTTTAGCTAGTAGCGCGACTAATAGAAGTTAATACGCCATTTTCATAATTGAATGTTGAAACGGTAGTGATCCCGTTTACTAATTCGGTTACTGTTGTAAGAGAACCATTTGAATCATAAGCTAAAGTTGATGAACTCAATGTAATAGTTCCATCTGTTTCCTCAACTTTAGTAAGGCGACCATCTGCATCATAAGTAGTGACAATCTGATTATTGTTTGTTCCCAAAATAGCTTGAATATTGCTATCTAAGTTGGCAAGACCAGTTTCCCATTTGTTAACTTGATCAGCACTTACTATGTCGCCATTAGCCCACGTTTTCTTTACGTATGACAATACTTCCACCGTCCTTTCATTTCTAAGAAGCAAGATTGTTTCTCACGTAGATATTAGTAACCTTTACAAAGAAATAGAGTCCAGTTTTTACTTAGCACATTTCTGTTCTGGCACCATAAAGAAAACACACCCTAAAGGTGTGTTTTAGATTTGGAATGTAACGTTACCATTACGATCTTTTATTACAAAAGATTTTAACGTGTCATTTAGAGGCACTACATCTAACGAATAACGAACCCCAAAAGATAACTGTCCAATAATGTTGTTTATATTAGCAGTGCCTGTTCTTTGGAGTGTTACACCATTGAATGTGGCTTTTAGTGTCGTACCATCCCACTCAACTAGAAGAGTGTTATCATTTTGAATGAGACTGCTATTAAATGTTAATAAGCCTAATTTATTAACACTAACTTGAAACTTATCATATGCCATATCATAGTTCGTGAAGAAACGATCAGCATTTGAATCGAATAAGAAGAAACTTCTCTGTTTACCTATCGTCAAATCTTCTAGATGAAATTTAACCTCTAAAGAGCCTTTTACAGTATCAATCAAGGTATTTGAAATAGCACTAGGAACATAAGCAATATCCGCTTTACGTTCCCGCTCAGTATAGGAAGTAGGAAATGCTTTTTCTTCTATCTGCCAATCCTTATAAAGTTCAAAGTAATCACCAATTTTTCCACCACTTAAATAGAAACAAACATTTACTTTCGTCACAGAAGCATCTGTAGTAAATGTCATATAGTATCGATCACCCATCTTAAAAGGCTTTCTTCTTATAGTGCTCGAACCTGATTGTTCAGCGAGAAAATTTAACTTATCTTTTGCACTTTCACTCTCTACAAACCTTGCAGAAATAGTGTAAGCGGTATTTGCTTTTACTGGAATACTAGTGATATACCCACCAGAAGAGTTCCCATCTGTGCTTCCCGCAAAACGAACACGATCGCCTAAATCCAGAGAGGTTGTTCCATTGTTGCTGAAAATACTTTTTCCAGCAAATAAATTAACAGTACCTTCCTCTATTAGAATTCCATCATTTTTAACACGAGGGTTGTTATTTCCGTATTGAATTCCATTGAATAATTCAACACTTTCACGTTTGTAAAAGAATGGGTAGTTTTTATAAGGGGCTCTTTTTATAAAGGAAACAGTTTTTTTGTTTACAAGTTGATACGATTCAAATTCAGTGGCTACAGAACCTTCTTCTAACTGTACCTCATCGTAGGATACTTCATTAGGAAAAGTTCCTGATGCGTTATTACCTGTTGTAAGGGATACAAACCGTTCACTTGATGTAGTCGTAAAAGAAAACACTAAACTACTAGGTATCGATAATTCTCTTCCCCCACCTGTACTAACTGCTTGCGAATACAAGCTATTATGAGTTGCAACAGCATATTGAGAAAGCTGCGTTATAACTCTATGAGTAAAGACACTTGTAGAGCACATTATCTTAATTGTATACGTAGTGTTAGGCTTTACAGGAATGTTTGCGGCTAATATACTTGGGGCTTGATTTCCTGAAGCATTAGTTCCTGAGAATGTTTTGGTGAATTTACTCTCTTGCACTAAGTTTTTCTTTGGAACTAATGTTGCCTTCTTACCGACTTCTTCATAGGGGATATTAACTGTATAAAGCCCTTGTGCTAACATCGGTTTTGCTATAGCAAGCTCGTCCAATGTAATGACTCCATCATCCTTACGTGCAACAAGAACACCTACAGAAGTCATGTTTGAAGGCGTGGTAAACACATAGCCATCAAAAACCCAACCCGAATTGCTGATTTCGTAAGATTGACTAGAGAAGTTCCGCATATACACACGATACTCTCCATCTATCTTTACTTTATATTGAGTATTGGGTGTAACAGTTATTCTCTCAGCTAAACGTAATCTCTTTGTTGTTGATGTTTCTGTCCATAACGTATCAGCAGAAGCTACGGTCCACTTCTCGACATTAGGATTGATAAGATTAATTGTAGGAACTTTTTTTGCCGGGCGATAAAATTGTCCAGGCTTCACACCATATTCTCTTTCAACCCCATCATAGTTAATGTGCATGTAGTATAACTGACCTTTAAATAGGTTGTTATTAACATCACCAAAACCTGTAACAGTCATAGGTGTACTAGCAATTTGGTTATCAGTAGCAACTTTTACACCATCTACATATATAGTACGTTCGCCTTTTGTGTCGAAAACAAATTTCACTTCATATATTTTATTATGAAGAAATCCTGGCATACTTGGCAAAAGCATTGTTCTCGCCGCTAGATTACTGGTTGTGTATACATAGGGAACATCACTAGTATTAAGGTATGAGTCAAGAGTTAATCCTCCTCCGCCTTTTACAAGCCCTTGAATTGTATTGGAATCGTTATGTTTAAACACAATAGTTATTTCAAGCCTACGAGTTGCTGAAACATCAGTTATGGTTAAAGGTAAGGTAAGTGAAGATCCTTCCTTATAATTCAGATCCGCAGGTTTATTAATTGTAATCATTGCTCAACCTCCTTTTAAATAGTAGCGGTACTATTTTTATTAAGAGCATAATTGTCTACTCTCGTGTATATTAGTAACCTTTGTAAAGAATTAGCGTCCAGTTTTTATTTCTTCTTTTCCTATCTTAATAACAAAAAGAGATACACCTATTTGTTAGGTGTATCTCAAAGTTGGAATGCTACATTTCCATATTGATCTTTAATTACTAGATCCTTATACAAAGCATTACCTTGTTTTCTAGTGGCAATAGAACGAGAACCGATGTATAGCTTTCTAGAATCCGCTGCATTAGGTGTAACAAATTTAGACGCGGTACTGTATATAACTACATCATTTGCATAAAGCCTAGAGCCAGAGGAGTCCCATTCAAATTTATATTTGATTTTGTCACCCGCTTTATAGTCAAGGACATAGGTTTTTTCCACACCTTGAACCCAAACAGAGTGCCCACCTATTGCATCATTGTTCCTTCTAATTAAAAATCCATTAGAAATCTCGTCATAATAAACAATATCATTCCACCCGTAATTTCCAGCGGGAGGAAAAATGTCACTATCTAATAATGGAGTCACTGTGTACTCAATTGATCCCTTAGTGGCATTAATATATTTATCAGCGTTAGGAACAAAGGCATATTCTGCTTTTCTGTCTCCCACCGTACAAGAAGTTGCATATGGTTTTTCTTCGAATTGCCAATCCTTTACTTCAATAATCTGACCAGTAGGCTCATTGAAAAAAACACAATATCTATTCGCTTGAGTTGTACTAGCCCCCATAGTAACTGTTTTGGTTATTTCAGTCCATTCTCTTCCCACTGTAGTAAATGGTGTATCATCAAGAATGGTACTATTTGTGCCATATGTGATATAAGGTTTAATCCTAATATCTTGCCCTTCTAGAACCCTAACTCTAAATCTAAGGGTGTATTTAGTACTAGGCTTCACTGTCTTAATAGGGACGTTTAAATGGTCTCTATCAGTACCATTTGATAGAATCATTTTGTGATAATTACCATCTGTTTCAGTTACAATGCTACCTGTCACTGTAGGGTATGAAGTATATAGCTTAGGAATTAAATTAGTTGTCCCCTCCTCCATTAGGAGAGCACCATTTTTAGTACGTGGGTTATTAATACCGTATTGTAGATTATTCAAAATTTCTACACTGTCACGGCGGAAGGTTATTGGGAGGTTGAGGTATGGAGCTTTTGCGGTAGAGGAAACAGGTTTCTTAGCTACTGGAGTATACCGTTCAAAAGCCGTTTCTACGGAGCCTTCTTCTAACTGCACAAAAGGAACAATTTCTGATGGACTAATTTTACGCGCGTCACCAGTTGGAACAAACTGAAATGTAAAGTATCCAACATTTGATGGAGTTGTAAACGTTGCACGTTTAGTGTAAACATTTGCGCTTCCTGTTATTGGGGAAATATAGACATCACTCTTATCAAAATAGTACATTTCACGAATAGTAACATCTGCAGCTACTCCCGTAGTACTGATAGTGTAAGTTGTATTAGGTTTAACTGGTATCTTACAATTAGCTTTCAATACCAGCCTTGAAGTGGAATTGGAAAAAGCACCATTTTGCCCATTGATAGTACCGTTGTACCAAATATCCTCAGTAGTAGGAATTAAGTTCTTTTTCGGAATCAGTGTCGCTTGTCTGTTCATTTCTTTATAAGTCTGAAAAGGAATGGGGTTTCCCCTTACTAAAGAAAAATCTTTAACAGTGTAATCTCCACTTTTACCATTATTCTCAATTCGCACAATAACATCTGAAGTACTTGCTACAAAAGTTACAGGATTATTGTCTACTACGTTTGCTAAGAAAGACGAAGGATTGTCTTTTCTAATGACCCTAATACGAGCATTAATCCCTGTCAAGGTTCCTGAAAGAGTATATGTTTGCCCTTTTATAAGTGTCATGGGAAAGTCATAACCAATTACATTATTGGTTGCAATACTCATGTAGTACTCATAGTCACTTTTGACTTGGCCTTTAATTTGTCCACTTGCTACAACCCATCGTTCACTAGTGAGAGGCGGGAGCATATTAACAGATTCCTTCGTTGCACCTCTACTCACTTCCATGTATGGTTCAAACTCTGTAACAGTAGAACCTTCTTCAATCTGTATAGTGAAGTCGCTCGGTAAGTCATTAGGAACAAAAGACGTGTTATCTCTCTTCCGCACTGCAACACCAATAAACCTACTTGTTGAAGTCATAGCTTTTATCTTGGTAGGTGTTGTCGCTCCATCAATCCATCCTGAATTATAAGTCTGTCCACCTTGCTTAACTTCCGCATTAAATTCTGCAAAAGCCCAATAATAATCAGAAAGACCACTGACTGAAAATGAATATGTTTTATTAGGTTTTACAGGAATAAAATACTTATATCTGTTTCTAATTGTTTGAGTATCCCAATTACCATTTCCATCAATACCGCCTTGCTCAAAATTATCAATGGTAGCATTAATTAAATTTTTTCTAGGCATTTTCTTCGCTGATTTACCAGTTAAAATCATTTTCTAACCTCCTTTTCGAATGGTCTTGCACCATTTCATTGATTACGTAGGTAAATTAACCTCTTTATCTTAAAGTTGTCCACGATAAATCGAGGGTTTACTTGACCTTACAACCTTGTGTTCACATTAAAAAACACATCTAAAATAGATGTGTTTAAATTTGGAATGTAATGTTGTCATTTCGATCCTTAACAACAAAACTATTAATGGTTCCGTTTATCCAGTTTTGATTTAAGGAGAAGCGAACTCCAATAGACATCAGCCCAATACCGGTAATAAGACTCGTGTTTGGATTTGTATATGACATAACATACCCATTAATATTAGCCGCTATGGTTTTGTTATCCCATTCAACTAATAGCTTATTATTGTTCTGCATCACACTTGGAGGTGCTTGCAATAAAGCTAGTCCTTGAAAAGACACTTGAAACTTAGATAGATTTTTATCATAGTTCGCAAATATTCTGGTTCCTGAAGAGTCAAACATGAAGTTTGTTTGTGTCATTGCCAATGCTACATCTTCATACGAGAAGTCCACAGCAATTGACCCCTTTGTATAATCAATCACTGAAGTAGTACTCGGTAAGTACAACAACTCATTTTTTCGCTCTTTTGGTGTATAGGATGTAGGATATGCTTTTTGCTCAAATTGAAAATCCTTAGCGTAAACACCGGAAAGACCGTTTCCTACATGGGTTGTATCTGTAGCAACAAAATTATTATTTAATTGTAAGAATATCATGCTACCACTACCCCAAGTTCCGGTAATGCTGAATCTATACCAACCATCGCCTACATATTGCGAACTAGCTGTACCTTTACCTACTACTACTTCACCTGTTTGTAGGTCAATTGTTGATTTTGCGCTCATGACTGCATCAGCATTGAAATACACATAGCGTCTACCATTGCCTTTTAAAAGTACACTTAATGTGTATTGGTTACCTGATACACCTGATACTGCTCTTGTAACCCTATGGATAGCACTGGCTGTGTTTTCAGTAAATAGATTCCCTGAAACGGTTACCTGTTGAGCACTCCATGTGGATAAATCATTTACTCCATTTGACGAAAATGAATTAACTGTACCTTCTTCCATGAAAATACCGTTATTTTTAATACGCGGATTATTCATACCATATTGAACACTACTTAGGGATTCGACACTTTGACGGGTAAAAGTAAATGGATAATTTCTATAAGGAGCTTTTATTGGATAGGAAGTTTGTTTAGGGGCTAATTCGTAGCCCTCGTAGGGTGTTTGTACTGAATTTATTTCCAGTTGTAAATCTTCAACCTCTATTTGCAGGTATCCAGCTTGATTGTTTTGGACACGCATAAATGCATTCGTAAAGTCAGTAGGAATAGTTTTAGTTATAGACATTGCACCTACTCCGCTCAATACAAATTCCGTATTTCCACTGGCACCACCATAGAAGCGTAGCTGAACTTGAGAATTAGATTGGCTTCTAACAATTTTCTTCGCACTGAAAGTAACAGTCTTTCCTTTAAGTCCATTTAGCACACTCAAATCAATAGGCATTGAAACCCCTGCATATGCGTTTGTATTGTTTAGCTCTACTACAAGTCTTCGGTCTGTTTGCTCTAAGAAATTAACAGAAACGTTAACAGGATTATCAGCCACCCATTTTGTAAATGGTAGAAGATAGTTTTTCTTAGGAACTAACTGTGCTTTCTCAGATGTAATTTGGTAAGTTCCAAATTCAGTAGCCGTTTGACCTTCTTCTAATTGCAGATTCTTAACGTGGATAGCGTCCGCTACGTTACCAGTATTTCGAATAGCAATCCTCATATAAGTGGTATCTATAGGTACTACAAATGATAATTCCTCACGGAAACCAATTCTAGAAGGCTTTATATAAAGTGAAGTTGCATACGCTTCAACCCCATTTGGTGGTCTTACTAGAATACTTATTTGACCTGCACTCTCTCCACCCATTGTTTGTTCACCCACCGTAAAAGATAGAGTCATTCTTCTACCTCTGTAATAATTCAAGTCTAAATAATCGAGATAGTTGTAATAACCAGCCCAAGCGGTGGTTGTTTTTACAATCACATCATTATCTTCATCACTTACGTAATTAGTGTGACTAGCACTATTCAATGTGCTTCCCGATGTTGTTTGATAACTTTTTAATTTTTTGAGGAGGTTTTTTGAGTTCTTATTAGCTACAGAGTTTCTTATTTGATAATCCTCATATGATGTAGCTGTAGTTCCTGGCTCCACTTGTAACTTTAGATTTTTAGCTTCACTGATAGAAATATTACTATTAGCCTTATTACTAACTACTACAGTAAAAGCTACAGTATTAGACTTCATAGTGTAAGATGTTGCAGTAGTCTTCCATCCAAAATCCGCTACAACCATTCCTTTATCATCTATTTCCCATACTGCAATATTAAATTTTGATGTATCCCAAGATAGGTAATAAGTTTTAACATCTGGTATCAATGGGTTTGGATACATAGCTGCTATACGAACCAGATTATCTGTTGCATATTGCTCCAGGTTTTTTATATTCATTACACCTGATCCAGTTTTGTTTTTCCACTCTCCACCGTTTACATTAAAAATGTTTTTCTTAGGCCGCTTCACAGCTTCCCTATATTTTAATTGCACGCTTAGACCTCCTTATCTATAACGCTAGAACTGCACCAATTCTATAGCGCAGTTCTAAGTATTTAATTGAGTGTATCTAGTCCTAAAATCCATGTTCCAATAGAAGCCGGACTAGAATAGAAATCTACAGAGAATACCTTTGCCTTTTTCCAATCGGTAGCTTCAAATACAGAATCCTTTACAACGTTCTCACTGCTTGGTAACAACAAAGCACCAATGCCACTTGAACCATTTGTGTATTCAATATTCTTAGCAGTTGGCAGCTCTTTTTCAGATAGCACCGTTTTGATTGGTTCAGAATATAGGTAAAACTCCTGTTCCTTTAAGTAGTAATAACCTGTACTAATAGTTGGACTCCATATTTTACTTGGGTCTTTTCCGTTTAAGGTACCGATCAAATAAGACTTACCATCGATTTCTTGAATCTTGGTTTCTACCCAAAGGTCATTATCTTCAATGACGTATCCAATATTTTTATAAATCGTATTGTAACCTTCAAATGAATTAGTGGTAGGAAGTTCCATTTTAAAGTCTTCTGTAGGAGTGCAGACACCATCAAATACTTTTACTTCAAGAGAACGCCAAACAATATCTGTTCCCATTTTCTCAAAATAAGTAGTATCTAAATGAATCTGTACAGTATCCACTTCTTCACGAATATAAGTAACGATGTACTCTTCATTAGCTGCTGGTTCGAGCGTACCGGCTTTTGTAGGAGACCAATCAATATAATTGCTTGTTAGTTTAAAGTCTCCTGTCTGAAGATCCTCGTCCCATTCGTGATAAGTGATAGTTTTAGTCTTGTGTTTGACAGAAACAATTTGTTTTACATTACTTAAAGGAAGAGGGTCCATTCCATTAGCGTTTGTGCCTCTTACCATTTCTGCAGTCAGAATTTCAGAGTCACGATAAGTCACTTCCATAGGTAAGTGCTTGCCGCTCCAATCAATTGGAATAAAACTTTCATCAATTCTGGTTCCATCTTTTTTGTGAACAGAATCCTCAATAATAGAAATCTCATATGGGTTTTCCTTTTCGAATTCTGCTTCTGAAGCTAATTCAGGGAGAATAATATTTGGAGGAACCGTTACAATATCCCCTACTTCTAAATCAACAAGAGGTTCATTTGCTAGTTTTAAATCATGAACATGAACATCGTATTTAGTCGCGATACTATCCCACGTATCTCCGGTAACTACTGTGTAACTACGATTGAAGTCAGAATAACTTGAGCGGTTGTATTGTGTACGCACAAATTCTTCACGAACATCTTCTGCATTGATTACACCAGTATAAATCTTCTCTTCTGATACCCAATCAACGTAACCCGCTGGAGGCGCATTAGGCACCTTAACAGTGATTGATTCACTTGAGAAGTCTGTTACCGTTACACCATGAGCTTGGTCATACAGAGCATTATGACTAGATTTTTGTGTATATACAGTATTGTTTTTGAACAGTAAAGAAACTTTTGAATTGGTAGATGTGTTTGGAATCGTTACTAGTTGACCGCTTGTTAACGTTCCATCTTCATTTGTGAGAAGATCTTTATTGAGGTTTGTAATTGCCGAAGGTGTGGTATTGTACATTTCCGCTACATCATTTACCGTTTGTCCTGTTATAACCGTATGAACTTCACTAGGCCATCCATTCGTTACATAGTAGCGATACTTTTTATCTTCTACTAAAGAAGGGGTAAATGTAGAATCAAGCTCTCGATCATAAGGTCGTAAGTATTGAACCTTACCAGCACCATATTGATAATGCATGAGTACACCTGTTGTTTCACCGTACTCTAATTTTCGTTGAATAGCCTTTGCCATAACTTCGTCTGTAGCAGAAGTAGCAATGTCTGTTCTAGCCCCTTTGTTTTGTTCGGATTTAAAATAGAGCATAACATCTGAAGGTCTACGTGTGAGGTCTGTTAAAGAGTAAGTTAGAGGAGCAGCCGTCATTGTTTGTTGATTATCGGCAATTTGATTAGCTGTACTTGGATAAGTAAAAGCATAATCACTTATTTTTTGTAGAGATTTAACGCCTGTACCAAGACTATCAACAGCCGAAACATCTTTATTCGTGACGTTTACTTCTTGGTTGTACTTAATTGTTTGATAAACATCAATTAAATCAACTACTGCTGTTCCTCTTGTTGCTGAACGTGTCATTTCAACTGTTAGGAAATATGGTTGAGGATCAAACTGAATACTACGATTTTGTTCATTCATAGGATTTTGAATGGATTGTAGTAAGTTACGAGGGTCTTTTTGGTTAGTCTTTGTCTTCGAGAAAGTGTAGTTAACACTTGTATTTGTTGCATCTTTCGGAGAAAAGGCTTGGGTATCCCAATTAATAAGGTCTGTTGTTTTACTGAACGCAAATTTACTTCCTTCATTAATTGGTCCTAACGTAACACTGTGAGTTGTAATACCACGTTTAAGTCGAAGACGATTCGTGTTTTTACGATACGGAGCGGTGATAGGGCCCCAGAAGATATTGTCTCTACTTGATGATGAACGAATATCTAACTCTACTTCCGCTGGTTGTGTATCAGGCAACCACTTAATTGTGTCGATATATTTAAACTTCTTCCCAATACTTGTAGCTACTTGATTCATATCAATCTGAATCATGTACGTTCCTTCTTGTTCATATAAGCCGCTATCTTCAGAACGTAATTCTACTCGATCAACAACAGGAGATGTTTTGTTGTCGGAGGAAAGCATAATGATTTTACCTTGTATGTAACGAACATTGGTAAATCTCGTTGTGCTTTGACCAGTTATATTGTACTGATCTACGGATTGAAGTTGCTTATTAAGCGTAACAGCTTCCCAGCTAGACCATGTTGTTTTATTGGCAGAAGATCGAACTTCGAGAGAAATGTCACTTGTTCGCAAATTGGCCCCAACAATAATTGCTTCGGCTGTTGTATTCAATGCATAGATTATTACTTTATAATCAGCGAAACCAAAGGAATCAAAAGCAATTTTACTTATCGTATTAGGATTTGTAAGAGATTGAGTACTTATTGACTTTGTTTGTTTTTCAACCCAAGTGTACGTACCCGAAACATTTTCTTCTTTATACAGCTTTGCTTCGACTGTTTGAGTCCCTTTATTTTGAAGGCGTACTTGCACTTCAACATTGTCACCTGTAGCTACGAACTCTAGATTGGAGTTTGCTGTTGTCGTAACAAGGTCTGTACCTCGAACTGTCCATTTAGTAGGGTCTATTTTTGTAAACTCAACACTAGTTGCAGAATAAAAGGAACTAGGAAGCTGAGCTTCGATTACTGCATTAACAGTTGAACTAAATGGTTGAACAGCATCAAACATTTCTGTTAGGTATTCTCCATAGAAAGCTTTCAAATGTCCATATAGTGAACTTGAATAAAAGTTCTTATTATACTGCGCCAATTTTTGTCACCACCTTAAAAAAATAAGGGAGAGAGCTTTCCTCCCCCTACTTATATCTAATTTGAACTTGAATTGTATCTGCATCAAAGCGCATATAAGAATATGGAGCACGATCCGAAGTTGGATGATGAAAAGCAATTCCTTTTATCTTCCCGTCACGTATTTTTTCTCCATATGATTTAGGCAACGTTACCCATTGTGCTTGTCCACGATCCCAATCCAGTCTTTCTACCTTAAAGTGATCCGCTAAGTTAGGCCCCTTACTTTCAGGAGGAAGATTACCTACTCCTGTGTAATTATGTGACCACACATGAAGAAAACGTCCGTCATCCGGGTATCCGTGTTGTGTAGTCTTACGTCTGATATAGAATTTCACATCAACAATTTCTTTTCCTTTTAAACGACTTTGCCATCCAGCATAATCAAGGAAATAAAGAGATTTGTGATTTCCCCATCGCGTTCCCTTTTTAACAGCAATACCACTTTCGACTTTATCTACTAACTCAATCCATTCGCCATGAATAACTTCTTCGTTATCTAATTCATAACGATACTCAGCGGCTGGTCTTGTAACGCTACCATTCTGCTTATGAATGTAATAAGCTGTACGCCACGTTCTAGATTTCAGAGCTTTTTGGGTATACGTAACGATTGGTTTAGCTTTTGTTTTTCCAGTAACGGTTACCCAAGCAGAACTTCCTGCACGGTTGATTGCTCTTATTCGAACAGAATAAGATGTGTTCTCATTCAAGCTACTAATTTCTTTAGAGTTATAAGTAAGAACCCAATTAGTTGCAGTTGAATAAAGAGGGTCAACTTCATATTTCTCAGCGTCTTTTACATAAGCCCATTCAAATACCATCGAATCTGTATCTACAGTTTTGACATATGGTTTAGGAGCTGCTGGAGGTTTTAAAGGATCAAGCTTTACTTCGTCAGGGATGTATAGCCATGCACTCATCGCGCCATTCTTATCGTATAAACGCACTGCATAGTGGTATACGCCATCTACATTGCCAGTTACCTTGTGAACATAAGCTTTCGCTGTTCCGTTGTAAATATCGTAATACTGCTTGATTACCTTTTGGTCTTGTAAATCTTTTTGTTGAGCACGTAGTTGATAACTTGCTACACCTAGTGGAACGTTGCTTACGTTGTAGACTTTAGAAAAATGAGGTGAGGTATCGTCTCGTTTATCTACAGCTACTGCATTTAATGCATAACGTGTTTGTTTCGAAGTTGAAAGGTGCTCAAAATTGATGTGATCCATCGGAACGTCTATTTGTCTACTTAAAGAATCAAGATCCTCTACACGATAAATAAGAGTATGACTACAAGAGTAATCTGTGAAACCAATTGTTAGTTCTATTGAATAATACGAAACGTCTTCTGTTAAATCATCAGCGACATTAATTGCACATGTTCCTACTTCTAAATCGGTAGGACTCCAAGAAATATCTACACTTAAATCCGCTTCCCCATTATTGCTTACACTTCCATCAGCAATTGCAAGGGCAGGGATATCACTGAATGATAATGAAATGTTACTAGGAGCTTGTGGTGGTATCTTTGTTAAACGGTCAAAGAATGTATAGATTTTATGCAAATCTCCAGCACCAAGACCATCTTCGATTAAATCATCTACTTCGTCTTTATACGTGCTTTCCTTTTTAGCAATAAGGCCGAGAATGTTTTCAATATTAACAAAGTCAATTCGACTTGGAACTACATCCCCTTCAAATAGCTTTTCTGCACTTGCATATATCTTTTGCTCTTCATCAGAATCAACTACATAGTCCTCTAGCACCTGTAAAGCATTAGCTTGAATCTCATTAAAGTACTGTCTTGTTCCAATATACTCGTATGGATCTGGACCAGTTGGCCATTCTAAATCACTATTTACGAAGACAGAAACATATTGAAAAGTTTTTCGTCCACTATAAGCAATTGAGTTATTAGCCGCTGTTATTTTCACTTCCCATTCATATACATTTTCTAAATCAAGAGCACTCAATTTTCCTGTTAAATCTATTTCATTGTCTGTTCCTGCAGCTAAAGTAACAAGGGCTGTGTTAGAGCCCTCTGCATAAATTTTTACTTCTGCTGCTTTTTGATAGTCACTTGAATTTTCGCGGATAAATGTCCAAGAGAAGACTAATGAGGAAGGGATTTGTGGAGAAACGATTGAGTTAAAATTCGGAGATAATCCTTCTGGTCGTTTTGCCATTTAAATGTCCCCCTTTCTTAACGGTCAAATACAGCCGGATGAACTGGTTCTACAATAGCGTAATCGAATCGAACTTTAGCAGAACTTGTTGTGCTTAGTTTTCGAACACGTAATTTTGTAGCACCATCATGATTAAAGATTAAATAAAATGTCTTGTACTGGTTAACACCATCAAAGTCACTACCAGTAAGAGTCACCTTATTAATAATTGCATTTGTATTTGAGTTTGTAGCTGATAACTCAATAAATCCAGTTGAAGGAAGACTAGCTGCTGATAAACGCACAATTGCTACATAGCGGCCATAGTGCATACCAGTTAAACTCGTATTCATCAAATCAGAAGCGGCTGTTGTACCACTTTCAATAGCTCTATTTAGTAAAGTGTTACTATCTTGTACAGAAGTATTTCCTGTCGTAGAAGCATCTGTATAATCAAATTCTCTAGTCCATCGAGTATTTGTTTTCCCAAGTACAGTTAACGTAGCTTCCTTAGCAATCGTACCACCTGTTTTTTCATCAATCTTATCATTAAGTGCATCAGACACTTTTGTACTAACAGTTGGTTCAACAAGAATGTCTTTACCTGTTACACCTGTTGAAGTGTTAGAAAGGTCAATATTTGCTTTTGGAAGCTTACCTTGTACTTCTTGTGTAAGAACGATTTTCTCAGGCATTCCAGGATCAGCAGCACTTCCAATGTGTCGGTGTTGTTGAATAGTAGGATTAACAGCATCAGTATCGTTAAATTGCCATGTTGGGCCACCATAACGTTTATCAAAGTCTGCGTACCAATCATGGGTTTCAATTGCATCGATACGATCTTTAACTGTTGATGTTTTTGCAATGTTTAAAAGCGCATTTGAATCTGTAATTGGCTTACCATCTGAACCTGTTGGTTTTGCGGGAACTTGTGCTCGTTCACCTAACGCTCGCTGAATAGCCATTACTGCATCTTGCAAAGCATTCACATGTTCAGCCATGTTATAATCTTTTAAGTTTGTCCAACGTATTAAGTTGGGGTTCGCACCTGTACCTTCTCGTACATCAAAATTTTCAGGAAAGCGTGTAAGGACTAAATCCTCATAAATGGGATTCCCTACTGCTTTATCTATTGATCCAGCCATTATTTATTCACTCCTTATTAATTTGGTTGGTTAAGAGAGATAGATCCAGCTTTATTAACTCTTACTGAAATTCCTGTTTCCCCTCTTAAGAAAGAACCCTCCGTGTCGATAACAGCAGAAAATGAACCTTTACCAAGAGTAACTTTGTTATTACCGACTTCTACATCTTTTAACGTAGCATTAGCCATTGTTGTACTTGACGTAAAGTCATTGTCAGTTGTTAGTGTGTAGGTCTGTGGTTGATTGGTATCATCAATCCACTTCACTATAAGCTCTTCTAAAACAGGTGTCACTTTTCTATCAGTAGTTTTCATTTCGGCATGAAGCCTTACATATGCTTCTTCTTCATTATGAAGAGCCGTTTCACCAGTGATAATTTCCATTCCAGGAGAAGTATTATCTTTAAAGGTATATCCATAGCGGTTATCCCATGAGATATGTGTCTTGTATAAGAACTCACGCATAGCAACCAGTACATAATGAAGGGGAATAATTTCAGAAGCTAACACTGTATGTTTATATGCTTCCATTTCATATTCATCATTTGGTACTTTTCCTTTTGCTACAATCTTATACTTGAAGCGGATTTCAGGATGGTTCTCTTCCGTTTGTTCTTCAGTACCATGTAAACCTACATATGCTTTGAATTCACGTACAGAAGATTCCTTTTTCGGTGGAGTGACTACTAAATCATTACTGCTCCCGATTCCAGATTGAACTTCATTGTCTTTCCAAATAGCAGAAAAACCATCCCAAATGTGAGGAAGATAATGAAAGCCCATATTGTTTTCTTCAATGCTTCTCCAATATGCTTCGCCCCAGTTCATGTGATCCCAAGCAAAGCCTAGATTGCTGTTGATTTGATCAACATATTGAATGTATTTTTCAGTAGGTGTTCCATCAGGATTAATAAGAGTAGATTGAACATATGCATTATCCGTTAAAGCACCTATCTTAACTTGGTCTGATTGAATGCCTAGCTCCCTGCTAATACCATTTATCAATCCTTGTTTTGTAGCACCACCGGGATTTTTGAAAACATCTAGGATACGATTTTTAAATGCTTCATTTCGTTCACCCGGTAATCGGTAAATACCAAGTAGCATTCCAAATTCATCAAATACGTTCCAGATTTGATGCAGCATATATTCATAATGAAGTGTATCTCCTACTTCAATTGCATCGAACGGATGAAAGATATTGTCTTGCATATAATAGTTTCGAACTTTAATATAGACAAAACCTTCTACCGTATCGATCATGTAACTGTTCTCATCATTTTCGAAGAACAAACGTAATGTATCAACTGGCATACAATCAATTCGTACACCGTTGAATACAATACGTACATGCAAGTTTAGTGATGAAACATCTACAACATCACGTAAAGCTAAAGGAATCTTGTAACAGTAGTCTGCTGTTTTCAAATCAGCGGTACCAATGTACATATTGTTCCATGCTTGTTCGATATATTGCTCCATTTCTGCAAGCTCAACACCAAATGCATTTAAGAAGTTAGCCCCTACAGATGCAGGATCTTTCGCCATCTTCATCCATTGGGGAAGCATGGACATCATGCTTGTTGTGTGTTTATTTAACATTAACAATGGGTTCACCCGCTTTCTATGCTACGTTGATTGTTCGTAAGAAATATCGCTCTTCTAAAGAATGCTCGACGTTCTTAATAAAGTATTGTTTTTCCGCAACAACCAGCTCTTTGATTTCCATATCTAATATCTGATCACTTGTTTCCATTACACGTTGGATAATTTCATTGATGATAATTGGAGAGCCCATGTTTAAGCCTTTCATATAGCTAGTAACATTTTGCACGACTCTATTTCGAGTATAATCTCTTTCGAGGGTAGTAGATTTGGAGTTAAAAATGAGGTTAAGTGTAATGTCCACTGGACTATATTCGCTTACTTTCACTTCAACATTCATGCCATAGCCTGCTGTCTCATTTAAGACATCTTCTACTTGAATTAAAAGGTCTGTAGTAATCGGATAAACTTGGGGAATAACGTAGCATGTAAAAGAACCAGTACCACGAGTAAAGCGTTTGAATTGTACATCTGCTACTCCATCAAGCTGTAAAGCTTTCAAACGAAGAGCAATTAAGTTTGCGGATTGTTGAACAGAGACTTGATTGGAGATACGCGCGCGGTAGTTATCATCGTTTTCATCTTCTAATCGAGTACAGTTTACTAGTTCTCCCACTAAATCAAGGTATGTACCTGATGTAGTTGAGACAAACGACATAGCCGTTACTAAGTCTAGTTCATCATAAAATGGGCTAAACTCTTCAATCATTATTTCTGCAAACATTCGTGCAATAGCACCTGGGCTTGTCTCTGTAATGCCCGCTTGTGTTCGTAATCTTGTTAAGACACTTTCGAGCATTTCGTCTCTTGATTTTCTCATTAGTTGTTCACCTCATATTCAGTTAGTAAACCGTGCGTTAAATCGAAAAGAACAGGCATAACCAAATCTGTAGTTTTTCTTTTCACGGTTAAATAAAATAGGATTTCATTTGAAGTTACTGGAACAGGTCTAACAGTTAAGTCGTCAATACTAATAAAACCGTCATAAGTTAGACTTTTTTCAATTGCTTCTTTTCCTGCTAATCCTGTTACTCTTGTATTAGGCATTCCGATTAAATCTGAAAGGCTTGGCCCAATCTCAGGATGCAAAACCCAATCAGGGTTATCAGTTCGTAAGCGGTTAAGGATGACTTGTTTTTCACTCAGATAAGATACTTGAAGCGGGATATCTCGAATCAATTCCCCTTCTGAACTATCTGTAGAAATTTCTCCAACAGAATTAATATAAAGAAGTTCTCCATCCTCATTCACACTAGGAGAACCTAACTCTAAGTCACCTTCTGCTGAAAAACGAAAATCGACTTTCATCTATTAACCTCCTCTCTTAATTCGTGTTGTTTCTATTCCAAGACCCTCTATAATTGAGGTTACTTTCTCGTCATAGTATTGTTTGCGGGTATTTTCTTGAAAAAGAGGAACGTTGATATTCGCTTGTCCTTCTTCTGTCGTGGAGACTGTAGACAATTTAGGAATAACACGTTGTTCTCCCACCTTGTCGCCATAGTACAGATAAGGGTTGAAGTTGTGGTTGTTCCATATGAAACCATAAGGTTTTGTATGCATTCTCATTTCTTTTGTAGCAAAATGTACAGCATCGCCATAAAAGATAATTCCATTCTCTTTAGCATCTAATCGAATACCTGTATCTTCATTTACAAACATTTCAATTGAGCCATCATCGCAAAGTTTGATTGTAGCTCCAGTAACAGGATGTTTTAATGCAATTTCATCTTCACCAATCGTTTGAAGATTTTCCTGTTCTTTTTCTAAACTTTTTGCATTAAAGTTTAGATTCTCATTTTGTAATACTTGTCGCCAATAAGGAAAATAGATATCTTTATCTCCATCCCCATATGTTTTATTTACATATGCTTCGCTCATTTGTATCCTCCTTTATTAAAAAATACGTGATTGTCGAATGGTTCTTCCGCCATAAGGACTTAGATAAACCTCTTCACTATGATTCCCCTTGTAAACAGTAGAAATATAAGGGGACATTCTTGATTTATTTTTGAAGGAAATTGTTACACGATCACCGTTTTTTACAGACTGAGTGAATACCCCATCTGCATCTTTTGGAAGTGCAACGCCTTTAATTGTTTGTAGAACGTGAGAACCTTCATCCGTATAAACGACTTCACATACTAATTTCGTGTAATCGACTTGAATCACATATCCTTCAAGTGTTCCTTGTAATCTATTTAGAGAAGGAAGAACAACCTTCTTATAAATTGATTGATGAATTTGACTGTTAAAGTTCATTGACTCACCCACTTTCCTGGTCCACCATAAATCGGTATCCCATCATACATAAAATCGGTTCCTTTAGGAGCAATATCCAAATGGATAAAACCTCTCTTCTCTTCAAAATCCCCACCGATTCCAATAGAGCGTACACCTAATTGCCATGCACAATCGGCTATTTCTCTTACCTCATTAATATCTTTTACAAAAATATCAATGGCACAACCAGCTTCATGAGGAGAGATTTGCCCCGGATTACTAAATCGAAAACCACTAATAACTTCAAAGTAAGGTTTTTTTGTTTTTAAAAGCAAGTTTTCAAAAAGCCTTTTTGCATCAGGAGAGTAAAGGTTTCCTTCATATCCATCGTAATGCTCTTGATGAATAAAGAGTTCTTTATCTAAATGCTGAAAGCTATTGTAATTTGTTGTCCTTGCCCAACCTATTCGATTATGGAGAAAAGTGGATCTTGTATCTTGTGATTGGCGAATAGAGTCACCAATGAAGCGAACTGGAGTGTAGTTGAAGGTAGGAGTATTTTTACTTACAAAATAACCTTCATCTTCTAAAGGAGGATATGTTTCTTGGTCACCTGTAACTTCCACTTCCGTTTCTTCATCAGCAAATAACTTCATTTCTACTTTTGCTTTTGCAGAAGCTGAACCACCTGAAGAAGAAGAGGAACCTTTGTAGTAGGAACTTTGTATTTTTCTGTAGCCTGTAAACTTTTGTTTGTAATAACCGCTCAATTGAGAAATCTGTACGCCATTTCTTTTATTAGCGGTATGAATGAATTCATTTCCACCCATCCAAATACCAATGTGAGAAACACCTGGTTTGTATGTGTTACTAAAAAAGATTAGGTCTCCTGGTTGAGGGTTAGATGTTTTTTCAAACATAGAATAATAACCTGCGGCTGTTGACCTTCCAAACTTGTACCCACTGTGGTTAAAAACCCAACATATAAAACCCGAGCAATCAAATGTATTAGGACCTGCTGCACCGAAAACATAAGGAGCTTTCATTTTAGTTTTAGCAAGAGCGATGATACCTTTACTATCGGTTGCTCCACCGCTACTACTACCCGTGCTACCTGCTTCAGCCATTTGATGTAATATCTTTTCGGGATCTAAAAATTCTCCGCCCGGCTTGGTGCGGACTTTAAGATCCAAATGTGCTCCGGTTGAGTGCCCGGTGCTGCCCACATACCCAATCAACTGAGCTGCCGTAATGTTATCTCCAACACTCACTAATGGTTTATCTCTCATGTGAATGTATGAATACTCTTTACCATCAGGAGCAATAATTCGAACACCGTTTCCAGCATCAGCGCTGTTAATTAAAACTTGGGATACTTTACCGTCTGTAAGAGATAGGATATCCATACCCATTGCAGAACCAGAACCGTTTTTACCTGCTAAGTCGATTCCACGATGTCCTGCTGCTCCGTGGACGCCATCATTAATACCCCTGGGGGCAAATGGGGTTGAGATACGGAAGTTGTTTAAATAATAAAGAGCCGCTTTAGCTGAGCCTTCACTACCCACACCTTGGTCTGTAACAGCATTACCTTCTCCACTTTCGGCCTCTTCTTCCTCTTCGGCTGTTTTAGGTAAACGGAATGTAGCAAGAAACTCTTTTCTTATTTTATAAGCTTCCTTACCTTCTCTTAAGAATTCCTTATACCTTTTCTTGTTATAGTCTTGTTTATTACTTGAAGCCATTCGATAATCCACCTACCTTTATTGTTCCAGGGCCACGGTAGATAGCTAAGTTATCATAACCCCATGTTGCTTCTGGACCAGTATCAACATGTACAAACTTAGGGCCGATTGCAATTGAACGAACACCAAGCAACCAAGCTGTATCAGCAATGCGTAATGCCTCTTGTGCTGTTGGGGCATAAATATCCATTGCTATTCCGACAGAATGCGAAGAATCGTTTGAATCTACGAGCGGTTCAAAACCTCTTGTCACAACCATTTGTCCGTAGCCAAGTCGATTTCTTAGAAGTTTAAAGACTTCTCTAGCTTCAGGTGCATAGTAATTTTCTTGAGGGCCGCTAAGGTGGATAAACTCATTTGTTGGTAATGGAGCATAATTCGTTAATTCAATGAATAGTTTGGATTGCTTACGATCTTCAACATAGGTATCTCGTAAAGATTTAGGTGCTCGAAAATAATCACCCTTTACTACACCCACAGGTACTTGATAAGAAAGACTTTCTTTTTGCATAAAAG
This sequence comes from Priestia sp. YIM B13551, assembly GCF_042787905.1. Lineage (NCBI taxonomy): Bacteria > Bacillati > Bacillota > Bacilli > Caryophanales > Bacillaceae > Priestia > Priestia sp. YIM B13551. The sequence goes on from NZ_JBHZOX010000006.1 coordinate 77,304, forward strand.
CGGCTTCCTCTTCAGTTAAAGGTTCTCTAATTGGATAGTCAGCTGTAACTTCCACTTCTGAACTCGTATCTTTAATAGATAGCTTCGCTTGTGCCTTTGCACTAGCCCCGCTAGAACTACTTGTAGATCCACTACTGGAGCTTCCACTTCCACCTAATACGTCTGTTGTATAAACAGTATCTTTATGACCATCCCTACCAAAACCTTTTAACATGGCAACAATCTGATTTCCATAAACATAACCACCAGATGTTACTTTATTACTTGTTTTTGTAGGAACACTGAATCCATTAAACAACCAAGCAACACCATGACAGTTAGCTTTAAGTTCATATCCGCGTTTTTTGTAGCTTGCATATTTACTACCATTGTTTCTAATGATATCTTCTGCATATTTATGTTTACTTTTTGCTACCATGCATCCTGCATAGATGTTATAAACAGGATCGTTACGTACCTTATCCCAGTTAAGCCCTAAACTTTTTGCGGTTGCACCTTGTACTTGCATCAATCCTACACAGTTCCAAGGATTCGGATTACTACTGTGACTCCCACCAGATTCCGTAGCCATTAACACTTTAATTAAAAGCGGATTAACTCCAGTCTTAGCCGCTTGTTCTTTGATATCTTTATTCCACTTATCTGTTCCTTTAAGTTTGCCTTTTAATCCTGTTTGATAGTTCTTGCCGATAATATCGTCATAATAATTATCAGGGCCTTGATATTGAGAAATCGTTGGCATATCCCCATTAAGAACAACACTTCCTCCACCACTATCTGAGGTTTCACCATTAGTAGTAGTTGCTGCTGTTGTTTTTTTAGTTTTAAGAGAAAATTCTTTAAGGAAATCTCTGCGTTCATCATATCCCTTTTTCCCTTCCCTCAAAATATCTATATATCGTTTTTTGTTATACTCTTGTTTAGTTTTTGTAGCCAATAGTCTACCCCTCCTTTATTACGATAAGCTAACCATTTATCTTGATTTTTTCCACCGTTTATACAAAAAAAAGAGAGGCAATGCCCCTCTCCTATTTAGTGGATGTCGCGAGTTTATTTAGTTCTTGCTCTTTTTCTTTGTCAGCATATTCTCCACCTGTACCAGTTATAGCATTAGCTATTTCAAATAGCGCTTTACCAAAAGTACCCTCTACATCATCACCATCATCCTGTCCAAATGTAGCACCGAACAATCGGTCATAACGTCCTGGATTATCACCATAGACCATACCAGCATGATTGTTAATACCCGCTGTTAACTCTTGACCTCTATAGGATAGAGGAATACAGGTAACGCACTGAAGATTTTCTTTGAATCGTCGATAATGTTCGAAAATCATTTCACTTCCAATCCACAAAGCGGAGTTCACAATAAGACCAACAGGGGTAACACTTGCAGCCCCTTTTGCGATAGTAGCTAAGCTCTTACCTATTTTCACTACATCACCTGTCCCACGTACCATTTGCACATGTTTTAAAGCCGAAAATAGTACTGCTTTTCTGCCGATATCTTTAGTTGCTGTTAATCCTGCTTTAGCATTTAGCTTAGGAATCGAACCGTGTGCTGATTCTAATTGCTTCTCTAATTGCTGATATAAAGCCGCTGTATCTTTATCACCAGCAGCAATGATTTTATCCATTGTTTTGATAGCATCCTCAAAGTGTTTACTACCATCACTCGCTAAACTTATTTGATGTCGCAAACCTTTGGTTGATGACCATTTCGCTACATTTGAAGGAATTCCATTAGCTTTTGTAGTCCAGTTAATTAAGTTGCGAGTTCCTTTAACAGCTAAGGATTTCATAATAGCAGTTGTAGCAAGAGAAGAGGCAAAGCTATAATACCACTTACCAATTTCTAAAATAACTTGATCATCATTCACTATTAGTAAGTCTGGTTCAATTGATGTAACAAAACCTGTTTCTAGACTGAAATGGTGAGTAACTGATTTAACTAGTGCATTCCCTTGAAGATCAACAATATTATCTCCAATATACATCATATCGTGAGGCTTAACAGTTGGATCACCCATAACAAGTATATTACCTTTGTACATATCTTTTAAGTTATCTCGAAGAGCTGAGTTCCCATAGTAAGTTGCCATAACTTCCGATGTATAATAATCACCAAATGTAGCAACAATATCTGCTTCGATTACACGAGTTTTTTGTTTGTCATAACGGATATCTGCATCAGCGTAAAGCACTGGAGTTTGTTTTCCGTCATAGTTAACAATGACGTTTGTATAGATATTTTCTTCACTTGCTTTAATGTTATTAGAAATAATATCGTAAGCAGAAGTGTAAAACTTATGTTGCATATATGGACGTCTTGCTTCACGTTCAAGATGTCGTGACCATGTTTTATTTATTGCATCAAATTCATACCGAGAATCATACTGGAAAGCTGCTCGCCAATAAGGTTTTCCGAAGAATAATGTGGAGCGTAGCTCAAAAGGATGTACAGCCGCAATATAATCGGGAGAGGTATAAGCAATCATCTGAATAATATCCCAAACGGTATTATTATAAAATTTCACTACGACATTCTTTTCATCACCGGGGTTAGCGAGTTTGAATTTATTCTCCCATAACCTTGACCAGCTAAAGTCGTGGAAAATATCATTACGCTCTCCATTTGGTTGAAGCCATTGTGAAAAAGTAGGTGAACCATTTGAGGAATAAATATTTTGTGCAATTTCTCCATAGTCATCATTGAACCACCATATGTTTCCTAGCGGTTTACTTGCAGTGGCATCGTTATCTTCTGTATTCCAAGGTTGACCAAAGTGCATAATGCCTAGAGGATTATTTCTAAATAACTGACCATCTGTGGCACCATTCAAAACATCTTTAAACCAACTACCTTTTGAACTCAAAAGACTACAAATTAAATCCCGTGGTTCTTCAACAGTCTTAAACCATGTTTTATTTGTATCATCAGGGTCACCAGAAATAACGTTCCCAAGCTCTACTCCATCACCTTGAGCTACTATTTCAATCAAGTCGCCAATTTCAAGTTCAGTAATCGTACCATTGAAAACGACTGGTAAAGTATTAGCTGTTGCCCCATACCCCATACGAAGATGGATTCGAGCACCTGTTTCAAGGTTGATGTTCTTATGGATCTCATTTTCTTTTTTATCAATCAAATCTTGAGGGATCTCATTCCAAACGAGATTATCCCACCATTTCAATTCATGGTCTATATAATCAACGTCTGTACGACGAGTGGTTAAGTTTGAATACACATTAGTCATAGAAATAACAGCGGTGTCAGCAGCAATTTTACGTGAACGGTACACATCAATGCTTTGAAGAGCATTATACCCATACATATTGTCCCAGAATTTATACTTACCAATATAGGCTCCCTCATGAACAATAAACATTTGGAACCCAGGGAAAGCACGTACCATACGTCCACGTTGGTCATGGTAGCGTAAGTCATGAAACATTTCTTGGTAGATAGTACGAGGATCGACATCGTTGTAAAGACGAGTATCTATTGCTTGTTGAGAAGCTTCGGCTGTATCATCTACATTTTTGATTGAGAGATAAAGTTTTGCACCTTTTTCATAGATATCTTTTGAATATGCATACCCATTTTTATCTTTCTTGTCGCCCGCTAAAACATCTGTAGTATTATCAACGACTGAAGAACCTAGTTTAAAAGCAGGGACAAAGCTAGCAATTTTAGCGGCACCATCAACCACCTTCTCAACTTTGCTATCGGTATTAGCTAAATTGTAAAGCATTTTTAAGTGATCTTGGTAAACAGAAAAAAGATTCTCTTTTGTAAAGCTTTTCTGTTCAAGATACTTCTTCATAGCTTTTCGAATGTTTTTCTTATCAGATTCAACAGTAAGACCAGCATCTTTAAGGACAGATAGTTTGTAGTAGTCAAGATCTAGCAAGCTAGTTACATAATCCGTTTTGTCTCCGTAACCAATTGACTTCTCTTCCTCTTTTGACAAGCCAGCAAATTCTCTATAAATTTCTTTATTGAAACCACTAGGCGTATTAAAAGGTTTAGTTGCGTAGTTATTAAATCGATTCATGATACTATTTGCATAGTCACTAGCAGTTATGTTTGCAGAAGTTAGGATTTTATTTTTTTCATCTGGTTTTTCATAAAGCGCAAACATAGCATCCCAAGGACGACACCATACCTCAAAGTTTGTACAGTCCTTCTTCAAGGCTGTAAATGCCTTGTAATGAGTGGCTAATTGTTTTACTGCTACATCAAGATTGTAACGCCAATTGTAAATAAGGCGTTTCGCTTCATCTAGTTTGAAATCTTGACCAGAGATATCTACCTGAGCTAAACCTGCTCGTCCTATTCGACTAACCATTGGGTTTTTACCCTTGTAATGTTGCCATCCACTCATCTTGTCTAAGAAAGCTTTCATTAGAGTCATAAAGCGTTCCTTTGTGATTTTATAGTCTGTTTTACCAAAGTCAGAATCCTTAATTGCGTCAGATTCCTTCGCAGATGGATACGTTATTTTTTTGTCTTTGGTTAACGTATTTACCTTTTTCATATCTCCTGTTCCAAGCTTGCGAAGTTGTAAAGGAAAATTCATAATATAAAATTCGTTAGGTGGCGCATATGAAACCTTTTTCTTAGACTTATCAGCACTTTTTAAGTCACCTCTACACTCCTCAATAAACTTAGGTGCAGAATAATACTTTTTAAAGTATTTATCTACAAGCTTATCAAGTTCTTTATAGATAGCTGCTTCACTAGGATTTGGTTTAGAAGAATACGTATCATAGTCATATTCACTGCTTGGAAATAACTTATTCCATTCTTTTTCTGTTGGGAACTTATAATAATTAGGGGAATTATCCGTTTCGCTAGTTAGAAAAGATTTTATATCATTGTTGCTTACTTTTAGGTCGCCACCTTTATCGGAGACGATTGTTCCTGCTGATGTATCGGTAGCTTGAGCTGATGAATCGTCTTGACCATCTTGCCATTTAAAAACCCATCCTAAAGGCTGAACACCATCTTCTTTCTCTAAAGCTTTAAGCTTCTCCCAATCGGCATCAGTTGTATCAAAAAGCTTTTCCATGTCCCCACTACTCGTATAAGCACCAACACCTGTTGCATCATACATATTTACACGATGGTCATTTTGATAGCTCTCTTCAATTAATTTTCGCATTGTACTTACAGTAGAGATATAAAAGTCTGGATCAACATAAGTACCGCCTGTTTGATTTACATATTCATCAATATCTCCTGCATCTAAATCTGGGAGAATAGCATTAAGCTCATCATAGGTAGGAAGTTCAAGGTCTGGATATACCTCCAACTTAGAAAGTCTTGCTTCAAGCATACGGTCATTTGCAAAAGCACCTTTATTTTCTTCTAATAATTCAGAGTCCATTTGCTTGCTATTACCCGGCAAGCCCCTTAATTCTTCGCGCTGACGTTGTGTTTTGTCAAAACCAATCGCTTTAATCATTAACTGATATCTACCAGGGAATCCAGGGACAGTGTTGATTGCAATATTTTCAATCATAATATAACGAAGACTAAATAATTGAGCTAAATCGTTTTGAACCCCTATGAACCCGTTTGTAATTCCTTGATTATACGTTTTGGCGTAATAGTCAGAAAGGGTAATCAGTTTGTTAAAATCCTTGGCCGCTTCTTCATCTACTTCTAGAATTAAGTCTAGGTAAGGATCTCCACCGCCCATATATTGTAGAGTAGCAGCTTCACCAGCTTGAACATGCGCTACGCTAAATTCATTCGAAAAACGTACATTTAAAGAAACAGGAACTACTGTACCACTGATTGGATAGTTCTTCATTGGCACTCCTGATTCACTAGCATCAATGATAGCTACAGTTGCATTAAAATCTTCTTCATAATCATCAATAGCGTCTTCCATATCTTTTGCACTGCCTTCAACATCCTTCAATGCTTTAACAACATCTGAAGTAGCCGGAAGGAAGAAACGCTTTTTATCCGAATCATAGTATTTCTTAAATGATTTTTCTAACTTTGCCTGATTATCTGGATCAGATAATTTATCAACTACAAAGAGCCCTTTCTTTTGGGTTCCCTTGTAAGGTTCCTTAGTATAATCAACAGGAGGTTCTGAGAAGAACGCACTGGAAAGACCTTCGAACCAATTTATATCGAATCGCAAAGGATAGAACACATGACTTTCGTAAGGAATAAAAATGTTCCTTCTTGAAGCAAGGTTTTCATCTTTGTATTTCCCATCATAAATAGAAGTGTAAAGTTCTACGCCTTCTTTAGTTGCGTTTTCTGCTGTTTCTTTTTTGATTTTATACGTTTGTTGTAATTGATCTGCAACTAGATTGGTATGAAGCGTACTTACATCATCGATAATGGTGTACTCTTTAATGTTCGACTCACTATAAAGCTCGTATTGGTCTAGGATTTCCGCAACCACACTTTTATCTTCTTTCTTTGCTTTATAAGATACATTTTCTTTCAGTTTGATTTTCATCTCTTCTGGAGAATCAACCGATTTAATTTTCTGGATAGCATTTTTACGTAAAGCTAGATATTCTTCATCTGCAATTGTAAAACTGATATCGCTACTAATTGGACCTTCTATCGCTTTAAAATAACGGTATTTTTCATCACGACTAGACATTGCTTGATTATAAAACCAGCGCATCATTGGATAGTTAATCGCATTACCTAATGAATCATGATCCATAAGATATGCCTCGCTGTTGAATTCAACAAGTGTAATTCTAACTGTAAGCGACTCTGGAAAGTTTGGAACAGTTGTGACTTCTATATCCATTAATGCTACATCTCGAATTCCTATCACATCATTAATGTAGTAGTTATCAATCGGAACAAATGGTGTTTTCGTGAATTGAGCAAGAAGAGGTCTAAGTCCATCAACAAAGAAATTCCCTTGTTTCCACGGAAGCTTTGTTCCATTAATTGATTCTAAGTCATGAAAGTATAAGTCCATAGCGAGAGTTGTTAATGTTTGTCCACGGTTAACAAGGACAGAAGATTTTGTTCGTAGAGTTTTTATTTTGGAGATGTTAGAAGTCTTATTCACCTCAATAGAAGTAGGAGGTATTGTGAGGATTACATCGCCAATTCGAACCTTTGAATGTTTTTTTATGTCTTCAGTTGTTTTTATTCCTTTTGTAAAAACCGAAAGACGGTCATCGTATGGCTCAAAAAAGTCTAAGTTATTTGGAGCTGGTCCAGTACTTGTGTCAAAATTTATCGTATCTTGATTGATATTTTCTGAATAAGGCATTGAATCTTGACTTATACCAGTGTCAGCAGATAAATAATCTTTTAGGTTTTCAGCTGTAAGTTGACCGCTTGGATCAAAGGTTTTAAGTCCTAATTCCGATACCCAATCAAATGGATTTAACACCGTATCTCCTTCAACAGCAAAGTGAGCCGAGAACATACCCAATGGGATATGAGGGAATTTCTTCGAATAGGTTGTTAATAATGACTTTGGTACATGAACGAATTTATTTCCTTTACTGACTTTTTCCATTGCAATATCAGCATTCTTTTCACTAGTTGCATAGACATCAGAAATGTATCTTCCATAGCCGGCATCCAATAGCGGATCTGCCCCGTCTTTTTCGCGATCAAAATCCAAGATAACAAGCGGTTTATTAGATTCTGAATAACCTAATGTTTTCATGTTAAACTTATATCCTTCGTCAGCAATCTCGTACATATCTTCCATTGTCACACCAAAATCTTTACCAGTCGCTGTGTTTTCGCCATCCTTGTATGCATTTGGTTCATCTGCATGTTTTTCAGGTGTATCAACACCATTATAGCGAATAGCTACTTGAGCATTTTTGCCGAAACGAGATTCTAGAAAGTCTGACATTCTAAGTAAAGTTACATCAATAGTATCACCGTCTCGTACATTCTCCACACGACCAACAGCAATGTACTGTAAAGCAGTAGAAGCTATACTCCCTTTAACTGTGTTAAGGATGCTGAATGTATTAGCAGTTTCTTTTTGTAACTTCACAGCCAAAGGATTTCCAAGCACCTCTTTCCCGTAATAAAAACGGGCATTTTGGATTAAGCGAAGTGCATTATGATTACAATCCACATACACAATTTGTTCTCTTATCTTAGTGATATCCATTTCCCTGTTTTCAGTTTGCGAGTGAAAACTAACATCAACAGGATAACGAGACACTTTCTTTTCTACTTCTGCAAGAAATGAACTGAATCTCGGACTCATAGCTACATTTCCTTTTTCACCTACATTAAAAAATGTATAGTTGTCATTTAAGTACATACCAACGCGCCAAGGAGTGTTTTCACTTACCCTTGCTAGAGAGGTAATTAATATTTTCTCTTTCATGTGTTCACCTCTTTTTTCTTATAAAAAGAAGAGAGCCAACAAAATGTTAACTCTCTTTTTGTCTATTAATATGCATAACCCTTATCCATCACATTTGCAACAGCACCCTCTACCCACTTACCATCAATTTTTTGAGAGTTGTCTGTAACCATAACATTCGTGTTCATGTTGACATTAGACATACTCATTACTTCATTGTTGAGCATAGCGGCTAAATCGTTAAGATTCATGCGCTGAGCGGCTTTTGCATTAACGGAAATATTAATGTATTCCCCGTTCTGTTTTGGCGTTACACGGGCTGTAGGTGCTCCTAAGACCTCTGGATTAACAGGAGCCATCTCTTGTAATCCTTCTGGTTCAGGTGCTTTCTTCATTAAAGCATTGGTTGCCCATAAAGCACCGAAGCTTAAAGCCCCTACCATTCCCATACTTGCTGCACTTTTACCAAACGTATGCTTAGCAGTAGTTGCAAGCTCTTCAAAAGAATCATCTATTTGATCGCGAATTGTACGATGCATCGGAATAGCATTGTTACCTAGTATTTTAGGTTCTACTGGTTGATTACTATTCATGATTTCAAGTGAACTAGATGCATCTTCTAATCGTCCGTTGATATTAGCAGTTCTTCGTTCATGAACTCGTTGAACAGTCTTTTCAAAGAACTCTTGGTGTCTAGCCATTTGTTCATTGCCATATTCCTTAGCAATTTTACTGATTTCACCAACAGCATCCCCACCTGGAATATGTTCACCCGTTTTCACCATGTTGGAGAAGTTATGGAATCCAATACCTTGAGAAGCAGCTACAAGTAAGCTAGATTCTCTATACCCCTTCATACCCATTTCTGAATAGGTTTCTTCCGCTTCACCTAAGATAGATAAAGACTTCTTAACAAATTCAAGGTTAGAACCTTGATATACTTCACCTTTTCCTATTTCTAAAAACGGTTTGTTCTTAAATAAACCTCGATCCACTAAGTCGGCAGCCGCTGTGTCATAATCTAGTTTATTGCTAGGATTGTTGATTTTATCAATCATCCCATACAAGTCACTCATTACATCTTCAGCAGTTGCAGTTGAACCTTCTACTTTTTTAGCAGAAATGGATTTCTGAGAATACTCACGGAGAAATTCATCCACCATAGCTGTCTCACGAACATAGTCTTGCTTGGTATACTTTGTTGCGTCCTCGGCTTGATTGAATAACTTGTACTTTGTTTCTGCCATTGTCATGAATGCAGCGGACATTCTCATACGAGTATTATCTACACTACCAATTGTTGTAGAAGTAGCACGGGCTAATATAGATTTCTCATGTTCAGCATTAGCTAATTCACCTATGCCATTTTTGTTAGTACCCCAACTAGCATACATTCCATCACTTTTAACAGCTTCTCTTAGTGCTTCTTGTGCTTCAGTCCCATGCATATTACCAAGAGTAAGTTTTTTAGTAATATCATCTTCTCCAGAAAAGAAACGTTTAGAAGCGGAGATAACATCCTCATGATCTTCTGTTAGGTTTGAAGCTTTTGCTAAGTTTTGACGGAAGCCTTTTTCAACGTCATTCATAATAACGTCAGCTGCTAGTTCGTTTTTAGCCTTATCAAATTCATGTAATTTTGAAATATCATTTAGAATAGCACTTCGACGCTTATCATCATCTACACCATAATGACTAAGGAAAACAGCCAAGTTATCTCCATCGAAATCCCCTGAGATACGTTCAGCCATACCACGAAGGCCAACTACCTGTCCTTCTCCAACAGCATCATCAATCTTCACTTTAAGGGCCTGAGTTGTTCCAACATCAATAGATGGATAACGAATAGTAGTTGAAAACGTATCATTATCATTCCAGTTTTTCATTACCCAATCAGTTGTAGCACGTTTTCTAAAGGCTTCATCACTTTCTTTTTTACCTTGTTTTAAGCCAAGTTCTTTTGTATCGATGTCTGCTGGATCTACACCCCAAGACGTTGCGATGTTTTCAGCCTTATCACCAATTAAGTTACGAACATCTTTAGAGTTCATATAGATTTCGCCTTCTTTGGCAATACCATTATTGGCCCATTTGTCGCCTTTTTTCTCGTATGCTAAAACAGGGTTAACGCCACCAAATTGGTACTGAGAAGACATTTCCAACCTTCTAGACATGATACGAGCCATGCCCTCTTTAGAAGTAGAGTCTCCTAATGTTTTAACAAGGTTAGATACCTCTCGATTAATTTCCTTTTCAAGACCATTACGACGGTTTGCAACTTGTTCTACATCTAACTTATCAGTGACAAAAAGGTTGTTATATTCCTCTGTCTTACGGGCAATGCTTGCATAGTGCCCTTTCAAAGTATCAAGAAACTCTGTTTTCTCTTTAAAGTTCACATCACCCGGTAGCTTCATAGAGTCGGTGTCGAGAAGAGGAATATATTGATTAGCTGCAAATTCCGGAAGTTTTAGATAAGCAGTTCCTTTATTCTCCATTAGATATTTTTGAAGCTTTTCACCTTTACCGCCAGCTTCAAGATTAACCTCTGCTGCACCTGCATTAATAATGGTTTTATTGTAATCACCGACTGTAAATGTCTGATTGTGGCCTACTTTCTCCGGAATCGGCTGGAAAGAATCTTTACTTACGTGAAGTACTCCATCTTTCATTTGAGCATTCACATCAGTCATTACACCCATACCATCAGAAGTGTAGTCAATAACTGCATCACCAGTTTTTGGAGTCCAACCATTTTCATAGTTTCCAATCGCATTTACCATTTCTTTAAACACCTTTTGTTGTGCTTTGATTTCCGGTGCAGTTTCTGAACCAAATACAGTATCTCTCATAAATTGAGCATGAGCTGAAGTTTGTCCTGGAGCATAAAAACCTGAACGAGTATAAGAACGGTCTAACATATCAATCTCTTTGACAGTGATTTTACCGCGATCTTTACCACCTTGACGATCCCATACATCATGTGACATTGTAATGTCTGCAAATACTTCTCGATCAAGACCTAGTTCAGCCTTCCACTTCTCAGATAGTTTCTCACGACCTTCCTTAGCGAGCTTAGTCTGTCCATCTAAACCAAAGTCAGAAGCAACAGTACGTTGACCATTTTTGTTCGTTGTTTTAATTCCCACCATATGTTCAACATCTTGATAAAAAGCAGATAATGCTTCTTCTTCTGAATTAAAGTTATTAATTTTCTTTGTAGCTGTACCGCTAAATTGTTGTCTAATTTGAGTATCATAACCACGAATTAATGCAGGTAAATCAGTAGCACCTTTCTTTTCTCCAAGGTGAGAAATGACTTGTTCAATTCCATCAACGCCATATAGGTCACTCATGATTTCTCCTAGCATTGGTGTCATTGTGGCACGGAATCCACCTTCTGTTACAGCTTTAAAACCATGACCTGTTTTACGTTCCCTTCCTAAAACAAGTGATCTACTAGAAATATCATCCGCATTAAATCCTAAAATATGAACCTTGTCACCTTTACGGAAACGTTTATCATCTTCAATCGTAGATTCGATACCTTTATTCCAGTACTTGCCGAGTGTTAAGACATTTTTATCATTCATCATGTCAGAAACGTTAATACTTAATGGTTTATCAAAGGTGATCCCTTTTTCTTTCCAAGCGCCATTTTCTAGACCTTGTTTTTCAGCTTGTTCATCAATAGCTTTTTCAATCGTATTATTGAATTTAACGTTGTCCGCTATCATATTAATACGAACTTCATCCATTCCGTCAAAGGCTTTCATTAGTTTATTGTCCATAAAAGCAAGACCTTCGCTAGTTGAAAGCATCCCCATATCTAATGCTTTTTTCATTTGACGAGCTTCTTTTGGAGAAATTTCATTTTTACGTTGAGCCTTATCAATAAGCGTCTTGTACTCAGCTATTTTCTCTTTATCTTTAAGTTTCAGGGCAATTTCTTCATCCGTCATATAACCTGTTTGTAAGGTTAAACCACGTACCTCATTTGCTTTTTCTAACACATCAAAGGCCGCAGAAGAAATAAAACTGTTTTTTGTACGATACGATTGGTTCTTGCCCGCTTTACTTAATACCTTTTCAGCATTGTCTTTATCAACAGCACGATAGTTAACTGTTTTATGAGGGTTCTCTACAGCATCAGAATAAAAATTACCGAGTGCCATATACGTTCGGGCATCCGTTCGGGCAGTACCCAAGTATCCTTTTGAAGCAGAGCGGTTATTAATACCAAACATGCTACCTTTTAAGCCTCCAGGCATATTGCTAGCGTATTCGGATAGACCACCGCTAATCGCATAACCTTGCGCCCTATTCCCCATTGCCTCGAAGAAAGAAACACCCTTTTCTTTTGCAGTATCAGCAATTGCATCAGCAGTTGTATATAAACCTAGACGCTTATGATTTTCGCGGTACCATGCTTCTGAATAGCCTGTTAAATCCCATTTACTTGAACGTATTTCTCCACCAATAGCATTCTTCAATTCAAACATTTCTTTATCATCGTAATTAAGTTTACGGTTTGCATCTGTAGGTACTGGATCTACCTGTTTTCCTACTCGATAACGTAAACCTTGTCGGATTTGTACAAATTGATTTCTTTTCCCCTGACCTTCAGCAAGCTCATTAATTTCTTTTGCTTTCCCTGCATAGTCAAGAATCATATTAAGTGCATCCGTTACAGTTGTACTATGATAAGCACCCTTTTTGCTACTAACACCAGAACGAATAACAGCTGCTTTTCGGTTGTTACCATATCGAACTTTATGGTCTTCATCAAAATGAGGAAGCTCAATAGCTGCCACCCTAGCATTACTCACAAGTTCTTCATACGTTTTGATTTGATTAATGTCTATACCACTCTTCTTATCCGCTAATACAAGGAGAGGATTTCCACCATCCATGAAACGAATTTGAGTGTTGAAGTCGTTACTATAAGCAGACATAATCTTTCCAACTAAACTTTCATATTTAGCAGCCATGTTACTTGCTGCTTCAATGTTTTCAGTATTATTCATACCATGAGCACTAAAGTTTTTATCAAATAATTCTTTGATGTACTTATCTTGTTCTTGTAGGAATTGTTTTAATTGAGGATTAGATGAAATGGCTTCTTTTGCTTTTGAATATGATTGTGCATGTTTAACACTGTCATCTACAACATCTGGCAAAATCTCTTTCATTTTATCAATTGCCTTACTTCTAGCAGGAGTAATCCCATTCGTGATTTCACGAGTAAAGCTACTCCTACCTTTTAATTCCACATGATCACGAACAAGGTTAGCCATACTTGTTAAAGCTGTTTCAACTTTATTTCCGGCGTATACTTCTCTTTTCATACCTTCTACAATAGAGTGAACTTTTTTAGTTTCATCACTTTCTTTATCAAAACTAAAATTTCGGATAACAGATTTACCTAGTTCTTCAATACGTGCAATCTTGTAAGATTTTTCAGGGTCTCCTACTCGATCACCTCTTTTTGAACCACGAATATATCCACGGAAAGAGTTTTTAATTTGCTCTGTATTTTTGGCGTTGAAAAGTGTTTCGTCACCTTTCGTAAATTCGAAGTTAAAAAACTTATTTCCTTCTGCAGTTACCTTTGCTTTATTATCACCAAGTTCATCAAACTTGCCTTTAATATGACGCAAAGCAATAGATTTTTGATTATCATCTAATCGTGATTGGATAAGTTGTTCAGAAACACTATCCCATACTGGCTTTTCTGCTTTTAAACGTTCTACCATATGAGGGAATTTAATTGCTAACTCCTCTGTTCCTCCATAATCTGTTACATGTTTAGTCCAGTTAAAGTCCTTAGCTTGTTCATTAGCACTGTTTAAATGGCGGTAGAATTCTTTCATTTTGCTCCAACCATTACTATCAAACATTCTTTCATATTCACGAAAGGCCGAATCATGTTCAACTTTTACTTTACGAAGTTGTTGTGTAATCGTATCGCCTTTATCTATTTTGATAAAAGAGCTATGGATTTGTTGAGCTAACTCCTCTTGTGTCTCAGACATAAGTAAGATACTTTTCCCGTCTATATCCTTAGAATTTAAACGAACACCGTAACCCTGTTTATCTGTTCCTGGCAATGGTACCTTATGAAGAAATTCACCTATTGTAAAGCTTTCATTAGCAGGCAAAGAAGTATTGAGATTAGACCATCGAGGCTCTATCTTTCCATCTTTTTGTGCTGTTCCAACTAAGTTATATTTGTGTTTTTCTTTATCAAAGAAACCACTTTGGAAAGAGAAAAGTTCTTGTCCTTGCTCTAAGATACTTGTCTTTAAAGAAGTAGGTGTTAATGCATACTCAGCAGGAGATTTTTTAGCATCTTCAATGAAAGAGTTAATTTGGTTGTAGGTAAATCCAGCAATATCAATATTAGCTTGGATATCGTCTGCAGCTAAGTGATATAAGAATGTAGGAAGCTGACCTTTTGGAACCTCTTTACCTGTTTTAATTGCTTTTTTACCTAGTAGAGCTTGGTGAATATGTTCTTGTCGCAAACTAGCACCAGTTAAAGAATAAGGATCTTTAGCAGTAGCAGAATAACCGTGGTAAAAATCAAGTGAGGTTTTGGAAGCGGAAGTGAAGAAGTCTTTCATATCCTTATTTTTAATTGAACCTAAAATAGCAGGCAAATCATAATGATGAATGTTGTAACCACCAAGCTTTGCATTGTTTGTTTTTAGATCATGTTGAAAAATAGATAAAGCATCTTCTAGTTTAGTCCCCTTGTTAAAAAGGTTGTTTAATCCTGCTTCAATTTCTTTCACCGTATTTCGTGTTAACGCTGTTCCGGCTGCAGGAGTTCGCGCATGACCGATAAGAGATGTATAAGCTTTACCATTAAGTGTAGCGCTTTTAAATTTGTCTGCATCAGCATACTTAGCTAAATCCAATAAAGTACGATGCATATCCTGTGATACAGCCATCATTGGGTTTCTCTTCAACTGGTTAATTTGAGTTTTTAAACGTTCATACTCATGCTTTCCTGGAGCTACAGCCATTGAGACGATTTGACCTTTGTTTCGAGCAAATTGATCTCCTGTGAATTGTGTACCACCAAAAGAAAGCTCTGTGATTGCAAACAAATCCAGTCCTTTTGTTGTTCTTAAGTGTTCAGGAGTACCAATTGCTTCAATATCAAAAAAATGAATATTTTCTTTAGCTTTTAACTTCATAAACGGATCGAGAGCTTGTTGGGCATTCACATTAAAACTATTAGGTGTACGAGCAGATTCCCAAACCCCAATCGATTTAATACGATTCCCTTCTAGTAACGAGTTATATGTTTGAGCAAGCGCTTCTTGTCTTTTAACTGCTTGATCTTTTTCTTGCTTATTTAGTCCACTTATAGCGCCCGAACCATCAGCTGTTATGTAAACAGGTGTTAGTTCTCTGTTTTTTAGAGGTACGCGTTTAATTTCATCCATAGAATATCCCTCCTATAAAAATAACGACGCTATCCCCTAAAGAATGAGCGCCGTTTAGTATTTTAGAAAATCGAAAGAGCACTTTCGTTAATTGTATCTAAAATTTCGTTTTTCACATCTTGCATAATGTTAATAGATGTATTAACTCCACCTGGACCATCTCCATAGGAAGTGGTCAATCGGACATCAACATCAGATAATCCTGCACCTTGTAACGCTTCAGATAAGCGACTAGTATCAATTTTTCCACTTAGAGAATGAACAGGAATAGCTTGTGCTCCATGTTTTTCAGCACGAGCTTGGTCTTTCCCCCAATAACCTGAGTTAGTAGGATTAATTCCCGCTTTCTGCATCACCTTAATTTTAATGTCATCAAGATTTACAGATGCATTCCAACCAGACCAATTTTGTCCGGGTAGAAAATGATGATTAAAGAAGCTTTTAATGTCTTCTTGCTTATCTACATCTAAGCCCCAACTACCTTGTAGAATTCGTTTTATGTCTTTCGGAACATACTTTAAGATTTCTTGGCGGTCTTTAGAGTTAGTGGTTTCAAGGAAGCGCGGGATAAACTCACGCTCTTTAGGTGTTAAAGCTCTCATTAGAGCTGTTCGATCACTAGCGGAACCATCCATTCCATAAAGAGTACCTTCATACTCTTTTCTGTACTGAATAGCTAACGCTGAGTATTTTCCAGCTTGAAAAGCTTCTTTACTTCCTTCGATGTCCTTTATATCAGAGGATAAGTCACTGATTTGTGATTTAACGGCTTCTGGATCACCATAACCTGTTTTTTTCGCTAAGGACAACATTCTTTTCTTATCTGTTAAGAATCTTTTTAGTCCTTTGTTTTTCTTACCTTTTTCAGCGGCTTCATCGAAGAATTGTTCAACATCTACTCCTTCTTCGCTTTCCGCTAATCGTCTAGCTTTTTCATAAAGACCACGATATTTAACGTATTTCAAACGGTCAAAGTACTCGTTGATTTCACGCTCTTTTACACGTTCTTTAGGTAGCCATACACCATCAGCGCCTATCATTGGCTCGACTGCTTCATCGAATACACGAAGAGAAGCTAACCCTGCTCCAAGAAGGAATCCTCCAACTCTACCAAGCCCTTGAACTTTTGTTCTTTTTCCAAACATATGACCAATTGCAGCTAATTCAGCACCGGCAATTAGAGGATTTTGAGAAGCAACCGTATTTATCATTGGCTTAATCCAACCTTCATACGGCTCTGTCCAAGGTCTCCAATCCGAACTATAAACTTGTGTACGTTTATAACTCTCAATTGGAGTACGTACTTGTAGGAATTTATCAGCTAATATTCCGACGAAAGGAACTTTAGGTAAGATATCATGTGTGAGTGTTTCCATGTATTTACCCACTGTAATCATATCATTCGAATAAAGAGCAGCGGTTTGAGTAGCGGTTCCTTTATCCTTTATCTGTACAGGCTTGTTCCAAGTACGATTGGCAAGTATCGCGTTTAGGGATTGTCCTTTATTAGACTCGAACCAAAAGCGACCTTCTTCATTTTTATTCGCGTACACTACAGCAGATAATGTATTGTAAGTGTCTTTGTTATACCTTTGTGAAGGGTCATCAGCAACACCAATTTTGAGCTTCTCACCCGGTTTGATAAACTGACTTAACCAATCAATAGCATCTTGGTTATCCTTCTTGGTTAACTTAACACCCGCTAATTTGATTGGCGTATCGTATTCTTGAACCATGAAGGTATTGCCATCGAGTACCTTAGTAACAGTAACAGTTTCCTTTTTGATTTCTGCATTGGTAAATTTCTTATCGTACCAGCGCATTGTGTCTTGCATGTTGTGAACTTGATCTGTAATTTCATCAAATTCTTTTTCCATGTCCTCTGACATTCCACCAGCTTGACGGAGTAAGGATACTTCATGTTTTGCTACTTTATACTGGTCTGAATCGGGAGAAACGTCGGCTAAAATACGGAATCGGTCAAATACACCATAGTTCGCAAATTCACCTGTTCCGGTTCCATCTGGATGAAGCTTATATAATTTCTCATAAGCTTTACCTGGAAGTCTCATTTCACCTTGTTTGATTTTTGTATAAGGGTCTCCATGAAGGAAATCAGTATAAGATTCAATACCCGGTAACCATTCAGGCATTGTATTTCGAATTGGAGAGTAGTAGTTTTTATTCGGGTCACGAGGAATATAACGACGGCCAATTTCAGAAAGTGGTCCACCTACACCACCAAGACTTAAATCCCAAAAAGAACGACTAGGTGAAGTCATTAATGTTGAAGGAGCAAGCGTAGTTCCACGCCATGATTCGGTATATCCAATTCCTGTTTTCGTTAAGAAACCGTAAATACCACCTAACTCAGAGGCGCTATAGAAACCATCAGTTAATGTATTGGCGATACTATCAAGTTGCATTACATCATCTAAATCTTCTGGAGTAGACATATTGCCGCTTAATTTTTGCATGTACCCAAGAGCATTAGCTTTTTTGCCTTTACCTTCTTGAGCTAATTGCCAGTTCTCCATAGCAAGCTGTTGCTTAGTTAATTCAAAAGATGTGCCATTTCCTGGTGCTGAACCATAACCATCTTGGCTATCTTCATCATCTGAAACATAACCCGCACCGCCGAAACTAAGACCTCCACCAGAGCCATCAGAACCAGTTTTGTATCTAGCCTTTATACCATTCCCGTAATTAACATGACCAGCTTCAGCTCCATGTGTAGGACCAGTTCCGCTAATTCCACTAACAGGCTCAGGACGACCAATACCATTCCATGTACCTTGATCACCATACATATCAAGTACAGTAACACCACCACCAGGAGCAACACTTAGATAAGCGCCATCTTCAACAGTGCTATATTGTTCAGAAATGTATTGGTTAACAGAAGCTAAATACTCTTCATGAGCTTTTTCTAATCCCTTATGTTCTATACGGGGTTTAAGGATACGCCCTACTGTTCCGTCAATTAAGTTACCGACGATTGGAATGTTTTGAATTTCACTAAAACCGCCTGTAATCGCATAAGGACGATCTACTTCATGTTTCTTTTCATAGTGATAAGGGTCAGTTAAGAAGTGTTTAATAGGGGCGAATGGATGAGTTAATGTAGGCATCCAGTTATTTGCCCAGTACTCACTTTCGTCTCCATACATCGTATCTGTGAATTTGTAATCACTCTTTATTCGTCGATACCAGTTAGGTGCATAGTATTCAATACCATTACCGGACCAAGGAGATGGTGAACCTATTCCCCAGTATCTGTTTTTACGAATTGGATCTTCTCCACTTTCGTAATAATCCTCTACTTCATCAGCACTTCTAAAATCAGTAAAAGCACCCATCGTTAAGAAGTTTAACTGTTCAACACCAACCCAATCTTTAACTTGATCGAAACCAGCATTTTGGAACACTTTCGCCCAAGGCTTCATTGCTTTATTAATACCAAGCATGTCTTTTACTTGTGCCAATGTTTCATGTGTATTCACATATGCATCTGCTGCTGAATCACTGATATTGTCACCAGTTAAACCATCAAACCATACTGCTTGTTGATATGCCGCATACGGAAGAACAATTCGACGTAGATACTGATTCGTCATAATACTTTGGAAAGACCCAAGATTTTGTCGAGATAAACCAATTCCGAAGTTTGTAAATTGGTTATCTAAACGCTCTGCTAATCCATACATAATAGCGGTTGACGTTGTTACATTTTCTAACGAATCACTTTTACGGTGTCTACCAGCAAACATTTCTTGAGTAACATCTTTACCTGCTTGAAAGAGTGAAGAAGCGGCATTACGGGTATACATTTCTGTATTAATCGCAAGATCCCATCCATCTTCTATCGGACCATAGTCAGTTAGGTTCTTTAAGTTTAGTTCAGAAACAGTTTCTTTAGCGGTCTGTCTTAGTCCGCTCTTACGCATAATAATGAAGTCTGCACCATTTAAAGATGGTTGACTAGGTTCAGGAGCTCTTCCTAGTATTGGTTGAGCACGAAGAATACCTTCTTGTAACTCCTGCCCTAAACCTGTTAACTGTACTTTTCCAGATTCAAAAATCAGTTTACGTTCATCGAAACTAACATCCCCATCTTTAATATGCATGATATCATCTAAGAATGTTTTCGCTTCTGCTGTTCTTGCATTTACATCATGAATATTGTCATAACTCAATAAGTCTGTTAACAGCTCTAAATCTTTTGCATTTTTAACGTCCTTATCCGAAAGGAACCCTTTGTTTTTGGCATCAATTAGATAACCAACAGAGGTTCTATTTCTTACACCATTCTTGATTTTACTAGGTTCAAAATCCCCTAAATTATCGTCAAGTGCTCGAAGTGCATATTGATGAAAAGACCGGCGTAATTTTTCTGTCGCAGGAATAAGTCCTTCATTTTCGCCTAGACTCGAAACCATAAAGTCAAACACATGAGGAAGACTCTTATCAATAGGAGCTTCTCTTGAAGCACTAAAACCTTCTGGATCTTTAATATATTTCTGAGTCCATCTAGATAATTCTTTAGTGGCTGAATCCTCATATAATTTACTAGCGTCTCTTTCTGTTAATCCTTCATTGTAAACAGAACGAGAGGTGCTTCTATACATGTTTAGATTCGTATCACCATTTTTCAGTTCCTTATGAAAAACAAGAGCAGCATCTTTCAGATAATCATCATCAGTTAAACGAGAAAAATCAAATGCTTCTCCGTTTACCTTAATATGATCAAACACCTTATTTACATGAGGTGCTAATACTTCCCCGGCTTCTCGTGTTAAACTTTTTGTGTTCCGGTCAATACCAACACGCATAACGTTGTAAACGTCGCGAATTAAATTCTCTTGCCCTTCATTGGTTGTATGCAAATCATAGACAAGGCTTCTTAAAGCATTCGGTCCATACATAGGATCACTAAGCTTATTCCATGCTTTTTTATACGTAGTTAATCGACTTTCGCCTTCTTGATGTCCTAGATCAAAAAGCTTTTTTAACCATCCACGTTCATCTTCAGTTTCAAGTTCACTGTAGTTTGTCATGTTTTTATGCATACGAGAGAATGCACCGAACTGGGATGGAGCTAAATAAAGGTTTTCATCAATAAGTTCTAAGCCCTTTTCTTCCGTAAAACGAAATACATTTCCACCTGTATAAAAATGATCACTATTCTTTAATGGATTACGAATAGCACCGTTATGCGTAGCCTTTGTTACATCGTCAAATGCTTGATCTCCAAGATTACGAACATATCCATGAACTTGCCCGGCGCTTAATACTTGTAAACCTTCTTTAGCTTGACCTGAACGAATTGCTTGCCAAGGTGTTAAATCAACAGGGTTTATGTTTAAGAATGATGTTTTAACAGAATCTTGGAACGTATCAATAGCATTTATTGCTGTATCTCGTAGATGACGATTATCAAGAACTTCTCCTGTTTCATGATGGATAAAAAGATGCTTATCTAATTTGATGTTACTAAAATCAAAGGAATGCCCTTTCTTAGCTAATAAGATTTTCAAATCCTCATTATGACGATGTTCATCAAGGAATTTGCGTAATTCTTTTGTTACATCAATAGACTTGTCTTTTAGTTTGTTATCAACATCATCAACAATTAATCCATACTTTCGTTTAGAAGCTTCATCCAAATGCTCAACATCTTTTAATGTAGCAGCACGAAAACCTTTCTTTTCTAAAGCTTTGCCTATTAAACTTGTTGTTTCCATCGCATCTTTAATAAAGGCATAAGCGGAACCAGTCTCCATTGCTTTTGCTTGCTGAGAGATGATACCTTCATGTGTGTCATGGACTTTTTTTGTTTCAGAATACTTATCAAGTGTTTGAAGCATCTGCTTCTGAAAAGCATTTTTTTCGGTTTTATCTTTAAAAGATACTTTATGCTTATATGTTCCGTCTTCAAGATGCTTTATGAAATCATCAATGTGATTTGCTGGCTGATTAATAATTCCTGCATTCTTGTTATAGTAATCCATAAGAGAATTAAGAATTTTATCTCCGCCATGCTTCTTTATTTCAGAATGATTTCCTAATTCCTTTAGGAATTGATTTTGACGAAAAGATTGTGTCGCAGAGTATTGGAACTTATTAAGTCCGTTCATTTCTCGTTTATAAAACTCTCTATAATAACGAGAAGCAAGCTCTGTTCGGTTTTGTCCTGGCTTATTGTTATGAGTTTGACGTTTTTTAATATTGTTACGGATAGAAGCCTCATAGTCTTTACGCATCTTCTCCTGGACATCTTTGTCATAACCCGCTCGTAATGTTCTTAAAATAGAAGGATTGTCTCCTAATGCATCAGAAACACCCGTTAACAATACACGCGTATCAGAAAGAGCATTACCTAGACGCCCTTCTTTAGTTAACACTCGGCTTCCTAATAAGGACACTTCACCAGACAAGTGAGAAAGCCCTCTAGCTATTGCTGTACGATTAGTATAGGCTAATGCTCCTCCACCTACTAAAGCTCCTGTACGAGCTATAGAACCAAGGAGACTACTCTTCTTCTGTTCTTGATTTTGTTCTTCATTAGAACGCTTATTATCAGCCATTTATTTTCACCACCTTTTATTCTCCTTGACTCATTTCGTCCTCACTGACTAGTTGTAAACCACGAAGATTTTCTAATACCCATCTTGCTTTTACATAGTATTCCGTCATTTTAGACATTGACCATGCTTCTATTTCTTCTATATCAATATCAGTAAACACTTCTTTGATAACAAGCGGAAGTTGGTTTTCAACATCTTTCATTTTTTGCTCCCATTTAGCAATCATGATTTTTACTTTTTGAGCATCTGTATAACCCGACTCCTGTAGAATAGATCTGCAAAGAATTTCTGGAATACCCGCGAAAATGTCTAATGAGTAATCATCAATTACAGGTTCAATAACACAGGTTTTACATATATATTCCGTTCTTTCGTAATCATCTTGATATACTTCCTGAGCAATTTCCATTTCCTTTTTTGTTATAGCTCGGAAAAAGAAATGAACTTCATTTACTTCTGTTGTAAAGACATTGCCGTACATTTCGTGCCATAAACGCAGTTGCTCTTTAAAAGCCACCTCTTCTTCATAGCTTTCAAATTCAAAAGGTAGTTCGTCAATTTTATCCTCTAACAAACTAGGATCTAATGTTAAATCCATCTAAAATCCCTCCTTAAATAAAAAATAGGAGACGATAAACGCCTCCTTCGCTTTTAGCTTAAGCGCATTGCGCCTGTTTTTGCTACAAATCCTGATTTTTCGAGGATCATTTCAGATAATAAAGTCGGAATACCAGCTTTACCTGTACTCATGTTCATGAATCCATATTTCTCAGGAAATAACATTGATTTTTCACAGATACGTTCTTCTTTATAGAACTGGTCTGCATTTTGGATTTTTGCAATATCCTTGTATTCTTTACGCTTAATAGGGCGCCATACGAATACATTTTCTTCGTCAAATTCAGTCAAGTATACTTCTCCTGCATACATAGACTTCCATTTTTCGAGGTCATTATAAGTAGGTCCACCTGGGAAGATTTCTTGTTCCGCTAATGCAGGATCATCTTCATCGATTTCTTCTCCAAGATTAACAACTGGTGCTAATTCTTCATGTGTTTCTTCAACGAATAATTCTTCTTTCTTTTTGCGTGGTGCCATTGCACTTCCTCCTCTTTCTTTCAATATAAAAAGTAGTAATTAATATTTTTGTGCTACGTTACCGGAAATGTCTTTTGCAATGAAGGTATAAACTTCTGAAATAGGGTTACCAGAGGGGTCTACTCGTTGAGATACGCCCGTTAATTGAACGCCAACGATAGTTTGGGCTGTGTGATAACCTACTCGTCCTCTCGCGGGATCTGGAGCATTACCGTAGGTTAGAAGGATGTTAAAACCATGTTCTTTTAAAGCTTTATTATTCGCATTTGCTTTTGTACCATAAAAAAACGTGTCGTGCTTACGACTGTCTATCGTTTTATTTGAATCACTATCAAATCCCCACAATGCGTATTCATAATCATTTGCAAGCTCTTCAAAGTTATTGATAACGTACTCGACAGATGTTTGGTTACTACCTGGATGTCCGTTAATTCGACCATCATTAAGGTCTATCCTTTCACGGAATTCATCCATGCTGAACCACTCGTTATCTTCTGTCATTTCAGAACTTAAACTATTAAGTATGGTTTGTAAATATCCAGCTGATTTGAAGTTAATCGAGAAGGAGCCTTGAACAAAACGATTTCCACGAGCCACTTTGTCCCATGTAAAAGAGGAATATCCGAAAATAGGTGCTACTTGTTCCTGTACTGACCACTCAATTTCTACAATCTCATCGATCCAGTCATCGCCAAAATAAATACGAATATCTGTACCAGAATAGTAACTTGCATATTTTTGTTCCATTTCTCGGGTAGTACTACCTGTTGATCCACCACTCATATTTGCACCTCCTTATTATTCGAAAGCATCTGGAGTCATCGTGTCGATATCCATTGCAATAAACTCCATTGTATTTTCTGTAATCATGTCTTCGACTGACATTGTTTGTCCTTCAGAGATTAGGTGTACACCATAGATAGTTAGTTTAGATGATTGTCCATATTCATTTAAAAACTGAACAACAATATCAAAAGCAGGAAGTTGATCCGCTTTATTAATGGACTCAAAATTATCTTTATTAAAGTCGGCCATTACGTCGTAAAGTACATGTCGGTCAAATACCGTGAAGATTAAACTTCCTGCAACTGTTCTTACACCTCGAACTACACCTTTAGCCGCTATTTGCCCTAAAGCATATACGGGAGCTGTAGGTCTGTATGATGAGTAAGAAATTGTTTGCAATTCACCTAAAACCCTTGGCTTCCCACTTCTAGGTGTAACAATAGCAACGATATCTGTACCGGCGAAGCTAGTATACGTGTTTTGATAGCGAGTACTTTGTTTAATACTCTGTTTTGAACCTGCCATAGACATCCCTACCTTTCTAATTTGTATAAGCGGAACATAACCATTTCCATTTCGTTTTTACTAGGAGAAACAAAATAAAAAGGAGATGCAATTGCATCTCCTTCGTATACTCATTGAGTAGATTACTTATCAGTTTCCCACTCATCCATAGCGCGCATTTCAACAATGTTACGTGCTACGAAAGTACAAGCTTTTTCAGTTGTTAAGTCGTCTACTGACATTCCCATTCCTTCGTTAAGAATCTCAACGCCGTAGATTTCCATTTTACTAGCTTGTCCATATTCGTTCAGGAAGTTAATCGTGATATCGAATGGAGGAATTTCATCAATGAAGTTAGCTTTACGCTTTGTTTGCCAGCCTTGGATTAAATCATTACGTGCTGTAGAAGCAGCAGCATTCTCAGTTGCACTAAGAATAGGACCAGATAATTGATCTGTTTGGTTTAAGCCATGACGGTGAACAGTAGCTTGTTGTTTAAGGTCATATAAAGCATCACGATCAAAGATAGTGAATACTAATGAACCAGCAATTCCACGTTTTCCGCGTGAAAATGATTTTGGATTCGGGTCGCCCATTACATAGACTGGCCCTTTTTCGCGAGTAACACTGTAAGTGATAGCTTGAAGCTCACCAATTTGTACTCCGTTAAACGTACATACGATATCTGCACCGCTGAACGTCGTATATGATTTACTATAGCGAGATAATTCCGGCATAGGTTGTTACCCCCTGTTGTTATTTATTTTTTTATTAAGGAAGGAAAAGAGGAATTCCCTTCTCCTCCCCTACTCTTCAAAGACCAAGACTAGCTAGGTACTCGTCTGATGGAGATAAGTTCACTTGAACTTGAACTCGACGTAATTCAAATGCAGGAACGATTTCTAAAATTACAGTTGCTTCGTCCATACGAGATGTAACGTTAGCAACAGAGAATTTGTATCCTGTGATTGCGCCAGCTTCGCGGATTGTCTCTAATGCAGACTTAATTGCTGTATTAAGAGCGTTGTACTCCGGCATACCGTTTGCTTCACCAATGAATGGGTCTACAGCTTCACGTACAACTGTGATAGCCAATTGAGCGATACGAAGAGTAGAAACACGAGCAAAGTCGCTATCGCGGTTAACTCCACCAAGTAAGATTGAAGGTGCAGTAGTTATACCGTCAGTTACCACAAGGCTTGTACCGTCTTTGATACGGAATGTCACAAATTTCTTGCTTGTTAAACGAGAAAGTTGACGAAGAGAGAAGTCAAAGCGGATAGCTTTAACACCTGGAAGTTTTTTGTTTGTAGGAGCTGATTGTTTAGGTAGTGTACAAAGTAAAGCGGCATAAGCTGTTGCACCGTTTACATATTGAACAGCGTTCGTAACTGGTAAGATTACGCCCACTTCAGAAACAACTACCTGAAGGTAAGGAGAAATTTCTGTGTCGAGTTTTGCAAGCTCGTCCACATATTTGCGGATTGTAGAAACTTTTGTATCTACAGGAGATTTAACACCGATGTAACCAATGCTTGCGTCGCGCATCAATGTTTTTGTTTGGCAATAATCTGCAAGAGTTTGAGCAAAAGAACCTTTAGTAATTAAACCTTGGTTTGTTTTTTGCAATACACCAGAGCCAGTCAATTGAAGACCAGTTGCAGTTGTGCCAGCTTGAACAACAGCAGTATCTGCGAAGTAGATAACCAATTTACCGTTGTCTACAGTGACTTTTCCTTTTACTCCTGATGTAGAAGCGTTAATAACTGTTTGTAAGTCATTAGCAAGGTCATTCACAGTTAATGTCGTACCGTTGTACGTTTTTGCTGGAAGAGTGAATGTTGCGTCAGTACCGCCCACTTTTACAACCAACTTATCGCTAGTACCTGCACTTACAGCTAATGGATAATTAACAACTCCACCTGTTAACACATAAGAAGAGTTAACGAATCCACCAATGTATGGGAAGTCTTCGATATTTGGTACTTCAGGGAAGAATGCAGCTTCAAGTGATGCTACTTCATCCTCAAGTGTTACTCCCTTTAAAACTACGTGATCTACAGAGAAATCAAGAAGATCGCTCATTAGTAAATCGTAGAAGTAAACGAATTTACGACGCATAGCAGCAGCATCAGTTGTACCTTTAAGTACATCTTTATACTTAGTTGTTGCAGCTTGAGATGTTAATCCACCTGCTACAGCAGCATCGATAGCCGCTTGCTCTAATTCACCAGCGCGAGCTGAATCAATTTCTTTAAGAGCTACTAAGTAAACTACTTTAGCTCCACCATCAGTTGCAGCTTTCCATTCAGCAGCGATAGGGTTTACCTGTCCGCCTACATAGAAGTCACCGAAGCCGAATGATACAAGTTCAGAAGAACTACGTACTAATACTGGTTCTTCGGGAGCGCTAGCCACAAGAGACGGAGCGATGATTAGAATAGATTCTGATCCGCCAGTTTCTGGGATGATTAATCCGCCATCTTTTAAAGTGACGTTAATTCCAGGAAGGTTTTCGTAAAGCATGTTTTTGCCCCCTTATTTAATTTTTATATGGAAAGCGTCGAGCGCTATTCACCAAGTTCTTCTTGAAGCCTTTTATCTACCACGTCGAATGCATGGAAGATATCTACAGGGACTTCATTTAATTCTTCGAATCTAACAAGATAGGTAAGTTTACGGATCTTATATGAATCTCGTATCTTATCGCTTTCCAGGTTAGGTTCCATCTTTTGAAACAGGATTTCTTTCAGCCCTTTTTCTTTGAGATATCCAGTAAATGCTGTTATGGTCTGACGAAACTGTTTAGTTAGCTTGTCTACCTGCGCATTCGTTTCTTCCCAAATCTCAAAAACGACTTCAGCATCAAATACTTGCCCGTAAATGTTTGTAATAGGTGGCATGTCCCCGTTTGAATTTTCATTCAAGACGGATTGACGAAAACGAGGTTTGATCTCCCTTGTGTCTTTACCAATTAATCCAGGAGTCATCGAGGTCATATAGTGGATAATGATGGGGTACTCAATGTTCTTTGCATCATTAATGTTCGGTCCATCTGGAGTAAAACTTCCCCAGTCAGAACCCCATGCTGCATCTAACAAATATTTGAGGGTTTTAATCATGTCTTCATAGTCCATAGCTCCATTAGATTGAAGCCGATTCTGTCTTACTGCCATGAAATATTCACCTCACTTGATGGAACATACTCGAAGGATGTTCGCACAACTTCTACTTCTCCATATAGCTGGAAAGCGATAGATAGAGTAAATTGAGTATCCGTATAATCTAAAACCTCTATAGTGATGTTTTGATAAAGCGGATGACCTTCTAGAAGTTGATCTTTAAAGCTATTTACTTGGGTTAAGATAGATTGGAATAAAGTGTAGTTGAATGGTTCTCCGATATACTGATTGAAGAAACCAGCCATTCGGCCCACATCGTAGTGAACACTTCGGAGATAATGAGGTTTTGCATGAAATGCATTTTGAGGGTAAAAGTTCTTTGATAAGAAAGGAACAAATCCTTTTCGTATTGAAGGAACAATACATATATAACCACTACTTGATAAATTAGCAACTTCGTTCTGTTTGAGTTCTCTACTTTGTAACGTATTCATACTCAAAAGAGCCTTATTTGTGGCAGAAGTATAAAAATCAGGGAGCGCATAACGCATAAATGCATAGTTTGCGGCACAAGGCATCGTTATCTGTTTCGCATAAATGGCATCTTGTACCCCGACAACAACTTCCACATGTTCCAAAAAGCTAGTTTCTTCTATAGAATTAGGAGCAATATTAAGTAATGATTGAATCTGAGCACTATATGTGTCTTCTCCTTCATCTGTATAGCGGGTTTCCGCAAATAAATCAGAACACAAAACGACTGAACAGAAGATAGATTGCTCCTCTGTTTTCGCTGTTGCGAATCCACCTAGAATATATGCTAGATCCGCTGGTGCTTTTTCATAAGGAATATCAGTAAATACAAGGGTATCAATCTGAAAACCGCTTAATTCCCCTGTAAAGTAAACCCCTTCACCTTCCGTATCAATAAAACTATCTCTTAGGAGCTGTATTTGAGCTTGTAATTTATCATCTGAATCTGTTTCGTTATGATTGCTAACAAGATTAAAACCATCATCAGCTCCTTGAAAACCAACATAACGTTCAGCTAGACAGAGATTTGTTAGAGGTACTTGATTTAATACCTCCACATCTACTTCTCCTTTGCCAAAATACAAATCACGTTTAATAGCAGTAGCTAGAGCATCAATACCTTTATAATCAGCAAAGTAGTAAGTGATATCACCTGTTAATCCTTTTACAATTAAATGTGTTGGAAGTAAGTGAATATCAATGTTATTACAATCATCTGTAGCATCGAGAGTTTTAAATTGAAGAGCAGGAAGATTTAGTTCGTCATGATTAACAACACATTCCCCATGAGAACCATTTAAACGGAGCACAAGCGGAGTAATTCCATATTGTCTTGCCAATTCCACATTTTCCGCAAGGCGACTGATCCCAAGTACTTCAATTGGGTCTGTGTCACCTCGAAGAATGAAAGGTGTTCCTACTGGACCACTTAAAGAAAAACCCGCTAACACGAGAAAGCGAGTATTCTTTTCCATGTGGGAAGGGAAGATAAGTTGATTGTATGTGAACATTCTTATCCCTCCATTAGGATGTTATATTGTTTAATTCCATTAAGTTCAGATATCCGAATGCCGCGAATCTTACTTCTTACAGGAGTCTCTGAAGCATAATAGGTTTTATAAACTTCTTTACCTTTTCCAAGGTTTTTACTTTTAACAACATTCGTGATAGCCCATATTCCACCGTCTTCATAGGTAGGTCTTCCGAATTCGTCCCATTCAACCTCAACAATTAAGTCCTTTTCAAGTGCTTTCATGTTTGGAAGAAAGAAATACTTACGGTCACTGACAGCAACGGAACCAATACCTGTATCATTTAGAACCCGGGCTAATTGTGTTGAACCAATTGCTTCTTGTGATCTTGCCGTATGACGTTCTGCTATGAATGTCCACCCAAGACCAAGACAAATCGGACATTCCCGACTTGCCTCTTGAGTGACTTCGTTATAACAGGAGCAAAAAAGCTTTCTGTCTGTTCTAAGAACCAGTACATCATAGCCAAAATCTCTAAGAATATTTTCAAATTCACGAGCTAGATCCATGTTTAATTTCATTATCTAATCACCTACGATGCATCAAAGCTAGTATTCATAGTTGTACGTGTTACGAAAGTTGGTAAAGTTTGAACGTTCTCACCTTTAACAACATTACCTGGAACAGCATAGCCTCTATTGTGATGACCATGAATTAAATCTTCCCAGGTCTTTATTTCACTTTGAAGTTGAGTAATTACATCTGAAATAGAAGTCGTTGAACCGGAACTTCCACCGCTTTTTATAACGGTTAATTCTCCAAGTGTAACTGTTTCGTCTCCGCCTCCAGAAGCCATAATACCACCATGCAATAAAGCATCAATTGTTACTTGTGTATTTACATATTGATGAATGTAATAAGGCGCTTCTCCATTTTGATGTAAAGCTTCATCATAAGTAGAAGTGTTATACCAAATATCACAAGCATATTGGCTGTATTTCCTCATTAAAGATTGAAGGAAGCGTGTAGACGGCTCAACATTAAGAGAACTTAAAACCTCTTTAATTTGATCAATTTCCCCATGTAAATGTTCAGGTGTACCAACAAAACCAAATACATAATTGCTACCAAGAGCTAAAGTATTTTCCCCGGTAATATTTTTAGAAACAATAACTGTATATGATTTACCTTCCTTAAAGGCTGTTGTTCCCGCATCCGGCACCCAAACTAGGACATTAGAATTTTCAGAATCAATTGAACTTTTGCCATTTATCGCGTTCTTAACTGAGTACAAACCTCTTAAATCAATTAAGGATAATGTCTCTTTGTAAGGTGCTTCTACTACGTAGAATAAAGAACTTGAATCAGTTGTATCATTGAATAAATCGGGAGAAATAGCGTCATTAAACACTACAACAATTTCAGAAGGTTTTTGGAACTCTCCGTTTTGAGGAAAATAATCTACTATACCTAATTGCCCCATAGCTGAAACAACTTCTGGTTGCACATTGGTACTTGGTGATTCTTCTACTGGTGATGATGTTGTTTGCTCAATGGGCTCAATGTAAATTTGACTTGTAACCCATTCTGTTTTCTTCAAATCATCGTTATAAATATTAGCGGTTGATTCCCCAAGCCTTGAAGCAATAACGATTGTTGCTTCTTTAGGAACGATTACACCAGTAGTTACTGCCTGTACATGCACATAATAGTTTCTACCGGCTTCTAAACGTTGGGGAATAGTTATGTTAGGAGTGGTTGTTTTACCTTCTAATAAGTTTGTAGGCCACACATCATAGGCTTCAGGATTGCTTGAAGTAGATAGTCGAACGTTAAAGTAAATCTCTTCTCCATCCACTAAACCTTTAGGCATATCCCATTGTGCTGAGACGAAAAGATAGTCTTGTTTTAGCACTAAATTTTCTATAGATGTAACACCTTCTCTTTGAACTGTTACAAATTCGTAAGTCTTAGTTGATGGAAGATAAGAACCATCAATCGCAATAACACCATCTGTCCCACCAACAACCATAATTTGATATTGTGTGCTAGCTTCGAGCGGTTCTTTAGGAGTTACTTCATATACCTTGTCGATATTAAGATATCGTCCCGTATACTCAATAAAATCCCCATTTACCTTACGTAAACGAATGGTATTACTGTTTAATGTGTCTGTGTTGATATGTTTTGCAAATGTAACGGTAATCTTTGAAGAAAGATCTACATTCATTTCATTTGAAACAGGATTAACACCCAATACTAGATATGAGTAAGGAGCCATCTAGCCTCACCTCACTTATTCAGATTCTTTTTTAGTAGTACGTTTACGTGTTTTCTTAACTGGTTCTTCAATAACTTCTGCCGCTACCTCTTGAACCTCTTCTTTAACTGGTTCTGGCTTCACTTCATCTTTTGCGAAGTTAGTACCATTAACAAACTGGCGAGTTGCACCGTCATATGGTAAAAGGATGTTTTTGCGTAAAGCCGATTGAATGCCTGATAACTTATTATCTTCAAGGCTAATAGAGTAAACTTCAATCGTTCTTCCTTTACGGAAAACAATCCCGCTCACTGGCTCTGCAAATTCTTCTTCGCTAAAATGTGGTGATAAAATAACTTTTAATTCTTTCATTAAAAAGACTTCCTTTCGGTTTATAAATTTGTTTTAGTTGTAAACTATAAAAGAAGCCCCTACATCAACTGTAGGAGCTCCGTAGGAACGTTATTTCTATTTAATTAGATTTCGTCGTGCTTCTTAGCAGCAGCACCAGAGTAGTCACTTGGTAAAGCCATGTCTTGGAAGCTACGTTGTGGAGCAGGGAATGTACGAGCGAATTTGATGTTTTTAGCAACAGCAATTGCTAAACCTTCATTTAATACGCCAACGCCATAACGCTCTTTTAATTTAAGAGTTTGGATATCGCGACTTGGATCGTCGAATTGCTCTGTAGAGATTTCGTCTTTCACAAGTAATACTCCGATATTGTTTTTATCAATTAAGTAGAAATCGAATTTTTTGTTAGCTTGATCGAAAGGAACAAATGGAGAGAAGATTACTTCTAAGCCTAAAGCGTTTGAAGTGTTGAATGTACGAGGGTCAAAGTTTGTAGTGCCTTGTCCAAATGCAGCAACGCTTGTACCTTCTAAAGCAGCGTTTTTAGCAAATAGTGACCAGCAAAGAGGATGCATGATGATTGTTGTAGGTTGGAAACCTGCACTCATAATACTTACTGCCATGTCGATAATATCTTCAGCAGCTAATGTACCATTAAGTTCTCCGTCGAATCCACGACCAGTTGGGTAACCTTCTTGAGTTGGAGCGAATAAGTCAGCATCGAATACGATGTGTCCAGCTTTACGGAACTCTGTAAACGTTACTTCTTCTTTCTTAGCCGCCATAGCACGACCTGCAGCGCGTAAGTGTAATCCGATTACATCCCACTGTGAGTCTGAGATCATTTCGTCTGTAATTGAAATACGAAGCCCGTATTTTTTGACTTTAACGTCTACAGAACCAATTCCGCCACCAGTAAGGTCTAAGTTTTGTTCTGGATATTCTCGGCCTTCTCCAATTTCGAATGCACGAATTGCTCCGAAGTGGATGAATTCCATTGAACGTCCTTCAGTTAAAGTTACTTTTTGGAATAAGTTAGATACTAAAGTTAAAGGTTCAGCAGCTTCTAATACTACAGTTGAGATAACTTTAGGGATTAAGATATTTGCATCAGCTGAAGATAATGCTTCGCTTACAGTGACACGTTGTTGTACAGGAACTTTGCCTGCATATGCCATCATTTTTGTATACTTCTCATGAAGTTCAATTGTGTTTTCCATGATATATATATCCTCCTAATAATTTGTGTGAAAATTTAGGATGGGAGAATCTATATTTAGTAGCTCTCCCATCGTAAATGGGATTGTGTCTACTTATCTTTTAAGCTGTTCATCAATAGACCGTAAAGGTTAAACTTGAAGGTTTGTATTTAGAGGTTGTTGATTTGCAAACTAGAAGAAAAGTGAGGGTAAATCGAGGTTAATTATTTTTGAAGTAAGATACGAACCGCACCAACAGCGCCTTTGTGATCCCATGCAGTTGGAATACCAGCGATTGGGTCAACTACTAATGGAACTGTTACTGTAAGACCAGCATAGTTTACATCAGCGTTAGTGTCGTTAATTGCTGGGTAAACAACGATAGTGTTGTTTTGGATGTCGATATTGAAATCGTCAGCATTAACTTTTGTACCACCAAGAGTGATTTCAACGTTAGCTAATTTAGTAGTATCGATTTTGTGTTTTAATTTAATGAATAAAGCTGGGTTTTTAACGCCTGCTTTTACAGTTACTTTGTTGTTTGCTACATCAAATACAGTACCTTCAGTAGTACGAACTACTTCAACGTTAGTATCTAATGTCATTGAGCCAGCAGTACCAGTTGCAACACCAAATGTACGCATTTCTTGAGCACGGAAGAAACCATCTGTTAAGAATGGGATACCAGCCATTTTAGCTCCAGCTAATAATTTTTCGAATTCAGGTTTCCATCCTTTGTTTGTGTAAGGAGCGCCATAAGGGAACGCACCTTCACCAGTTGCAGGAAGACCTGGAGATGGGTTACGAGAAATCATTTTTAAATATGCTTCCATTTCAGGATTAACTAGATCTGAGTAGTATTGAAGGAATCCAGCAGGTGGAAGTTCAGTTTCTTTAGCCCAAACTTGTCCAACGATTGCTTCAGGAGCGTCAGTGCCTTTTACATATTTACGGAAGTTACCAGCACGGTCAGAAACTACACGGTCACCAGCTTGTAATGCAGCATTTGCTACACTTGTTTCAGAAACAGCAGCACCGAATTTCATTGCTTCAGCTAAAACTTGAGCATCAGCTAATGTAGCACCAGTTGTTTCGAATAAAGGTACTTCGATATAGTTACGAGTAATAACTGTTGGAGTAGTTAATGTGCTTACCATACCGTCACGACGACGAGAGTAAACATTGTGGTGGTTAACACCTGTTACTGTTTCAGATGCATCTTCTGCTTGTCTAACAGCAGTTTTGTAGAAACCAGTTTCAGCGTCGTATTCAGAGCCGACAACTTCAACGATTTTACCTTTTGCTAAAACTACAGTTTGGTTACCTTCTGGGCCATACTCATAGATAAAGCTTTCCGCACCATTAGTACGAGAGATAATCATTTCTTCCGCAGGAGCCATGCCCTCGGAAATTACTAAGTTTGTGTGAGACTTACCACGTTGAGTAAGCTTACGATCCAAATTTGGAAATTGTGCCATTTGTAATGTGCCTCCTTATTTTGTGTGTCCAGTTAAGAGATTGTATAGTGCATCTTCGTTATTTGTAACCTTTAGTGAACTAGTTGCCAAGTCTTTACTTTCAGTAACAACTTTCTGTCCCGTTGGCTTTTCAACGTGCTCAACAGTACGTGTTGTTTTGATAGATGGCTTTTCTGATAAAATGTCAGAAATAGAATCACGTAAAGATTCTACAGTACGAGTTGCGAACTTTTGGACAGCTTCTTCGCGGTTAGATTCTTTTCCAACAGCGACACGTAAATCTACTAAGAAATTAACAGTTGCTTCTTGAAGCTCTTTTGCAAGCTGCACATTTGCTTCTGTTAAATCATTGATTGTGTTTTGAGCTTCCGCTAATTCATCTTGTGCTTTTTTAAGAGCATCTTCATCAGCAGATTCGTTTTCTTGTTCTGTGACAACTGTTTCATCAGTTACAGTGTCTTCAGTTTCTTCTACAACTTCGCCTTGAGAAGCTTCTTCTACTTCTGTTTCAGTTGACTCTTCTACTTGTGTTTCTTCAACTTCAGTTGTTTCTTCTGTAGTTTGAGTTTCAATCGTTTCTTCTGTCTCTTCGACAACAGTAGCTTCTTCTTCCATAGTCTCAGCTGTAACGTTTTGTTCATCATGTTCCACTGTGCTTGCCTCCTTCGTAGTATTTAGTACACCTTCACTTGTAACCACTAGGGGTTCAGCAGTCAACGCTGAAGTCGAAGCAATATCTTTTGCTGTGATATAGGTTGATTCATCAACGTTAATTTCTTGTGAAACAGCAGGTGAAGCTGTAACTTCGATACTGTCATTAATTGCGCTAATGGTAGCTGTATTTTCACCAACACCCATCAATGATTGTGACGTGTTTGCATTAACAATCATTGCATCAGAATCAGCAGGAACGTTTACCCAACTTAATTCATCGAAGAATAAGTCTCCCGCTACCCATTCACATACTTGACCGTCATATTCTTCGCCTCTCATGTGACCACACCAACCTTCGTTGATGATGTCAGTTCCACATACACTACATACAGCAGCATTTGTAGAAGCACCGATAGAGACAGTTAACAAACGACCTTCCATAATATCTTTGATTGCTTTTTCTTGAGTAATTTTTGGAGTGACGATAATGCCGGGGCGACCAGCGGAAGTGTAATCGGAGTATGAAGCAGAGTAAACACGACCAGTAGCTTCAGTCGTTGTATCGTGGTTATGAATGACAGGTTTAGGATAAGGAGCTGTCCAGCTATAAACACCACTTCGAAGATCTGGATCTCCTTTTAATTTTTCAGCCGTATAACGGTTAAAGTTTCGTGTTCTTCCTTCATGAATGGCTTCAATCTTAGGATAAAGAACCGTAATACCGCTCTCACTTGTGGATTCATTGAAAGCAGTATCTACCTGAGTGATTTGGGCTGATGTAGTGATAGACTCACTAATCTTCATAGGATCTACTTCAAGACCCTTCCACTTTAAAATATTCAATTAGATGACCTCCTTGGGTTTTGCTACAATTGTGCATTCGCAATTGGTGTGATGTGGGGGAATTTGATTTCTCCATCCATCTGTTAAGATGATTTCTGAGGAAGCAGTTAGACAAGTCTTGCAACAATTTGGTTTATGTTGAACATAGACTCTATCCTTTTTACTTTTTTCTGCAGACAAAGCAACACCGTAGTTGTAAGCTTCATACGCAATACGTTTTGCAATGAAACCAATTCGGTAACGGTTTGCTGTAAAGGCATGAGTAATATGAGCAGCCGGTGAGTCTTTTTCATAGCAAGCAGAAACAAGACGAGTAATGTCTTTCATCAATCTTTCAAATGATTGACTATGTTTAGCTACCGCTACTTGTACATCACCTGTTTGTAACTTCGTAAGGTCATTACCCATTTGAACTAATCCCTCTTGAAATCCATGAAGAAAAGAACGTTCAACAAATGGATGTATTTGTTCCTTAACTAATTGACTAACAAGATTTGTGGTGAATGAGTTAATTGTGTCAGTATCCTCATTACGCTGAACCCTTGCCTGAACGTCTTCCATTGCATCGGACCATTGTTGTTCAACTTTTTGAGTGAATGAACTAACTTGTAACGTTTCCGATAAATTAACCAGTTGAGATTGCCCGGTCAAATTTGTATTTTCTGAAACTAAAACGCTCTTACTACCTGTTTCTGAAGTTTTAGGTTTACCAGGACTAGTTTGCTTACCGCTTTGATTAGCCGGTTGATCCTGGTTATTACCTTGATTTGCAGCCGCTTGAGTACCAGAGGTTCCTGCATCTCCTGTTGCTGCATTAAACATATTTGTATAAAGACGAGATTCATCAACTTGGATGTCGTATCCTAACAATTGACGCATTTCTTCAAACACAATACTGTTTTGCATAAACAATTGGACAACATGATTTTCACGTTTGATTTTTGCATCGAACTCAATTTCATGGAAAACAAAATCAATTTCATCGTCGGGGGTTAATGTTGGATCATATCCACCTTCAAAAAGAAGTTCATTAATAATGGAGAATTTAACTACGTCTGCAAAAGATTTTTGGAAGTCCTTCACAGTATCGTTTAAATCAGAGGATTGGTTATCAGAGGTTGATTTATTAGCGGTTCCTGAGATACCCATGATTGTGTCACTTACTCCTAATCCGGAGAATACACGTTCACGGAAATACTTTAAGTATCCATTTGCATCGATTGCTTGTCCTTGCGAACCAACAACTTCAATATTGTGTCGTTCAGGTACAACCAATGCTCCATCAACAGGAATATTACGGATCTCTTCACGTAAGTTTTCAATCTCTTCATCTGTAGCTTCAAATCCTGGTTTATCTAAACCAACTTTGTATAAGTAAAGAGGGAATAAATTTCGATAAATTAATCGCGCTACATTTTCTTCAATCTGGCGAAGTAATTTTACGTCGTCCAGGGCATTAAAAATGAAGGGCACACCATACGCACGACCACTAGGTTTACGGTAGGTAAAATGGATAATATCTTCTGGCTTAAATTCTACGCCCTGTCCACCACTACCAGTTGATTGCTGATAAGCAACAATCTTTCCAACATCATCACGGTTAACCGTAACTTGTTGAGCAGGAAGAACAAAATATCCTGCAACAGGCTTATTTGAAGTGTAACCTGTTGCCGTCACACCACTTGGCGTACTGTTTCTTTTAGCCCTAGCTTTTACTACATAAGCGTTCCCATAAAGAACTAAATTGTCGGAGACTTCCTGTAAAAAGGCATCGGTACTTTGACCAGTTCCTTCTGCCATTAATTTAAGACGAGTCCAAACATATTCAATTGCTTGATCGTTTTTCCCCGACAGTTCCCATCCGTTTTTAAACATCAGGGCTGAGTGTTTATCAACCGCTCTACGAATATAACTATCCGTATAATAAGCACGGCCAATTTCGGCTAAATCGATTGGCGATTCTTCAAAGTCTCCACTACCACCAGCAGTTTTAATAGCTTGTCCCAAACGTGTAACGGCTGTTTTCTTTGGATCACGTTTAGCTGAGGAAGATGCTTCACTCATTGCTGTTCGTAGCCGAACTCCTCTCTGAATTCGTTTTACTATATTCAATTCTGTACACCTCTCTTATAGATGGTCTAAGACTAAAGAATACCCTGCTCGTGCATCTTCCTTGTCCAATGTTTTAGTTAGCTTCTCTTTTCGCACTTCATATTCAGACGTATACATGAGATACACATCTCGTAAAAAGGAATCATATTGATCCTGTACGAGATTTAATCCTCCAGCCATTTGATTTAAAAAGGATTCAACTCCCTTTTCTTTACTAGGAGACTCTAAGTTTTGTAGCACATCATACGTTTTCAAGTACATTTTATTTCGAAGCTCGAACGCTGTAAGCAATTCATCGTGCGCTCGTTGTTTACGAGAAAGATTATTAATGTTCTTTAATACATCTCGATACTGCTTCTTGTCTTCAATTTGTGAATTGACTTGGAGCTTAAGAGAGAGTTGTGTTAATTTCATTAATTCTGCAAGTTCTTCTTTAGTAGTAGCTTGTTTATCTAATACCTTCATAACCTCTTCTCCGTCAATACCGCTACCTAAAACTAATCCGGATTTGATGTAATTAGAGCAATCTTCTGTACCAAGTAAAAGGGTATCAACTAGAGACATCATTTCTTGTAGAGTTTTATTTTCGCGAATGGCAATATCGTAAGAGCGCTTAGCTTGCATATATTTATTGCTGATATCAAAGAATTCAGGAGTACCATATGAGTTACGAAGAGCCTCATAATAAGCACTTTCGCTTTCTTTGTAAGACTTTGTGATATCTTCTAACTGTTCTCTCTGTTTTTGAACCGCTTCATCGATTTGCTTAGTGAGTTCTTCATTATTACTTGGCGTTACTGGAATATCTCCATCCAAATAATTTTTTAAGACGGATTCTTTATAGAAATAGTAGCCTTCTTGGACAGTTAATTGAAGTTCTTTTAAATCTTCATAAACCTCTAACTCTAGCGAACCATCTACATCTGAGGCATGAGAATGAACAAAGTCTTGAATCAGTACATTACTTGGTGCATCTGGATCAGCAAATGTTTCATCATATGTTGTAAAATCAATTCCACCTTGATGAGCAATAGTTGGATCAAGGTAAGGGAATGATTCATAAAGTGTGATAACCTCTTGTTCTGAAAGAGGAATAACCACATCCTTAACTTCTTCTTGCACGAATTGAATCATTTCATCTAGAACTCCGACTGTATCAACAAAATCTTCATATTGTTGAGCAGGTTTTTCGACTGGTACATATGCATTACCTTCAGCTACTTCCTCATCTGGTTCATCAATGATATTTTCTTCTGTTGTTAAATTAACTGTGATTGGCTTGTTTGGTTCATATTTAAACCGGGGCCGATACTCTAAAATAGATCTTTCCGTATCTGTATCAATGGCTAGCTTATTACCATACAAATCTTTTTCGTCCATTCGTTCTCTCCTCCTTATAAAAAAGGCGACAGGCCCAATGCGTATACCTGTCGCCTTGTATTACCATCCTCCACGGGATGGCATTTTAGTGCTTCCGCCACGACTTCCCCATCCAAAACCTCTGGATGCTCGTTGACGAACTTTTGTATTTCTTGATTTCTGTCGCAACTCTGAATCATTCGATTTTGTTGATTCTTGTTGTTTAAATGGATCAGTGGACGTTGTTTTCACTTGAGCAATTGTTCGTGCATTAGGCTTTTCAATTATAGTAGCCGCTATTTCAGGCTTTTCATTAATAAAAGCGAGTAAACCGAACATCATTGCATCTAATGCGTGCT
This sequence comes from Priestia sp. YIM B13551, assembly GCF_042787905.1. Lineage (NCBI taxonomy): Bacteria > Bacillati > Bacillota > Bacilli > Caryophanales > Bacillaceae > Priestia > Priestia sp. YIM B13551. The sequence goes on from NZ_JBHZOX010000006.1 coordinate 117,323, forward strand.
CGTCCACATCCGTATAGGTTGCTTCCCCAGTTTTTGCACTAAAACGAACTACTTGATAGTTAGTCATTTGTCGTGCAATCGTTTCATCCATGTCACGATGAGGAATACGTAGTTGACCACGTTCTAACATTAAGACTGTTTGGTTAACAATAAACGGTTTTAATGGCTTCTTATCATATTCTCTGCTATGCGGATCACGTACTAATTGAGAGCTTCCTAAGTGAACGCCTTTTACTTTATCACCTAATGCCTTACGTAAAAGCTCGATCTGGTATTCACCAGCTCCACGGTCACAATAAATAGCAAATGGACTATAAATTACATCCAATTCAATTATCTTTTTAACCGCGTTATCATACGTGAATTCACCTTTAGGAATCTCAATACGATTAATAACTTGGAATCGACCATATCTTTGTTCCAAGTCTCCTAATTCAGGTCTTGGTCTTCTAGGATCAAACGGATTGTATTGTGTAACAACAATTTGTGTCGCATTTCCGAATTTATCCCAATCGACACCAATGGCAATTGGTCCGTTGTTTGCAGGAACAGTAGTATAGTTGTAACCAATGTTTGCAGCTTCGTCAATGTAATCTTTATTGAATACCCCTACCATTTCAGTACCAAATTCAGCTAGAACCTCATGCTCGTAAGCAACTTCACTAAACTGCTTCCGTAATTCGCGTTCCATTTTTTCAGACCATTCAGGGTTAACCATTGTTGGATAATAAAACTCTTGCCAACCTTCAGCTTCAATTCGGTCATAAGTTTTCATATCGTAGCGGTTGCTTTCATCCATTTTTACATCTTGGTTTAGTTTCATTTCAGTACAAACCTTATAAAACATACCTCGACGTCCCGTAGGCGTTGATGCAATCATGGTTCCGATACGGTTTGGTGCCTCAAAGGTAATCGCATAGATTGCCTCGAAGTCTTTATCACTCATGTAATCTACTTCCGTCTATCTTACGGAGGTTCGCTATTCCTCCTCCTGTCTTTAGACAGGGACGAGACTATATCATCATCTCAGGGAGATGTCAGGCGCTTCGGACCCGCTTGAGTCCTACTCTACTCACCCTATGCAGGGATTTCGATAGTCGTTGAACTTTCAAGTTTTTCTTGGATGTTTTTTTTATCAAAACCTAAATCTAACATTTGCTGATTAAGATTGATCCACTGTCCATCTACTTCATAATACAATTCAGCTAGGACGCGACCATATTTGTCACTTTCATCTAATTGTGTTTTAATTTCTACTTCTTTACCTAAGATACGGTTCCGAACCCATTGACCGATTTGTTTACCAATCGGAATCTCTTCATCGTATTTAAAACGACCAGGATATCTTTTGGTTTCGGGAGTATCAATTCGTAACATACGAAGTTCCATTTCATGTATGAATCGGAATCCTAAATCAACGGAAATAACGTATGTGTCACCGTCTTTTACTTCGATGACTGTTGCTTTGTAGTTATATAAATCTAACAATTATGCCGCCTTTCTCAAGAAAAAACTAGCTTAGCTGCTGATTAGCATATCCGTATCTCGCGACAGAGACTTAGCCTTCCAGCAATTCACCTGATTCGCACTATGCTGTCGCCAACATAGGGGACAAATTTTTATCCATGTAAAGCCAATCTGCACGTTGTCCACGAAGAGATCCACCTTCTGCACCAGAACGAGTACCTGCAGTGAACAGACGAATGATTGACTTGTTTTTAAATTCAATTACATAAGGGTTTTTAGTGATTGATTTGACGGATTCCATCAAAACGGGGTTGTTATCAAGGAAGGTTTTAAGTTGGTCAAAAATTAAGCGGGCTTGGTTATCATATGGAGTGGCAACAACACAAGCGGCTCCTTTTGTAATGCTTGTCCCACCGTTACAAGTGAAGGCCACCCATAACATGTGAGCGCACATTGTCCATGTATTGTGAACAATTATGTCCTCACAGACAAGATTGTGTGTTTCTGGAACGAACACATCATACGTTTGTCGTTTCCCTAGTGGAATAATTTCGACTACTTCTTCCCATAACACATCTGAAGTAATAAGATCATGTAGCATAGCCGACTGTAGATTTTCTGAATAAACACGAGCATTACTTAAAGAAATTCCTTTTTCAGTACGATAACGACGATTACCCTTTCCAACTACGTCAGATTTCTTTAATCCTTTAGCAATACGTTCTTCTTCGATATATTTCCATGTCTCTTTTGGTAAAGTTGGTTCAGAAGAGGTCATTTCTAATGCTCTTTCACGGATATCATCATAATCACGTTCTGGAGTTGCTAAGTGTTCAAGAAATAATAAAATAGAGGAACGGTGATAAACCATTAGGTGATAGTAAACCGATTCATTCATTTCTTTTTGTAGTAGGTTTGCTTGAATTCCGAAACGTAGAAGAAGGTGTTTGAGGTCTAAAGCGAATTGACGATGTTTCGTTGCATATCCAATTTCACAGATACGTCCTGCAAAGAACCATCCACCTGCTGAATATAAACTTCCTAAGAAGAATGCAAGGTGTTCTCTATCTAATTCATAGATAAAAGAAGGTATCTTTTTTTCTTGAATTTCTCGATAGAATTCAAATTGACTAAAATTGATTAGATAAATTGTAGCTTTCTTATGTCGTTCACGATATGTCGTGATATTTAGTTCTTCACATGATTCAAGCATTGTTTCTCTTACACCAGGATATCGTGCTTGGAAACTAATACTGTCTTTATTAAAGCGCCCTGCCGCTAACATATAAGCAAGAACACGTAACTTGTGCTTATCAACTTGTTTTGTTCCGTAGACCGGTAAAAGTTTAGGAGTTGCGATACTTTCTCCAATTCGAAGAGCATCTACCTCTTTCCATCCATCTACTGTTAACACTGGATGGTTACCAGTTAAAACAACTCGTGCGCCATGTTTTGTTACAACAGAAAATGTCTCTTTAATTCCGTTGTCTTCAATAAAGAATGCTTCACTATTTTCTAATTTATAGGATTCATTTAGCGTAAGTAATGGTGTAGCGCTCCCATCCTTCTGCTGTTCAAACAGTTCTTTTACCGTTTGATATTGTCCTGTGTTCGGATTAATAATTCGTTGATTCTCTTCAATACATTTACCGATACGACGGCCACATCTTAATACTTTACGGTGATGAGGATGTCGAAGGATCTGTTCCTGATACCATCGAGGTTTTTCACCTAGATGGTGTTCAGCCCATTTAACAGGATCACGGATAATGTCGAGCATTTCTTGATCGTACTTTGTAAATCTGCTCATACTTCTTTCTCCTTTTCTTTAATATCTTCTTTGCGAATACGGATTGAGGATTTGAGCCTCTCCACCCAAAGCGCTTCTTGCATTCATTTTGCTTCCTTGGATGGCTTGTACCGCTGCTTGTCTCATGGTTTGTGCTCGTTGAGTGTCAACATAGTTACCACCAACTTGATTGTTATAAGCATACTGAGCATTCCACCATTGTTTCTTTTGATAGTTGAATTGCTGAAAACCCCAGTAAGCATCTTTTGCTATACTAGCAGCTGTTAATGTACCAAAAATAAGAGGGTTAGAGGCAGAAAGGACACCGGTAACGCCAGCTTTCATGGCTGAAGTTCCTAAGTCGTCTCCACCAGATACATTCATAACAGTATCAAGTGCAAACATTCCGACACCGACTTTACCAGCACCAGAAAGCTTGCTACCGCTCGAAAGCATACTACCTACTTTTCTAACAGCCCCTACACCTATACCAGCCATTTACATCAACCCTTTCTCATATTGTGCAGACCAAAAACAATACTTCCATCTGCATTCAGATTTTTAGGTGCACGATCTTGTCCAACACCGTCATACATCATAATGTCCGGTGCTCCAATTTCTTGATAGTCATTCATCGTTGCTAGTTTAAGAGGTGTGATAGTTTGTTTTTGTAGACTTTGATACATGGATTGTCCACCTAGATAGGCTCCACCTAAAGCTGCAGCATGGACTGGATTAAGCTTTTTACCTGTATAAAAGTTTGCTAAGTTCTTTTGAACTTCGCCATCTTTATTTTTCACATCGATAAATGTTGTCTTAGCAACTTTTTTAGCAGCTTTTACAGATGTCTTTTTTACGGGTTCTGTTGCCTTGCTCATACCTTTTTGAGTACCTTGCAGTCCAATCTTAGCGAGATTTCTTACCCCATTAACGAAAGCCATTACTTATCACCCCTTTTGGTTCTTGTACAAGCCGTTATGTGCTATATTTTGACGATTCATTTGACTTGCTTTTAACACCTTTTCTAATTGTCTAGAGACTCCACCTTGGCGCATACCGGCATTCCCTGCCATTGTATGAGCTTGATAAGTTTGCTTAGTAGTAGAAGCTATATGTTTAAGATTACCTTTTATAGAGCCTGCATTAGCGTGTGTAGCGGCCTTTAAACCTTGGTAGGTTCCACCTGCCATAGCACCTCTTACAAATCCAGTCTTAGCCGCTTCCCAAGGATCGTTACCTTGCAACGCAGCAATTCCACCAGAAACAGCGGCTGAAGCAGCAGATGCTTGGAAAGTTCCGATAGCCGCACTCTTCATACTTCCTTTTGCTCCTAAATTTGTTCGAGCTGACTTAAATAGAGTACTAGCTGTAGCACCAATACTAGGAAGTAATTTTTCATTTGCTTTAATTCCATCTAAACTACTTACTCCCTTATCAAATTCTTTTTCGGATTTTTGACGTTCAGCAATTTTACGTTCACTTCTATTCAGTGTTCCTATAGGTTTAGAAGTTTCTCTTCGCATTTTTACTGCATCATCGACCATGCTATCTAGAACTTTATTTGAAGTACCAGATTTGTTAAGTGCCTGGTTTAAATGGCTTGCAGTATTATGCCCATTAGAAGTTTGCTTGATAGGGACGTTAACGGTTTGTTTTCTATTAAATGTACCAGTAACTTTTTCAGCTAAGTCAGGATTTTTCATTAGCTGTTTTTCAAATAAGTTTATAAATCTTTGTGATACTGCCACGAACTACGCCACCTTTAATTAAATTTGGCATTACCCATTTTGTAATGACCAGTCCTAGCGTTAAATAAATCCATGACTATCTCCCCTTGATCAATATGACCGTATGAGTATTGCTTGTTTTTCTGTTTTTGTTTCTTTCTTCTTTCAGCAAATTTTCTCTCTTCACGACGTTTTAGTTCTTCTGCTTCGAGATGATCGCCGGCACGTTGACCTACATCTAAAACAGTGGCGGCACCCATAGCATATAGTCCGATTTTCAAAGCATTGGCTGCTCTTCCTCCACCGGCTATCATCTTCCTGCGAACTCGGACATCTCTTGCTACTCTCTCCGACTCACTAAGCACTTCTCCTTTTACTAAATCCTGTACAGTTTGAGTTTTTAGTAAGTGTTCAGCACCATAGGATAAACCAGCGGCAAGGGCACCAGTCTTCAATCCTTTAGCAGTAGATGAAACTAAATCATCATCTTCTCCATCTATCACTGATTTTGCTAGACCGACTCCTACCGCACCTAATGCGATTCTCCTTTGATTCTTCTTTAGGAATTTAGAAGCGGCTTTTGTGTCGGGAACATTTGTCTTAACATGAGGGTTAGTGCGGGTTTCAGTGGACTCATTGTAGGAATGTGTGGTGTCATCTACTTTGATTTTGTTTACAACAGGCTTTTGTTGTTCAGCCACTAACTATCACCTGCTTTCTGTGGGAGATAAAAATGATTTGACTTAGCGCCGCTAATCAGAGCGTTACCAAACGTCTTCGACAATTGATTCCTCGCGCTGGGAAAACATCCAGCACGATTAATGCAATTCTAAAAGATTTTTTGTTAAGGCTGAGGGTTTATCCTTCGACCTCTTCGTAATCTGCATCAAAGATTTGTCCTGGCTTCATAGTAGAAGCAACTTGTGACATAAGTTGAGCAGCATACGAACTTGGATCGAGTGTGAGGGTTAATTTATCTCCAGCTTTATCAGAACGTGTAGAGTGCATCAATTGAAGAACTTTGTGTTTCTTCGTCATGATCTTCTCTTTATATTCCGCTGCCTTAGAGATTTGAGGAGCTGTGATTTGTTGACCATTTTCAGTTACAGTTACAATCACATCTTCAATGAAGTCACCTTGTAAAGCAATTTTGTTTTCAGCTCTAAAAAGCTGTACGTCATAGTCCACTAAGTCTTTGACTAATCCCATATCAACGATATCCTGTTCATTAATATTGAATTCGTTCTTGTATTCTTCAAAACGCTTCAAAACAAGACCAATCTCCAATGGACAACGTGAACCACTAGGGTCCATTCCTCCTGATAAGAGAGGACATACCTCTGCATAAGGACACTCTTCTCCTTTGCACATCATAGGAATAGCTGCATACAATCCATGTTTAGTATTGTAAATCTCCATAGATTGAGCAATCATACCTCTTGTTTCATTAGACACTTTCCAAGTTGAAGGTAACTCTATTTCATTCATAGCTCTCATCTTCAACTGTTCTGGTGTCTCAACATCAATTTGACGTAATTCTTCCATACGTTTCTCTACAGACATTTCTACGGGCCTCCTTTTCTCCTGACCTGTTATCTTGTTGTAATAAGTTACTGATTCAATGCTTGTTGTTCGTCAAAAAAGAAACTAGTGTTTTCCACGCTCTTTGTTCCTGACCTTATACCATTTGAGATTGTCTTACATAGCCTACAATGTCAGCTACTCTTTTAAGTGCATCTTTTGTAGCCCAATACACACCAATTTCACGGTCATAATCATCTGGATCTACGCAAGCAGATGTACCAACTACCTCATAGCCATTCTCCATAGTAAGACATACAATTGTTGTCTTTCTCCCAAGTCTAGCTGAATGAGAAGCCAATACCCATTCATCGTAAAGGTACTGCTCATGCTCATCAAACTTCAACAAAATCCCCCCTTCCTCCATTCCTGTTCTCATGCCATACCGTAACCACTCGACGAATTTTTCTCAATAAAATACTTCCCACTTCTCTTTTCCTGACTGTTAACACAAATAAAAAAGCCAAAGCTTTCTCTCCAGCCTTGGCAAATGAACATTCCTCATATAGTTTCTTTTTTCGTTCCATATAGATGGTTGCATCTTTGTACATTACATCGGCTAATTTAACCGTATCTCGTTGATAATAGCGCATTTGGTAGTACTGTCCCCGGCCACTTTTCCGTCTATCGATGTGCTGGACATTCGCGTGCTTCATTCCTAACTCATGAACTACTCCGCTCAACTGTTCAGCGAACACTCCACTTCCTGTCGCAAATCCAGATATAAGGCGTCTCTTCCCATTTTTCCACGCTTCATAAGTGAAGTAACCATTACCGTCAAAGTATCCTCTCACAAAGTGACGTAAAAATTCCGAAGGAATTCCAACAGGAAACTTCTTATCAAGGGATTTTCGCTCAATTAAGCCAAATGAACGTAACTTCTTAATCATACGGGGTTTTGAAAAACCAGTAGAATAGCTACCTTTGTACTCACTAATTGCATATTCGGATTTCATTACGCGATTAATCTTTTCAACGATTTCTTTATCATTACTACAAAAAGAAACACGATAATTGTTTTTATTCTTCGTTAGGCACCCATCTGCCCATATGTAACCCAATACGTATGCTGACTCCTCCGTCCACGTATCGAAAAACTCCTCGTTAATACTTTTAACCATTTTTTCATCACCTCGGTGATAACACAACCATTAGCGCATATATTGTCAATAGGTCTAGTAAAACCGAAGGTTTGATAGATTCGATAACGCTTTCCTAACTACTCTATTCGTTCCTGACTCGAAGCCCTATATAGGGATTAATTTTTAATATTTTTTGAGCCGCAAGGTGGTATATATGGGTTCTTATGAGTGGTCTTTCGCTGGCCACCCCTATGGACTACAAACAAATATGAAATGGAGAGTTTCGATTATGACTAACAACAAAATGACAGGTAAAGAGATCAAAGCATTAGAGGTTCAAGTAGCAAAGGCAATGGGATTAGATAAGGTAAGTCTTGTTCGTTCTGAGGATTACAAAGCAGAGAATAAAGTAGTTGAGCTACCTAATATGCAACAGCCTAAGAAAGAAGGTATGTTAACTAGATTCGGTAAGTTCATGGATGCAACACTAGATAAGATGGAGAACCCATCTAAGATTAAGCTAGTAGATAAGGCATTAGACTTCTTCTTCCCTGAGTCTAAGGAAGTTGAGTATGAGATTGAGGGTCATTACGAGCACCACAAGATGGATACAGAGAAGGAAGGCAATGTAGTATACCTAAGCCGTGACTTCAAGAATAAGAAGTAAGCAATAGAGACTAGGGGTTATTCCCCTGGTCTTTTTTATTTTATCTGTATAGGGATGTGTATCCCTACTGATGAGTCCAAGAGGACGAAACAGATTATAGGTCTAGCTCCTGACCATGTAAATGAGAGCATATGAAAGGACATTATCATGACAAACACTACTATCGCTACACAACAATCAACTACTACTAACACTAAAGGAGAGGTTCAAATGACAAAGAAAGAAGTAGTATTCTCAACAGGTAATTTAAATGTAGTACAAGGTGCATCAGTTAAGATTGCTGAAGCACTATCTAGCATGGGTATTAACGCACTGCTATTCTCACAATTCATTGGTAATAACGCTAAGGCCCTTACTGTAGATGCACGTCGTAACAAGTTCATTGTAGTAAAAGAAGATAATACGGAACTAGCTATTCAGTTCTCTTCTGCTACAGGTAAACAAATCATTGATTACTTAATGGTTATTGTACCTACACTATTCCCTAAGTTCATGGAATCAGCAGAGTACCAAGCTCTAGAAAGCCTTAATCTAAAAGGCCGTCTTACTGCTAAGGCTAAGATCAAAGGAAAGAAAGTACGTGAGACTGTATTAATGGCTGCACTAAACATGGGTGATATCTATGTAGTAGATAATGGCGTAGTACTAGGTAAACTAGTAGACTTCGATACAGAAGAACTACTTAATCAAGTAATGGTGGAAGTAGAAGTTGAGGACAACAAGAAATATGCACTTCGAGAATCAATCAACTTCTATATTGCTAAAGATACTGATGTAGCTAACCTTAATAGCATTAGCTCTTTATATCAAAAGATGTCTGGAAGTTTAGCGGCTTATCGCTTTGCAACTGCTAAAAAGAAGAAAGCTCAAACGATTAATGTTTTAAAAGAGTACAAAAAAGACGGAATGGTTATGCAAATCGAAGAACCACAAAAAGCGATTGTTTTAGATGAGATGTGTACTTTTGATGGTTCTCGTTCTTTACCATTTGGCGAAGAAGTAAACGGTGCTGTATTAAAATCTGTTTTCTCTAAAGTACTTGTTGTTGATCAAAAAGATGGCGTATTGGAAATCGGTAGCAATATCTCTAATATGGAAACATTCTCTTACACAACTTATGCAAAATCTATGTCTCAAGCTCGTTCAAACGGTGCTGTAGGATTTAAAACATTAGATGATATCATTCTTTACTTCTTGGGAACTGGTCAAGATGAATTGGCTTATGCTAAGAAGCACTATGAGAAAGATGCAGAAGGAAACAAAGTTGCAACTGAATTTCATGTAATGGATGTAGCTAAAGCTTACAAACGTTTCATGTTAGCAGGGTCTAATGGTCTTAACGCTGATAAAGGTCTACTTAACTCTTTCAGCAATAAACCAAAAGTAGAATTCATTCCGGCTGGTAAAAAGAATGTAATGGGTGAAATTAAACCTGCTTATATCGTTCTTACAAATAAGAAAGGTGAAACATTCACTATTGCTCTTATTAACGAGTTCTACTCTCAAATTGAAGCTGGTCAAGACTTCCTGCTAAACGTATTAGATGAAAACAATGCATTTGTAGGAGTTGAAAGATTTAATCACTGGAATAATGAATTAGCAACTAAGCTTCTTAAGCGTAACCTTACAGATGGTCAAGGATGGCACTCTTCTCGTGTAACTGAAGCTTTACGTTCTTCAGGTGTAATTAATGGTTTTGATGCATTCCAATTACGTGTATCTAATGCTGTTAAAGGTGCTTCATTAGAGTTTAATCCAATTTGTGAATTATTCGGCGCAGATCTTATCCTAACAGAAGGTATGGTAAAAGCTGAAGAAATCGTAGCTGATATTAAGAAGAATGGATTCCAGTTATTCGTTGTTGGTCAACGTAAAGATGGTAACGATGGAATCTGGGCTGCATCTCAAGCTACTCAACAAATGGGCTTAACTGTTGAAGAATTACAACAAGGTGTTACAAATAGTGTTGGGTTTGTTAAGAATGCTATTGTAGAGAATCAATCTAACGATATCCTTACTATGCTTAATGCAACTGATGAAGAAAATGAGAATGAGTTTGTTGCTACTGATTTTGTTCGTCTATCTCAAGAGTTTGGTGATGTACTGGATGAGCAATACATTAAGGACCAAGTGGTTAGCTTAGGAATTAAGAAGCTTAATAAACTATTAGATGCAAAACTATTTACTGAAAAAGCTCGTACTCGTTACATGTTCTCTGATGTATTTGCTATCTACAATGCTGCTAAGGATGGCCGCTACACTGTAGTTAAAGAAGATGGAGTTCTTAACCCATATGAAGTAATTGCTCCTTCTAAGAAAGATGGAGAGTACTTCCTTGAACTAGGTAAAGCAATCTCTGTTCGTTTCCCTGTTACTGTTACTCATGAGATTCCAGTGGTTACTGCTGTACATTCTGATGAGTACATGGAATTTGTTAAGAAAGGTTTATGGCAAGGTGTTACATTCTTTGACGCATTCTCTTGGGTTGTTGCTCAACAAGCGGGTGCTGACCATGATGGTGATACTTCTGCTATTATCTTTGATGAATTAATGGTTAATGCTCGTATTCGTCAAGAGTCTAAACTATATGGTAAAAATGTAATCCTTCCTTTTATTGATGCTTATGTAAAATATGAAGATGGAGTAGCTGTTGAATTTGATGGTGGTTGCCCTGAATATGTAACAGAAGTATCTAAGAGCAAAAAGATTGCTGATAAAGAAGTTGTAATGAATGGATTCAAGGTTGTTGGTAATAAAGTATTCTACGATTTAAATGAATTTAAAGGTGAAAATGCTAGTAATCGCCGCCGTGAATTCTTAGAAGTAGTTGCTAAACTATCTCAACGCATTACTGTTGATACTATTGAAGCAAGCCTAATCGGTGTTATTGCTAACCGTGCTATGATCTTAACGGATCTATTAACACGTACTGTTCTAACTGCTGAAGAACGTAATTCTATTGAAGTTGATTTAATTAATTTATGTGCTGCTGGAAGATGGGAGATTGACCGTCCAAAACATGGTGGTGCATATTTAGAAATGCCTTTAATGGAAGCTCTATTCGCTAAGTTCGATGCTCTTATGTTCAGTGAAGAAGAAATGGAATTAACTGATGATGCTAAACGTGAGAAATTAGTTGAAGAGAAAGGTATCTATCACCACATCTTTAGCGAAGTTGTAGTAGAAGGCAAATTAGTAGGATTTAGAGTAGTAAAACCACAATGGTTAGCTTCTCAAAAGGATGAGTATGGCACAAGAAACATGGATAGTGCTTATCAAGTTGTATTCGGTACAAGAGAGCGCAAAGAAAATAATCCAAGCTTCTCTGAACTATCTATTGAGTTCTTATGTGAAACATTTAAAGTAGGTCACAGTGATGTAACCAAGAATAATATTCGTCGTCATGTTCTTAGCAACATGGAAGTTACTCATACTGATATTAATCAATTAAAGGTTTATGTAGAAGGTCTTTACAATGCATACATGCAAAAAGAGAATACTCGTAGTAATGCAGAAAACCTATTCCGTAAAGCTAAAGAACAAGAACTTAAGGAAGCTGGTTTATTCGCTAAGAAGAATATGTACTCTCTTACTAAAGCTAAAAAGACTGCTAAACTTAAGGCTCAATTTGAAAACGAATTAGCAGCATTCAGTAATGCTCGTGACTTATACAAAGCTGAATTCCGTAAAGCTATGTATACTCTTGCTAAAGATACTAGTGCAGATGTTCGTTCTCTTGTTGGTGTACTATACCTTATTGTTACAGGTACAAAAACAAATGGTAAAGCAGCTTACCGTCAAGATGGTCGCGAATATCGCTTTGTACCATCTAATGGTTTCATTGCTTTACCATTCGAAGTGTTTGCGGAAGAAATGAATTCCCTGATCTCTGGAAAAGTTTCTGAGACTTACTTCGTTCCACAAGATTTAACGTTTACTCTTTTACAATCTAACCTAGTTGAGCAAGTAGTTCCCGCTACTCAATCAAATCAGGTTAAGGTTCGAGTATTAAACCCGAATGCAAATCTAGTAAACAAAACTGTTGCTGTTAATCGTACAGTAACTGTAGCAATTAAACATGAGCAACAAAAAGATAGTGTTCGTCCTGTTATGTATTTCTTAAACAAAGGCGTTCAGGTTGCTAACGAAATGGAAGCAACTCGTGAAGATTCAGCGTATATCGGTTTTGCCCCACAAAACTTCTATGCTGGCGTCTTCAACCTAACTGTTCAAGAAATATCATTTGACAAGACTGGCGAAACTGCAATTGTTCGCTTCATGTAATAAACCATCGATTTACAAATCTATAACAATATAGATCTGAGGGTAGTGCTACCAACACTACCCTTTTATTATATCAGAAAATAAAAGGAGAGAAACAAAATCATGACAAACCCAAATGAATTATTTGCTATGTATGTAACAGCATTAAACACTCAACACCAACAGGCTTTAGAACAACAAGCTAAGCTGGCTACTCAATATCAGCAAGCTCTTAACAAAGCATTCAACCAAGCTATGAAAGAGCAACAACAATCAGTTATACAGAATTCAGTTGATAGCTATAACACAATTCAACAGTTAATGAAGCAAGAGCAAGTTTCTGTGTCACTAGATACAACTCCTGTTCAACCAGTTATGCCTATTATTCCAGAACCAACACCAATGGTTTCTGCAGAGCCATTTATTGAGGACACTATTGAAGCGCCAAAGGAACAATCATTTGATATGCAGGTTATTATTGAGAAACCTTGTGCTACTTGCCCTTTCGCCGCTACTTGTGAAATTAAGGACACTCATAAGATTTCTGAACAATGTGGTGTATCAACAATGAAGGATACTGCAATGCTTTCTGGAGACATGGAGATTCATGTACTTGTAGATGAGGTAACAAAGAAAGAAACCTTGAACGTTTATAAGAACAATCAATTTGTAGGTACTGTAGCAAAAGTACGTGAGAATAGACCGCTTATTGCTGAGTTAGAAATGTACGAGAATGTAGTGGTTCATGTTACTACTCAATTACACAAGACTGCTACTAGACCTTCTGCTCTTGGATCTATCTATACAAAGTTACATGCACAAGTTGTTAATGTATCCGAACTACCAGAAGTAACTGAAGAATCAAAGCCGGTTGATCCAGTCCAATCAATTCAATCACCAGAGAATAATGATCTACTTGCAGGCTTAGAAGAAACTATTCTTAATACTGATGAAGTAACAATTGATCTTGGTGAAATGGTATTACCTATTTAACAGTACGCTATCTGTCCGTCTCTTTTGTATTTGTGAATTAATGCCTTCGGCCCTTGCCGTCGGCTCCTGCCGTATCCGAACGTCAAGATGCTGCCGCATTTGACTCGGCACTACATTTTAGGGGAATCCCCTTCTTTCTACTGAACGTCCCCTTTTTTATCCTAAAACCCACGGGGGTTCCACCCTATCTCTCTAAGGTCAAAAGAATATGTGAGATGGATGAACGCGTATATCCCTCTGCACTAGAAGGTTGCCACATTCTCTTGTTCTGAATTGAAAAACTGATTAAGGGTTACCACCCTTTCTTTTTTTGATTTAAATAAATTTATTATTGAAATGGAGAGATTTTATTATGACAACTCAAACAGCTACAGTAGAAAACCAAGTACAAGGACAAACACAAGCAGGAGGTCAATCAAGACGTTCTTCTAATCCGTTCTGGTACCGTCAAAACTCAGGTTATTTATTAGGCGTTACATCAGCACCTAGTAATCCTGCAATTGGAGTAGACGATATTATCTTACGAGATGTTACACCTGCTCAAATGGAGCATAACTTCTTGTATAATGGTACGCTTCGTACTGCTATTGGAAGTATCTCATTCCAAGTAAAAGTGTCACAACACAATGCTCCGTATGTACAAACTATCTCTACTGAAATTGATAAGGAGAAAGGTGAGTATTGGGAGCACATTAACCTAACTCCACAGGTTAAGGCACAAATCTTACGTTATGTTGACGCAAGACAATCAGGTCAGGTGCCAATGCAACAGCCTATGATGGGTATGCAACAAAATCCTTACGCTATGCAACAGAACCCGTATGGTATGCAACAACCAATGATGGGTATGCAACAGAATCCATATGCAATGCAACAACAAATGGGTTATCCTCAGCAACCAATGATGGGTATGCAACAAAACCCAATGTTCGGTATGCAACAACAGCAACAGCCAATAGGTATGCAACCACAACCTCAGTATGGTCAACCAGCTCAGACTTTTGTTCCTCCTACTGCACAAACATTAGGAACGAACACTCAGGTTGAAGTAGCAAATGTTGATGAGGATGATTTACCAGTATGATGAAAGGGTTTCACCGCCCTTTCTTTTTTTATTGATTAAATATAAAGGAGAAATCTAATGGGGACTGTTAAAAGAGATAAGCAATGGTTTGATGATGTTAATGTACCTACGCGTTCTTACAATAAAAGTTTAGGTTTAAAAAATATTAAGGTTTATCCTCCTACTCCAAGACAACAAGCATACGATATAGAATGTACGTGTGTTTTATTCTTGGTGTGTGGAACGATTACTGTATCTATTGCAGAATCAAGGCAAGGTACATACTATATTATTCCGCCGGGACAAATTTAAAGCGGTAACGATTATTATCAGCCTGTTCGTTTGGATTATGACTTAATGGGACAGGTTTTAAAATATGCAGAAAGCGTAAACTTCGGAAGAGAGGTGACGCGATAAAAGGAGAAATATAAATGGTTATCAGTAATGGTTGGGAAATCGTATTAAACATTGGTTTTGGAGTTATCGTTTTACTTATCTTATTATCATATGTGTTATCTTCAGCAAAACAAGAAGTTAGTGCTACTTTATCTAATACTTCTAAGTTTGAACGTATCAACGATATTGAAGGTTGTTTATATGTAGATGGCAAAAAGATAAAAACATATGATTACGGTGCGTTCACTCTAGATAAACAAGTCGGTGTTAAACTTTACAGTGATGCAGACGGTTCCGTTATTGTCACAGATATTGAATACTACAATCAATCTATCTATGCTTTTGCACCACTAGGTCTTACATATCGAGACAAAGCTGATTTTGCTATTCAAACATTAAAGCATAAAGCTCACCAAGGAGAAATACCAATGGACCTAGTTGATGAAATCGAAGAAGTTATTCTTGAGATAGATACGTTAAACCGCTACATATATGAAGGCAAAGTTAAAAAACTACGTAACGATGACTTTGCTTGGGTTTGTTAATACGAGGGCTGCCGCCCTCTCTTTTTATGTTTACTAATTATGATGAATGAACGGGGAGATTTTAAAATGAATAACTTATACCAACAAATGCAACAGGATATCGCTAACACTGCAAACAATCTAATGACACAAATGATTTGTGCGGATAAAGGTATTGATATTAATCAGTTGTATGCTAATGCACAACAAGCTCACTTACAAAGTATTATGCAAGCTGAACAGCAACGTCAAATGAATCAAGCTGTTAAACGTTACTATCAAGGTAATAGCGGTTCTTTCTTTTCTAAGCTACGTGACGCATTTGCACCAGAACCAGCAACGATGGGTATGCCAGGTCTAATGCCACAACCTATGATGGGTATGCCAATGCAACCTATGCCAACACAAGAACCTATGATTCAACCACAATCACCACAGGATGTAGCTCAGCTGTTACAACAAAACAATAATGAACGTATGGATAAAATCGAAGAAAAAGTTAATGGCATGGAACAGTTGTTAACGACAATTGCTACTGCTTTAGGTGCTAACCAACAAGTACAACAGCAACCACCAGCACAACAGTTTCAGTCACAACCACAGGTAACACCACAAATGAATCAATCACCACAGTTTCAATATAATGGTGAACCAGTATAAGAGTAGGGATCTCCCTGCTCTTTTTTTAAAACTTGAGCACTACCGACGCCGGCATAGTTTTAGGAAATCTCCCCTTTTCAAAACTATGACTACCGACGCTCATGTTGATTGTAGATATCCGAGTTTATTTGTCTGAGGGTATTTACATTCAATATAGAGGAGGTTACGTTGTGTCGGGCTCTCATATTACAGGAGGAAATTATTATGATGTTAGCTTCAGGATTAGTTAAAACATGGATGGGAACGAGCTTGGTTCTCGAAACAACACTCACAGCAATTACATGGGCAGTTCAACCGCTACCTTTTCAGATATGGTCCGTTGGCTGCTTAGTTGTAGATGCGTTTATCCTTATCAGAGAGTGTATCCTTCGACCAGTCAGAAAGAATGTTAGTCAATACCCTACCTATTCATACAGACCACAACCTGCATTTAACATGGGAGTACTACTTTAATAGGAAGATTATCTCCATGATTCAATACCAAACTAGAATAACCATTGTCGAGCAGGATACTCAGAACTATTACATTGGCCTGGAGTTTTACTACTCGGATCATGACACGAGTACCTATAATCGATTAACCAAGAATTACTCAACCTATGAAGAAGCGGAGCAAGCATTCAGGTCATTAGAAGACCTAGGTTATCTTGATCCCGCTCTATATAGCACAAAAGCCTTATAGGGGCTGCCGCCCTATCTCGTTTCGATTACCTATATAAGGAGGAGAACCAATGGCTACACTTACATTAGAAGTATTAACCTTTACCTGTTCATACCCTGGATGCACCAAAGATGTATCCGTCATGGACATACTTTGCAAAGAGCACGACCAAACCGTCGTTACCCAATGTAGCGATATGGAACCTATTGTCATTGACTATATAGAAGGAGCTGACCACCAATGAAACAAGTCGTTGTCCTAGGACACCACAACCAAACTAACCAGTACTTAACCTTTGTAGTAGAAGGCACCATCACGTCACCCGCTACGGTAAACCTAAGTGATCCAGATTTAACTTTGTACGTAGCGGAAGAGTTGATTGAGACAGGAAACTCTTTATCGTGGATGACCCCTGAACAGCTAGAATCACCGTCTACTACCCGCTTACAGTTTCAGTAACACAAATACCCTAGCGGAGAACGAAATCGCACAGACAGGCTAAACAGAGGCTTTTTCAGATTCGCTTAATACACACATCCTCGATGGGGGTAAAGCGGGTTAATCCCCTCTTGTCTTACACTCATCACTTAGGTTATGTTCAAGGGTTTGTCCCCTTCTCCTACGTTAATCTAGGCATAAGGTTATGTATTCTCACTATATGGGGTAAAGACACTATATAAGGCTTTCTCTATATAGAAGGATGACTATCTCACGTTTATCCCTATATAGAAAGACATCACCTATATTAGTTTCGGTAGACCTTGGTTAATCCTTAATCATAGGACAAAGCTTGTAATATCAAGGTTTCGTGCTAGTTGAGGTTAATCCAATGTCCTCGTTACTCTATATAGGTTAATCATTATTACTTATGTTCTTTATCTATATAGTGGTACATGTTAATGACTATATAGTGGCTTATATATAAGTTCATATAGTTGTAGGTTATTAGTTCTATATAGTGATTGTTCATTTATTAGATATCTATATGGAAGGGTTATCAAAGGACTATATAGAAACATTTTATATATAAGGTGAAGTGATACATTAATACGCCGGGGATTTTTCCCGCCCACTATATAAGAGGCATGTTTTTAATGTTTTTCGGTGCGTTTATAAAATTTTTTGACTATAATTTACGATTGGACGTGTTTATATGAAGAAAGATTATACAATTGAATTACTAGTTAATGGTTCCCATATAGAGGATAGTCCTATTACTATCTCTAGTATAGATAAGAATAAATTTAGTGATATGTTACTGGTTGTAGAAGTTGCAGAACATATAGTTCAAGAATCATTATCTTATGAGGTTGACTTTACATTACGTGTATTTGCCGGCGACAGTATTATCTTTGATTCTTATCAGTCTCTTTTAGATTATGAAAAGAAACATCACATTGTAATAGAGGAGAATGAACATTCATTCCCTTTTACAGAGAGTGACTTTTGCCTTCCTATGTATGTTAACGGAATTTATTATAATGGTAAGTTAAAACCCGAGATGATTCCGAATGTGGAGAACAACCATGAATTGTGTTGATTGTATTCATATGCGTAGAAGAGATAGCTATAAGGGAACATGCAATATAGGGAAGTTTCCAGTATATCCACATGTTTTAGCTATTCACCCTAAATGCCATTTAAAGATAAATAATATTAAAGTTGTGAAAATTCGCAAACATAAAATTAGAAAGCCGCGTCGAAAAATAACTTATGCTTAATTAGCATAAAATTGGAGGAATGAATTTGTCTAAGAAAAAGACGTTACCCGAAACAATTAAACCTGGTATGACCGTATATATTGTATTACCTTGTCCTTACATTAAAGAAAACGTAGGTATTGAGGAAACTAAATTAAAGTTTACTACCCTTCTCCCCACTTTAGAGTGCTCATATGATTCATTCTTTGATGCAATTAAAATGGAGAAAAAGGATTGGATAAATGGCGAAGAGATTTTCTTTGTAGAGAAAGAAGCATTTGCTTATGCAAAACGTAAGTATCCTTATAAAAATCTCGTAGAAATAAAATATAGAGATCCAAAGATCAAACAGGAAGATATTAATATATTTGAACAAAGAACTAATTTCGGTAATTTTTCATTTTAAAAGGAGTGCTATATATGCCAAGACAAATCCGTGTATTAAATCAACGAGAATATGACATGAGTTCCTATACTAAACAAGCACATAGGA
Organism: Priestia sp. YIM B13551; assembly: GCF_042787905.1. Taxonomy (NCBI): domain Bacteria; kingdom Bacillati; phylum Bacillota; class Bacilli; order Caryophanales; family Bacillaceae; genus Priestia; species Priestia sp. YIM B13551. Next base: position 136,389 of record NZ_JBHZOX010000006.1, read on the forward strand.
AAGCTGTCCACCTATTTGAATCTCATAAAAATGCTAACATCAGACTTAATGAATTGAAAAAGAATTACTCTCTTGGTTGGATGATTGAAGACCAAGAGGAGATTCTTTCTTATCAGAAGGAAAAGCGTGAACTGATGGAACTTGTTCGCCTCACTGAAGATCAATTGATTGCATTAGATAGGGATTATAGAAGTCATAAAGGTTTCTCTTTTCGTAAGATTATTCACCCACTTGTTAGATTTATCATAAGCAAAGGTTTTCCTTATTTATTAGGTGCAGTATATTTAGGCGGCGCCTCTTATCAATATATATATCCTGTTGTGCCCACCAATGATTGCTTAAAGATTATAGCTGGTGGGCTTATTTTAATGGCTTTCCGAACTATTTTAAGACATCAACGTAAAATTAGATTAAAGGAGCGTGCTGCATGGAACAACAAGCTCTAGGTCATATTGCTGGCGTACCAGTAGTTACGATTACGCCCTTTCGTATAACTAAAGATAAACAAATTAAAGGATTGTTCTACTATAACCTTCGCCACGATGAAGAATATGTAGACGATCCTTTTTCATTGGAGAAACATGTATGGAGTTGTCACTACTGTACAATTGCAACCTCTAAGCCTATTGCTTCTCTTGAGGATAACAGCTTAGAGTGGATTGAAGTTACTGAACAAGATAAACAATTACTAGCTAAGTATTATTAGGAGGAATTTAATATGAGTAAGCACCACACATTTACGCCGGGACCTTGGAATATTGGGAGAATTCCTACAACTGTTATTTCACCAAATACTGTAGAAACCACTCGTAAGTATACTGGTTCTCCAGATGGTGGAGTAAATGATGTAGAACACTATGGAGGTAGCCTTATTGCTGAAAGTGTTCTCCGCAGAGAAAATGCTCATTTAATTGCAGCGGCTCCGAATATGTACGATGTATTAGTAAACCTATTAGCTGTTGAGGAAGACCACGAACTGGAGTGTGTTATAGAAGAAGCTAAGAAAGCAATAGCAAAGGCAAATGGTTGGGGGTTGCTATTATGATTATGTCTCACCTTACCGTAGAACAACACCAAGCATTGGTAAAAGTATTAGAAGGTCTTACTACTAATGGACGTCCACGTATGGAGCTTATGGCCTTAATTGAAGAGTATGATTTATTAACATTAATAGGAAAAAAATATTACTCTAAAAATATTACTAAATCCTAGATATTGTTATATATTTAGTTAATAAGGAGGACTATTTGTGGAATATTTCGTTGCTGATCTATATGAAGAGAACAAAAGATATTCTATTAAACATATCATCATATTCACAAGAAATTTGAAATGGAATATTAGCAATGTTTTGCTCAATAAAGATAATGCCGCAATAGAATATTGGAATCAAAGAGATATGATTGACCTATCTCTTAAATCTTTTGAAGCAAACATTCTATATCTTAAAGAACATCAAGCATTTGAAGATGACACCTTAGAGATTTGGTCTGATTCTTTAAAACATTTCAAAGGTATGTGGGAAGGTATTTTTCATCTAATACATAAGGAGTTCGGTAATCAATTCCGTTTAGAAGATGAAGAATTTGTACGACGCGAAATGGAATACGATGCGTGGTTAGTAGACTAAGAAAATAAGGGAGAGTCATTACTATGAAAAAAATTATGGGGTTCATTAAAAGACGTTGGAGCTATATTGTAGTTGCTATTATTGCATTAATTATTGGTGGCGCTGGTGGTCCATCACAAGATGAATACGATAAGTTGAAAGATAAGAACATTGAGTTAACTGGTGAAACTGTTTTACAGCAGGATAAGATTGATGAATTACAGGAAAAGATCGATAAGGCTGCTCCTCTATTCGAGCTTTCTGATACAGAGATTGCAAATAAAACAAAAGAAGCTGAGGCTAAACAAGCTGAGTTAGATAAACAAGCTGAAGCTAAACAGGCTGAAGAAGAAAAGAAACAAGAAGCCGAAGCCGCTGCAGCATTAGCTGAAAAAGCTAAAACATTTACTGCTGGTAAATACATTGTTGGTCGTGATATTGATGCTGGCACATATGATGTAAAAGCAACAAGTGGTCAAGGTAATTTTTCTGTTCAAAACTCTTATGATTTAAAGGTAAATGAAATGTTTGGTGTTGGTGATTCACAATACTATAACGATCAAGTTAAGAATGTTGAATTGGAAGATGGAGATGAAATTGAACTAAACAATGGCTTGCGTGTTAATTTCACACCAATACAATAAACTAGATTCAAACACAATATGTTACTTATTAATGTATTGTGTTTTATTTTGGTTAATAAACCTATATTCCCTTTTATTTTAGAGGAATACCCTATTATAAATTAAAAATAACTAATATGTATTAGATTCTCCTTCCTTTTGGTTGGGGATTTTTCAATTCAAGGAGGTGATTAACGGATGGAAGAAATCAGAATTCAATTTGATACTGACAATGATGCCTTTAAGGAACCTTTTAAAGATGGAGAAATGGCTAAGGTTGTTGCTAAATTAGCACAGCACTTAAAACATGGTGAACGCCCTACAAATATTTATGACACTAATGGCGTTGGAGTGAAAATCATTTATAGCCAATTAGACTCATAATCTACGACACTTTCTCATATACTCCTAAAAAATGACTACTGGAGGTTATTATGAAGAAGAAGAAACGTGAAGGCGAATCAACTATTAAGCATAAGCCTCGTATGGGTGAACCATCTACTAAACGTAAAACAAGAAATGCAAAATTAAAAATTAGCTAGTGTGCTTATAAAGGGTTGAGATTCCTATCTCCTCCCTTTTTTATTTAACTGGAGGTGATTCTTTGGCAAATGAAAAGGATCAAGAAAAAGAAGTTATTGTACAACCTAAATTAGTCAGTCTTACTATGAAGGAAACAATTAGACATTTACGCGAACAAGCTGGTCTTAATGAATACTTCATAAAACATACAAACATAACATATTAAATTAAATTTATTTTAAGGAGAGATTTTGAGATGAAACACGAATTAGTTATTACTGACATTAGATTAAAGATTAAAGCTGGAGGAAATATGAAAGCAATATGCACAATCATTGTGAATGATCTATTAGCTATAAATGATATTCGCGTTATAGAAAATAGAGATAGACAATTACTTGTTGCTATGCCCTCTAAGAAAATGCATAACGGGAGCTTTAAAGATATGGCTAACCCTGTTAATCCTGAAGCACGTAGAATTATTGAAGAAGCTGTTTTAGGTGAATACAATAAGCAAATTGCCTTGAATGAAGACCTGTTCAAACTTATTGGATAATAGGACTTTCAACTAATATGTATTACTTTAAATTTTATTTTAGGGGAATTCACTATAATATATTTTATTTGAGTGTTTAAAAACAATATATCCTACATTCCCCTAAATTAAAGGGAGATAACCTAAATTGTATGAGAAAAAAATAAAAAAGATGTATCGTATTTTTGATACATTATATGAGTTTAGAGTGATTGCAGAGTTATTGGAGGATGGTAAAGACGCAGTTAAGGAAGTCTATGCAGTTATCTTTACAGAAGATGATGCCTTTGAGGTTTCTTGTGAACTTGCTAGTATATTTGATACGTATGAAAAGGCAGTGGCTGATTTAAACGACTATAATGAAGCATAAAGAAAGCCCAGGAACCATGCCCTGAGCTTTTCTTTATCTTCTTCTACCGCCAAGTATATTGCCTACTTTTGCGCTACGAGTGCTTTTTTGACTTGCTTCTTTAACTTGGCCAACTTGACTATTTTCTTCTTGAGAATTATCTTGCGACTCACCCTCATTGTTAACTGCAGGTGTTTCTTCAATTCTATCTTCTTCTTTAACTACAGTCTCAACTTCTTGAGTAGCAGATACTTCTTTATTAGCAGCTTCTTGTTGCTTAACGGCTTCTTTTTCTCTTAAATCTATTGATACTTTGTCGCTCTTCACCTGAACTGGAACCTTAACCGGCTCTTCAACAGGTGCAGTCGGTTGTGCATAATGTGGTAATTGTGTTGATTCTGCTTGCTGTTGCATAGGTGGTAACTCTCCAAACCCAAATTCAAATGGATTTGGAAGAGCACCATTACGCTTAGCCATTTCTTGATACACCAGGCGCTTGATAAAGCCACTAAAGTTTTTAATCTTGCTGGCATATTCATAAAGCTGATATTCCGCAGGATCATTCACATTGAAATAAACGGTTTTATGTGAGCCTTTTTTACGTTTTGTGTCGTTAGTAGCCAATTATATCACCCTTTTACCTTTGGTTTTGCTACGTTTATATAATCTTCGAAAGCTTGTGTTGCAATGAAGAACAATCCTGTAGCATTAGCAAAGATAGGATCAATCGTTTTTACTTTTCGTGTACCTGCGATTGGAAGTTCTGGATTTAATACCTCTGCTTCAAATCTACCCTGTGCTTCTTCATTAAATACTGGAAGTAATACATTTGTAAATCCACCACAAATATAAACTTTAGAACCTCGTGGCCATCTTAGTTCGCCAACTTTATCTAAGATATCCTCACTTAGTACTTCAGCAGTACTGCTTGGGTATGTTGCTTTATAATATTCTACTCCAACATCTAAGTTAGTAGATCCACTAGGTACAGGAGTTCCATCCTCTAAATGTGTAAGGTTGATTGTTTGAGAACCAGCATCAATGATATAAACATCTTGCTCCTCATAATCTTCTTTTGCATAATAAGCAGCCGCACCCTCTGGCAATACAATAATATCTTTTACAGTAATATTTAGTCTGTGTCCGTTATAAGTCACCGCAAATGGTTTGCCATAGTTTTTAAAACGATCTTCAATTTCATCTAATTCTTCGTCTCTTTGAGCACTATTTACAGGTGTGCCATAAGTTAAAAACACGTTAATATCTTGATCTTCGAATCTTTCATAGTGGTCTATGTATAAGCAGATACCACCTAATGCACGAATAAAAGCTTTTTTATTATTTTTTGAACCTGTACCATCACTACCACCAGTATTTTGTTGACCACTCTGCTTGTCAATAAATATAGCGTGTTCACCTAAATAATAATCTCTTCCATCTACGCTTAGTTCAAATCTGCTTTCTTTCTTAGTTTCTTCAAAACTCATTCTACCTTTAAACGTTCTCTCATTTTCTGCTTTTCTAGCGATAACAGATGCGAATTTTGTTTCACCTTTTTGACCCACGATCTTAACTTCGTTAAGCCCTGCGTCTACCCCTAATACTAAATTTAGTGCCATAAATCATCGAAACTCCTCTCAAAAACTCTATTAGTAATCTTTGGTACAAGGATAATATATCATACATTACTAATAATTTGTACTAGATTTTTAAGATATTTTGTGATTTATTATGTTTTTTTATTAAAAACTAATTTATTTTAGGGGAAAATGAGTTTATTTTAGGGGATTTTAGTGTATCCCCCTAAAATTTAGTTGTCAAAGATATCAAGGATTGGAATATTACCAAAAGTTTTTGGTTGTTCCATTTTTTTCTCACTTTCTACTTTGGCTTTTCGAGCTGCTTGGTTAGAACGAATACGGTCTACTAGACTATTAGCAAAGAATGCTGGCTCATATTTAATTTGCTCACCTTTGTTTTGGTATTGCTTCATGTTACGTGGATGTGAACCTATAGCATTTAGGACATCGCATTTAAAGAATGATTCAACCTTTGCTTCTGTTAACGTCTTCCTCACTACATTAAACGCTTTTTTATCAGGACAAATATCATGTAGCGGTTTAATAGCTTCTAACAAAGCATAGTTATCATAAACAGAGAATTCTAAAGGCACTTGTTGTTCTTCTTCTAATGGCTTGTCCTCTTTTTCTTTAGAAGAAGAATTACTTAAATCATTATTACTTACATAATTCTCTTTAGATTTAAGTTCTTTAAGATCATTCTTATTAGGGTGTAAATCTTTCACCCCCCGGGGTGTAGTTTCGTTACCCCCTAGTGGTGTAGTTTTTACATCCCCAGGGGTGTAACTTTTACATCCCCCTGTAGAAACCGCGTCGTTATCCTCTTTTTTGTCATGTTTCTTAAGTTGCATAGCTATACATTCCTCTAATGTTTTGGAAGGTTGCTTTTTCTTTTTCTTACAAGAATGTATATGCTTGTAGTAATCCTTTTCGCCAAGGAAGGTTGCTAATGAGCTTCCACTAGAATCTAGGACATTCATATAAATTCGATTTGCTTTACCAGCTCCACCATCTGCTTTATCTACTAATTCAAGCTCGATTAGTTCTTCCATTAATCCGATAACTGTTTTTACTGACTTATTTAATGTAAAAGCAATTTCTACATTATCCAAGATGCAATAAATGTTTCCTTCTTCGTCTACATAAGTAGGTGAATCAGAACCATTCTGAATATCTTGGTTTGTTGTATGTATAGAAAGATTGAAACGATCACGCAAAATCATGTACAGGAGTTTTGCTCCATCACTTAATCCTTTGCGATACTTTTCATCCCAAATAAATACTTTAGGTAATTGATAGAACTCCTGATTAACTACATCTTTAACATTAATTCGTTTTTTCCCCATGACAAAAATCCCCTCTACTAATTAATCAAGTAAATAGGGGATAATACCTAAAAAACGATAGAAAAACCGTGTGTGCTATTGAACTTATGTATTATTCATGATAAAATAAGCACATCGAAACTATTCATTTCATACAATTTTGTTTGGAAGCGAAAAAGTATGGAACTTGAACACGATTAGATTAGTCTAATAGGTATTACCCCGGGCCCGATGCAGCGAACATCGTGCCTCTTTTTTTGATTTTTTTTATCTTTTTTTTTGTTTTTTTAATCAAAGGTATTGACAAATCTGTAAATACTCTGATTTTTTTACTTGTTTTAATCATACAACTGATAAAAAGCGATTGCAATAACCATTTAACAACTAAAAATACTTTATTTTTTTGATGACAATTTTGTCATTTTACATAAAAATGCCGTTTTTCGTTGGTATTACTGTGTTTTTTTAACACAAAAAACTATTTTCCCCTAAAAAATAATCTAAAAAATGTCTGGATTGTCATTTATCTGATTAATCTTTAAACAATAATTATTATAGAATTTCGATGATTCATCGTACATTTTCGTATAATGTTCGTATTTTGCTCGTTTTTTTAGCAAAAGTACTAGCATTTTTCGAAATAAGTGTTTATGTTACTGCTGAGTAAATACACCAGGAGGAAATATTGTTGGAGAATCAATACATCACAATATATACAATAAACACATCTGAAGGTGAAAAAGTTGCTGAAAAGTTAGCAAAGTATAACCTCGATGCGACGATCAAACATATTGTCCGTGATCGCTTTACGTTTAAGGAGTTTCAAGCCTTACTTCATTTGACGGATGATGGTTTAGATGATCTGTTAACACAAAGAGGAAGTACAATTGATTTTCTTGTTGAACAAGGAATTGATCTTGAAGACTTAACCCTACGAGAAGCATACAATGTCATCTTACAAAACCCCAAACTGCTAAAAACAACCATCTTGACAGATTGGAATCGAATTGCGTACGGTCTTAATGGCGCAAGGATGTTCTTACCTCGATCCGTTAGAAAGCAAGAGCAAAAAGAAATGTATGCAAAACAAGCACTTCTATACGCTCAAGAAAAGTTAGCACTCCAAGCTAAACTTGCCGACTAACTATTTAAAATATCCCGTTGCGTAACCGAATTATGATAACTAAGTTTTATCATGGGAGGATTAATTGAATGAGCTATGAACTTGTAGTAATTCCTATGGATTACTCAAAACACATCAAACAAAAAAGAAATCAAACGATATCATATTCAAGTTGTGTTTTATGTGATGAAGAACTGGAGCTATTAGATGAATTCATCAATGTAGCTGGAATTCCACAAGCACGCACAGAGTATGAAGGATTATTTTCAATTTGTCCTTTATGCGGAACTGCACACCTTGAACTATTATCTCAAGAAGTTGAATTTAAGGGACCTGTACTGATTGGTTGGGAATAACCGGCTAATCATAAGGTCTCTTTTTTTGTGTTTGATTTTAGTTTTTTCTGGTTGTTTTTATGTGATTCTAACATGTTTATATTTAGTGGTTTCTAAAATTATTTTATTAAATTACTCAAAACCTATTGCAAATTCAAGAACAAATGGTTGTCATAAAAAAGTAATTTTAATAAGACAATATGAAGGAGAATCGTTATGGAACAATTAAAAGTAATTTACGGGGATACACAAATCGATGTACCTGCAGATACTAACATTGAATCACTAAAGGTAGCAATGGCAGAAAACTTTCCGGAGTTAAAAGAGGCTACTGTTACAACTGGTGAAGGATCTGTAGTGTTCACAGCTAAAGCTGGCACAAAAGGCTCTCACATTATCTAATACAAAAAACTAGAATCCAACAGATTCTAAGTCAATACATTAAAAATTAGGGGAAATTAGTTTATTACACTGGTTTCCCTTAAATTTTGTTTTATTTTAGTTTTATTTGGGGGTTTTTAGTTTGACTGATGAGGAAACGTTACAAACAAGAATCATTAAAGGCTTTGAAGATGTTCAAGAAGCAGAATTCTGGCCTTCACATATAACCGAAACATCTAGCATGTTAACTGCACCAATGACGTTTGGTGAATTAAATAACATGCTTACTAATGAGCGAAGCAATGTAATTAACAGTATTGAACGTGACGCTTCGATACATATGAGAAACTATCGTTCTTTCATCAACGATCTTGACCAACTAAAAAACGTCTTTTCTTTTGACATGGACTTTATCTGATGAAAGGAGAATTTAAATGATCACAGCTGATGTGAAATACCGAACTGCTGTTTTTAACCTTTTGCATACTCTAAAACTGGCTATGTCGGATGACTCAGAGAGCTTCAGTAGCTTGATTGAACGCTTGGAACAAAAGTTTGAACAGGTTCCGCTTAATGATTTGGAGAAATCTACGGAGTTCTTTTTTGAAGTAACTAATGAGCTTCTTAAGGAACTTGAGGAATCATATTCAATTGTTCATGAAGAAGTGACTAATAACAACATTCATGCTGATACTTTCAAGTTAACTAGGCATGAAGATATTTCAGAAATGATTGCTATGTACATTAAGTACCGAGATCTTTCTAGATTTAGGGACTCTTTTCTACAAAACTATGACTCTAATTTTTGGAGAAAGTTTCGTAGTTATTATTACCGTAGTCGTCTTACAGATATTGCAAAACCTAACTCTGAAGGAGATTTAGTTTTATCGAGAAACGAAATCAAGGTAAATGACGAGTTGCTTTTACCTAAAGATTCTCGAAATTTTGCTGTAGGTTATCAACATGGTGACCAGAGTTATTTCTCAAACCTATACAGATATATTCAAGGGGAACGTAAGATGATTCGTGATATGCAAGCTGATTATAGCAACCTCACACGAGCAGTCGAAGCTTTTAATGAACAGCTTTCTGCTATAGTGCGTGAATCATATAAACGTTTTGGTATTGATCAACTTAAAGAATTACTGACTAGAATTGTAGTTCCAGTATCTCTTCTAGAAGATGAAGACCTTAGAAATCTTTGCATATCAAATGATCGTAAAGTATTTGTTAAAACACCAACAATGGATGAACTTATGCATATAGGTATGTCTGTACATGTGTATGCAGCTCCTGATATGGATGATGCTAGTTTTATTGCAAAACCTGTCCTCGTTTCTGAAGTTGCTCCAACAAGCACAGAAGATTTGGTTTATTTAGGTGTTGGTCAATACACAGGTCACAACACTGATTCAGTGCGTAGTTTAAATGGTGAGAATCCTTATGTAATTAACAACAACCTTTTTGTCAAAGCAACTTACGAGGACTTTCTAACACTTTTACCTAAAAACTTAGTAAAAGAAATGAGAATTTGCGAGAAATTAGTTGAAACTATGGATATTCCCCTAAAAACAATTAATTTTGAGGAGAATGAGTTCTATACGAACAGTATAGACAGCCTTAAAGAGGACAACACATTAGATCCTAAAAAGCTTGTTAAAAAGTTTATTTCGTCAATTTCATACTTTGTAGAAAATGATGATGAAGCTGAGACGGGGCCTATCTTTCTTGAAGAACAAACTTATGAATTTGAAAGTACGAACCTTAGCTGTAATAATTCTCTGCTAAATCGCAACCCCGTAAATTCTACTCGCTATGTTGTCCTTAAAGATGCCTCTGGTAATTACGGTGCTTTAAAAGAACTTCCAAGTGGTGAAATGGGTATCCATATTACACAAGATATCGATCAGTGTTTTAGAGCTTTAGAGTTACCAGCAGGACTATATTCAATCTATTCATTTAGACAACGTGACTCTGTAAAGCAAGACGCTCTTTTAACAATGCATAACTATCGAGGATAAATTTAAGGAGGAGATATTATGGCATCACCAAGTACTACAATTTTTATGGGGCCTGAGAATGTGACTGTAACTGTTGTCAACGAACAGGGCATAACTTCGGTTAAGGAAACTAACGTTGAAACCTTACAGGAAGTGTTCATGAAAGAACAAGCAATGGAAACACCGCTTCTTCCATCCCAATGGGGAGTAGTGAAGTACTATCGCAAAAATCATTATGAAGGTTATGTACTTACAACACCTCCTATGGAACGTGAAGTTACATTTAGTATGGGTAACACTGGTGGTATTCCTCAAAGAATGACTATTCCTGTACCACCGCTTTTGTGGATCTTTGAGGTATTAACAAATGACAATAGCAAGAGATTAACACATTCTATGATGTATGTGCTAAAACATGAGTTGCTTTCGGTTAAAGACAAAGTACTCCACGCACCGTATCCAAACATAGGTGTAAGTCATGGCATTTGTTGGGGGAGAGATTTCCCGCAAGTACCAACGTCTAAATCTATACAAAACATGCCTTCTCGATTCTTTAGTCAAGCATTTAACTATGACTTATCATCGAACCGTGTGAAGGAGTTTGAATGGAATCGCTCTGACGGTGAGACTACTCAAACTGAAAATGCAGTTCATCATATGGTTCATACAAAACAGCTATTAGAAAAGAGCAGAGAAGATGGAGAAACATTTGTTTACCCATTTGATACATTGAAGGAAGCAGGAACATTAAATGTTGAACGTGCTATCAGAAATTACCTACCTGGTATCTTTAATTAATCTAACAAAATCAAACAGATTTTAGGGGAATCAATTAATTTATCCTAAAACTTTATATTAGATTCTCCTTGAATCTACTGGTTTCAAATAGAAAGTGATATTTTTTAGTTTATTTTAGGGGAATCTAATTTATTTAAGTGTAAATTAGTTTATTCCACTACTTTCTCTTAGAAACTATATAACAAGGAGAACAGCATGACACTTAATCTTACAAATCTACTAGCAGGTCAAGTGACCGGGTATCTTGCTTACGATGCCAACTACAACATAGACAATTTGAAAAAGATTAATTATGTGACAGCAGCTAACGGGTTATTTCGTGTAGAGAAAACACCTACAGCAATTTTCAAGACACTAATTGAATCTTATAAAAAACCTATCCCTGGTTTAGAAGTTATGGAAGAAGGAGCGGATTTACTTATTCCTAAAATCCCATTCAAGTATCTTCAGATGGCATTAAGTTTTTACTTGGATGTTTATGATAAAGATAAGACAGAAGCTTCTCTTTTATTTTTCTGGAACAAAGATAATAAAACGTTACCGCTCACTTATTCAGATGATTCACCTGTTAAGGGATTATTATCAGACGGTCAGTTAGTTGTATACGTTCCTCGTCAAGTTAACCAAAGTGGACTTTCAGAGTTTCATAAAGACCCAATGGTAGATTGGTTACGTAATAATTTAGCAGTTTTGGCTGAAACACATTCACATCATGTTATGAATGCATTCTTTAGCGGAACAGATGATGCAAATGAAAACTCTACGCAATTTTATGGAGTATGGGGACATATCAAGAATGACCAACCTGCATTTGCTTTTCGTTATGTATGTGGAGATGTGAAAAAGAAAATTTGTCCTTCTGTATTATTTGATTGGCCTCAAGTAGTTACAACTACAACAAGGGTAATCAAAACTAATTTAGAAGGCGTATCTGACCAAACTTTAGTTGAGGAGATTGAAGGGTTATATCCTGGTCCATTTCCTAAAGTTGATTATCCAGCAGAATGGATGGAGCAACACACTAAGAAGTATGAGGTAGCTCTTAAATCGACATATGATTGGGGTAAAGATTATTTGGCACATCGGAACGGACACCTTGAGCAATTAGAAGCTGAATTACCTTTTGATGATGATGTATATCCATATAAACGAACTGCTTCTTCTCGATTACCATTTAGTCACTCTAATTTTGAAGATGCTGAAATTGTTCAATTTCTAGATCTTAAAGATGAGAAAAATAAATTTGATATCGTAGATGATATTTTAGATCTTACTGCAGAATATGCACGTTTAGGTTATAGCAAAGTTATTGAATCAGCTATAGATGCTGTAAGACCAGTAGAGTTGTAAAAGAACTAAAGAGGGCTGCCGCCCTTTCTTTTTTAGTTTTCATTTAGGAGGGAGTAATTAATATGTCAATGATGCAATTAAATTTAGAACCAACACTTGTGCTAAACACCGCTTACAATATGGCTAAGGTGTTTGTAGTTACAGGTGCAGGTGGAACTGGAGGATACTTCATTCCTAACCTTGCAAGACAAATTGCTATTACAAATAATCTACGTAGAATGGAACGACTTCCAGAACACAAACTCATTATTGTTGATGCTGATGATGTGAGTTTATCCAATCTCAATAGACAAAACTTCATAGAAAAGGATCTGGATAAGAACAAAGCTGAAGTATTAGCAACACGATACGGCGTAGCTTTTAGTACCAATATCCAATACCTAGATCAATACGTAACAAGTACTGAAATGCTAGTTGATATTGTACTTTCGGTTTGTGATTTAAAAAATGATCAAATCCCTGTTCTTGTTGATTGCGTCGATAACAACAAAACTCGTGTTTTTATTCATGAAGCTGTTGAAGTTCTAAAACAAAAGCTTAAAGGAGTTTATTCACTAAGCAGTGGGAACGAATTCTTAAATGGACAAGTAGTGTGTGGGTTTACACCAGGAAAAACGTTTTATTCGTCACTTGTTGGTTACGAAAATAACCGTATGTTCTGTACACCTACTGCACCTGAAATGTTCCCTGAGATACTTGAAGGAGGTGATAAGCTACCAACAGAATTAAGTTGTGATGAAGCAGCCGTGTCACATCCGCAAAACATTATGACGAATATCACCGCTGCCAATATCTTGTTTAACTTTGCAAATATTCTTCTTACCGCTAAGGTGGATAATGAAGAATTGCCTGGTTTAACGCACTTTGCTGTGACCTTTGATACTCAAAAGGGAACTTACCGCACGTTCCTTAATAAAGAAAATGAAATTAAACGATTCCTTAATGCTACCAATGGGGAGCAAACAAGTGTTGCTTAATATAAATGAGCAGATGGCTAATGATTTTAGTCATCTGTTTTTTTCGTTTTATGAGCATGTGAATAGCGGTAATCACAGCAAAGCGAAGGAAATTTCCACAAAGCAAGATTCTTTATTGAAACAATTGAAAGTAAATGGATATGATGTAGGCGCATTATTAGAGGACTTAAAAACAAGAAAGATATTTCAAACTAAATATGAAACTGTTTTTGTCTTTTCGGATGGAGGAGTGCGTAACAACCACGATCCTAATCTTAAACCTTTATCAGCCAGTGCTTTCACTATCTATGGTGATAAAAAAATAATAAAGCATGGTGGTGAATTTATAGGCGATAGAATCACCCTTCCCAATGGGGGAAATATAGAGGTTAATTCAACCCTTGCTGAATATAATGGAATACTTAGAGCTTTGCAATTTGTTGAGAAATACCAAGTAAAAGCCGACAAAATTGTCTTTTTAACAGATTGTGATTCCATTGTTAAGCACTTAAAAAACCTACCTAATCAACACATTTATCAGGATTATGTACAGGAGTTGCAAGAAAGGTTGACATCTTTTTCGAATGCTGAGTTGAAGCATATACCACGAGAACTTAATAAAGTCACCGACGCACTTGTTAATCAACTTATGGACATTCATGAAAGGGGCGAAAAAGTGTGCCATTAACAGAAAAAGAAAGAGCGCAACAAATTAAGCAATTTATTGAAACACTTAAACCTCACGTTACTGGATTTTCTCAAAGTTTTCAAATGCATGGAAAGCAACGAGATGAGGTTACATGTGGTGGACGAGTAAAGTATGTCGTAGATACGGGGAAAATGCATGACAATCTAAATGATCGAATTGTTTATGTAACATTAGACGATGAAGTAGGAGAAATATTAATTGTAATCCCCTCTATCTTTTGGGACAATCTTCATGCTAAAATAGGAGATATTGTAATTGCGCGGGGAGTTTTGTACTCACCAGAAAAGGAATGTACGTTTGAATCTAAAGCTGGTGGGATTATTAAAATTATTCGTGAAAACGATCCGTTTCGTGTCTTAGTGAAATCTATTTATAAGTTATAGATTAAGGGAGGCGTGGTATGCGCCTTCTTATTTTGTGAGCGAAAAATTGTAAGGTAATCAGGTTACTGAATTACATATAAAAATAAATGTATTTTTGGAGGAGTAAACATGGCACAAGTTACATTAACACACAAACAATCACAGGTGATTAAACAACATAAGGTTGGCTTTAGTTGGACAACATTCTTCTTCGGTGGATGGGTTGCAATGTTCAGAGGTCAATGGTCTGAAGTAGCAAAATGGGTATTCTTAAATCCTATTACTATTGGAATCTGGGGAATTGTACAATGCTGGACAGCTAATGGCAAAACAATTACTAGCTCTCTTGAAAAAGGATATGTACCAAACACACAAGCTGATGCTGACCTACTAATCAGCAAAGGAATCTTACCTGCCTCTTACAAACACGAAGAAGTAGCATAATTTAACACTCAACTAGAGATGAGGAAGACGTTTAAATGACGTCTTCCTTTTTTTATTAAGGAGGAATTATTATGTTAGACCAAATTAAAAGTAATTATCTTAAAAGTTGGAAGGAAGCTAGGGAAGCTGAATCTAGAGCTGATGTTGAAATAGCAATGCTAGAAGAACAACTTCAACAATGGAGAGACCGTAAAAGGGATGCTGTGGGTTTACATGCGCCTCAGTGGATTTTTGAATTAGTTGAACCAATCGCAAAGGCAATTGCAGAACAACTTAATGTTGAATACTTGCTTAATAGTCCTAATGGTTCAAGGAAACGCTTAACAATTTATTTCTACACTAAACAAGGAACACTACCTTCCTCTCAACAATTTAAGACCTTAGTGATAGTACCAGGGAATGTAGAAAAAGCAGAATTATTTTATGAGACTGGTGAGATTACAAAGGGCCCTAAATATGTCGGAGGTTCCCCTAGTGCAAAAGATGGTTTCAATAATGAAATCGCACCGCTTCCCAATACCTTAAAAGAAATTATCGACATTGTATTAAAAGATGGAGTATTTGACTCTGCTAAATAAATGTTGCTCTTAATAATTATTTTCTCCTGACCTATTGACTTTTCATTGCTAAATGGTTGTTTTTATAAAGTCTTAAAACGAATAATAGTCGGTACGCCCTGAAAACGACTCGAAATATACAGGTTAGGTTAGCTGAGCCACTGCATAAAATCAGCGTACTTTTCATTAGTCAAGTGAATTACCGCTGTTGGTCATGGAAAAGGAGTCTTAGGAGGTGACGGCTACCTCTTGCAAAAAAGGTCGGGTTGGAATCCTGGCTTCTCCGGAAGCGTAGCAGGTGAACTAAACATATTGGGCAGGGTTGATATGTGTTCGCTTGAAAGGAAACTTTGTATAAACAGCGGTGACTCATACTATCTCAGACACTTACACAAAAGTGCATGTCATATATCTATCCTGTCCTGCAAGAACTATGTTTTTCTCTTGTAGGGTAGGTATACCTTTGATCTAAGTCAACTCGACAACTAACCAAAAGTGTATGTATTGATTAAGGTTTGTCATAAACATAGGTTTTTGTCATCCATTTAGGTTACTGATTCTTACAGATTAACGTATGACTAACACAACAGATGATAGTCGGTAACCTAATAGATCACAAAAGTCATTGTCAACATGAGGAGATGGAACCTTTGATTTTAGAAATCCTTGAACCAGAAGAGTTGGTTCAATCAGATAAAGAAGTAACACCTAATGTACAAGAGTTCTTCTTTGGAGGAAGTAAGTACATCTTAGACCTAAGTAAATTGAAAACACAAGAAGACATCATCAATGTAATTAAACATTTCTCAACTAGAGTGGAGCTTCATGTGTTTGATATTGCAGGTATTGAACAATATGTAAAACCAGTATCATCAACACAAACACACTGATTACCCCAGGAGGAATGTCAACATGGCAGCTTTATCAAAAGAGTACATCGAAGCAATTGCAGATGCAGTATCAAGAGCAGATGCAGAACAACAACAATTTATCCTACAACTTCTTGAAGTTCACCCTCAAGGACAAGAAATTTATGAAGAGGTAACAAGAGTATTACTAGGTAAGCTAGCGGATACAATTTTTGAGGCTATTGGTGCAGAGAGCAAGGAAGAGGAAGAGAAAGTGAATGAAGAAGAAGTATCTTCTCTATCTCAACTTCTGTCTAACCAAATCACTGCTAAGAAGCTATCTGAACAAATCCGTGAACAAGTTCAACAACAAGAGTTAACTGAAAGTATTCGTGCTCGTTTCTTTGATTACACAGCTACAGCTGAGCCTATTGAAGATGCTGTTGATCTTGGCGAACTAATTCGTGGGCAAGTAACTCTACAAAATCTAACTTCTCTAATTCGTGAGCAGGTAGAAGAGCAATACCAAGAAGATGAAGAAGATACAGAAGAAGAGTTCTTTGAAACGGATATTCAAGATATTCTTGACGAAATGGTTGACGACATCGTTGAAGATGGCGACATCAAAGATATTTTCGACATCAATCATACCGCTATCATTTACTATGAAATTGGCTTTAGAGACGATTTCTATGCAAAAGCAGCAGAGCGTGGTATTGAAGATCTTGTAGAATACAAAGCTGACTATACCGCTTATATTATGACAGAACTTGCGTCTTACGTAGTTGCTTCTAGAGGTTATCAATTATCCTTCAGAGTAATCGACGGAGTAACAGTTCCAGCCCTTTCTTAATTACAAAATAAGGAGCGGGGTTACTGTTATCCCGCTTTTACATTCATCATGAAGAAACATCATCAGGAGGATATTCAAATGTTCAAAAGCAACCGAAAAATGCGTGAAAAAGGCAATGAAATTGATAAAGTAATTCACAAAATTGATGCTATCACTCAAAACGAGATTGATAACTTATTAGTTCGTATCGATTCAGAGCTTAATAGCTGTGGCCGTGAGTTAACAAGTTCAACAAGAACATTATCTCAAATCAAGCCATTAATTGACCGTTTAGTTGAGCAAGTAGGTTTAAATGCACCGGATCATGTTCAAGTATTGGTTCAATCTATTGCTCAAGAAGTTATGTCTAAGGTATTAGGCGCTATCGACAACTTAAATGAAGTTCAAAAGAACATTAAAGATGTTGATAAATTAACGGACGAAATCGACGAAAAAACAGATGACATCGACAGACTTACAGATACAATCGATGCATTAACAGATAAGTTTCAGGCTTAAGGGGGCACTATTATGGGATACAACGATTTCACACCACCAGTTGGAAGCACACCAAATTATATGACTGATTGGAGTACTTCACCAACAAAACATGCAGCCATGAAAATTGAACACACAGCGGATAAGGCGGCGTTTGCTGTTGATATTTTAAACTCAGCAGTAACAGGCTTCGATGCTATTGAGAAAGAATTGATTGAAATGTCAAATTCACCTCACCCACCTCAACCACATCATGTTCGTACAATCGCTCACCGTATTGATACACATCAAAAGCAAGTGCAAGACGGTTTAGAACATATCAAACGTTTTATGCATGAAATTGAACGTACTAGCGATCACTTAGGGAAACCAAGAACAACTTGGGGTAGTTACTAAATAAAGGGGAGGTTGCTTTATGACCGTACCTTTCGCACACCTTCACCTTCATACACCTGAAGGAAGTTTGTTGGATGGATTCTGTCGAATAGATCCAATGATAAAGTTAGCAAAAGAGTTTGGCATGGATACGATTGGTGTGAGTGATCATGGAACATGTTTTGCTCACATTCAGTTTTATCAAAAGTGTAAAAAAGCAGGTTTGCACCCGGTTTTAGGGATGGAAGGGTATATTTCTCCTAAAAAAGAGTGGAAAAAAGCAGATTTTGATAGAATCAACTACACAGATGTTGCTTATAGAACTAAAGAAGAACTAGAAGCCTTAAAAAATGAAGGTTATGTGGCATTTGAAAAGAAACAAAAGGATTCTTTTACAAGAGGCAAAGCAAGTAAACCTGAACATATTGCCTTTTTAGCTGCATTACATGATAAAGACCCAGAGTATTTTAATTCACTTAAAAAATCACACCGTTGGCATTTGTCTGGTAAGCAAGATGACCGACAGAAGCGTTTATTTGAATGGTCACCTAGAATAGCTCACTTACTTATGATTGCAAAAAACAATGAAGGTTACAAAAACCTTCTTAAGTTAACAACTATAGGTTCAATTGAAGGGTTCTATGGGAAACCGCGCGTGGACTATGGCGATATTAAAAAGTATGGAAAAGGTATTATTGCTACTAGCAGTTGCTTAGGTGGTACTATCCCTCAATTAATTCGTAAAGGTAAGTTCCGCGTAGCTAAAAACCACATTAAATTCTATCAGCGTTGCTTTGATGAATTCTATTTAGAAATACAACCTAGCACAATGGAAGATCAACAATTTGTTAATCGTATTTTAATGGAATGGTCAAAGGAATTAGGTGTTCCATTAGTTGCTACCTCTGATGCACATATGCTACGTCCAGAAGATCGTCCTGTTCATAAAGCTATTACCTCTATTAATAAAGGTAAAGACGACGATGAATCTGATATCGATGTGTACGAGCATTGTATCTTTTATTCTGCTGAAGAGATGTTACAAATGGGTATGCCTCCAGAAGCGTTAGAGAATGCTTATAAGATTGCTCATTCTTGTCATGTAAATTTAGACGCTGGAGATATTAAGTATCCTGAATTTGAAGTTCCAAAAGATTATGATTTTGATACTTATTTATCATACATTGCGAATAAGGGGCTAATGGAGAAGCTTGCTGAAGGACAATTTATTGGTAGGAATTTTTATCAATTATTTAGTACCTATAAAAAGCGATTGGACTACGAATTGAGCGTTATTGCTAAGAAGAAAATTAGTGCCTATATGCTAATCGTATGGGATTATATCAATTTTGCAAAACGTAACGGTATTCTTGTGGGCCCTGGTCGTGGATCAGCTGCAGGTTCTTTAGTTGCTTATGTAACAGGTATAACAAACTTAGATCCTATCAGATACAACCTACTATTTGAACGTTTCATTAACCCTGAACGCCCTGGCTTCCCTGATATTGATACTGACTTTGATTACTTAAGACGTCATGAAGTAATTGAATACGTAACAAAGAAGTATGGCGCGGACAAGGTAGCTCAAATTGCAACGTTTGGAACGCTATCAACTAAATCAGCATTAAAGGATATTGGTAGAGCTTTAGGTATTGACCACAATGAAATCAATGCCTTAAACAAACATATTCCTTCTCATCAAGGTAAAGTTATGCCTATTTCTGAGGCTCTTGAAGAGATAAGGGAAGTACAAGACTATTCTAAAAGATATCCACGCTTATTTGAGTTAGCACTAGAAGTAGAAAGTATGCCCCGTACACAAGGCGTACATGCTTGTGGAATGCTTATTACACCAGACCCAATCACAGAAGAGGTTGCTCTTATTCGTGGTAAAGAAGATGAACGTGTAGCTGGTTATGATGGTCCAACGCTAGAAGCTAAAGGATACATTAAGTTCGATTTCTTAGGGCTTAAAAACTTATCAGTAGTAGAAATATGCCGTCGCATGGTTGAGAAACGACACGGTTACTTGATCGATGTTGATAATCTTATTCCTGATGACCATGCTACTTTCGAAATGATTCGTCGTGGGGAAACAGATGCTTTATTCCAGGTTGAATCAGATGGAATGAAGAAAATGTTTGCTGGTATGAATAGTGTTAACTTCGATGATTTAGTTGCCGGTGTTGCGCTTTATCGTCCGGGGCCTATGGAGAAAATTCCGGGTTATATAGCTAGAAAGAACGGACATGAGGAAGTTCCTAAAATTCATCCTATTTACGATAGTATTACTGCTGTTACTTATGGTTTCTTGGTTTATCAAGAGCAGGTGATGGAGATCAGTAAACAAATGGCTGGATACAGCATGGGGGAAGCGGACGTACTTCGTAAGGCTGTTGGTAAATTAATTGCCGTCTAATAGGGAAGTGGTGAACCTATTAGTATATGAGCGGACAAAATCGGTGAAGACTAAATTGTAATAATGCGTATTGATTCTAAAGGAGGACAAGAATGGGCTTTCCTAAAGAAAAATACGAGAGACTTTATAGAGAACGTGATCTTAAGATTTTACAACTTCATAAAAATGGATTAAATACAATTCGAATTGGAGAAGAATTAGGCTTAAATGATAATATCGTGGGTCGTGTATTAAAAAGAAATGGAATAAAACCAGCTGGAAGAGCTTTAAATGATGAACAAAAACAACAAATTCTTAATCTTTTTGAGGAAGGCTATAATACAGTTCAAATTGCAAACCAGATGGGCATACATGATGGTACTGTGGGTAGAAACCTTGTAAAGATGGGCTTGAAAGCTAGAAATGACCGTCGAATATTTAATGACGATACAGAAAAAGAAATTGTAAAAGCTTATTTAGAAGGCCGGACTACTGCTGATGTTGGCTCTGAATATGGTGTGGATGCTAACACTGTAGCAAATATTGTTCGAAGACATGGAGAGCAACTTAGAGCAGGGGGGATACCAGCTGCTATAAAGGTTCCTAATTTCTTTAAAACTATTGATTCAGAAGAAAAGGCTTATTACCTAGGATTTATGATAACTGATGGTTCTATTGTCGTTCATAGTAATAAAACATCAATTGGAATTATGATTCAGGAAAAAGATAAGTATATCCTAGATTATTTTGCACTTTTATTAGGCTTTGAATACGAAAAAGTAAAAGTGTCAAATCGAAAAGAAGCCTATATACGATTTCATTGCTCGGAAATGGTTGAAGATCTTGAAAAATACGGTGTTGTACCCAATAAAACAAATATTACATATATCCCTCAAATAAGAGAAGATTTAGTACCCCATTTATTTAGGGGTTTGTTTGATGGAGATGGCAGTATTTTTGTTACTATGGTAAGAGGGAAACCTGTTCTCAGAGCAGCTTTTTACGGTACACACTTAGCATGTGCACAATTTCAACAACGTTTAATTGAATCAATAGGCATAAGTAAAACAAAAGTATACGACAAGCCAGGTGTAAGTTTTATAAGCATTTCAAGAAAGAAAGATTTGTTTAACTTATATAATTACTTATACAAGGATGCCAATATCTATTTAACACGAAAAAAACAAAAATTCGAAGACAATATGCATTTATTACAATATGTTAATACCGAGGTAACTGATTCACCAGTCAGTACCGTAACGCATAGAGGGTGAGCGAAATGGAAGCAATAATCCCTCCAAGAGTGCCCGCTATCTTCCACGCTACGAAAGTAGAAGGGTAAAAATGTATGCTAGGCTGGGTTGGAATTGACCAACCGATGAAAATGAGGGAAACCTCCAGAGCTGTAGATAAAAAGCTACAGGTTAATAACATCCGAAAAAGAAAGTAGAAATCTTAGAGCCAGCTCTAAAAGAGTTATATTCTCGAATGATTGCTAATAATATACCTTCTGATATTGCTGAAAAAGTAAGTAACGATATTCGTCCATTCGCCGGTTATGGCTTTAACTTATCTCATGCCGCTTGCTATGCATTTATTGCGTATCAAACTGCTTATCTTAAAGCAAATTATCCTATTGAATACATGACTGCTGTACTTCAAGTTTTCTATACAGAAGAAGACAAGGTAATTAAGTATGCAAAAGTAGCAAGAGATATGGGAATGGAAGTATTGCCACCAGATATTAACCGCTCTGAAGAAGGTTTTAGAATTGATGGTGAAAGAGCGATCCGCTTTGGTCTAGGTGCTATTAAAGGTCTAGGAGTTGCTACAGTAGAAGCGATTCTTGAAGAACGTAAAGTTAGAGATATACCTCTATTTCGTGATGAAGAAGGTAATCTAGTTGAATTAACTGAGGAAAATGAGCCTTCTACAATCATTGATTATAAACAAGTCGGTGGTTCATTTACTTCTGTTGAAGACGTATTAGAACGTATTCCTAAGAAGAATATGAATAAGAAGGCTTTAACTGCATTATGTTATAGCGGTACCTTCGATACGTTATTAGATGGTATTACGAATAATCGCTTTGAACACATGGCCTATTTGCTTAATCTCCGTGGAGAAGCACCAGATAAGGAACTTATTGAAGCCATCACTAAGTATTCTGACCGCTTAAAATTCGAAAAAGAACGTGAAGTGCTTGGTTTATATGTAACAGGTCATGTTCTTTCAAGGATAGCAGAGCCTACGGATTGGGAAGGATTAGATGACGCTACTCACTTTACTATGGTATCTCTTGTAGAAGCACGCGTTATACGTACTAAGAAAGGCGATAACATGGCATTCTTAAAGGTAGATACATTAGAAGGTGAACGTAGTTTAACACTGTTCCCGACGCATTATGAGCAGGTTAAAGAGGGTTTAGTAGCTGGTATGCTTCTCAAGGTAGGAATTAAGGGCAAGATGAATTGGCAACGAAATCAGAAAGACTTCATTATTAATTCAATTACTATTCCTAAGCGTATCAATAAGGAAATTTGGAACAAGATTGAAGCTAATAAACACCAATATACAGCTTAATACACATGCACAATGGGACGGTTTTACTTCCGTCCTATTTGTTTTATAATGTTTAAATAAGAACATATGTACGGTTTCTACACAAGAAGAAACAAAAAGGCTGCCGCCTTTTCTCTTTTTGATTTAAAAGGAGGAGTTAGTTTTTGAATACAAAACAAACATTTCGAATTGCTTTAACAGGTCATAGACCAAAAGATATTGGCGGGTATGATTTTATGAGCCCGATCAATTTAACGATTGCAATGAAACTACGAGAATATCTACTTTCCCATTTGAAACAGGGTAAGAGAATCATCGCTATAAGCGGAATGGCTTTAGGCGCAGATCAAATCTTTGCAAAAGTTGCTCTTAAATTAAAAAATCAGGGTTTTTCTGTTGCTTTGGAAGCAGCTATACCGTTCTTTGGACAAGAGCGATTATGGCCAGAAGAATCACAAAAAGTTTGGAATGAGATAACAGACCAAGCTGATTTCACTACATACACCAGTACCGAAAAAAATTACAAACCTTATCTCATGCAAAGACGTAACGAATACTTGGTAGATACTTGTGATGAATTAATCGCTGTTTATAACGGTTCCGGTAAAGGTGGTACCGCTAATTGTGTTGCCTATGCAGAGAGAAAAGGTAAATCCATTAAAAGAATAAATCCTTTAGGCTTAGTTATTGATGTAAAAGGTGATTTGCTGAAGAGTGATTGTGATGTAATGTTCCACCAAGCCAATTGTCAGGGGAAAATGGGTGCCGGTCTTGCTAAGCAAATAGCGGAATTATATAAAGAAGCTTATTTAGCGGATATCAATTCACCTCTTAAACCCGAAGAAAAGCTTGGTAACTTTACTTATGCAAATGTTTTATCACTACAGAACAAAATGATTGAGGTAGTTAACTTATACGGACAGTTCCGTTATGGGAGAGACGAGCAACAAACCAATTATGGAGCATTGCACGCTGCTTTGTTCAGCTACTTAGAGGATCTGCAAAATAGAATTGGTTCTTTAACAAATTTAAAACTGGGTGTTCCTAAATATATGGGATGTAATCTTGCAGGTGGAGAGTGGAGTGCTGTTAAGAAAATACTCGAAGATGCAGCAGAACAGTTTTGCGTAAGAATTTACACATATCAACGTTAAAAAGGGAGAGATATAGATGGTTACAACTTCAAAACTTCAATTTATTAAAGACAATATTTACTTACCGAAAGCAGGCGAATTTACAGACGCTGATGACAATAAAAGCGACTATAAGATTTTTGATGTGTGGGAGGACGAGCACTATCTAATTCCACAGGTTTGTATGATCATCCACAAAGACCATGTTGAGCCATTAAGAGCGTTTCTGAATAGTTTACCGGAATTCGAACAAGGTCTTGACACACAAACAGCACCATACCGTAGATATGACACTGTTATTGGTCCAGCTTTAGCAACAGAGATTTTCCATATTGATCCTAAAACTAAAGTGGAAACATTAATTGGTTATGATGACTACCCTGTTATCTGTCTAGAAACAAACTTTGATTGCTACTTTGACGATTGCGAAAACTGGACAAGAAATGATGAAGTGATTAGTACAGAAGTTCATCAAGCCTCTGCTACTTCATTAGGTGAAATCCTTGTTGAATCAAAAGTAGTAACAGACCAAGCTTATGGATTAGAGGCAGAAGGAATCGCTTATAACATTTTTAAAGAAAAGTTCCCTGGTACTTCACCAGATGTATTTTCAGTTGATCCAGATGATAAGGTTAATTACTTTGATATGCCAATGAATGAAGTTGAATGGTTAGGGGAGGAATAAATAATGGGGAAAGTTATTGATGAACGTCACCTATATGCAGGTGGCGTTGAAACGGAAGATAGAAGAAATGAGTTAATTATCCTTCAGGACTGTAGTGAGGAAGAAGGTTACGGTGTTTATATGATGGATGGATTCTCAGACTGGACTTCTGATACAATTTCTTTCGGATATGGTCCAGTGGCTTTAATCCTTTCTAATGAATTTTTTGCAGCAACTTGCAATTACTATCAACATAGACTCAAAGAGTTCACGGAACCTGTTGAACTTAATTCTGATAACTTTAGTATGGATGATGATGAGTGGGACAAGTGTTGGCTTAAAATCACTCATGCAACAGAAGGGATAAAAATTCTTGATGAACTAGACGAAGAAGAGTCACATTTGAAAGATTTCAAGAATGTACTTCTTTTTACTGCTAAATGGGGGTTCAAGGAAGAGTAGGGATTCCCTGCTCTTTTTTCATAGGAATTTTCACTAATCTAATTTACACCTAAATCTAAAAGGATTAAAATCAGATATTGGTAGGAGTGATTAGTATGATTGATATAAATAAAAACCAATCGCCATTAGACTTAGATCAAATATTAGCAGATTTAGAGAAAAATACTCAATATTTAAGGGGGTTATCTTACCGTACCCAGAGAAATCAAAAATTTATTGAGGGTTCATTTGTAGCTCTTGTATTTAGTTGGATGCTTACAGTTCCTGATATCATTTTTTCATTAATACCACCTGTACACTTCACACTGGTTCTGTTTTTGTTTCCCTTTATCACTATTACACTTCATCTTATTAGATTTTCAACGAAGAGGGAAATAAAGCTATTACAAAATGATTATGAAGCAGCTCTTGCTGTGCAATATAATTTACACGATATGAGGGACTCTAGACAAAGAGAAGTTAACTTAGACTATATATTAAGTGAAGCAAAAAAAATAGAAACAAGTATCTGAAAGAGAGTAGATTCCTACTCTCTTTTTATTATGTAGGAGGAGTTGTTATGAATAATTTCATTTTAGAGGCACCTTATTATACAGAGCAGGAAGTATTCAGAAAATGCCAACAGAATCCTTGGCTTAAAATTGGTGGGGTTGATTTTGAAGATGATGTCTCCTATGACATTGATTCGCCTTACCTTTTAACAATAGTACAAACGATTGAAGAATTAAAAGAAAAATTTGCTCAAGAAAATTGGTCTATTCGTACCGCTTTTGCATATAAACAGCTATTATTTGTAAATCAAGTGAATGCAGGAGACGAATGGTGGACATGCTGGAAACATGAGGATGGCCGAATTCAAGACTTTGAATCCGTTTCATTTAGAAGAATCATAAAAGATGGTGAATTTGAACAGTGCATCGAAGAATTATTACAAGGCCCTGATAAGTATTGGGGAAGAGAGAAGACGAGTCATTAATCTTCTCCATCATCATCCACCATTCTATCGAGCCAATCACTAATCGCAATTCTTGCGTTAACTGTTTTATCTATAGCATCGTCTAAGATATGACTAATTAGCTGTGAGAAGGTTAAAATTTCATCTTCGCTCTTATATGGATTGTCATTATTTATATAGTGGAGAACCTCTTTAAGTTGTTTTTTGCGGTTTTTATCGAGTACCTCTTCCACAAAGCTACCGATATATTCTTCAACAACGTCGGTATTTTTAATGGAAGCTTCTAAAAGCATTGCAACTGCAGTTGAAGGGGTGCGATCAAGAGCATAGGCTAAGTCCTTAATTTGTTCAGCAACTTTTTGAGTAAAGCGAATATCAATTCTTGTTGTTTCACTAGCTTTTCTCTTCTTCGACCTTTCGGACATGAGTGTTGGATCACCAATATAAGCTATGCCATTACACGTAATGTTTTTTCGGAAATACTTCGATAAATGATCCATTACTTTCTTAGAATATAATCCTTTTTTACAGATTAATTCGCCAACATCTTTAAGCGGTGTAGTTGTAATGTAATGGATTCGTGAAACACATTCATAAAGTTCGAGATCGATAGTTGGTTTGATTGAAATTTTTTTATCACTTCTGACCTTCCTCTCTCTTACCTCACCCATTCGTTTTCCCTCCAAAAATCAAACTTTAAGTCTACGACACTTTCTAAGTGTCTAACACTTTTAACAAGATATGAAAGGGTAGGGGAGAGTATGTATAATATTTTTTATATTGGACATACTGGGGAATCAGGAGGCGATTCACATGGCAATTAGAATAAAAATGTCAGATGCAGACTTAAGAAAAGTTACAAAAGGTTGTCTAGCACAATCTGATAAATACGGTTTACCACGTAAAAAGAAAAAGAAAAAATGATGTATTTATATATAGAAATATAATATTGGGGAGAGAATTATTATGTATTATATGCAGGAAAGTTATCATCCTAAAAGAGTAATACCAACAGAGGATTTATTGGAAGCGGTTAAAATATCCATGAATTACGAAGCGGACTTATATTTTTATCAACATCTTGTAGCTAGTTGGATTGGGCTTCCTATGGAGCAAAACATTGAACAATTAGAGAAGTACGGTATTGAAACGTATGTAGTAGATAACTGCTATCGTTTTCGTTATAAAGACTCCGCTAAGAATGTGAGAAAGCTGTATTATACGGTTTATGAATTAGACAACGGTAGAGGAGAGATACATCTCAAATCTACGCCAGGATATCTCGGTCATAAACATTATTCTTCGAAGGATGAGATTTACAATCAAATAAGAGAAGATTATCCATCCATTCGGTTTATAACTGTAGTGGATTTTTCGGGTGAAAAATTCACAGGCTCTTATGAGTATGAATTATATGGCGGGGAAAAGATAGTGAATTAAAGAGGAGGTAACCGATGACTGTTAATGCTAGTCATACAACTCTTGAAGAGGTTAATCATCGTGTAAGGTCTCAAGCAGATGATATTTACAGATTTATTAATCTGTATTGTAAGGAGAATAAAATCAAACTTACTTATGATGATAATGCTGAAAGATTTGTTAAAGCAATTGAAGCATATCTTATAGCAAGCGGTAATTAGTTCAACTTTGGTTTACTAATAGAAGTTGGTCATTAAATAAATTTGAACCTATGGTTTAACACAAGTCCAACTTACCTAACAAGTACATTCTGGTAGAGTGTATTTTTTTATGTTTTATTTTAGGGGAATTTAGGTTTATCTGTTATTTTCCTCTAAAATGTATTATTTTTTTAGTTTTTATTTGTAGTTTCTATTTTATTTCAGGGTATTGTAATTTATTTTCCTATTGCTTATGTTTTCATCAATTACATTATAAGGGGCTGCCGCCCTTTCTCATTTCGAATAAAGGATTGATGGAATATGATACAAGCTCACGGACAAATATCTAGAATAGAGGGACTAACAATTAATGAGGATAGTGTTAGTTTTAATAATGCTCGTATCACATTAAATGGTGAACATATTATGGATGCAACAACAATTCCTACTTCTGTTTTCCCAATAACCTCTATAGAGACTGATACATCGAGACGTTATGAAATGGTTTATCAACATCATCCACATTATGAATATGTGCTTGGGAATTCATTTTCTCATAATGAACAAGAAGAAGATGACCTAGTAGCATATATTGCTCGTGAACGCGAAAGAGAACGCGAGAATAATAGAGATATTGTAGAACGAATTTTTGAAATGCAACACATGTTTATCCGCAAATATGGAATTAGACCAGATGCTCTGTTTATAAATCGAGAGGATCATTACAAGTTAATGCGAAACACGAGTTATTACCACTACGACAGCACAGTAACTTTTCAAGGTCTGAAAATTATTCCTACTCTTGCAGATGAAACATATGTTGGTCTTGCTAATATAAATCATTGAGAGGCTTCCACTTTGGAAGTCTTTTTTTATTTTAAGGAGGAAACGAAATTGAAACCGATATTACATGGATTAGATCAATTGAAAATATCTGGCGTTGAGAGAGTACCTACTGAGAAAGTAAATGTTAAATCGCTTATTGATACATTAGAAGCTAATTACGATAAAAAAGTTCCTGAAGACTGGATGAATGAGTATTATCAAATTGCAGAGATTTATAAGGTTTTATTTTCAAAAGGCTTTCTTCCAGATGAAATGATGAACCGCTACGAAACTCAAATTTTACAATATGCTTATGAGAATATAGATGAGGATCTTGAAGATACAGTGAATGGACCACATGCTTCTACAGGTCGTGATTACTATTATGAATTTGGTAGAAGTTTGGGCGTAGAAAAACAAGCTTCTGTATTAAAAGAACATTTAGATGAGGAGTCTGACTTCATATGAGCATACAATATCCTTCCTTATATGTTAAGAATAAGTTCCAATATCAATGCTATAAAAAATGCCATGAAAAAATTAACTTATTAAGTGAAGAACCTAGTAGGGTGCTTGGCGAAGAGTATGCCTTATGTTACCGTGATGATTTTTTTGGAGATCTCATTCCTGGTGCAGTGGGTACAATGTGTGATGCCCTTTATGTAGATTACGCAAAAGAAGACTTCGAAAAAGTTATAGGGGAAGTCATACACGATGTTGTTAATGAATACACAATGGATGTTTTAGCTGTATTTCATTTTGGCCTTTTACATGATTATCTTTACTTGTTTGATAAGGAAGAACAGCAAAATTGGATGATACGTATGTCTTCATTAATGGATGAGTTACCAGACAATACAATGACTTTCGGGGAGCTTTTTTCTGACTATACCACTAGTACAGGTAAGAAGCCGGAACATAGTCTTTATTTAAAGGAAATGGAATTCACTTATGTTATTACTTTTGATTATGAATTTATGACCCCTTATGAATATGGGCCTGATTATTTTTTTGCGTTCGAAAAATTTGCATTAAATTATTTTGATTTATACAAGGAATTAATTAATGAAATCAAAAATCGGAGGTTGAAGTCGGTATGTTGATGGGATCTACATTAAAAGCGAGGAAAACCTTTTTTATTCAGATATTAGCCAAGGATCATGGTATTGAAGATGAAAGATTCATTGAGTTTTTACATGCTTATGTTGACGAAGAAACAACAGAACTTGACTATCCTTACATACTAGAAACTATGGAACTATTCTTTGAGTTTCATTTTGATTGGGTAGAGGTTCCTTATGATGTACATGACGAGTATGTTAACGGTTGGAATTATCAAATCATCGGCGCTATCCATATTCCTGAATTAATGAAGTATATTAATCATCCAAAATACCCTACATTTATAGAAGGTTTTGATATCGTACAAGACAATGTAGTGGGTGATGGAAACTTGATTGAATTTGTTCATTTACCTACCTCAGAATTATCAAATAGCGGAGAGGGTTACATTAGGGATTTTGCAAACCAACCAGCTACTTTCATAATCGGAATACAAGAGGAAACGGGAATTTCCCTAGAAGAAACGGTTGAATTTTTATTAGAACTAAAGAAACTAAATGATTACATTGCATTACTGGCGAAAGATGAGAGGGGAGAAATAGTAGCATGATTAAAATTACTCTTGGAGATACACAATTACCACACATTGAATACGAAGTAAATGGAACTAAACGTTCATGGGATATAGACCATAATACGTTATTCGAATTTCTTCAAAGAAACTGTTATAAGGAAGTAAAGCGAGATGTTAAGAAACCTGAAGTACCTGTATTTGAATCACCTGCACTTCCAAAAGGTACAGTTAAGTATATGGCGCTACCGGATGGTCAAGTTGTTTTATTTATGGAGCAAAAAGAAGGTAGGTTTGATATTACCTACCACAACAAACCGTATAAAAAAGTTCCTTTTCCAAACTTGTTGTTTGTTTTTACATTTGCTCCTACTAACAATGGATATAGAATAACGAATAAAAAATGCTTTGCTTTTAAAGATAAAGTGTTTCGAGACACAACTAAGCTATACCGTTTCCCATTTTCTCATGTTCAAGGTGACGGGGAAATGTGCTTTTTCTTTATGAGTGAATTGCAGGATTTAGCACAGATGACATCGTTTGTTCATAACTGGATGGCAGCGGATATTACAGATCATTATTACAACTTAAAAGATGTAAATAAATGGGGTTTACCTTTGCGACAAATTTTTGAAGAAACGCAAGGTAAGCCCCGTTTTGATTATACAAAGTTACATGAGCCAAAACGCCGTTGCGCTAAAGATATTGTTGCAAGCTACGTAAATAGATTTTTCAACTAAACTAAAAAACTGAGAGAAGGTATTTAACATGACTGAAAAAAAAACCAAACTACTGACTTATTCACTAATATTGCTAATTCAACTACTAATGGCTTATTCACTGCACCAGAGCAATCTAACGCTAACAACTTATTTAATTTACCTACAGGTAATAATCCATTTGCTAATGTAACTTCTAATTCTGTATCAGATCCATTTGCAGATGCTACACCGTCTACAGTAGCAGATCCATTTGCAACTCCAGCAACTGAAGAGAAAAAAGAAACGGTAAATACAGCGGAAGACAAAACTAAGGCTGCTCAAAAATTAGTACAAGGCTTAGAGGAACGTATAAAAGCAAAAGCGGAAGCCGGTAAGACAGAAGAAAAGCCGAAGGATACAAAGGGTAATGTTTCTTCTAAAAAAGAAAAAACTCCGGCAAAGAAACCAGCAACCCCAAAACCGCTTTTAAGAGTAGATACATCATGGAACATTGCTTATGCAGGTAATCAAGATAATCCACCAGAGGATAACATGACTTTGGAACAAGTTCGTGAATGGTTAGAACTAGATTATCCTGAATTGTCTAAGGAACGTACAAAATTGGTTGTTGAAGAAGAAAAGAAATTAATCGTACCTATTGTTTCTGGTGCAAAGAAAGGATGAGTGTAAATGTTAATGAAGGCATTGGAGTTATATCCTGAACGAAAAATCCATTTTGATATTGTTCAAGTAGGAGCCGGTGGAAATGGAGGATACATAACTCAGCGATTAGCTAAGTTGTTATCCTCTTTAAATAGAATGGAAGTAAATAGTGAGTTTACTTATACAATTGTAGATTTAGATTTGGTTGAGGAGAAAAACCTGCAAAGACAACCGTTTCTCCCAAAAGATATAGGTAAGAACAAAGCAAAGGTATTAGCTGAACGGTATGGAAAAGCTTATCAATTTCCTGTTTTCCATCGAGAAGAATATGTTGAATCCCTAGAAGAATTAAGAAATTGTTTTGCTTCTGGCTATGATAACTTTGTTGTTCCATTGGAAACTAAATTGTTTAGAGTCTTAATTGGAGCAGTTGATAATCATGCTTCACGAAAGATTATGCATGAATATTTCCAAGAAGATGACAGTCTAATTTATATTGATTGTGGTGTAGATGGAATCTTACAAGAAGGCTCAGAAGAGGAAATACGTCGCTCTGGATATGCAGGTCATTGTGTATGTGGAGTTCATCATAATGATACGATTCTTGCTCCAGTAGCAAGTGTGTACCCTGACATTTTAGAAGACAATGAAAGTCTTTTACCTTCTCAAAGTTGTGGACAAAATATCGTTTCACAACCTCAGCGTATGCAATCAAATGAAATGGCCGCTCTAATCACAATGGGATACTTGAATCAAATCCTTGCTGATAGAAGGTTGTATCACCATTATACAAATTTTAATGCTCTTACTCATACAAGTAAGGCAGTATTATTACCATTTAAAAATGATAAAGAAGATTGAAGGCTGCCACCTTCTCTCTTTTTGAAATTAGTTGAAATAAAGAGCACCTTTGCCGAGGTGTTTTTTATTTTGCCTAATTTTTTGTATAAATAGCCCTAAAAAATAGTTACACCCATTGATTTTTTAGAATGAACTGCTTACGTTCGAAACATCGATTTTGAACGTGAGAGGAGCAAGACGGGTTTGACAACTGTTGAAAGTATTTATGAAAAATTTCAATTATTAAAAAGGGAGAGATTATTAATGATGAACGTAGAACAATTAAACACTTTATTGAAAAGAGTAAATATCGAGGACAATGTAGAGGTAAAACAAAGCATTTTATCCGCTATCCACAAATATTTAGATACATTTACTGGTGGAGCTGTAGAGTTCCCGAACGTTGAACTACCAGAAAACAATCAAGAAACAAATGAAGAAACTTTGCATGTTGAATTTCCAAATGCAGTAGTTGAAGAAGTTGAAGTGGAAGAAGTCGAAACATCAGCTATTCAACCTCAACCAATTCAAGAAGATGTTATTTTACCAGCTCATAAAGAAGCATCTAATGATTTAAGTGCTACATATGTAGAAGAAACACAATCTGCTACTCAAATTGAAGAGGCTCAACCTGTTCAACAAGAGGTAATAGAAACTGTCCAAGAAGAAATGAGTCTACCAACAGAAACAGTTCTTCCAGTGGAGCCAGTTCTTCCAGTAGTAGAATTACCAAAAGAAACACTTCCTCAAGTAGAGGAAACAAAGGTAGAAGTTCCTGTGGAAACTCCAGCGGTTGTAGTTGAAACATCTATTGAAGAGGAAACATTAACTGATGCAGCCGAAGAAGTGGAATTAGAAAATGAAAAAGTATATGTAGAAACATTCGGTTTAATTTCTCCAACAAATGAAAAACATATGGGAACAATTATTGAACGTGGCGGTGTAATTTACCGTGATAAACGCTCATTCTATTTAACACTATGCTTAGATGATGAAATTGTTGCGATTGCTAAAACAACTAAACTTGAACAATTCCCTGAAAATATTCGTAATTATTTAAAAGATGGTGGATTTGTTTCTGTGGAAGTTGTATCGTTTGGCGAAATTGTTCCTAAATCTCGTGCTCGTTATACAGACGTTACGTACAAAAATCTAAAAGTGTTAGTGAAGGACCATTGGATCGTAGAGAGCGTAACTAATCTGCTTGAAAAAGGAGAAGTTCCTGCTCACGCTAAGACAGAAGAGAAAGAAGTCGAAACAGAAGCTCCGAAAGAAGAAGTTGTAACAAAAGAAGAGGTTGTTGAAGAAGAGAAGCCATTCTTGGTTGCTAGTTTCTTACTACACCCTAACTTTGTTCCAACATTTGAAACTCAAAAAGAAGCAGTTTTAACTCAAAATTATGGAATTACAGTTGCGGGTAGCATTGCTCGTTTCTATACAACAAATGCTAGTGGAACGATTGTTATTGGTGTGCAAGAGGATACAAAACTTAATCCAAACAACTACTCTGCTAAAATCCTTGATTATGAAATGAAGAAAGTAGAAGATAAAACGTTTATTCAATTCAAATTAGATGCAGATGTAATTGGTGAGACTGTTCAAGCGGAGACTGCAGCTCCAGTTGAAGGTGTTCAGCAAGTACCAGTTGTTGAGCAAGCACCAGTTGCTGAAACTGTAACTCAATCTGTAAACGTTCAGACTGTACCGCTTGGTGTTGTTCCACAAGATTTTCCTTTAACAAATGAATTAACTTTACCGCTACACCCTAAAGCAGAGACTATGTTTAGCTTAGAAGCTGCAAAATCTATGGTTGGCCAAGCGATTAGCTTAGGATTCTTTGTGAACCCAGCGGATCAATTTAAACAAGTAGCGTTAATGCATGATGTGTTTCAAATGGCAACAGGAGTAAATACATTATCAAGTGAAGCAATGCGTAATTCTAAATGGTTAGCACAGCTAATCGATGTTGATATGGTAGTA
Organism: Priestia sp. YIM B13551; assembly: GCF_042787905.1. Classification (NCBI taxonomy): domain Bacteria; kingdom Bacillati; phylum Bacillota; class Bacilli; order Caryophanales; family Bacillaceae; genus Priestia; species Priestia sp. YIM B13551. The sequence goes on from NZ_JBHZOX010000006.1 coordinate 170,935, forward strand.
GATCCACAAACTAGCCGTAAAGCGATGGTTATTAAATTTGACCAACTATGGGAAGTAGAAGATTTCGCATATGAAAAAGCACCAGGTTTAAATGTATTAGATTTTGTGCCAATTACTGATGAATCTTTCCAAGCAAGAGAACTTGAACTTGCTAAGATTCAAGAAGCTGCTAAGCAAGAGGTAGCATCTGCTGAAGCGTTATTAAATAAAGATTATACTCCAGAAGAAGCGAATCAATTACTAAATCCGAATCCAGAAGCGAATTATACGCAAGGCTATCAAGAATTAGTAAGTTCTAATAGCAAAGATATGGGCGGAGCAATTGAAGAAATCCGTACTCAAACAGCTATGACTCCACAATCTCGTCAAGATGTAATGGATCAAGCACAAGGCATGGTTTCTGGTGTTATTACACAAACACTTCAAGAAACAGGTATCAGAGTTCAAACAGAAGAGAAGCAACCAACGCAAGTAGTAGGTAATTTACAAGCTGGAGCGGGCAATCTTACTCAAACAGAAACCGTAATTCAATTCATCACTGGTCATTCACCTTCATCTTGGGAAAAATCTGTCGGCAAACGGATCGAGGTAAAGAGTGAACTCCACATTACTGGTGGTGGACCAGTTACAAGTAAGCTAGTTTCTATTTCAGGCAAAGAAAACATGATTGTAGCACAAGGGCTAGCTCCAATCACTGAAGCTTTATTTGTAGATGGAAACTTACATCAAGCTACTATTAAATCTATTGAGCAATCTTCTCAAGAACAACAAGGATTCCTTGTGACTATGCGTTTAGGGGATTTCGTCAAAAAAGCATAAGTAAACGATTGAGCTAAACAAGTGTAATGGTTATCGTAGTCCTGCATCATTTGGTGCAATTTTTATCGGAGGTGCATGACTACGATGAGTTATAAACTTATTACATTAACAGCAGGTCATAATGCTATTGTTCCGGGAGCAAGCGGATGTGGCTACAAAGAACATGAAGTTGCTCGTACAATTGTTGCAGAATTAGAAAAGCAATTTAAATCTGTTGGTCAGACTGTGAAGGTTTGTACTGACAATGTAGGAAAGACGAAATCTGCAGTATGGGGAAATGCCGTTAAAAACTGCAATAAACTACCTAAAGATGGTCGTTTAGATGTTAGTATTCACTTGAATGCTTTTAATGGTAAATCACACGGTACAGAAGTTCTTTACTACAGTCAGAAAGACCTTGCCGCTAAAGTTTCAAAAGAACTTTCTGCTAAGTTAGGCACAGATGATCGTGGGCCGAAAGAAGCGAAAAACATTGGTTTTCTTAACAGCACAAATGCTTCTTCTATCTTAATTGAAGTAGCTTTCATTGATAGTGCTGATGATATGAAGAAACTAATGGCTTCTGGTGGTATCGCTAAGGCATGTAATGCTATTGTTCATGCTTTAACAGGTAAAACTGTAGCACCCGCTACTCCTGTAACTTATAAAGTTGTAAAAGGTGATACTCTTTGGAGCATTGCAAATGATCATAAAACAACTGTAGATAAACTTAAGTCTATCAATGGCTTAAAGTCTGATGTTTTAAGCATTGGACAAGTTCTAAAGTTGAAATAATATCCCGGTAAATCTAAGTCAGCTTCGGCTGGCTTATTTTTTATATACAAAAAAGTATTATGGAGGTTGAAAGAGTGTTATCGAGTATTACTGTAAAAGAGGTTCAATCAGAGCAAGACTGGAATTTATTTTGGGAAACGTTTAATACGAATTGGACAAGAATCGGAAATCCACGCGAACGATTTGAATTATATGGTGGCCGTGCTTTTCTTGTATTAGAGGATGGAGTACCTGTTGGAACAGGAAGTTACAGAAAACCATCTCAAAAATTTTTGTCTTATTTCCCTTCATTAGAAGGAAAGGATAATGTAGTTACTTATATTGACCATTTAAGCTTACTACCTACTACGAAGAATAGTCGTCATTGTATGTTAAGCTTATTTGAAGAAATGATGCGTGTAGGAATGGAGTACAATTACGAATATGGCACATTCTTTATGCATGAAAGAGTACTAACTCTATTTAAAAGATATACCCGCATAAATGTAATTATGGAAGAGGAAAACTATATTGAAAATGATGTATCTTATCAGTCTGTATATGTTGATATTAATGAATGTTGGGCGAAAATCCAGTCTCACAAAGTAGCACAAATAAACAACTAAACCTAGTCAGCTTATAAGCGGCTTATTTTTTTTGCACAAAATCCGCACGATGTATTGACTTTTTCTTTTCATAAGGTTGTATTAACATAGGTAGCAAAACAATAAAAAATATTAAAAGAAATTTTCTCGGACTAAATATAATGTGTAATTTTTTCGTTAATTAATGCAAATTATTTTCTATTAATTTCTCTTAAGAAATCCCTACGGATGTAAAATCTTGTAGGGATTTTCTTATTTTTCTTGTTTTATTTTAAAAATTATCTATTATTAGTATATATAGGGAATTAAAGGAGACAAAAATGTGGATTAGGAATTTTATGATAACTGGATTAGCAACTATAGTATGGTTTGCTGTATCTTTTGTTTATATGTACTCTCTCTTACCTAGAAGAATTGAACCCGCAAAACGAGTATTATGGGGTCTAGGTGGAGGCGGTGCACTTGGAATTACATTGCTATTATTAGCAATCTATATAGAAACAAAAATTTAATTAATGAGGAGATTTGATCATGCAAACTATGCTCTCAACAGGCGAACCAAGTACTTTAGGTAATTGGTATAAGTTGTGTAAAGGTATATTTGGAGAGGAATCAAAGGCAACTCTATTTATTAAAGAAAAAATGGATGAAGAAGGCGAAGGTGCAAACGTGGTAGCTGAAGAAAGTCAACTATTGACGATACTAGGAAAAATGCATCTAAACGAGCAGGAATAAGATAAATATTGTCGAATACCCACTCTGATAATATAAAGGGGTGGATGTAAATGGCGCAATTAGGTTATGGTGGACGAGAAGAACAATTATATCTTCAGGCATATGATTTTGCAAAACAAGGAAAGCCTACTCTGATTTTTAGCTTTGAATCTTCTCTTATAAAGTTTACAAAAGGTTTAGCTTCTCATGTACTGAAAATCCCTGTTTCGGAATTAGACCTAGGGAATGTGGATTTACAAAAAGCACTACATGAACCATTGAAGGCACATTTTTCAGTAATAACTGAAGCCAGTATGTCTCTTTCAGAAATAGAAGAAGCAATTAATGAGAATAAAAAAACTCAAGGTATTACCCATGTGGTGTTAGATCGTGTTGAGGATAAGACTAGAATCAATGCAATTGCTAGAAGTGCCGGAGTACAAGTTTATTATTAATTATAGAAAATACCGCTACTTTATAACGCGCGATAAAGTAGCGGTATTTTTTTATTTTTTTTGCTAGAACTGTTGACAAATGCACTCCAACTGCTTACGTTATCTTCAGCTGATAGACATATCAATTAAACCAAGTGCTTTTACAACATAGAATCAACTTATTTTAATGGTATGTAGTACAATGCCTCAGCACCGAGGTAATAGAAGTGACTATGTTCATCGTGAATTAAATTCATTTCTTGCTTTTATCGATTAATTCAACATCGCGTGTTGAAGCCGGGTGAAGGGGCGCATAGACGTAAGAGGTCGGGCTGTTTATGCAAGTTAATGGGTTCGGGGACGTTAACATTCATTCCACAGTAGCTCAGTGGTAGAGCAATCGGCTGTTAACCGATAGGTCGTAGGTTCGAATCCTACCTGTGGAGCCAATATGACAGGGCTTCCTGTCGCCATACTAATTAATCATCCTTTTTATTTTATTTTATTTTATTTTATTTTATTTTATTCCTTTTTCATTATTTTCATTTTTCTATTTTCCTTTCTACGGTAGTGCGAATACCGTAGATCATGTGTCCCTGGTCTAATGGTTATGATTTCTGTTTTCCAAACAGACGATACGAGTTCGATTCTCGTGGGGTGCTTGGCATAGTTGCGTTCACGCACAACTGATTGACCTCTTGAATGGCGATTTAAGAGCACACATCCTTTCACTTACTATTGGTTGCATATGACGCTGTATAGCGAAATATGGCAGTTAAGCTTCTGTATAAAAAGCTGTCTCTATCTCGATTTAGCTCAGTTTGGTAGAGCACTTGGTTTGGGACCAAGGGGTCGTAGGTTCAAATCCTTCAGTCGAGACCATAAAACACAACACACTAACAAAACACAACACACTACATCATAGTCGGGGTGCTTACGCTTCAAGCGCCCCAACATGTTCTCTTAGTTTAATGGTAAAACAACGTAAACCTGAATGGTGCGGCAGCACATGATACAGTGGTAAACGGGGGTTCGATTCCTTCAGAGGACACCAATTTTTATCTAGCAAGGAGTAAGTTATGCCGATCTATAAATTCGATTGTACAAAATGCGGTACTTCATTTGAAACTATCGTAAAAATGGGTACAGAAGAAACTACATGTAAATGTGGTGAAGTTGCGAAGAAGGATTATGCAGGAAGTATGATGTTTTCATCTACAGGACTTCCAAACGGACATAATAGCATTCGTTCAAAGCTTAGAGGTAAGTAATATCATGGCCTGGAAGTTCAATGGGTGAACACATATCACTATGGATATGTAGGTGTAGGAGTTCGATTCTCCACGTAGGCCCAACTAATTGGCATCTCCTTTCTTGAATATGAGAACAGAGTCTTGGTAGGAATTGCGAGCTTCCTATCGAGCACTTGCCGGTGTAGCTCAATTGGTAGAGCAACTGACTTGTAATCAGTAGGTTGGGGGTTCAAGTCCTCTTGCCGGCATATAGCAGTTAGAGAGTCCTGCTATATTAAGCTCTCCCTGTGCGTCCCCCCTTAAAAGACGTATCCCTTCGGAGGCGTACAGGTAACAGGATATGCGGGCGGATAGCAAAGGGGTTATCTGGGAGATAAGCGCGTATAACGAAGGGGCGCCTCTCCATTTTTAGGGGTATAGTTTAATTGGTAGAACAACGGTCTCCAAAACCGTTGGTGTGGGTTCAAGTCCTGCTATCCCTGCCAATAAAGACAATAGGGGAAAGACATCATGAGAAAACTAGTAATAGCTATCATCCTGTCTGTACTACTAAGTCTTAATTTCTCTCTAATCAATGGACATGCTCAGGAATTAAGCAAGTACACAGTCAAAAGCGGAGATACGTTATGGAAGATTTCTTCTAATAGCGGTGTGACGTTAGCATCCTTAAAAAAGGTGAATAACAATCACAGCGACAGCATCCGTGTAGGTGAAGTTTTAAAACTTCCTTATAAAGTAACTGACGCAGACCAAACACTAATGGCAAAGTTAGTACAAGCTGAAGCCCAAGGCGAGCCATATGCCGGAAAAGTTGCGGTAGCTACAGTGGTTTTAAATCGTGTAGATTACCAAGCAGAATTTCCAAACAATGTACATGATGTGGTTTATGAAACGTATGATGGAAGTCATTACGCTTTCACACCTGTACAAAATGGAGAAATCAATAAAGCCTATGGTACTGACTCTATGAAAGCTGTAAAGGAAGCTCTCACATTTAGAGGTCAAGGTAGTGGCTCATTGTATTTCTACAATCCAAAGACTGTCACAAGTTCTTGGGTTGCATCAAGACCAGTAACAGTAGTTATTGGCAATCACACATTTGCTAAGTAAATTGTAGAGAGGTACCCAAGTGGCTGAAGTGGCTCCTTTGCTAAAGGAGTAGACCTGTAAAAAGGTACGAGGGTTCGAATCCCTTCCTCTCTGCCATCTATATTACTCTCCCTCAATCAAGTATATATATGGCTAGACGACGACACATATTGCTTTAAATCATTTTACTTTACCTTACATTGTGGAAGAGCCTTCTCTTGTAGAAAAAAACTATAGGAGAAGGCTTTTTTTGTCTTGATTTTTCATTTTTAAGTGCTTACGTTCTTTAAGTAGAATTTATTGTTTACTTTAAAAACGGCAAGAGGGAGAGAGTCGTATTGGCTAAATTGGTTTTTTATTATGGTAGCATGAACAGTTCAAAATCTGCTCAGCTTATCATGACTGCATTCAATTTTGAGCAACAAGGCAAAAACTTTTTGATTGTGAAGAGTACAAAAGACACTAGAGATAACAAAGTAAAGTCTCGTGCTCTTAATATCGAAATGGATTGTGAACCAGTTTCCCACTTTGTTGATTTACTACGTCTTGTTTACACAGTTAAGCCTGATTGGTTGTTTGTAGATGAAGTTCAATTTATGGACAAAGAATCAATTGATACATTAGCTCTTATAGCTGATGAAATAGGCATAGATGTTATTGCTTATGGCTTAATGACCGACTTTCAAGGTCAACTATTTGAAGGATCTAAAAGGTTAGTAGAGAGCGCTGATAGTATTCGAGAGATTAAAAATCAGTGTATTTATTGTGAAAACAAAGCAATTCGTAATATGCGCTTATTAGATGGTGTTCCTATCTTTGAAGGTGAAACTATCCAAACTGGTGGAAACGAATCGTATAAAAGTGTATGTCGTAGTTGTTATAGGCGTTTTCAAAAAGAATCTGCTTAAGGGAGATTGATTAGCAATGGCAATACACAAGAAATTACCTGTAGGTAGTATTCTTTTTACCTATCATGAACCGGGTTATAACTACAGCAATCACCGTTATGGACGTGGGAAATATCATATCGATTTCAAGGTGCTTTATGTACATAATCGACGTGAACGTACAACTGGTGCATCTGTACCTAGAACATTGATTCCTACACTAGAAAAGTTAGGAATTAGACATCAAGAGTATAGTTATGATCAACAACAAACTAGCGCTATCGGGTGTAGAACTTATAAATACTATTCTTTCTCTTCAAACAGTCCTTATCCAACCGCTGAAGCTATTCAAACAGCACAGCAGGAGCTGGAAAGTCTTTTTACTAGAGAAACGGTTAGTGTTGAAGGTATTCGTATCTCTTTAGTAGAGAACGATTTTATGAAAGATTTTAAAGAGAAGAAAATGAAGAATAAGGACGCAATTTTTTCTTTATCTAAACCGCTACATGATTATTTAGCGAATGAAACATACATCACAAATCAAAACACTTGGAGGTAATATTATATGTTTGCAAAAACAATTGCAGTAGGACGTTTAACAAGAGATCCGGAAACAAAAGAATTTGGTGAGAAATCAGTTTGTCGCTTTACAGTGGCCGTTGACGATGGTTTCGGTGAAAACAAAACAACTGACTTTTACCCTTGTGCTGCTTGGAATCAACAAGGTAAAAACGTACAAAACTTCACGAAAAAAGGCTCTTTAGTTTTAGTAGAAGGTCGTTTTAAATCTTCTAAAAAAGAAGACCGCACTTATTGGGAATTACGTTCTGATACTGTTAAGTTTCTTTCTTCTAACAACGCACAAGTTAGCGGAACACAAGAACAACAAGTTCAGCAGTTTAACCAGCAATACCAACAGCAACAACAAATGCAACAACAGTTCCAACAACAGCAACAATTCCAGCAACCACAGGGACAAGCTCAATTCCAACAGCAACCTCAGTTCGCACAACAAACTGCTCAATATCAGCATAATCCAAATGTTCAACAACCAGGAACAGGATTTGGTACTGAAATGAATTTCAATATAAGTGATGACAGCCTACCTTTCTAAGGTAGCTGTTTCATCCTTTTGAGGTGATTATATGTCAGATCAACGAAGAATGAGAGCTGAATTGAAGCAAGGACTTCATCAATTTTTAATGACACTCTACAAATCTTACCTACAAACTTTACCGCATGAAGTAGCGGTAGAACAAATCTCTTCATGTCTAGAAGAAGAGTATGAATACTTCTCAAAACAATCTATCCAAAAAGAAAATCCCCTTGATTTTACAACCCATATTCAACAGATCGAAACTCTTGCTAGAAAAGAAAAAGACTCCGTTAAGCAGCATGAACTTTATGAAGAACTTGAAGCATTAGTAAATGCTCAGGAGATTCTAGCAAAGTACAACATGACGGAGGTAACTACATGAGTATTGATAAATTGATGGCAACAATTAATAAGACATTAGGTAACAACACGATTAACTATTGTGCGGAAGGTGGACCAGTAGTTAAAACCTATTCAAGTGGTTCACTAACAATGGACTTAGCTTTAGGTGGCGGTGTCGCTAATGGACGTATTATTGAGTACTTCGGTAACTCTATGGCAGGGAAAACAACATTAGCATTTCTTCATATGGCACAAGTTCAACGAGCGAATGAAGGTTATGTTGCTTTCATCGATGCTGAACATGCGATGAATAAAGAATTAGCGGCTGAATATGGAGTAGACCTAGATAAATTAATCTATGTAAACCCTAAAACAGCGGAAAATGCTGTTGATATTGCCGATAGTTTAATCCGTTCTGGTGAAGTTCGCTTAATCGTAGTTGATTCAGTTTCTGCAATGGTTCCAACAAAAATTGTTGAATCATCAGCTGAACAACAAACAATGGGTTTACTTGCACGTTTCATGAGTACAACTATGCAAAAGTTAACAGGTATTGCATATGAACATGACTGTACAGTAGGTTTCATTAACCAAATTCGTGAAAAAATCGGTGGTTTTTCTCCAGCAGGTACCCCAACTACAACTTCAGGTGGACGAGCTCTTCCATTCTACGCTTCTCAACGTATCCAAGTTAAAATGGGCGAATATATCAAACAAGGTAATGATATCATTGGTCACATTGTGAAAATCAAAGTCGTTAAAAACAAACTTGCTATTCCTTTTAAAGAAGCATCATTCCCGCTTATCTATGGAAAAGGTGTAGATCGAATTGATGAAATTTCACAAGTTGCTGTATTAGGTGGCTTTGTTGTAAAAGCAGGTTCATGGTTCCGTATTATCGACTTAGAAACTGGAGAGATCCGTGTTCATAACGGAGAAGAACTAAAATTTCAGGGTCAAGCTAAGCTTGTTGATTACTTATATCAACATCCAGAAATCGCTGATGAGCTTGAAGCGTTAATTCGTGGTGTTGGTGTTGAATTGCCAGACGGTGAACGTGTAGATGAAGACGGTTATGGCGATTCAGAAGGCGAAGCTACCGCAGCAGCATAAGAAAAAGAAACAGAATTAGTCTCTACATGATCTATCTACTAGAAAAGACATTGTTCTGTGTTCTTCATCTTGGAGGATCTAAATATGACAAAAAAGACATCTAATCATCAAACTTATATGTTACGGTCAAGTTTTGGCGGTCATTTTGCAGGAACAGGTATTGTTCAAGAAGCAGATATGTTAGATGATTATGTAATCAAACGAAGCATTAAAAAAAGAAAAGGTTATATGTTCGAAACGGATAGGTTCGGCAATAGTACAGCAGGAAAAGAGCTGTTTGATGAATATTGCAAACAACAATCTGGTGAAGTTATTACCTATTCTTTAAATGATTTAGAAAGTGCTTCTAGTTTGTAAAGCATACCATTAGTTATAAAATTCAAATAAATGACAGAGTTTATGTGCTAAATGAATTGTGCATTACAACTCTGTCATTTTTAGTTTTCAGCGGTTTTTTAGCGATATAATAGCACTCGTGATTATAAAACAACAAGAATTTACGGGGGTTATTTTATTATGGTATATATCGAAAGAGTCTTTAAAGAAATAAAGTCTGAAATGATTAAAAGTTTAGAAGAGCTACAGTTAACTGATTTTGCAAAGCATTATGATTGGATGCAATCTCATTATAAAATCATCGAACAGCTTGCAGAATTAAAAGATTTAGAATACAGAACCAAAACTGAAACTGAGCATACAATAGAAAAAATTAATGTAGAAGAAACTAAAGCTCAACAAGAAACACAAGAAAAAGCAGAAGAGATTGAGGAAGAAGATAAAGAAGATGATCAGTATCCTGTTGGACATTGCGTTACTTTTGAAAAGAAAGCTTTTGGTGGAATTCTTAAAGAAATCGGTTATTTGATTCCAGAAGAATTCGTAAGAAAATATTCAATGGAAAACGGTAATAAGATCAAAATTACTAATATTAAAGGAACGTTTGCAGGTGGAAATCCTATTTATGATTTTGCTGTTGCTGACCGTGTAATTGATCCAAAGCCTAATTTAGCTGAAATTAAACATGGTATTGTCGATATGGTAGGTGGTCGCTTAGTAGTATCTGCAACAACAAGTGGTGATATCAAAATAGATGAATCACCAGTTACACTTTTTATTAGCGATAAAGATGCTAATCGTTTACGCGTACAAAAAAATGACATTATTGATGGTCGTTTCTATACAAACAACGTAACTAGTTTCCGTGTTACTTATAAATACAATACAGAGCAAGCTGAATCTACTGCTTCTGTTGAATCACGTAAGTTGCAACATCGTCAAAATACTCAAGCTGAAACAGAACCAGGTTTCTCAATGATTGAGCGTCTTGATAAAACAGCATTTGAAGGTAAGAAAATTGTGTTAGTAGGCTTAAAAAGCCGTATGAATGACTTCCGTGCTTCTTTAGACAAAGTAGAAGAGATTGATATGGTTCACCTTGATGGAGATGAGCATAAAACTCGTATCCGTTCACGTATCTTAAAAGCAGATATCGTTATTTTAAGTACGTATGAAAATAGCCATAGTACAACAAAATATGTGGCCGCTCTATGTAATGAATTTGATATTCCTTGCAAGTCAACATCCGCAGATGGATTGTTCGGTGTATTACGTGATGCAAAACAACTAATCGAACAATTAGCTGCTTAATATAGATCACAGCATATACAGGGGAAAAGGCTGCCGCCTTTTCTCTTTTTGAATGGAGAGAATGTTATGGATGCAATTACAGTTGAAGTAGATCACCACATTATTGATAAGCGATTAATTTGCGTTACTACTATATATAAAGATGGTGCTTTTCTTTATATCTCAACAACAGATGTAACAGATCAAATCGATACTATTCTTAGTGATTACATAAAAGATAAGTTAGCAGATAAACTAGCTAACCATTGACCCTTCTACATTGTAGGAGGGTTTTCTTATTGATAAAAGCGCAAATACATAAAGTCGTAATTGCGCTTTTACGTTATTTATAATTTATTTTGAAGAATCTCTACCTGTTGTGTTAAAAGTTATCTTTAAGTTCGTAGTGTATTTATCAACAGGTTTGCCTTTGATAATTTGAACATCAGTGTTGTATGTTTCCTTTTGTAGGTCCCAAGGAACTGCTACGAGGTTGTAGCCAACAATATGTTTAGAGTATCCCGATACGATTTGGCCAGTATATGGTTTGTACATTCCACCTTTTTGGGAAACTATATAAAACGGCCATGTTAAGCTAGAACTCGCATCCATCCTAATCAGTTCTACATTACCATCCGTTTTCACCCGGTAATAGACATCAGTGATAAGTGTGCCTCCACCAGTAGGAACAGTCCAATCAAAAAAATACTGATGGTTAACATGATTGACTGCACTATTTGATTTTTTCACTTTCAAGTTATAAGTGTAATTCTGTTTCGTAGTAAAAGCCGCCTCTGCTTTATGCGTAGATATATCTCCAAATACACCAAATGCTAAAGCGAAAGCCATTAAACTTCCTAAAACTTTCTTCATTCCTTCTCCCCCAATATAAGTATAATAATCAAACAAATATAATCTATGTAATAAAAGGACAAAAAAGCACCATTACCAAACAGGAATTTGTGCCCTTTGTCCTGAATTGTAGTCTTATAGACTTATATGTTATTCTACACTTTCTTCTGTTTGTCCTCTAAAAGTTATGCATCTTTAGTACTTATTATTTTAATTATTATGAGAGGAGGTGACGTAGGTGGAGCGTCAATATTTTTCAGATTGGATATCGCTAATGAATGAAGCTAAAGAATTAGGACTGAGTATTGAGCAGGTTAAAAATTTTATTTATGAGCAAATTGAAAAATAGTTTTAAATAAACTGAATAATTTTCTTAAAGGCATTGACTTTCATTAGACCAACTCCTTACGTTATACCGAGAAATTGGTATAACAGAGGAGGAAAAGTAAATGTCTTATTTTGATATGGTTACAAAACAAACTTTATCAGAAATTTTAAAACAAGAGTGGGAAGTAGATAATCGAGCTGTATGGAAAGATGGTTCTCCGATTATGACAAAACGTATTTTTGGTGTTGTGAACCGCTATAACTTAGCAAAAGAGTTTCCAGTGCCTACGTTACGTCCTCTTCCACTTAAAACAATCTTTGAAGAAATTGATTGGATTTATATTAAACAATCAAATAACGTAAATGATTTAAATTCTACGATTTGGGATGCTTGGGCTGATGAAACAGGATCAATCGGAGCCGCTTATGGCGCCCAAGTAGCTAAACCTGTTTTTGGTTATGAGAATCAAATGGATTACATCTTAGGAGAGATTCAGAAGAATCCTACTAGTCGCCGTTTAGTTATTGAACTATGGAATGTAAATGAGTTAGATGAAATGAATCTACCTCCATGTGCTCACCACCTTCAATTTGTAGTAAAAAACGGCAAAGTAAACTTGATTTTAAAACAACGTTCGCAGGATTTTTTAGTTGCCAACGCATTTAATGTTTGTGAATACTCGATATTTGTACACATGGTAGCTCGTCATTGTTGCTTGGAAGTAGGCGAACTGATTCATATTATTGGTGACTGTCACATTTACAACAAGCACATTGAGCAAGCAGAAGAATTAATGTCGAGAGAGCCGTATCCTGTAACTCCTACATTATGGATTAACCCCGAAAAAACCGACTTTTATAGTTTTACAGCTGATGATTTCAAATTGAAAAACTATTTCCGGCATCTTCAACTTAAATTTGATGTAGCTGTATAATCCTTAACCCAATCTTATAAAAGAAGAACTTAATATGGATTGACTTTCATTCAAAGAAATCCTTACGTTATATCAAACAGGTATAAGGAGAGGGTTTTGTATGCTAAAAAGTCGTACATGTCTATCTTGTGATAACACAGGAATTACACCAAGGGGTTTTTGTTATGACTGCAAGGGGAAAGGCTACGTAGAAGTTGTTCAGCACTCAGAAGCGTTGTCTCAACAAGGCAAGCCCGATATTATTATGCTCCTTATTGCTATCTCCAAAAACACCACTCATGAACAATATCACCAAATCATCCAAGATTACTTAGAAAAAACATGCTAGATCATAAGCTTCCTTATTTGTAGGGAGCTTTCCTTCACGAAGAAAGCTTTTCTAGTATCTACGATGTCAGGAGAGATGCGTCTATTCATGAGGAAAAACACTCAACTTATTAAAACAAATCAATACAAACATCAAATAATAAATGAGGAGGAATTGATGTGACTGTATCAACAATTGAAGAACTAAAAGAGATTAAAGAAGATGTAATTGAAACACCTGCTCCAATGGTTAACTATTTTGCGGAATTAGCGGACATAAATGTGAATGACCACCTTGATAAAAAGAATGGTTTTTCATACTTAAGCTGGGCTCATGCGGTGGATACTCTAAAACGAAAACATCCAGATGCTCAAATTATTGTTAAGCGTTTTCCGGAACCAGAATCTCCAGGAATCTTAGTGCCTTATTACAAAACAAAAGTTGGTTATTATGTAGAGGTTGAGGTTATTGTAAATGGTATTTCAGTATGTGAACCGTTTCCTGTAACCAATTATCAAAACAAACCAATTGCTTCACCAACTAACATGGATATTAATAATAGTATCCAGCGTGCAAAAGTAAAAATGATTGCCGGTCATGGACTAGGATTATATGTTTATGCTGGAGAAGATGTACCAAAAGAAGAATCGCAACAAATCAAGGGGCCTAATCAGGCTTCTTCTTCTGTTCAGGGGAAAACTCAACAACCACAACAGCAACAAAGAGTACCACAACCACCGCCGCCTACAGCGCAAATGACACAGGAGCAAGAGGCTCAATTACGTAATCTTGTTACTCAAATTGCAGCATTGAAAGCTGGACAAGGAGCTTCTCAAGAAGTGATTGTGGAGCAAATGAAGGCTATTTACGCTCAATATAAAGTGGTTGCAGGTATGAGCTATAATGACGCTAACACTAAAATTAACGGCTTAACAAATGAGTTAAATACTCTTCATATTAATCGTATGAAAGCAAATACTTCTCAAACAATGGGTATGTTCGCGAATGCGAGCAACCAACAAGGTGATGTACCACTGTGATCTAAGTTGGGAGAAGAAAAAGTAAGATGTGGTTCTAGTTTACATAATTAGCTTATGTTGAACCGGTACGATATCTTCTTTTTCAGGAGTGTTGCTTATGTTAAATGTATTTGGTTCAGGTAAAGGTGCTTTAGTTCGCGTTATTATTTTCTTACTTGCATGGCTTAATCAGTACCTAGTTGCTAAAAACCTACATCCGCTTCCAGTTTTTGACGAAGCGACGGTTGCTAGTGTTATTACATTTGTGGTATCTGCATGGACATTGTTAGCAGATAACAAAGTGAAAAAAGCACCAGAATCTAAGTAACATTTATCACCTCATTAAGACGGGCTTAAAATAGCTCGTCTTTTTTTTATTTGAGTTATTGACTAATTAACTTCAACTGCTTACGTTTCGGTAGGGAGTTGGCAAAATGAAAAAATTTACGTTCGCAGGTACATCTACAATCCAACGGAAATTTAAAATTGAAGTCTGGTCTAAAAGCTATGACCGTGCTGAAGAAGTAGCTCATGAACTTTTAGATGATGTAGATGACCAAGAATATTACGAGATTGGCAATGATCAAATCGACATTGAAATCGAAGAAGTTGAAGAAAATTAATGAATAGAAAGGGGAGAGATATTTGCTTTCTACAGCAATAGAGAACCCCATATTACAAGGGCTTAATCCAAATCAAATACAGGCTGTGCTATCAACAGAAGGCCGTAACCTTGTTTTAGCTGGAGCGGGTTCCGGTAAGACAAAGGTATTAACTACACGTATCGCTTATTTGTTACAGCAAGGAGTAGATCCTTGGCGTATATTAGCGATTACTTTTACAAATAAATCCGCTAAAGAAATGAAAGAACGTGTTCAGAGTATGAATACCCAAGCTTTCAAGTGTTGGGTTGGAACATTCCATGCTACTTGTCATCGGATTTTACTCTCTAATATTCATCACTTAGGTATCGAAATGTATTCGCCTATGGATGATTCAGACCAACGAGCAACGATAAAAACCGCTGCTACTGCACTTGGTCTAGAAGTAGATAAAAACATTATCAAAGATATGCTTTCACAAATATCGCTATGGAAAAGTGACGGGATTACTCCAGGTCAAGCTCAATCACTTAGCCACGGTAGAAGAGATAAGGCGGATATGGCAAACGTTTATCAGCGGTATGAAGATATAAAGGCTATCAATAATTACTTTGATTTTGATGATTTATTGCTAAAAACAGTTCTGTTGTTCCGAACAAATCCTGAAGTATTAGGAAGATACCAAAATCTTTTCCGTTATGTTCTTGTTGATGAATACCAAGATACAAATAAAATTCAGTTTGAACTAATTGAAATGTTAACAGCACAACATGGGAATTTATTTCTCGTAGGGGATGCGGATCAGTCTATTTATTCGTTCCGTTCCGCTAAAATAGAAAACATTTTAAGTTACCAAAAGCTTCATCCTGACACAAAAGTTATTTTGCTACAGGAGAATTATCGTTCCACTCATACTATTGTAAATGCTTCAAATGCTTTAGTTAGTAATAACAAGATGAGATTACCGCGTGAAGCTTTTTCAGTAGGTAATATGGGAGACGATATTCATGTATTCCGCTTCAATGATGCTTCAAGAGAAGCTGATTTTGTAGCAAGAATGATGGTAAACATGCGGAAGAAGATGAAATGTAGCTGGAAAGACTTTGCTGTACTTTTTCGCTTAAACTTTCAATCAAAACATTTAGAGTTAGCATTACGAGATGAAAACATCCCTTACAAGATAGTGGGTACCACTTCTTTCTATGACCGTAAGGAGATTAAAGACCTTGTTTATTACATTCGTGCTTCTCATAACTTAGCAGATGATTATGCAATTGAGAAAACGATTAATGTTCCTAAAAGAGCAATTGGAGAAACAACGGTTAATAAGGTACGAGAGTTCGCACAAGAGCGTAAGATTCCTATCTTCACAGCACTTTTAAATATCGATGAGGTAGCGGCTCAGAGCAAGATTAAGCCAGGAACTGTTAAAAGTATTAAGGGTTATGTAGCCATCATGCAAGAGCTTAATAAACAAGCTCTAGAAGGCGAATTTTCCGCCGCTAAGTTCATGGAAAGCTTAGTCCGAAAAACTGATTTCATGAAACAATTTGATCGAGAAAAAGAAGAAGATGAGGCTCGTATCGAAAATGTAACTCATTTGCGTAGTTATGCACGTCAATGGGATGTACAAGAAAAAGAAATCAATTCATTAGCTCAATTCGTTTCTGAAATTAGCTTAGATGGCGAAGTAGAAGAAGATGAAGATGATTTTGTTACTCTCACATCTGTACACTCTGCAAAGGGTTTAGAGTGGCCTGAAACATTCGTTATCGGTTTAGAAGATGACGTATTCCCACATAGACGTTCTAAGGGGAGTTCTGCTGATTTAGAAGAAGAACGTAGGCTTATGTATGTCGCAATGACTAGGGCAGCAAGACGCCTATATTTATCTTTCTCTGCTTTTAAGTATGACTATGGTTCCCAAAAACCAGTCAAACAACAACCTAGTCCATTTTTGGATGAAATACCAGATGAATATAAAACGGTTATGATTCAAACCGCATAATTCACTCTGTCTTCAATTAATTAAACACTCACCAGGAGGAAACACCACCATGAAATTACCAAACTTTTTAAAACGTTTTTCGAAACAACACAAGGCTGAAGAAGAAGTTACATTGACTTTACTTCCTAAACGAGGATTTGAAGTATTAGACGAATTCAAAGCTCATTTTGAAGATGGGACAGTTGTTAAACCGGGACGCAAAACAACTTCTTCTGCTGGATATGATATTGCAGCTATTGGCGATTATCATATTGCTCCAAACTCTAAAGCTATCATTAACACAGGGCTTACAGCTTATATGGGTTCAGATGAATGGTTAGCTTTATTTGTGCGTAGCGGATTAGCATATGCAGATGATTTAACTTTGCAAAATTCTGTAGGCGTTATCGATTCAGACTTCTATGGTAAACATATTCGTATCTTATTACGTAATGAAGGAACAACTCCATTTGAGGTGAAACACGGAGATCGTATTGCTCAAGCTATTTTCCTACCTTATCTAAAAGCAGATGATGATAGTGAAATGGAAAAGGCAGAACGTAATGGCGGTTTCGGCTCAACTGGAGTGAAATCTGCATGATTATCATTGAAGTTGAAGGCTTAGATAAATCGGGCAAAAATTCTCAAAGTGAATTGTTATACCAGGCTCTTCATGAGCGTGGTTATAACGTTCAAAAGAGCGAGTTTCATCGTTATGATACACCAACAGGGCAGTTGATTCGTAAGTTCCTAGATGGTGAATATCAACCAAATCAGCTTGCAATTGAATGTATTATGGCTGCTGATAAATATGCACAATTAGATTGGTTTGAAGAATTAAAAAAATCAACTGATATTCTTATCTTAGACCGCTACCTTACAAGTCAAATTGTATATAGCAGCGCAAATGGAGTAGATGTAGATTTTATTTTAAATCTGTTAGAACACATGCCTGCTCCTAATTTTCATGTTTTCTTGGATATTGAACCAGAAGAGTCTATGAAAAGAAAAGGCAAATGGGGAGAAAACGATAAGTATGAAAGCAATCAGGAGTTACTAACGAGAGTTCGTGAAAAATACCTTCGCATTATAGAGTTAGAACAAGAAGATGGTAAGGCTTTAATTTTAGATGGTACAAAATCTATTGATGAATTACATCAAGAAATTTTAGCTCGTACATTAGCTTTTGTAGAATTTGAAAAGGTGGCGTAACGTATGAACCCAATTGTTGATATGACAAAAGAGCAGTGGACCACTTATCGAGATGAACTAGCACGAGATGTACAAGCTATTCAAATTCCGACTGATGTAAACCCAGGAATGGCGATTAGTATTTTATCAAGAATTGATAACATCTATTCCAATCTTCGTCTCCATTACTCTGAATTAGAATCATCAAAAGAACGTGTAGACCTTATGGTGAGAGAAATTGAGCGAGTAGGATTGCAAGGTAAAAATGAAGACGAACGTAAACGTAATGCAGTTATGGAAGTAAGAAAAGTTTCAACAAGTAACGGTCTTACTCTTTATGATATGCAGCGTGAATCAACTGAACGCTATATGTATATACGAGGTATTTTAGATGTGTTAATCAATAAACAAAATCGCCTCATTACAATTAACGGTCTGTTAAAACTAGATAAAGACTTAATGGTCTCTCAAGAATCATTTGGCTCTCTTGGGAGGGCGTCTTAACAGCGGAGAAAGGAGAGACTACTATTGACGTATATGAGAATTATGGCACATGCAATTAGAAGGTATAAGCGTCGCATCGGGAAAAGAACAGCTTCTAGAAAACGTGTTATTACCCAAATTAATCGTGATCTTCAGCGTGATGTACGATTACGTAAAGCTTCGAAGATAAAAGACCACTACATTTTAGTTACATCAAAATATCAAGCAGTTTGTTACCGTAATCGAGTAATTACAATTATGGACTTAAATGTAGATGCTACAAGTTATCAGTATGATGCACAAAAGCATGAGGAGTTGAGCTTTGTTGCATAAGTGTAGTAAGGAAACACATGATAAGTGTGAGAATTCAGCTCTTTGTCATCTATGTGATGGCGTTCGCTTGTATAAAAATAAGCAAGAGGAACGCGCACAAAAGATGAAACAACGTGAGCAGAATAAATTAGAGCAGCGTAATGCTGCTTTTCGCACACATAAAGATGAAAAGAAAGAGGGTATGGCTTTTGAAAAAGTGGTGACTAAGAAATGGAATGCCGCTTTTCAACAGTCCACTAAAGAATCAAACCTCTTTAAACAATCAACAAAAAAGACTATGGTTCAAAAACCCCGTATTCAAGTTGATCCACCAGAAGTGAAGGAAGAAGTTTCTGAACAGAAGGTTAATCCTGTCCCTACTATCTCATTATCTACAATGGGTTCCACAACAACACGAAAAGAAAAACCAATCGTTGATGCTAAGCGCCAAGTGAACAGCGGAGCTTTGTGGTATGCAAAAGGCGATATTAAAACCCAGGACTATTTGATGGAATGTAAGGAAAGGGGGACTGTGAATGCAAGGGGAGAGAAGACCATTAGCATTCCAAAAGACTGGCTCACAAAACAAGAATTAGAAGCTTTTCAAGAAAATCGCCCTTATTGGGTACTTCCATTCCGTTATAAGAACGACGAATCGATTTATCTAGTAAAATCATTTGATCAAGAAATTGAAATGTACCAGGAGATGAGAAAGCTTCGTGAGGAAATTGCAGAATTCAAGAACCTGAACAGTATGAATGTTTAGATAAATGACAGTTTTGTCACCTAACATTCACTTAAAGTTAATTGGTGTTTTTCCGCTAGGTATGTGAAAATTAATTCATACCAGCAATGATTCAAGTAAAGATAAACAGATAAGATTTCTTGAGGAATTTAGTTGGTAGATTAAAAGTTTTTATGTTTTATCAAGGGGGATAAACATTTGAGTTCGGTTGACTTAGGATGGTTTCTAATATCTCAAACCATTTATGGTATTGGCTCCTATGCGATAATGTCCGCTTTGTTCCAACTAAGGTTCCGTTTATACTTTCCGGTAGTTTTAGTTATCACTATTCTTAATAGCATTATTAATTATTTGGTTTATTTCAATAAAGAAGCTGATCTCGGATATATAGTTCCGATTATAGCAATGGTAATAGCTTTCCTTTACCTAGCGGCAGTTGTTGAAATCCCGATAATTTGGTCTTTTGTAGTGACCATTACAGGAAGTGTAATTGTTCCGCTTGTGGTTCAGCTTGGAATCTTATCCTGCTCATTTGGGTTCTTCATGCCTTCTGCATTGAAAGAACACATTTGGCGAAATTACGCATTGGACATTACCTCTGGTTTAATTTTTGTTCTAGTGACATGGATTCTTCATACTTTAGGGTGGGGATTCAAGTTTGATTTTGAGAAAATTCGTCTCAAAAGAGAGAAATGGCTAGTAATCACAATCGCGACTTGTTCGGTATTTTGCTTTCCTGCCGCTATTGTTTTTACACACATTAATAATGTCACTTTAAGTTTAACATTTTTATCTATTAGCTCAATCTTAGTATTTTTATTCCTTCTAGGATATGCTACGAAAAAAGAACGAGATGAGATTAAATATTTAAAACCAATTATGGAGGTGGAAAAACATGATTAAACGTATAATGTTAGCTTTATTAGTAGTTATATCTTTAGTTTCTTTTGGTGCTTTTAATACTGCCGCTTCTGCTGCAACTACTTCACCAACAACTACACAAACTACAATGACTTCAAACAGTATTTCTTGGTGGTGGGAATAAGGTGAAGAATGATGGGTGAAAGTTTTGACATGCTTAATAAACTTCCAGATGAAGTACCCGAACTCCAACCCTTACAGGACAAGATATATTACATCGAATTAGACGAAGAATCTCGAAAACATGTTAAAGTATACACCTTAAACTCTGGAGTATTTCGATTCAAAAACTCTTTGTCGTATTGGGTAGATTATTTCAACCGTCGCGACTGTCAGTTTTTCAAGGTTTACCGTTCTCAAGCGATCAATCTAAAAAAGCTGGTAGGGTATGGATGGGACAATGCAACTCGTGGGCCTTGGTGGGTCAATCTCGGAGGTATGCATATGTCAATTAACAAACGGTCTTACAATTATTTAAATAAATCAGAATATAGACATCTAAATAAGTCAGTGAAATTACGAAAGCCTCCATCAAGTTGATATGGGCTTTCTTTTTTTATGTAAGCGCTTTCTTATGCGTCGCGAATAGTATATTTACTTGGTAATGAAAGCGTAATATACTATGTTTGGAAAACAAACAGTGACTGTATTTAAACATATAAAACTATGGTGTCTTGCTACACAATATGGGAATGTTTCTAAGCGCAATGACAACCAGGAAAGGAAAACTCTATGAGACTTCATGAAGATTTTACTAGGTGTCATTGCGGACATGCTTACCTTCGAAAAGAGGTATTTGTTCTAGCCAGTTACGAACCTACTGTCGCTGGTAATACAAAGCATTTTAATGAGCTCCCAAATAAAAGCGAGACACGCTATACATGTGAAAAGTGTAATACACTTGTATTCACTAAAAAGGAGTAGTTAAAAATGTCGGAAAATAAAAAAAGCAATGAAAATAATGAACTGGAAAATAATAAAGTGTTTGAAAGCACGTTTGGAAATTTACTTAACAACGATGAATTAAAAAATGATAATGCTGTAGTTCACCAACCGAAAGAGCCATTAGAAGAAGTTTTGATAAGTGAGGAACAACCACCAGTTTCAACACCAGAACAAATGGAGCAAGCAGCACAGAATTACATACCTGAATCTATTGGTGATGAAAAATGGGAAGAGTTTTTAAGTAGAGCTCCATTACCACCAATGAGTAAAGCAGATGAAAAAAGAGCCATTCATATTGGTTTTTCAGAAATCGCTAGAATTAAGCAATATATGTTGCATAGTTTTCGTCATATGGATAATGAGTTTAATCGACTATATGCTATTTATCCGCTTGCATTATCAAAAGACTTCCAAGAAAAGTACAACGATGTACACAAAGATATGGTAGCAATCATAGAGGATCTTGAGAATCTAGTGGATGGGAAGATAGATTCGGTTGAAGCTGTTCAAAAAGACTTTAGACTACATCAAACTTTTGAAGAAAGAAGATTGTCTATCTTGTATGGTTTAATCGAGTATTACAACAATAAAAAATAATTTTTTAAATTAGTACTTGCCAAGTGGTGATGCAAGTGCTTATGTTTTGTCTTGGACATTTTAATGTATGGTTTAGACAAACTTTTAAGGTGAAAACAAAACTGTTGAAAACATTACGTAGGGGATGGAGTAGTTTACATGGAAAACAAACAACAAGTAGTATCATACAACGCACAAAGCAGAGGACATAAGACAAAGGGTAATACGTATAAAGATCGTTATGTAGAGAATACGTGTCCTGAATGTGGTAATCCTCGTTCTTACAAAGATGAATGGAAGACAAGAGTTAAGTATACATGCTTAAAGCGTGCTTGCCGTCATCAATGGTTTGAGAAAAAAGATTTTCCAGAAGCTAGTGAATAACCTATAGTGAAGAGTCCATTTTTATTTTAGTGGGCTCTTTTTTCATTAAACTAAACCGTTTTGTTTCATTCGGGCTTACCTTGTCTTTATAATAACGTAATTCTATTACGCAATTATTACAGAGGAGTTAAGCTTGGATGAAACTTCCCCTCGTATTTCAACAGAAATACAACAATGAGAGGATTTGATTCAACATGAAACAAAAAATCACAAAGGGCAAAGTAATCCAAACCTGTATGATTACGATAGCAGGTCTTGCATTGGCTAGCGGCGTAGGATTTCAATTTCACGAGAACCATGATCTAAACAAAGATCTAAACACCTTAAAGGAAAACCACAACATAACTGTTCAAGAGTTACATGCTGCTAGTGAATACGCCAAAAAAATTGAGCAGCGTAACCATGATTTAATAGCCAAAACAGACAAGCTTTCCGAAGAAGTAAGTAAGCTTAAGGAAGCAAAAGAAGATTTACGTGCCAACAATGACGCATTAAACGATGAGAACGACAATCTTCGACAAAAAATCGACAAACAGAAACGTGAATTACAAGAAAGTGGGGAATATCCCAGGCCAGTAAAGGCATCCAGTAATTCAACTGCTATGTCTAAGTCTGAAAAGCAAAATTTAGAATCTAGTAGTCTTAAAAATTCTAGTTCGCAAAAAACGAAATATGGAACTAGTTTACCTCCAAAAGAGGTTACTACGCAAGAAGTAAAAAATTCCTCTTCCGACAATTCTGTTTCTCGTACTATGCATGGTGTAGCTTCTGCTTATACCTTAAATGAACCTGGAGTTACTGGTATTACCGCTTCCGGTAAAAGGGTAAGACCGGGTATGGTTGCGATGAGTAGTGCCATCCCTTTGGGTACTAAGGTAAAAATTACATGCACAGCTTATCCATCCATTAATGGAACATACGAAGTGGCTGATAGAGGTGGGGCGATTCAAGGTAATCGTGTAGATATCTACATGGAATCTACCAATCATGCTATCAACTTCGGAAAGAGAGATATAAAAATAGAAGTTCTTACTTAACAACTGAATAGGAGGAGTCACAATTGTTTTCACTCCGTTTGCAAGGGGACATGCTAGATGTTCGTATTGAATCGAAACTATCTAGTCAATCATTTAGGTCTTATACGGACTTTATGAGGTCTCTCCCCGGTGCATATTATATCGAGCAGGATTACAAGTGGATGGTTCCAAAACGTCATATAGATGCCTTTGTTGAACGCTACGAGGACATGACAGCTTGGCATACAACCATCGAAACGATTAAAGGAATACATGAGGTGTTAATTCCTGAATTTCCTATGTTAGATGATTTTAGTGACTTCACACTTCAACCCTATGAATTTCAACAGCAAGGTATTTCATTCCTAACTCATATCGGTAGCGGTATTATCGGTGACGATATGGGGTTAGGCAAAACCGTTCAAACAATGGGCGCAGCTCATATGTTATGGAAACAGGGTAAAGTAAAAAAGATACTTGTTATCTGTCCTAGCTCATTGAAGTATCAATGGGCAACCGAAATAGACAAGTTTCTCGGTCATAAAAACATCGTAATTGATGGGAAAAATACAAAAGAGAAAAAGAATGCTTTTTTAAGGTTTGTAAATGGCGATTACTTATTCGGCATAGCAAACTATGAACTAGTTAGGACAATGGTTGATATCATGAAAGAGTTCCATTATGACGTAATTATAGCGGATGAAGCCCATAGGCTTAAGAATCGCGAATCAATCACCTATAAAGCAGTTAACTCCTTATCTTCAACGTATCGGTTCGCAAGTACTGGTACACCTCTTCAAAACAATGTAGAAGAACTATACTCTTTAGTAGAGTGGGTTCAGCCTGGATTACTAGGTAAGATAACCGAGTTCCGAAAACGACACATTGTTTATGCAAGTAAGTTTGGTCGTAAATATGTACCTATTGGATACAAACGCTTAGGCGAACTTCGACGCAAAATTTCTCCATATATGTTACGTCGCTTAAAGAAAGACGTAGCAAAAGATTTACCTCCAATGATTTTCCACCGTCGAGACGTTGATATGAACAACGCTCAAGCTTCCCTATATAACAAAATTCAAGATGATTTCTTATCCTTATTAGAAGAACTATCTTCACAACAGGTTAATGGTCAATATGATCAAGATGGTAATTGGATAGAAGAAAAGCGTAAGAAAGAAGACCAAGTACTAGGTTTCCTTTATATGATGGTTGCTTCTTCTGACCATCCTTTATTATTGCAAATGGGTCAGAGTGGTATGTCTAAGTACTATCAAGACCTTATCCCCGAAAGCGTTAAATCTCCGAAACTTATTGAACTGGTTGACATATGCAAAGATCGCATTGAAGCCGGTACCCACAAAATTGTTATCTTCACACAGTTTGCTAAAATGCAAACCCTCATTTCCCAGGAATTAAGTAAGCTAGGAAAAGTAGCTATCCTAAACGGTTCGATGTCTTCTGCCCAAAGACAGGAACAACTTGAAACCTTTAGGGATGATCCTGAGTACAAGTTCTTTGTCCTTACTGATGCAGGTAACTATGGGCTAAACATTCAATTTGCTAATACGCTGATTAATTATGATTGTCCGTGGAATCCCGCTATATTCGAACAAAGAGCAGGTAGGGTACATCGTATAGGTTCTACACATACCGTTGTTGATATTATTAGTCTTGTTACGATGGGTACTATTGATGAAAAGATTCAAGAAACGCTAGAGGAAAAACGCAAACTAGGTGAAGTAGTAATTGAACGAAATGAAACAGAACGAAGTACAATGAATAGCTTAATTTCATCTATTCGTAAAAAAGGAAAAATAGCTTAAATGCAGCCTACTCTTTAAACAGGGTAGGCTTTTTATTTACAAACTAAAACATTAGCCGGATAATAATGATAGAAAAATAGAAAGTATGTGGTGTTTTATTATGGGAATTAACCCTAGAGATATTGAAGAAATATTGTACTATTATAAAAGCTACGGAAAAGATGCACCAGAATATGTAAAACACGCTGATCTTATAAGCTTAGCGGATGAATGTTTGCGATTAAGAGAAGTATTAGAAAATATAGTAGATATTGACCCAACTTCAGATAACGTAGTAGAAAAAATGATTGCAGTTGCAAAAGATGGAATTGGAATAGTGAAACAACCGAGAATATAAAATGTGAGCCTGCTCTATTAAGAGTAGGCTTTTTTATTTTAAGGAGGAATTTTTTATGATGAACAGATTAAACAATTTAAGAGAATTAAAAGGACTATCTTTAAAAGACGCCGCAACTTTATTTGGTATGCATCCAAAAAGGTTAGAAAAGGTGGAAAAAGGTAAAGTAATGCTCTCACAATCTGAATTGATTAAGTTTTGTGCTGTTTATGGCACATCAAGTGATTATATCTTTTACCTAACAGACGAGCCACGCTCAGTTGAGTATCAGTCACATGATGTGATGATTATAGTAAAGCACTTACTGGAATACAGACAAAAGCATGGCGATGCTAAATTTGAAAAATTGTTAGATGCTACTCTAAACGATGATTTAGACAGGTTTTCTAAACAATAGTTGGAATTATTTACTCCTAGAATTCTCTTTCTCCTATGGTTACGTTTCTACATGCAATAAGAAAGTTACATAAACGATAGGAGAGAGAATCATGAAAAAAACAATTATCGCATCTACATTAGCTTTATCTATCCTTGGTGGAGCTGCAGCAACAAATGCAAGCGCAATGACTATGTACAAGGAACCACCTTTTGAGGCATATAAGGTGACGGCTGGTGATACTTTTTATTTTATTGCTAAGCGTTATGGACTTGACTATAAAAAGTTGCAAGAACTAAACCCTTCTGTTAATCCGACAAACATGAAAATCGGTTCGATTATTCGCTTAAAACCTGCAACAACTTCAACAAATACGAATACTGGTACAACTACTTCTAATTCATCAGCAAATGCTGTTAGTACTTCAAGTATGACAATTAGTGCTTATGAAAAACAAGTTGGCGATTTAGTAAACCAAGAACGCGCAAAAGCTGGTCTAAAGCCTTTAACAATCAACGCTGAGTTATCTCGTGTTGCTCGTTACAAGTCAGCTGATATGCATGATAAAGGTTACTTCGATCATACATCTCCTACGTATGGTTCACCGTTTGACATGATGAAAAGCTTTGGTATTTCATATAAAAGCGCTGGAGAAAACATCGCTTATGGTCAAAAAACACCTAAAGAAGTGATGGAATCATGGATGAATAGCAGCGGCCACCGTGCTAACATCCTAAATGCTAACTATACTGATCTCGGTATTGGTTATTTGAGTGATAAGAATTACTGGACTCAACAATTCATCGGCAAATAAATTCTATATAAATAGGAAGAACTAGGTTCGTAATGGCCTAGTTCTTTATTATTGTTATTAACATTTTTTGGGCTGCCGCCCTTTCTTTTTTTTGACCTCTAAACGCTGGCGTTGTCGTATTTTGTCGTTTCCCAACATCGTCTAATTGTTGTAAATATAAGTAAAAAAGCCAGAAATTTTGACTAGAATTGAAAAACATGTAAATGGTATAGTTTATAAGGCGTTTAAAATATACCTTTAAACATGCATTTGAAATACATGTTTTATTATACAACATTTTCTTACAATACTTGTTTGTGCAAGTATCTTATTTTTCTAAAAATTCAATTTGATTAATATGTAAAATAGCTCGGCAACGTAAAATTTCCTCTCAATTGTGAAGGTTTTGAAGTGAAGTATTGCTTTCCTAATGTTGCTGTATGTTGTATATAAGCTAAACTGCACAAAACAATATGGAGGGAATCTTTTTGACGAAAGCTAATCATAGTTTATTATTGCTTGAAGATGAGCATGAAATAGGCATTGTACTTAAAATGATCCTCGAAGCAGAAGGGTACCAAGTAAATTGGACTCAAACTGGTGACGAGGCCGTTTTTCTCGCTTCAAATAATCACTTTGACTTAATGATTTTAGATATAATGCTGAAGAAATCGTCAGCGGATCTTAATCCAATTGTGACAAATGGTCTTGATGTAGCAAGAGTAGTTAGTAAAAACAAGTCAATTCCTTATATGTTTCTTACATCAAGAGGAGAAGGTATTGATATTATGCAGGGATTAGATTTAGGAGCAGAGGATTATGTTAAGAAACCATATGACGTACCTGAACTGCTTGCAAGAATACGAGCAATATTAAGACGAACTGCACAAAATCAAGGCCAGCCAATGCAAGAGCTCGCTTTTGGTGGAATTACTTTAAATTTATTTACTCATAAGGTAGTTGTAAATGGAAATAATATCCATTTAACAAATAAGCAATTAGAATTGCTTCATTATTTTATGAAACAACCCAATCAAATAATCTCAAAAGAGAACATTTATATAAATGTTTGGGGTCATGAACCTTCTGAGATAGGTACAACAAATCCGCTTGAAGTAAATATAAAAAGACTCCGCGCAGCAATTGGTATTGACTATATTAAAACTGTACGAGGTAAAGGTTATGTCCTTGAAACCATTGAAGCAGAAGTTAATTAAGTCGTATCATACTAATCGCCTACGTTTTAGAATTACACTTTTTTGTGTAGCCGCTATCATATTCGTTTCTTCTCCCATTATTGGATATTTTCTTTTTGTTGATGTAATGGAGAGAGGACAAGGCGCCTATGATAAGATGGTTTATAGGGCAGTACAAGTAGAGAATGAGGCTCGAAGGCAAGGTCGTGTAAAAAATATCGATTCCAATTTTCTCGACAACATCCTTTCTAGAGACGAACGTGTAACAGTTAGAAATCTTAGCACCAACAAAGTACGTAAGTTTAGAAGCCACGAAAAACCAGATCCTATTAGTGATGTCGAAAAACGATTTATTAGTAAAGCCCTTTTTTTTCTTTATCACCATTATGAAAAAGAAATTATAAAACAGGATCTTCATCTTACTATCTACTTAGATAAAGAGACAGGATACACTTACGCTCAGTATAAGCATATTTATTGTCATGAAAATCCTGAGCTCAGTATAGGTCACCATAAAGCAGAAATTACTATTACTAAAAACGTAACTAATGTTATAGCCAGACCTTTGGATCATCTTTCAAAAAATATAGATAACATGCTTATTTGGTACTTTATCGTGGCACCTATTATCGCTTATTTAGGAATTGGTTTAACTTTTCGTAAAATAAAAATAGCACTTGGTGAAGGTTTAAATGAAATTAAAGCAACCAATTACAAAACCCGTTTCCCTATAACCGGTAAATACGGAAAAGAAATTACAGACGTTAAGAAGCAGGTTAATGAGATTTTGGAACGTATGGAAGACATCGTTGAAGCCAATATAGAATCTTTGCAAGATGTATCTCACGAAGTAAACACTCATTTAACATCAATTAAGCAATCTGTTGATGTAATACGAATGTATGGTGAGTCAAAGCCGGAATTTGCTAAGGAGAGATTAGCTGCAGTTGATAATAATATCGAGAGGATTACAAGTATTATGAGTGCCCTCTTAGAATTAGCAAAACTAAATCAAGGCGCAGAAAGTCCTTCTTGTGAGTTAATTAACGTGAAAGAAACAGTAGAGCAGTTTGTGCAACACAAACGAAAACTTCATCCTGATTTTAACATCATTACCCACTATGATTCGGATGAACCTGAACTGTTTATGGATAGGGAGCATTTAATTTTAGCAATCAAACCTATTATTGAAAATGCAGTTAGGTATTCACTGAACATTCGCCAAATCGAGGTGCATGTTCAAGAAGATTATTGTCCTTATGACTTATATATTTCTATTACAAATTACGGAATACCTATACCTGAAGAAGAGATACCTCATTTGTTCGAGAGACATTTTAGAGGAAGCACAGGTGTAAAGCAAGGTTCTGGAATAGGTTTAACAATAGCTAAGAAAGTTATGGATTTATATGAAGGTGAAATAAAGGTAGAGAGCAAACCTCTTAAACCGACAACTTTCACTTTGATATTTCCGAAAAGTAACCCATTATGCAAACCCGCAGTTTCTAATAGATGAAGCTAGAAGGAAAAGACTTGAGATAATTCTCAGGTCTTTTTTTATTTTTGTCTTGAAATTTAAAAATTAAATGGATACATTACAACGAGTGAAAGGAGAGCGCAATTATGAGCTCTAATCGCAATCAATTACCAAATGCAATGCCTGTTGAATTTAATGAAGAGGGACGTACTTACTTAGGTACAGTTGAAGTAACAATGGACCGTATGTTTATCTTTGGAACAAAGCAGCATTTACATGAGATGGTATCGTTTTACCCAGGGATGGGAAATGGATGCTACGAAGTATACGGTGAAATCAGATATGTTCCTGGTCATGGTTATCGTATGGTAAAAGTAGAGGTGGAATTAGTAACCCAAGAGGAACTTAAACATCTCGAAAAAGAAAATTCAGATCACGTACTGGAGGTAGTATTTTAAGTTGAACGAATTTGAATTAAGAGAAAAACTTTTGAGTTATACATCTAGAAATTATGAAGCTTTAGTAAAAGCTCATACAGAATGGAATCAGCGGTTAGCTCATGGCGTACCAATTGCTACGCATTTAATGTATGACTTATTTGGTCATACACTTTCATCTGCTGTAAAAGAAGAATTATTATTGTTTGTCAACTCTGATAAATTTTTTATTAATATCAATGCTGATATTTGGGTGAATGAAGAAAACCCATTTCAAGTATTGTTTGTTTATAAGGTATGGAGCTCCACATCTGAAGGTAGTGAAGAACAGTACTTTCAATTAGGAGATGAGGCATCTCTTATTGCCTACTGTGAAGAAAGAGAGTTGGTCTTATGATATGGATCATCCTTCTAGCTTCACTTTATGTACTTGTAGGAGCTATAAACGGTCTTCAACACACGTTTAATATGCAAAAGCTTCTTGAAGATGTTGAGAAAGAAGAACAGTATTTGATGGAAATGGTTCGTATGTATGAATTGACTCCATCAGGTGCTGAATACTATGCAAAGCTTCAAGACTTACATATTTTTAAAAGTGAAGCATTAGCGGAACTAAAAGTATTTAAGAAAGGTGAAAACAAGTATTTGCTACAAACGTTTTTATTAAGCTTTATCTTTTGGCCATACTTTGTTTTTGCTTTAAATAAATCGAAAAAAAGAGAAGAGAGTGGGCGATGACCATTTTATTAATTGATGGGGTAGTAGGAGTAGGAAAAACAACTCTAGCTGATTTAGTAAGTGAACGTTTTGATATTCCGATGTTTCCGGAGTTAGGGAATAAAGATACAGAAGAATTACTCAACCGCTTTTATGCAGATAAAACGCGCTGGGCTTTTACAACTCAAATTCATTTTCTGAATGAACGTTTTCGTATGATTAAGGAAATTCATAAAAAAGGACATGGGATTTTAGACCGTTCGATTTTCGGTGACCGCATCTTTGCCCAAATGCTTGCAGAAGATCGTGCAGCAGGTGGAGAAGGTATGTTATGGGAAGAGTACAACACATACAGCACATTGCTAGACAACATGCTAGAACATGCACAACCACCTGAACTACTAATTTATTTAGAGTGCAGTCCAGAAGTTGCAAAAGAACGTATCGATAGTCGTGGTCGTGGGCTAGAAAGTACAGTAGATATGGCTTATTGGGAACGCCTTAATGACAAGTACGATACATGGTACCAAGAATATTCACATTCACCTAAGATTTTAATCAATGTAAACCATTTAGATTTTGTGAATAACAACGATGATAAAGAATCTGTACTTGCTCTAATCGGTGACGCATTACTTGATTTAGGTTATATCAAAGAAAAAGCAGGGGCTATTTAAGACCCCTGCAACTTTTTTTCTCTCATTTGTGAGTATTGCAAAACAAGAGAATCTGGTATTTTTCTATAGATTTCATCAGAAAGATGACGAGCACCAGCGGCACCCGCTGCCTTCGCTTCTTTATCCCACTGTGCAAGTTTTTCTTTGGAATCAGGTTCAATATCAGTATGCCATTGGTGCATACCGCAGTCTCTGCATTCCAACATAATGTATCCGTTTTCGCTTTCTTCAAAAATCATTAATGAACCGGCACAGCGAATACATCCTCGTCCTCCGTCTTGCCAGTTTTCAGCTTCTCTACCAGAAGTACCTTCCGTGTATTTAAGCCAATTTTTAAAGGTTTCTTGGGCGAGTTCACCAAACTCACCCCAATTCTTTTCATCTTCCTGTCGTTGGGCGTAGGAACCTTCGCTATCTTGGTAGGGATATTTTATATCTGCCATAATTAAAACTCCTTTCGAAAGAGGTGATCAAATGTCTAAAAAAATAAAAGAGATAAAAGAACGATATGGGGATCTAGATATCGTTGATATGCTTCATCAATTTCTAACTGAAGGAAATGCTGAACATCAAAAACAACGTATTGCAGAAGGAAAGATAGGTAAGTTTTATCCTTCATCAGTGGGAAAATGTAAGCGTGCAGTAGTATACCAAATGCTTGGTTATCCTGCTAAGCCCATAAAAGGACAATCTGTATTGATTTTAGATAACGGGACAAGCTTCCATAATCGTATGGAGGATATCTTTGAAAGAATGGGCATTATGATTGCGCCAGAGCTTTCTTTAAAAGATGAGGAATTGCGTATTAGCGGAAGGTCAGATGCGATAATTTGGAACTATCTTAAACAAGAGGATGAGCCGGATGAAGAAGAGATTGTCCTTTATGACCCAAACGAAGAGGATAAGGTCATCTATAAAGGTCCAAGTAATCATATCCTTATCGTCGAATTTAAGTCAATCAAGAATAAAAACTTTGAAAAGCTTAAAACGAAGCCTCAATCGAAACATATTATGCAGCTACAGCTGTACTTTTATTTAACAGGTATTCGACGAGGAATTGTGTGGTATGAAAACAAAAACACACAAGAAATTAAGACTTACATGATCGAGTATGATGAAGGTTTGATTCAGCAAGTTAAAGACGATATACAAGATATTCTAAACCACGTAGACCGACATGCATTGCCAGAGAAAGAAGGGAATGCATTAGACGTAATGTGTAGATATTGTGATTTCCGAAATCTTTGTCATGTTCCGCTTTCAGATGAAGAGTGGCTTGATATGTATTTTGAAGATGAAGCTTCCTAATGGGAGCTTTTTTATATTAAAGGAGGAATTAACGATGAGTTTCCCATTTCATTTTATTGAACAAAAAACAATGAGTGTAGAGAAAACAAAGCCCGGAGATAAATTGGTTTGTAAATATCCCGACAATGGGATGAGGAGTGATGGCATACAGGCCAAGAAGTATCTCCAGTTAGATAAGGAATACACAGTTGAACATATTCAAGTATACGGATCTCGTACAGAGGTGGCCCTGAAAGAGTTTCCTGGTGAACTTTTTAATTCCGTGCATTTTATGAACAAAGAAGATGTGGAATTTGGCTTTAATTATGCGGTGCAGGAGTACTTAGTCAAGATAGATCTAAGCAGTAACGTTAATTTAGATGTTCATATATATCATGAGGACAAGCCTGAGTTAACGAATAAGGAGATTATTGAAGAAGCGCTTGGATATGTAAAAAACCTAAAAATTGATGTAAGCGAAAAAGACGTGTACAAAATCTTTCCTAAAAGAAAACAAGTATAAGAATGAAAGGGGAAGTCAGTATGCAAACCGCTCAATATGTACGTGTAAAACAAATTGTACTTACAAGAGGTACAGGGAAAACCGAAGAGTGTGGAATCCCTCATACAGTAGATACTTGGTATGATGCAGATAATGTACTGATGAAAATGGCAATGACAGCTCCTGAAAATGGAGCTAGTGAAAAGGTTGATTATGTTGTTACCTTTGAAGATGGTGAAACATTTGAAAGTACCTATAGCTTAACCAAAGATGATACAGTTATTGCTTGCTTAAGAGGGCATGTAAGGACTGTTGCAAATATCTATGCAGGTAATGCTAGACCGCAATGGATGAAGGAAGAGGTATACGATAAATATGTCCCTGAAGAACAAAGAGACAAATTCCGTGATTTTTTAACTAAATATCTTCCTTTATAAGAAAACAATAACCTCCTTTCGTCTTGATATGGGGGTTTTTATGCTTAAAATTATATAGTATATTTTGTTGATAACTAGTAATATAGTAATAATATGTTATATATTTAGGGGGATATCTATGAAAAAATTATTGGTGTGTATTGTGCTGATATTTTCATTGACAGCGGTTACAAGTTGCTTTGCTAATGAATCGGTAGCAATTGTGGAGGCAAAAGAGAAAAAGAAACCGAAAAAATCTTACGCTCTTACATGGAAAGGTTTTAAGAAAAGGTGGAAAAAAGAAGCTAATTATTATGAGAAAACGAAAGACCTTGACACGATTAAAAACGAGGCAGTAAAAAAAACAAACATGGGTCCAACAAAAATAGGTAAAATTAATGAGAATATATATGTTGGATTAAATACCAATAGGGATGCAGACGGCGACTTCGGTTTTGTATCAGTAACTGGAAGAATAGTAAATGACGGTAGCAAAAAGAGTAAAAAAGATAATAAGGATTTAAATCTTGCTCTATCTCTTGCTGTTCTTACTGCAGATCCAAGCCTTTCTCAGAAAAAAAAGGTCTCCATTATTAATGATAAGTTAGATATCTTCGGTGAGTTTGAGGATGGTGAAGAACGCACTTATTCATATAAGGGCATCACTTATAAAGCCAAGTACGACTATAAGCGTAGCAACTATGGAACCTTTACAATCAGTGTAATTGAAGAATAACAACTTTCAAATAAAGGGAGTAATCTTGATGAGCCTGCAATATAAAAAGTTATTGACTTTCTTTTCTATTTTGGCTTTGCTGTTTACATTGGCTGGTTGCGGTAACGAAGTTAAGAAATCCAGTGGTGAGGAAGAAGAAGAAAAATCAGAAGAGGTTAGTGCTTCTGAAGATGAAGAAGCGGTGGTAGAAGAAACAACAACTGAAACTCCACGGGCTGTAAGTTCTTATATCTTTGATAGTAACTGGGAGACTTTTAAAGCAAATTTCGCAGAAAATGCTAATAAAGTAAGACCTGAAATATCCGTTATTAATGATTATGGAACTAAGGAGAGCTTAGCTGGCCTTAGACATGATGGGAAAATTAAAGAAGGTTTATTTGTAAGTGCTAATATGAAGAGAGATAACCCTAATGAGATTGGTTACGCAGTGGTACTTGGTTCAATAGATCCGAATGAAGATCCTAATTATGCAGATGTATGGCTTTGTAGTGGGACATTAATGATGACAGTTGATTCATCATTAACGCCTGAAGAGAAACAAAACATAGCAGCTCATCTTAAGATGGCAACTCACTTACAAGATAATGAAGAGCTTGTGTATCAATATGAAGGGGTCGAGTATAAAGTTACTTATGATGTAGGAAATGCGGGCAAGGATGTAGTTGAGTTTTCAGCCTTACAATTAAATTAGAATAGAACTTAAAGAACCTCCTTGTTAATCACAGGGAGGTTTCTTCATGAGCACTTCTAATGTGCTTTCCTTTATCAAACGAAAAACGCCTCTATAAAATAGAGACGCTTTTGTGTTATTTCAATGTGAATGTTAATAAGTTGATTAGTAAAAAAAGAATTATATAATAACTGATCTTTTTTCCTTTTTTCTCAACGATGCCATAAAGCATCATAACTATCAAAGCGGAAATCACTACAGGTAAAATGTAATTAATCATTTTGTCACCTCTTATATTATGCAATCGATACTAGTAGTACAAAGGGTTCTTATATTAAGTTGTAAGCTTCTAGCATTGCTGATTTACCAGTGTTACTTGCGTTATATAGGGCTACAGCAGCAGCTCCAGCTGTACCGCCTGCTCCAAGTAATCCAATAACTGTCCAAGCCGATACAGTTGCTACGGTTAATGCACCAGCAATAGTTGCTGTATAACCAACTATCTCATTTCGAGCACTCGCTACAGTACTAGCTTGATTTTTAAAATCTACGAGCACAGTACCATATTTAAGAGTTTTTTTCTTTGGTGTGCCAGATGACTCATCCATAAACATATTTCTAGGCTTCTTATAAGCTGTTACATCATAAGTTTTAGAACCTGTTTGTTTATAATATGTTAACCATTTTTTCCCACCACTAGCAAGTGACATAGTGCTCATTTGTCCCATGGCTTCTTCGGGGCTTTGGTTCATTTCATCTGCTGATAATTTCTCGCCATCTACAAATATTTCCCCTTTTTTGTTATAGGAAATCTCATTTTTTTCTGTAGAGTTTTCAACTTTACCATTTGGATATTCTTTTTTAATGTCATTTGTGATATTAATTGTAACAGTCTCTTTTTCAGTGTCTTTTTTAACTACCTTAGTTGTATCAGTATTAAGAGTATATAAGACTTCTTCTCCATCAAGGTCTTTAATTTCCTTGCTATCGCTATACTCTTTTGTTCCTGATTCTGCTTCATCATACATTTTACTTAATGTCTTTAAATCGTCGTTAGATAAAGCGGGGCTATCAGTTGTAGCAGCCTCTGTTTTATTAGCGACTGGTACTAAGCTCCACACGATACCTATTGTGGCAATCAAAGCGAAACTAATAATTTTTTTCATGTATGTATCTCCTTTTCTATGATTTAGTTAG
The DNA here is from genome assembly GCF_042787905.1 of Priestia sp. YIM B13551. Lineage (NCBI taxonomy): Bacteria > Bacillati > Bacillota > Bacilli > Caryophanales > Bacillaceae > Priestia > Priestia sp. YIM B13551. The sequence goes on from NZ_JBHZOX010000006.1 coordinate 206,912, forward strand.
AATATGTATTCTTTCCAACAATTAGATATTCTAGGAGTTTTTATAATTACAGTCAAGTTGACACCAATTATGGAATAATGTTTTTTGGTAAATAAAATGAAATAAAGGTATAGTTCTTTTAATGAATGTAACCGTTAACAATACCTAAACTATAGTATTTATACTATATTAACCAACAACAAAACATTATGCTTTTAAATGTAAAATAAATACATTAACCGGTTACTAATATAGCTTTTTTTAAAAATCACAATATTTTTATGGAGAGTTTTCCACTTAAATAGTAGAAAAAAAGAAATGATTCTATTACATTTTTTACTATTTTCCGGTGTAATTAAATCCATTGAAAAACTAAAAACTCAAAAAATCCCTCCATGTTTAATTACAGGGAGGGATCTTCATCAGTTCTTTTAATTTCTTTTTAATTTGTTTTCGTTTGCTCCAGATAGTATCACGATGATATCCCATGTGAGCACCTACTTGTTCATAGGTCATTCCTTTATGATCGTAAAGGGAAATAAGGGTTCTTTCGAATGTGGTTAGTTGATCGAAGGGGAATGTAGCGGTTTTACCTAAAATCCAATTAAATCCTAGTTCTTGGTTTTCTTTTTCGAAGTAAAGGTCTTGATACCATGAATCCTTGATTTGAATCTCACTGTTTTCATCGATGTGATCTTCTAATGATTCAATTCGGAATCCATATGATAAATCTTTATATAGATATTTAAAATACTCATGCACACTATGATAATAACTACCTTTTAAATAGCCACAAAAATTTATTTTATCGCTTTTCTTTTTATACCTCTTAGCCTGAGTTAGTAATAACATGCAAAGTATATTAATTAACTCTTCATCAGATAGGTGTCTTAAACGAAAATTAATCATTTGAACAACTTTACGTGCACCTTTTTTAGTGTGAGCGTATTGATAAAAAGGGACTAATTCTTCCTGTAGGTCTTTATTCGGTGTATATTTAGCAATTAATTTTCTTGTCTCTTTATCACGGAAATTAATAACACCATAGCGCAAAAGATTAAAGTATTTTTTGATAAAATTAGACAGCTTCTTAGTTTCGGGATCATACCCAAAAGACTGGATTAATTCTAACCCAGCCTTTGTAGAACCTGCTTGATATTCAAACACTAAAGAATCAATGTGCTCGTATTGAAGTTCTTTATCGGTCATATTTTTCTAAGCGTGCTAGGATTCGTTTCATTTTAATCATATCGTTATCAACGTTTTGTTTACGTTGATATTCCGCTACTTCTTCAAAAAGATCTTCTTCAAACTTCTTCAATTCATGAGAATCATAATTCATAACTTCATCCATCTCCAATTCGTAGATAAGATTTAGTAGATCATCTATTTTATCTGCATCTTCTAATAGTTCAGAGAACTCATCTAACGATAAATCTACTCCTATATTTCCACGGTATATCTTCAAGCAGCTGCACCTTCTTTGCTAAGGTCTACACATGCCCAGCAAATCCCGATAGCATCTGTAAGATCGTTATCTTTTGAGAACTTTAACCCTTCAAGCTCATAGAGTGCAACAACTTTATCAAAGGTATATTCTTTCTTTGCTTTTCCAGAACCGTGAAAAACTTTACGCCAGCTAGTAGGGTAGATAAGTTCTACATCTACATCGTACTTCTTAGCAAGATAAAGAACAGCGCCTGATACTCGTGATAATTTAATAGCTGTATCAACGTTTAATTTACTGAATTGATTTTCACAGAGGGCTTTTGTGATGGAGTACTTTTTAAAGAGGGGTTCGAGAAGTTCAAGTTGATAATAAATCTTTTCGGCTTCTGTACCTGTTTTAGGTATGTCAATCTTGCCACTCTCAATAATGTCATGCTTTTCATCCATTACACAGTAACCCGTACATTTTGTTGAGGGATCTATTCCTAAGTAATACATAATTATCCACTCCTTTATTGTAACGTTTTTTAGGGGATTGTACTAGAAAAAAGTACTATTCCCCATCTTCTACTAGAATTGCAATAGAATGTACTAAGTTTTTAGTGTATTCTTTTACATAATTTTGTGCCCATTTAGGGATTCGTTCATATTTCACATTAGGGCCAGCATAACAACCACGTAATTCTTTGCGACGCTCTTCCATAATGGAATCAATTTCATTGTCAAGGATGGAACCTAACTCACCCATTTTGTTCTTGTAAAACAAGCTATCAATCTTTGTATCAAGATCATAATGTTTTTTAAGTAGAGAACCAATTGCTTTTGAAGTGATTGTGTTCAGTAATAAATCTTGTAGTTCATTTTTGAAAGGATCTACAGGAGGTTGAGGTGTAATATCAACAGGGATAGTAGGTACCTCCTCAACATTAGGATCTAATTTCGCATGTAAAAAAGAGTCTCCAGTTCTTACAACAAGGTGCTCTTCTTTTGAATAAGCTTGATTGTTGTTGAAATCGAGTGTAATCGTTTCTTCTTCATCGTCTTCTTCCTCAACTACGTATACTGGTGCTAAGTTCTCTGTTACTTCTTCTTTACTCATTTCTTTCTACCTCACTTTTGCTTTTGAGCTTTACGACGAGCTGCACGATTTTGAAAAGGAACTACATTATTCTTTTTCATTTTCTCTACACGTTTTTTTGCTTCTTCGTAAATATTGATAGAGCCATCTAAAATATTGATTTGACGCTCCATTTCATCAATTTGCTCCTCAGTCATTTCTTCGCTAAATACTTTCTCAGTCACTTCTGTTTTTGCAACATAGAAAGCCGATACAATGATTGTTCCTTCGTCATTGATGCCGACTTCAACCATGTCAATTCCTTCACGGATATAGTCATGTAAGCGAAGATATTCAATAACCGTTTCGATGGTTAAAACAGTTTTGATTTTATTTGTTTGTTCTTCAGGCTCTAAATTAAAGAAATTAGGTGTACGATCCACCATCTTATCTACAGCTTCTTGTTGAGCTGCTGGATTTAATCGAATAGATTTTAGAATCGGATCAATTGCATATTCTGCAACATGAATGTATTCTACATTTAAATTAGAGATTTCATTTTTTGTAATAACAATTCCCAAAATCTCATTATCTTTTGGTTGATTACTCATTTTCTTTCTCCTGTTCCTCTGTTGTTTTTAAAGGTTCTTTAGAGAAAGATGTTTTAAGGTCTTCATTAAGGATGTTAAGTTCACCATTATCATGAAGTTCCATAACTTTTTTACCTTTGTTATTAATAAATTGAAGCATTAGTCTTTCCTCCTCTTAACTTGTCTTCCAAAGTATTTGAACCATTCGAGACGAGGTTGTAAAGAATTATTTTGAGGAGATTAAAATGCAATAAAAGGGACAGCCCCAAAGTAATCTGAATAAATATTAAAATAAATTAATTATAAAACTGAAATTTTTCTTAAAAACAGCAAGTGTATCTTTCAGTAAGAGGTAACCTGTGGTATAAATATAAAAAGAACTTATTTTTTCTATAAAATAAAATACTTATACTTAGAAATATAAACTTATATACGGAACCATTTGATGACGAAAAGGTACACTGTGCTAGCGGAGGGTTATTATTGAACAAGTTAGAAGCTGTAGAGATTATTAAACATGCTTTCATACACTTGATGTATGAAGAAAATGTAAAGGTCGGTTCCACTAATATACTTTTATATTTTCCAACGATAGGTATTGCGCTGGTTGAGCCTAAAAGGGATAGAGAAGACTTACAAAATGATAATGTAGAAGATCTGGACGAGCTTTACATAAAGAAAGAGTTAAAAGCTAGGCAAATCGTTGTAGACTTCGAAGACAAAGACTTTAGTGTAGGATATATAATTAATGATATCTTATTAGAAGCCAGGTTTGTGCCTGGTGAGAGATCTAAAGAAGATAAAATTTTTTAATATACATGCAACGGAGAGGTGATTAATTTCATCTCTTTTTTTTATGCCATTTTTTAATCGATAAGGAGAGATTTTGAATGCCTAATACAAATACATTAGAAATAAGAGAATTATCGTTTATGGAGTATTTAGAACGTTATTACGGCTATGTGGGAACTGAAGAAGAGGTGGAGAAAGAAATCTTGTTTAATAACAGAAGGTTAGTTAGGGAATATTTTGAAGAAGAGTGGTGTTTATCTTATAAACATGCCCAAAGAGAAGTCATAACAGATTTGCAAAAAGAATATATTAAAGATGCTAAGGAGTTTAATTTTATTAGAAGCGATAAAATTTTTTGGTGGGAAGTTTATTAATTTATTTATTATCTTTTAAATAATTAGTAATAAGAAAGAATTAGGCTAATCAAAAAATGACTACACCCTAATCAAAAAATGATTAGCGGGATTTTCCGCTAGTTAAAAAATGATTAGCGGTTTATCCACAAAATCTGGGGATAATTCGCTAGTCAAAAAATGATTAGCATAGTAGTCAAAAAATGATTAGCTGCTAACCAAAAAATGATTAGCAGAAAAAAATCAGCTAATCAAAAAATGATTAGCGGGGGAAAAGCATAAAAAAAGAGAGCTTATTTAGCTCTCTCTAACTTAATCATATACTCTTTAAAGTTGTAATAATTAATGATTTCAATCTCTTCATCGAATATTGAACTACAAATTGAAATGAGTCTGTCTGTATAGTGTGCCGTTTCTTTAACAATATCTTTTGCAGCTTCATTTAAGATAAGATCTACACCACCAATGTCTTCATTGTAGATACAAATCGAATCATTAAAAATCATTTCATAAGATGGCTTACTCCATTGATCTTGTAAGAGCTTGTGGAATTGATTGCAAGACATTTTTTCATAAGGTGTTAACGTGTTTAGTATGTAATCTGATTGCTCAGAGTTCTCAATAAGTTTATCAATAGCTGCACGATTTTTCTTAGATATAATCTTCTCACTATTGGATAATAGTTCTCCTATAGTTTCCTTTGAATCATGTAGGAAGTAATCCATTTCTAAATCTCTACCGTACTTTTGCATAAAATCATCATGCTTTTCTTTTAGGTACTTAGGTAACTGATTATATTGTTCCTTAGATAACATAGGAATGGTTTGTCTTATTTTATAAATAGGACTAGTTTCTTTGTTATTAGCCAATTTATTTAAACGATTAATGATAAGGATAAAGTTATTTTCCTGCAATAAACGAAGTTTCTTTCTCAACGTTGTCGGTGATGAAATACCAATTCTTTGAGCCAATTCAGATTCTTTTGGAAAACAAATATCTGTTTCATCATTGCAATACTCGTTAAGTAAGTAATAGAGATGAACACATTCAGGGCCAATTACATTAGTCCAAAATGTAAACATATATCGATTTACGTTAATAACGCCATTGTTTGCAAAAGGAATTGATTCACCTTGTTTGTTTAGATTGGTTAAAACAATGTCTGAAAAAGGAATCTCTCGCTTATCGTGCATTTTTCTAACTCCTTTACCATTAGAAATTTTAATCTCCATCATTTCTCCATTATCTTCCCTTAAAAAATGGATAAATTCATCTTCTTTATATTCTTTGTTTCCGTTGATAATCATGCCAAATATCCTCCCTAATGTTTGGAAAAGGCAGGATTAAATAGACCCATAACTGTTGCATTTTTAAAAAACTCATGATAGTATAAAAACATATCTAAGAATACAAACTACATTATGTAGCAAATTAAAAATGCAATTTTATATGGGGTTTAATCCTCTGGAACGCTCATTCCTTATCTTCCGCCAAGTTGACAAAGGAGTGGGCGTTTGCTCATTTTCCGGCTTGTTATTGCTTTCATTTTATCAGAATATTTACCAGTTGACAAGATAAATGAAAATCTGATAAAAAATCCTAGTAAAAATTACATATGAATATATAAAAAAGACCAGGACATTAATCCTGGTTTTTTTGTGTGACTCTTTCTTTTAAGTTCTCAATTTCACCTTCTAGATAATTAAAGTTGTGTGTAACTTTACTTTCTAAACTTGTGAAATTGAATTGAACTTCCTTTAGAGTCGTAGCTATTCCTTCTAATTGTTGCGTGTTCTTTTCTAAATTGATAAACAGTTCTTTTTCTCTGTTATCAGAACGTATACGATCTTCAGCCACCATTTTATAATGATCTATTCGTTGTTCCTTCATGTTTTCAGTCATAGCAGTCATTTGCTCTTTATGGCTGTCACTAACACTACGTACATATCCCATTACTTTAATAGACATAAAGATAACAAAAATCATGATGATACAGAATAGTGTCATGAAAGGTTTATCCCCTTGGGTAATTCCATTAATAACATCATTATAAGTGCTGAAATCTGCTGGAGTCATACAGCGACTACCTCCTTTTTGGGGCTAAAATTGCAATCTGTCGCAGTAGTTCATCATCGAGCAATTTTTACACATGAAACTTTGTCTCGGATAAAAATCTTCCTGCTTGATTCCATTACGCACTCCTTTTAATACGCTTTTTAAGCGCTTAATTTCATTCTCGTCTCTATATAAAGACAGTTGTTTGTCACTTCCGATGTAATCAAATACGAATCGATCAGGTGAGGAGTTAAATTGTTCTTGAAAGGCGTAAAACATAGCGGTAGCTCGTAGATCATGGCGAAGGAAAAATCCAGAAGAAGCGTCTGTTTTATTGTTACTGGTTTTAAAATCAACGATTTCTATCATACGTCGATTATCTGAGTCAGTGCGTTCACGAATCAGTTCAAATTCACCTGTTAGGATAAGGTCATCTTGAACAGCAATACGGAAGGGGTAGTTGACAGCAATAGGAGTGCCAGGATTATCTTTGTTCTCTGCATAGAAAGCGTATATTGCTTCCATACCTCTGTTTAGAATTTGCGATGTTCGTTGATGGTCTGTTCCGGTACGAGCATGGAGGAAGTTTTCTTTTGTTTTCTTATCTTCTTCAAATATTGAGTAATAATAGTTAGCCCACTTATCGCGCATTTGCCTAAGAGTGGGGAGTCTGCCTTGCATTACCTCATAATAAAAATACGATATAGTTTGATGAATACCCTTTGAATATAAAACTGCACTCTTATAATCGTCTTCAGATGGAATCTCATGAATTTTAGTGAGCTGATATTTCAGCGGGCATTGCATAAATGTGTATACGTCATCCATACTTATCTCAATATTTTTCGTGTTTGTCATGTTATTTCACCTCTTAAAAACTTTGCGCTTGTTTTCTAAAGCAATGAGTATGCGCTTGAACCATTCGTTCCCATTCAGGATCTACAGTTTGTCCATGCTCATTTTGTGTGGCATCTACAATTTCTCCTCCACAGAATCGACAGTAGGGTGTATACTCTCGCATCTGAAGGTTCATATGTCTTTCTAAAATATCAGTGCCTTTTACGCTCTCAAATGGAGTAGCTCCATATAATTGATATCTATTTTTTATTCCGGCCATTCGCTCACATCCTCTTCAGCTCTTTTTAGAGTTGCTTCATAATCAATCTCTCTCTCTTTTTGTTCTTCTTCAACTAGTAAGGAGATCGTCTTTTCTAATTCTCTAGCAAGTAATGTTTCACATTGTCGTAAACGGTAGAGCAAACGGACTTTGTTCTCGAATGAAAAAGTAGCCCACTCTTCATTTCCAATAAACACATGGACGTTTTGTTCTGGATACTCATTGGTGTAATTAGTCATTTTTACTCGCCCCAATCGTTATATCTAGTTGTAGAGTCCTCATGCTCGTGAGAACCACAGACCGGGCAACCCTTGGTATCTCGCTCATCAATTGCACACTCAATCACATATTCTTGAGAACAATTTAAGCATTCTACCCATTTTTCCGTGAATTCAAATCTTTTTTTTCGGTTGTTCATGTTGTTGTCACCTCTCTTACAGGTATAAAAAAACCTTTAGCGCAGCGTTATGTCAAACTCCTGTTTTACCAATTCCTAACTGTTGGCTCCAGTTTTTCATTTGTCGATTTCTTATTGTCTTGACTTTCTAAAACAAAGGGTTATGTTACAAACGCCAATTACATATGAACGATCAGAAGAATTAAGAAGGCTGCCGCCTTTTCTCTTTATGAACGATGAAAGGGGAGAATTAAATGAATAATGAAATGATCGTATTATCGTCTAGGTTTTTACATGAAATCAAAGAGTTCCAAAAGGATGCTCATGGGAAAGTCGATTGTGATCCTAACTATAAAAGAGAAGTTATTAATGACATCGGAGAGATTTTAGCGGGTAAATCTATTACAGCTGCAGAGATTCACAAGCTATTTGATAAAGAAAAAGAGAATCCGCAAAAGGTTCTTTTCTATAAACCAAGTAACGTTTTAGATCAGCATCAAATTAAGTACGTAAGAAGACCTTATATTGATCCTGAAAATTTACTTATGTTAGGCCAATTTTATTTTCATCCAAGATTGCAACTAACACCTCCACCACCAGTGCTGGAGATTGCAGATGATGGAACAATTAAAGCTTCTTATGAAGACCAGCCATTTTACCTGGAGATTGTAGAGAAATTTACAAAGCAAGATTTACTGGCTTATTTCTATACAAAAATGAACGTGACGCCACAGGAGTCAGTAAGAGCTCGTGACATAGGAGCTTTAGAACATCTGCTTAAGTTTTGGGATGTGGATTTTATTCTTTATCTAATTGATGAAGCATTTGCTGTTTCATTGGATAACGGAAAACCAATGCCGAAAAAGCAGCTTGATATTCAGCACTTTGAAGAAGAAGCTTTAGCAGTTTATGAAGCTAGAAAAAATACATGTTTTGAGGAGGGTTTAGACCGTGTTATTTCAAGGGCAACTGCCTAGTTATCATGCTTATCAAAAAGCGCCAGTTATACCAGAACCTAATTTACCAGTATCGGTAGTTGCACCTCAGCCATTCTACATAGAATTTGGGCGGAATAAACCAATGTCTGATGGTGGAAATCTGTTTATTCGTAATGAATACAGAGAAGTAAACTGGATGACTTACAGACAAATGTGTCTGGATTATATCCAGCAATACAAAGACAAAGGTTGGGGATTGTATACAACCGCTTTTCAATATAACAGCACAGATCCTTACGTAGCGGATATTCGTGGAGACTTCTTTTTAGATTTTGATGACGAAGACAATATCAGAAACGCACAAGAAGATGCACTACGTATTATTCAGCATCTGATCCATAGTCCGAATTATAAAATTCCACCTAATATGATTAAGGTGTTTTTTAGTGGAAAAAAAGGTATTCATGTAACGGTACCTTATCAATGCTTCGGTATTGAGTGGCATCCACAACTAGATAAGGTGTATAAAATCATGGCGGAAGAGTTAATGCCTTTTGCACCAAATAAAACACTAGATATGAAAGTGTATGAGCGTCGTAGACTATTCCGTTTACGCGGTAGTCAACATCCTTCAACTGGATCATTTAAGGTTCCAATGGAGTTAAAACTTTTACTAGTTCTAACAGAGCAAGATATTCAGCAGATAAGCAAGGACTCAGAGTATGGATCATGGATTAAATATGACAAGCCACGAGTTATCCTTGAAGCCGCACGCTACTTTAAAGAGGTAGAACAGAAGTTTGTTCAACGATTCAAAAAGGTATTCAGTAATTCTTCAGAAGGGCAATCGTTAGATTTTGAGCCGCCTTGTTATGAAGAAATGTTAGCGGATGGACCAGCAAAAGGTTCTAGAAACCATGTTGCTAGTATGCTGGTAGCTTTTTGGAGACAAAGAGGTATAAGCGAACAAGATGCATGGGATATGTTAGTCGATTGGAATGATGGAAGCTTACCTGAAAGGGAACTTCAAACATTGTTTCGTTCAAACTTCAAGGGTCGTTATATCTATGGCTGCAACACGATTAAACAGTATGCTACTTGTCCTGCTACGTGCAAACAAGACTGTAAATTCTACAAAGAATAAACACCACGATTAAGGAGTTGTAATGAATGTTTGAAGTCCCCGTAACAGAGCAAGATCCATTCGCTTCTGTACAAGCAGGAGATTTATTCTGGCAGACTAAGGAAGAAAAGAAGTCAGAATCCCCGTTTAATGTACTAAATAATCCTCCAGGTGTTGAAAACAATCCAAATGAAATCACACCTGAGCTTATTCGGGAAGTAGCTGGAGAACAGGAACCATTCTTCCGCACTAAGATGCGCCAAACGATTGATGAAGTAGAAGAATATTCATGGAATCGTGGGGAGCTTGGCGGTTTAGATTGGGGATATGAAAGTTTAAATAAAGCCTTTGAAGGATTGAATACCGGCGTTCATTTAGTTGCCGGTCAATCCAACATAGGTAAGTCATCGTTTATGTTGCAGCTTGCATGGCAGGTTTCACAAGCAAACCAAACTCCAACAAAAGAGCGTCCTAGAAAAGCATTTGTCTTATATTTTTCACTAGATGATAGCAATAATGAGTTACTACCACGTTTAGTAGCCATTGATCAACGTATTCCTATTAACGTTGTACGCTTTCCAAAGAAATACCAAGACAATTCAACCTACATGAAAAAACGCGCTGAAGGAGTTATCAAGTTAAAACAATCTGTTGATTTCATCAATATGCAGGACGTAAATAATGGGTCTGATATTGAGTATATTCAAGAAACAATGGAAGCCTATCATGTTGAGTTAATGAAAGTAGATCCGTCATATCAGCTTGTTGTTTTTATTGACAACTTCCATGATATTACGATTGGTGACGAAAAGCTCCGCTCAAAAACAGGTGGAGAAAAATATGATCACATTGCCGATTTATTAACAAAAATTGCAACAAAATATGATTGCCCAATTGTTTGTACAGCAGAGTTTCGTAAGTTAAATGGAAACCGTCGCCCAACAGTGGATGATATTCGCGAGTCAGTAAAAATCTTATACGAAGCAAAAGCGGTACTGCTTTGTTATAACGAAGTCTCTATCCGTGGTCAGCAAGCTACTGTTCACTGGATGAGAGCAGATAATCCAAATAAACAACCAGTCTATGAAGTTCACGTTGGTAAAAATAAATATAGTAGTTTTAAAGGACGTATGTTCTTTGAGTTTATCCCTGAAATGGCTTTCTCAAGAGAGGTAAGCGATGCCGGGGCCCAACGTTACTCACAGATGGTCAATGGGTAGGAGTAACGAATAAAGAACTTTTGCACATGTAAAAAGAGGACTAATCCAAGCCCTCTTTTGGTTTTTATAGTTTTAATTTAAGATTTATTTTTATTCTTTTGATCGCCCAGCCAATTTATTAAGGAAGTTCTTGTTAGTTTTTTTGTTAGATTATAATCATAGAATTCTTCATTACTGGATGGGGTCATAGGCATAAAAGTACCGGAATCTTCTTGAAGTATCATACTTCCATGAGTCAAATTAGAACGTAAATTGTACATTTTTTTTATTATTTTTTGAGGTTCACCTTGCAAATTATCTTCGAGGAATTTCCTTACTTGTTGTGTAGCACCAGCTTTATTTTTACATTCTTTACACTCTGTAAGTTTGGATTTATCAGAGGCCATTGTTTCAATTGCGCTGATAAAAGCTAAAAATGAAGCTGATCTTGAAATGTTTGTTACCTCTCCGGCATGTTTAAACCAATAGGCTGCTCGAAGAAAACGTTCTTGTAACTTAGAATCTAATAAATAAAACCTATTAAACATGGAATTAAACATTTCTGGTAGCTGCACAGAATGATGTGGATATTCTTCTGTACTATAGTAATCTTTTGAAGTGAATTTTACCATTGGCTCTAATCCTTCAGGACTTGTCTCCCAATCAGTTTCAACATCGGATATGTAGAAATTAACTTTTTTTAAGTACTGGTTACTTATGGGCGTATTAAGAAAAAGACTTAAGAGTAATTCTATTTCGTTTCCTTTCTTTATACATCTAGACATCCTAACTGAAGTATTTGGACTATTGTAAAATTTAAATTGTACGCGAAAAGGGTGAAAATACATAAAATGTTCATGAAGCTTTTTTTCCTCGTCACTTAAGGGAAGGATTTGAAAATAATCCCGGCATAAATAAGGATTCTTTACTGGTATACGGCTAAAAATAATCATATTACCTATATGTTTGGTATCTTTTTTTAGATCTCTTTCAATCGTTTTCTTTATTTCTTTTTGATAACCTTTAGGAAATCCAGGGCCTGTTTCAATAGAATAAAGGTTACGTCTTGCTTTTCTAAACTTACATATAAGTGCGTAAGAATCTGTTCCTCGATGACTTTCGTGACAATACATTTTTAATTCATAGGTATCTGATTGTACTGTAAAGGGGAAAGCCTCTTGTAAAACTATTAATATTTCATCCTCATTATGTAATCCAATACCCAACATATTTGTTAAATCAATAGGATTCATTAAGAACCTCCTAGATTATTTTTTTATAAACCATCTTTTTCCTTTATTATACTAGAGTTTATGATGAAATAATAAATATATAGAAGGGAATATAGGGAAATTAATCTTATCCACATTATCATTCTTGCATCATCTTTCTTCTTATCCCCCTGGTATATGGAATAGATCAATTGGCGGAGGGACATGTAGGAGGAACAAACGGTGAGGAAATTTGAACACCTAAAATTATTTATGAAACTATTCGTGAAAGAATTTAAAAATAGAAAACGTCCTTCACTTGCAGTTAAATTTGTCATATTAGCTTATCTAGCGATATATATTGGGAATGGAGCCCTTTTTTATCGAGAAAATTTGATTTCAGGATTATGTTATGGGTTATCATGTGTTCTCTCTATAGTGGCTGGTGTGCTCTTGTTTTATCCAAAAGAAAGCGATAAAGAAGAAAAATAAAAAAGGACTTTTAATAGTCCTTTTTATTTTGATAATGGTTTATTGATTGTGTACTTCATTTAAATCTTTTTTTGAGATTTTACTTATTTTTTGACCATCATATTCTAGGGAAAATAACAGCTCTTGTGGTACCGCTCCCGCTGTTATAATGCGCGCTTTAATATAGTATGTACCTTGAGATTCAGGGAACATCAATACAAGGGGACCATCTGTAACACCGTAGTTAAAACCATTAAGGATTGGTGTAGAGGTTTCACCTGGTGTTAGATGTCTATAAAACCTAGTGGCTTTAATCATCTCATCCTCAACTTTAATATCATAATTTTTATCCCTAGTTAAATTTGAGGTCTGAATAGGTTCTAAATTTAGGTCAATGAACATTTCTACAGTAGTGTATTGAGCAGGAACTAGGGAATCATTAGATAAAAGGAACCTGCAATTAAAACGATCTCCTGCTGATTCATTGTTTTCGATATCAATATCGAAAATTAATTTAGGTCTTTGGTGGCGAGTCATTACGTCCCTAACCTCATAATCTTCCATCATCAGAGTTTGGAAATTGTGTCGTTTATAGTATCTTTTATCAGCCGCCATATGAGGAGCTAAATTACTTTCCGGTACATATATTACGTACATAACATTTGTTGTATGAGATAATTGTATTTCATTAATTCTTACACCTGGTATTCTTCTTTGTATATTAGAATTAATAATTTGCTCAAGCCATTCTTTAGAAATAACTTTAGGATCAACACCACCATCTATTTGCAGTGGAAAACGCTTTTGTTTATCTTCCGGTACACCATAAACTAAAACTCCACCAGTAGCATTAGCAAATGCCGATACATCTTTAGTTAACTCTATTACCTTTTTTGAATCTTTAGAAAGAGCCCCACTTGCTTTATAATCTAGTCCTAAAGTTTCGGTCACTTTATCTTCAATCATCTTTAAAATATCAGATTCTGTCCAATTCCAAGGTTCATTCATAAATTGCACCGCCGTTTTCTGTATTTTTTAACAATTCTAATTATAACTCATGCAACTGACTTTATTAAACAAAAAATAACATTTTTATAGTTAAATATATTTAGGTTTGGGTGTTAGTTTGAACTCTCTTTTTCAGTTGAAAGAATGCTTAGATACAAAAGAGTTTGTGGGGTTATAATTTCTTTGTAACATTTAGACCTATTGACAAATCATCTTCAATAGGTTGTGTTAGCTAGGTTGAATTCTTAAATGGATTCAGCCTTTTTTATTGAGATGAAACGGGAGGGTAATATACATGTTTAAAAAACTACAATCACTACAAGATAAATTCGTTCGTCACTTTTCACATAATGATTTAGATGGATTTGCTCCACAAATTCTATCAGAACTTTCTACTTTTGATTTCGGTACATATATTCACTGTGGGTATGATAACTTTGAAGCTAAACTAGAAGAAACAATTGCTGAATTTGAAAAAGAAGATAAAAAGACATATGAAGAGAAAGCGATTCTTATCACGGATATCTCACCAAATACAGAATCGGTGAAACTACTTGAACGTCTTAATGCGTTATTTGAAGCGGGTGTTACAGTAGTATTACTTGACCACCATGATACTGCTAAACCAATTGCAGAAAAATATCCTAAATGGGCACTAATTGAAAAAGAATTAGATGGTCAATTAACATGTGCGACTGAACTGTACTACCTTTATTTAAAAGAGAAAGATGCTTTTGGATTCCCTTTTGACGAATCAAAATATCTAGCTAATTTTGTAGAGCAAGTACGATCATACGACACATGGGATTGGTCGCGAACAGGAAATGTATTTGCAAAAGAATTGAATTCTGTTTTATATGCAGTGGGTTCAACTCAATTTATTGATATTCAAATTGAAAAGATTGCAAATAAAGTCGGTGATTCAAACGCTGATACATATGGTTTCGATCATGTAGAAGCAACTCTTGTGGAAGTAGAAAATAAACGAGAAGAAAAATACATTCAATCTCGTCAAAAAAACCTTATTGAATCTACTTGGAAAGTAGCGGATAAGGATTATAAAGTAGGAGTAGTTTTTGCGGATCAGTTTCATTCAACTTTAGGTAATGAATTGAGTAAAGCAAACGCACACTTAGATTTCATCGCTATTCTTGATATGAATTCTGGAAAAGGAAGCTTACGTACAATTAGTACTAACGTTCACCTTGGTGAAATTGCGAAGGCTATGGCCGGCGGTGGAGGACATCCAATGGCTGCTGGATTCCAATTCAGTACATCGAATGTAATTACTTCAATTGAAGAGGTATTAGATGTAAGAGAATCTAATGTTGAGGCTGCAAGTAAAAACACTGTAACAATTCCTATTAAACGTCCTAGAATTAAATCAAAAAAGGCTAAATAAAATCGTTTAGCATGAGCACCGTTATTAAGTCGAGAGACAGTATTGTAGAAGATTGTGAGGAACACGAGGAATAGTTTATATATAAGATGTAGCGTTCATCATATACGATATCTATCCTCCTATGTGTTTGTTATGTTATTTCTCCTTCTTACTTCTTTCTCTCTCTTCTTGGGGGTCCCTGATAAGGGACTCCTCTTTTTTTTGAATAGGAAAGGTGGTTGTGCTAAATGAAAATCGGAGACATTGTTGTAGTAATTGGTAATAGTTCTATATCAAAACTTATCCAAAAAACTGTTGATTCAAAATGGACGCATGTTTCGCTGTATATAGGCGGCGGATATTTTTTAGAGATTGATTGGAACACAAAGGCTTCACTTGTAAAAGATCCGTATACGTTCGGTGAATTAGATTATGTTGTGTTAAGAAGCAAAGAACGCTTAACAAAAAATCAACAGCTTAGTATCACTTCTGTTGCATGTCGATACAACAAGACCGGCAATAAGTACGATTGGCTTTTACTACTAGCTCTATACCTTAAGACAAAATGGCCTCGTTGGAAGTTCTTAAAGCGATTAAACGAAAAAAATTCTTATGTATGCACTGAATTAGTCAGTAAAGTAATGGAGGAAGTTGGAGTAGATTTATTCCCTGGTCATGATGGTATTATTTATCCTCATGATTTTCTCACATGTGACAAGCTGCAACCTGTTTTGTTTGCAAAGAACAAGGTGAGCTAATTAAATATTTTTGCTGGAGCGGTTGACAAGGTATTGTTAACTGCTTATTTTATGTCAGAAATAACAAATAAACAGCAAAAGGAGTTTCACCCATGACAGGTATTTTAATCGGTATTTTAGGTATCGTTCTTACGTTTGCAGTGGCAATCTTACTTTCAAACGATAAGAAGAATATCAACTATCGTGCAGTAGTGATCCTATTTGTACTACAGTTGATTATTACAGCTTTCATGCTGAACACTAAAATTGGAGGAATCATTTTAACCGCTATTTCTAAAGGTTTCTCTAAACTAATGACTTTCGGAACGGATGGTATCAACTTTGTAGTTGGTGGTTTAGTTCCAGAAGGTAAATCTGTTTTTGTGATTAGTGTATTACTACTAATCGTCTTCACTTCAACTATTCTTAGTATCTTAAACTATATTCGAATCCTACCATTATTAATTAAATATGTAGGCGGATTTGTTTCTAAGATTACAGGAGTTCCACGCGTATTATCTTTTAGCACAGTAGCTTCTTCAGTGTTCGGAGATACAGGTGCTTTATTAGCAATCAAAAATCATATCCCTTCATTCAATAGAAATCAGTTATTTGTAGCTACAACAGCGTCTATGACAAGCGTAAGTGCTTCAATCGTAGCTTCTTATATGCAAATGGTTCCGGCTGAGTATGTATTAATCGCTTTACCTTTAAACGTATTAAGTGGATTAATCCTTTCTACAATCGTGGCACCAGTCCAAGAAGACCATGCCGAAATTGACATCAATGACATGGTGAAAGAAAAAACATTCTTCGAAGCAGTTGGAAACGGCGCTATCGATGGATTAAAAGTAGCAGCTATTGTTTCTGCTATGTTAATCGCTTATGTTGGTTTACTTTCTATGGTTAACTGGGGCGTTGCAGGTCTTACAGGTATGAAGATCGAAACAATCTTAGGTTACATCTTATCTCCAGTTGCATGGGTAATGGGTGTTCCTTGGGATGAAGCAGTTAAAGCAGGAAGTGTAATGGCTACAAAAATCGTGGCTAATGAATTCGTTGCTATGCTTGGTTTCGGTACAATCATGGGAACATTATCTGCTAAAACAGTAGGTATCGTATCTACATTCTTAATTAGCTTTGCTAACTTTTCTTCTATTGGAATTATCCAAGGAACAGTACAAAGCTTTTCACAAGAACAAGGCGCAAGTGTTGCAAAGTTTGGCCTTAAAATGCTTCTAGTAGCAACATTAGCTTCTGTATTATCAGCAACTATCGTAGGCTTGTTCCTATGACAAACCTTCTGATACACCTTCTTTATTTTGTTGGTGGAGTAGTAATAGGTGGTTCAATCGGGACCGTTATCATGTCGATACTTGTTGCTTCTAAGTCGTAAATAGTAAATAATAAGTATTATTCATTTATGAAATATAAAGGTGACTGAAATGGAAGATGAACAAGAAAAAGAAGAAAAGGTTCATCCTATATTAAGAATTATAGATATAATCATGGACTATATTTTCTTTTGGATGTAAGACGAGATTAAAATCTCGTCTTTTTTATTTGCCACTTTTCAAAGCCTTGTCCATTCCATCTTTACAGCCCAGACCGTAGCCCGTATCATAAGCTAACTTCATTACCTCAAGTTCTTCTGCTGTTAACTCTCTGTCTAATCGATCTTCAACATAGTTTGTTGTAGTAACAACCATATCACCTGTGGGTCTCATATCAAAGTAATTGTGAAATAAATACTCTAAGAATAAGATTCTCTCTCCATTTTCCATATTGTTCATTAAGTCAGCCATCTGTTCCGCATTTATTTTAGCCAAAGCAACATACCTCCTAAAAGTTCTTAAAAACCAACGTAAAATTATTTTCACGGTATTGACTATTCTATTCTACCAAAAACACTAACTATCCTTCACCCATAGTGGCGCATGGCGAAGTTAAGTATTCCTAAGTGTAGTTCTTGTTTTTTATTTAGCTAGTACTTGATAAACGTTAAAATAAACCAATTATGCTACTATATACTTATAATTCTACTTTGTAATTAGGATGGAGATCTATTATGGATAAAAAAACATTAGCATTATCTTTAACTGAACAACAAATGAAGGAAAAACAAAAAAGATATATAGAGATTCACCAGGAAGCAAGACGTGTTCCCGAATTTGAAGAGGAAAGATTCTTCTTAGACGATGATCCGGATGTTGTAATTCCAGAATTCGAAAGCATGAGGGATGGTAGCCTAGAAGAACTGGTTATTAAAACACGACTAGAGCAACGTCCTTGCACTACATATTACGAATTGATGAATAGACATTTAGAGGATTTAAAAAAGATACGTAAAGAAGAGCATTTATTATCGGATGCTCTTATGCAAGATTGGCATTCCATTCAAGTGACAGTATCTACAGCTAAAAAAGGAAGACAGTTTGACTACAATGACTTTAAAAATAAATTCGATAAAATCAAATCAAAATTATAAGTCTCCATTATTTTAAAATGAAAGAGGAATCTGAAATTGAGCAATAAAATGGAATATGTTTTTATAACATGCCCTCATAACATAGAATTACCAGAGGGTGTAAATGAGGAAATTACATTATTTGAAGATGTGAAAATCTCTAAAGATAACCTGCCTTTAGAGGACTTGCTACATGACCCAGAAGTGATGAATTATATTGGAAGTCATACCGTTCAAACCTTCGAAAAAAATATATGTGCATATGCAGTGAATGAAATAGTAATTGACGAGCTTCCTGCAATAGAAAGAGGTGTAGCGCGATTACTTACTCTTCATTATTTAAGACAAATCCAATATTTCACCCATGAACTATGGAAGGTTAAAGATCACAATATATATGTACGAGATGGTTTTCTTCTTTATAGTCTCGATGGTTTTCATAAGTTTAAATTTTATAAGAGCTCTTTAGCGGAAGTATATAGCTATGCTGATAATCGAAAAGAAACGTCTTTAATGACTTTAGATGATATGAATAGGGTATCACTCGGTTTTAAACCGGGAGAAATATCTGAAGACAATAATATTGAAGTTTCGTATGGTACTTCAGCTAAGTCTCATTATTTCTTTAAAGCGACAGGAAGTACAAGAATGACGAGAGCAGCCTACTTTGTTAATCAGGCCAGGTCGTGTGACATTATGCTAACGAAAATCTTACACTACTCAAATGCGTTAGAATGTCTATTTACGATTGGCCACGCAGAGATAAGTCATAAAATCTCGGAAAGAGTGGCATTAATGCTTGGTTCAACTGAGCAAGCTAGGATAGATCTTTATAATCTCGTCAAAAACACGTATAAGCACAGATCTACTTTAGTTCATGGTCAACACTTTAAAGGCACAGAGGAGACTTTGAACTTAGCTGCTATTTCTGTACAATTGGATAGCCTTTTAAGACATTTAATTCAAATAGATGATCCAATCTTTCATGCTTCAGATAAAGAAATGGAAGAGTACTTTACTAACTTATTGCTTAAGGATCGAGTACCGATAGCTTAAAAGTGTATAGTAGTTGGGAGACATGAGAACATAACATTGAGACCCCTTTAATCAAATGGTTACGTTTGCGAACGAACATGCTTAAAGGGGGTTTTTTGATGGAATTTAAGATTCAATCTGAAGTGCTAGAGGTTCAATCCACTTCACCGAAACAAGTCATTGACTGGGGTGTAAGTGTTGTACAAGCTCCTCAAATCTGGTCACTAACAAAAGGTGAAGGGATTAAAGTAGCTGTATTAGATACAGGTATTGATCCTAAGCATCCAGATTTAGCGCCAAACATCAAAAAAGGTATTAACTTCACTACTACAAATTCCTCTGACTTTACAGATCGTCAAGGACACGGAAGCCATTGTGCAGGTATTATTGCTGCTTGTGACAATCTGGTGGGTGTCGTTGGTGTGGCTCCTCGCGCAGAACTATACATCGCTAAAGTATTAGGTGATGATGGTACAGGTTCAATCGATGCTATTATCAAAGGTATTGATTGGGCTATTGCACAAGATGTAGATGTTATTTCTATGAGTCTAGGTTGTGCTGCTGATCCTGGTCGTGCTTTCCACGATGCATTTAAACGTGCTCATGCTGCAGGTATTGTTATCGTTGCCGCTACTGGTAATGAGAACACTCATGTTGGATGGCCAGCGGTTTATGAAGAGACAATTGCTGTAGGTGCAGTAGACCAAACATTTGGGCGCGCTGATTTTTCAAACTTCGGTAATGAAGTTGATATTGCCGCTCCTGGTGTGGATATTTATAGCACATACAAAAATGGCGGTTATGCAAAGCTTAGCGGAACTAGTATGGCTACTCCAATGGTAGCGGGTGTTATCACTCTTGTTTTATCTTACGCTCGTAAAACTGGACAAGAAGTAACTCCTGAACAAATCATGCAATTGATTGAGCAACGTTCTGTAGACCTTGGAATAGTTGGAGATGATGACAGCTTCGGTAACGGACTTGTTAACATTTTTAAATTAATCAAAGGCTAAAATGTAAGCTAATCACTAAGTCACCTTAAGGGTGGCTTTTTATTTTACGAAATATAAAGGGTTTTAAACATCTTATAAAGTATATTCATTGATATCAGCATAATATTGGCTTAATAGAAAGAGGTGTTAGGGTGGATACAATGAAAGAAGAAATTTATATAACAAAAAGTGAATTGCAAAATAATAATGAATTAGCTTTGAAATTTGGGACTCGCTATATCCTTGTAGATAGAATTGAGGATGATGTAATAGAAAAAAGTCGTTTCCTTCAATGTTCTTTTACTGTACTAGGCTTTAATAAACTAAGACTATTTTTATCGATTGAAGGTTCACCTACATATCATGAAGGTTTGTTTACCCTGTATGCCATTTATGAATCAATGGAAGAGGTAGTTGAGAAAGAGTCAATATATGAAATTGAATCTGCAATAGGTTTACCACAACATCATGAAATGACTATTCAAGTATTAGAAGAGATACAGGGGTCAAATGGAAGTGAATTATTAAAAAAAATTGAGAAACATCGCGATAGACTCACAACCCTAGTTAAACACCATTTACTTAATAGAGCTATATCAAAGGATTCTACATTTTAAGTCACCTTTATGGTGGCTTTTTATTTTGCCTAAAAGGAGAGATATTTCATGTACAAAGTAACTATAGAAACTCTTGGATTTAATCCAATAAAAATAAAAACAGAAACAGTCCGATATACAGGTGAATTCGAAGGTTCTTTAGGTGAAGCTATTGAAAGCGCAAAAGATTTTTATTCATCAGAATTAGGCACAGATATAGAAGAAATAAAAATAGTAGATATTCAAAAAATTTAATTTAAGGGGAGATAAATTATGGCACGTATAGCATCACAATCAAAAGGCGGATATTACCCTACACCAATGGAGGAAATTGAATTAATCTTACCGCATCTTAAAATACAGAATACTGAAGAAGCGAGAATTGTAAACGTATATGATCCATGTTGTGGAGAGGGAGAAGCGTTGAAACTTATGTCTCAAGCTATTCAAAATGAGTCAGAAGCAGAGGTTGTCACATATGGAGTGGAATTAGAAAAAGGAAGAGCGGAGGTAGCGACTAATACTTTAGATCATGTTCTTTGTGAAGGTTATGAATTGGTTCGTACACAGAATAAGTTCGGTGCAATGTGGTTGAACCCACCATACGATATTCTATTTAAAGAACGTACAGAGCTTAGATTCTTAAGAACACTTACTAGTAAATCTAAAAATGTACTACAACAAAACGGACTACTTATGTTTTGTATTCCTCAGTATGTATTGAAGAATTGTGCAATGATTCTAAGCAGCCGCTTTAGAGATGTAAAAGTATATCGATTCACAGATGCAAACTATCCAGTTTATAAACAAGTGGTTGTGTTCGGACGTTTTCTTAAGCCAAATGCAAAAGAAAAGAAAGAAACCAATGCTATGTTAAAAGAATTAGCGCAAGTAGATCCAAAGGAGATTCCAACTTTGGAGGAAATCAATGAAGTATTTACGATTCCTGCAAATGAAGAATCGATTGAGATTTTCCGTGCTGGCACATTAAACATAGAAGAACTAGTAAAAGACTTAGAGTTTTCACCAGTGTTGGATGAATTTAATAAACAGGTATCCTCTAAGAAGAGTCGAGCTATTATGAAACGTCCTATTCTTCCATTGAAATCAACTCATGCAGGGGTTGCTGTTGCTTCTGGAGCCATTGGAGGAAATCTCGGTAATCATATCGTTACAGGTGTTACAAAACCTAAGACAAGTACTCAACCTATGTTTGACGATAGTGGCAAACAGTATGGAGAAAAGAGAACGATGTATTATACCTCAGCGGTTAGAGTATTTACACCTGCAGGTATACATGAACTTAACTAAATGACAGGTAATTTACGAAAAGGAGAGAGAAGAAAATGAATGAATTAAATAAAGATAAAATCCTATTGCAATCCGTGGAGCGTAATTTCCACGGTACTTTGCATTTTGTAATATACGAAAGAAGTCACAATAGAAACCCACATACAATCATTGCAGCGTCTTATGTAGGTAATCCAGAATCAGCAGTTGCTATTTCTGCAGGGATTATTGAGGGCAGACCAGTAACTCTTAATGGAAAAGAATACGGACGTAACCACGATCCGTACAAAAGACTGGAGCGTAAAATCGGCCTTGGAGATGTAGTTCATTCAATGGTGTACAATTCAGCCGCTACAATTGCAGGAGTATTCGAAGGAGATAAAGAGGATTCAGATACGTATAGTTATATCATTGCTCCTGACGGGAATGTTGAAAAAGCTGTAGTTAATCAAATTATGTCTCGTTTCGGTCTTCCTCCTGAATGGGAGAATCAATACTATCCTATGTTTAAGCACCTACTTACACCTCTTGATGTTGTAAGTAGTCAAGAATTAAATAAAATGTGGCCCAACATTGTAGGGGTTCGACTAAATACATCTGAAGCACAGGTTCTTAAAATTGTTGAAGCTGGATTGAAGAGTGGGTTTTTAACTATTCCTCATTCTGATGTTCAAGGTGTTTTTGATCCTTCATGGACTATGAAAGAGTACATGATGAACAATAATACAGCAATGGCTAGAAAATTAGATGAAATGAAGCCTAGACATACATTAGAAGATAAATTAGATTCAGCCATCGCAACAATGAGTCGTACTCCGTTCCCTGCACAAGCACATATGATTCAAGCTATTGTAAATGCATTTGATGAAGAAGAGAGTGTATTTGGTTCATCAGATATGGGTTAACCAACTGGTTAAGGAGAAAGAAAACTCTTACCTGTAGCCCATGTAAAATCGGGTGAATTGCTGGAAACCTTAAAGCCGTAAAGGATGAGGGGAAAACTGGGTGGTACCCTGACCTCGATGAAATAGGTAATCAGCAGCCAAGTGCCATAGGGATATGGTAAAGGTTCAACGACTAGGTTCATACCACTAGAACAGTGATGAAGAGCCCACGAGTGCCCGACGTGATGAAGGTCTCACCAACTGGAGCGATGATATAGTCTGGTCCTTCAAGAGATTGAAGTGAGGGGGTTAAATTCCCCTTCTATAACATAACGACAGGAAAGTCGATTCAAAGTATTGGCGTTGCTCATGTTCTTCATGAACGTCGTAAACGTAATGGAGCAAAAAAAGGAACCGCTGTTTTACTTTCAGCACCAGGTATCACATTAAGTAAGTGGAAGAATAAAGAGATCCTTGCAACTCTTCCTCATGCTAAGGTGGAAATTATCCGTAATTTTAAGGATGTTCTTAAGCTGTATAAGAAGTATCGTGACGGATATCGAGTACCTGCAGGAGAGATTCATTTTACTTTGGTAGGAATTGATAAAGCCAAAATGGGTCCAGAACCATACTATGCTGGCACTTGGAGACGGAAAAATGGAGCAAAAGATGAATATTGCTGGCATTGCCCTGATTGTGGTCAGCCTTTAAAGAAAAAGGTAGATAGCACATGGATAGACCTTACTTGGAGTAGCGTTGCTGAAGGGAAAGCTCCAGAGATTGATGTCCTCCATGAAGCGATGGCGAATAAAGAACTTTTACCAAATGGATTACCAAAAGGCTATAAGGTGAAATGGAAAAGTGTAAGAAAGCATATGAAGTGTTGCTATCGTGATGATGTGAATGGGTATCTACCTGAAGGTTCTAAACCTTGTGGTACAAAAATGTATCGTTCTGCAGTTAAGAGCAGAGGTGAAACAAGAAATAACCCAAGAGTAAACATTAGTCGTATCCTTAAACGATTTAATGGGCTATTTGATTTATATATATGCGATGAAGTTCACAAATCGAAGGGAGCTGGTTCGGGACGTGGCGATGCATTTGCCGCTATGGTTAAGGCCGCTAAACGCAATCTTCTGTTAACAGGTACATTAGTTAATGGTAAATCTTCTTCTATTAAAGAATTATTGTGGAGAACAGATGCTAAGTCTCTTCTCGAACATGGCTTTAGTCATCAAACAGGTGATGTAGATTGGGCTAAAAAATACGGGAAGTTAGAGCAGGTTATTAAAATTGCAGAAGAGGAAAAGCAAGGCATTGTTACTCGTCAAAGTAGAAGAGCGTCTCAACCTGTAGAAAGCCCTGGTATTGCTCCTCATATGACAGCGGAGTTTTTACTTCACAAAGCAGGCTTCTTAGAGTTAGGAGATATGGGTTTACCATTAGTAGAGCTTAAAGAAATTCCTGTCTTTGTAAGTATGGACCAGGAACATGCATCTGAATATAATCACTTCCACCAGAAACTTTATCAGAAGTGTGCTCAACTCTCTGCCATCGGCGTGAAAGGCGCATGGTCTAAATTTACTCCTGCTACAATTATGTATGCGGATCGTCCAGATTTAGGTGCTTTCGTGAAATTTGATGATGAAACCATTGCAGCTCCACGTATTGAAGGATTCCATGCTAAAGAACTTAAGATGGTTGAGTTAGTTAAGAAGGAATTAGCTGAGGATAGAGGTTGTGTTATTTACAACAACTATACAGGTCAATACCGTATGAATCAGCGTACAAAAGAAGTATTAGCCGCTCATGGTATTGAAGCGGTTATTTTGGATGAACCAAATACAGATAAACGTGCTGAAGTCATTCAAAAACTAGAGGACGAAGGTAGAAAAGTTGTTATTACGAATATGAAACTGGTTGAAGTTGGACTGGATCTTTTATACTGGCCAACAATTATTAATAATCAAATGTCATATGAAGTATCTGTATTCCGTCAATCAAACCGTCGTAACTGGAGAATTGGGCAAGAGAAAGAGTGTCGTTGTTATATTCTTGTTTATGATGGCTCACAGCAAATGTCTCAATTCCTAAGTGTTATGAGTGGACGAGGACATGCCATGTTAACAGAGGGTCGGTTAGATAGATCAGAACTAGCGGAGTTCTCTCGTGATGGTCAGTCTTCATTAGCTTCTGACTTAGCAGCTTGCTTTGCTGATTCAAATGTAGCAGATGCTTGGACTAAGTTAGCGGCTAAAGATTTAGAATCAATTGAAACAGTAGCGGAAGCAGACTTTAAGAAAGTAATTGAAGCTCGTATGAAGGCATTAGCAAATGAAACACGTCGTCTTTGTGGTGTACCTGTTGTCGGTGAACATGAGCCAGTTGAAGCAACAGCATTCCCAAGTTCTTCTCATGCTCAAGTAAGTGAAGTATCTATTTGGGGTAACTTAACCGGATGGGAAAACGAAGACTTATTTGGAACGTTAACTGGTTGGGAAACATCAGGTAACCCATTTGAAACTGAACAATTAGATATGTTCGTCTTTGAAGAAGCGTTACCAGTTGAGTTTCCACCTATAAAGCAGGAGGAGAATACAAGAACTCTTTTTCTGGTAGGAGCATAGGTTAAAGTTTATTGTTCCTACTGTTCCTGCTGCTGTTCCTGCTTTTCTGCTTTCATTTTAATAGCTGCAATAAGTGCTCGGCTGGATAATGATTTTAAATTCAAAGAAATAAAGCTATGGTACCATTTCCATCCTTTTTGCCATTTAATTAAATCTGTATTCTTTTCTGCCCATAGCTCAACAAAGAATATTGAAGAAACTCCTAGTAGAGTTTTGGATAAAATCTTTAATGGGTTATCATTTTTAGTCCAAGTATAAAGGAATAAAGAAAATGCAGGATAAAATAGAACATCAAATACAAAGTTGAATTTGAAATCCTTTGCAAGTAAGCGTACTGGATATTTCAGAATCCTACGGTTAACTAAAAATCTATCTGCAATACTATTCGTATATCCATTAATGGCAAATATTAGTATGGAATCTTTTATGTTGTTTTTTCTAAATAAAAACGGCAAACTGACTAGAAAAACACCACTTAATATTCGTAAGAAGTACTTTTCGAATTTATCTGGTCTATTTCGCATTTGTATAATCTCCTTTCTCGTTTATTTAGTTAGTATTTACGGTTGTGTTTTTAACATGCGGGGTATTAGCTTTTTCCTTTGTCATGCAAATGTAACAAAATAAACCATGACAAAATTTACTTAAATGGTTACATTCGTTCGGTATCAAAAACTGAATAGGAGTGTTGTCCATTGAAGAAAAAGCTAGTACCTATCATAATGGCTTTGGGAGTTTTTATCCCGACTCAGGCATTTGCCGCAACGGGAGATAGCATTATCAAGACAGGCGAGAAGTACCTTGGGCAGCCTTATTCATACGGAGCATCAATTGGTGACCTATCGAAATTCGATTGTTCATCATTCACAGCTCAGGTGTTTAAGGAGAATGGCATCACATTACCGCGTGCTAGTCGTGATCAAGCGAAATCTGGAACCGCTGTTTCTGCAAGTAATTTGCAAAAAGGGGATTTGGTATTTTATGACACTGATTACGATGGAGTTGTAAACCATGTAGGAATTTATGCAGGTTCAAATAAGATGATTAATGCTGCTTCATCTAAAGGAGTATCTTATGCGGACACAAGTAATTCGTATTGGAAACCGCGTTATGTATCCGCTCGAAGAGTTCTGTCAACGAAACAACCAACTGTTCAGACAACAAATACGAGCACAGCTAAAACAACTTATACAGTTGTTAAGGGCGACTCATTATGGAAGATTAGCAAGAAATACGGAACAACTGTTGCTAAGCTAAAATCAGCTAACAACCTTAAATCCGACTTGATCCGTATCGGTCAGAAACTTGTTATTCCGAAGTAAGAAAAGGGGGCGTTGAGCCCTCTTTTTATACATAAGTTATGGTATAATATTAGTAGGATTTACCCCTTTACTTTTCTTATGAAAAGCTTACGATAACTCAGTCAACAATAGATTTGTAAGGTAGAAAGGTGATTAATTAGTGGCTAATCAATATACAAATGCTTGGACTCCGAAAGAGATCGAATTTTTAGAAACGAGCATAGGTACTATGTCATTTAATGCTATTGCAAATAAACTTGGTAAAACGCCTAGTGCAGTTTCCAGACAAGCAGACAAGTTGGGTATTAGTAATACAAAACTTGCAAGTGGTTTAATTACGATGCATGAATTAGCACAGTGCTTATGTACTTATGACAAAAAGATAAAGCGTCTTATAGATAATGAAGGTCTTCCAGGTAAGAGAAGAGACTTTCGTATAAGAAAAGCTCTGGATGGTAAAGGCAACCGAAGAAATGAGAAACGTCTCTTGTACTATATTGATGTAGAAGAGTTTTGGAAATGGGCAGAAGACCATAAAGATGCGTTCAACTGGTATCCAGTTCCGAAAAACGTTTTAATTCCTGAGCCTGAATGGGTAGATGAACGTAGAAAAGAAGACTATTACAAATGGAATGAAGTTAATTTCTCTTGGACAGATGAGAAAAACGAGCAACTATGGCGCTTGTTTTATGAAGAAGGTTTAAAACAAAAGGAAATTGCAGAACGTTTAGGCTGCACATACAATGCATTACGAAAACAACTATTCCGTTTGCGTGATAAAAAGAAGAAAGAAAAGGCAAAAGTTGTTTAAAGAGGGGCTTGGAAAAGGGAACTTTTTCAGTGCCCTCTTTTTTATTGTTACTCTTTGTTACTGATTATCAAAGTCGATTTGTTGTCCATTTCTACCACGCGGGTCCGGTGCATTTTGCTTTTGGACACTATCTTCTTTTGGGTTACGATCATTTTTATAGGATGCGTTTCCAGTTTTCTCCCCATTAAAAATCACATCGTCATTCTTCATGGTGAATCACCTCCATTTACATAATATAAATAGAAAATCAGAAAATATACACTTCGCATTTAGTGAGAGATATTTAAACGGACATTAATTCTATAAAAACCATGTTCCAAATTTTCAACAGTTATAAAAACTCACGCTCTCTAAGCGGATTCTAGATTAAGCTACTCCCATTTGTATTTAAAACGTAGTATAATTACCCTATTAAATGAATGGAACACTATTCTTTTCTTTCAAAAGGGGTTGTTTTAAATGAGTAAATACGAGAATAGAGGTTTTTTATTAAAGCAAAGAGCTTTTTTGAAGTTATATATGTACCAAATTATTATGGAACAGAAGCGATACGGACAAGAGTATTTACATAAGTTAAGAAAAGAATTTGAACCTTTTGGTTACAGTCCTACACATTCTGAAATGTATAAAGTATTACACGAGTTAACAAGAGAAAAATTAGTAACAAGAGAAAAGAGAATTAAGGGAGAACCTGGTGTAGATTTTCAAGAGGTTATTTTTTATGAACTAACTGACAAAGGTAAAGAAGAATATGACCTGTTTAAGAAACAAATGAAGGTAGAGCTAGAAAGAAACAAAGCTTTATTAGAAAAAGCATTAAGAGATCATTATGCTCCTTTAAAGTAAGTTGAAGTGTTGATGAAAGATTTTCATCTAGGAGGATTTATTACCATAGATGGTGAATAGAGTAATCAACTACTGTGACTTAAGGGGGATATCTTCAGATGTTTAAAGACAAAAAGCTAGATGAAGTTGAGGTAATGGTGAAAAAGAAGAGGGAGCATGAGCTAAAAACTTCTTATATGGCGGAGATTAGCGCTATTCGAGGGAATCAATTTGGCAAAGCTATATATTCTAGTCTTCTTCCTTTTCGAGATCTAGTTAAGTTTTTGAGTGTCTTTCCAGATGTTCAAAGACAATTAAATAAAAGTAAAGTGAGAAGTATAAAAAGCTATACTCTTTCTGGATTGGAGCTTATCAAGGAAGGGAAAAAAGCTATGAGATTCTTCCCTGGTATTACATGTACAGCAAGAGGAAACATTTTTTATAATGAAGCAACTAATAAAATTGCAATTAATACAAAAGAGTCTGAATTTTCAGTTAATGATGGACAACATCGCTGGTTCGGAATAGATGCTGCTATTACGCAATTATCTGAAGGAATTGAATATATAACGGATGTTAAATTAAAAACTGAAGCAAGACAAACGCTGATTCAGCTAGAAAATATGACAATTCCTATTACCATCTTTAGTGATTTATCTGAAGAAGAAGAATCCCAATTGTTCACAGACTCAAATAATCTTGCGACTCGTCCCTCAAGATCCGCTACGATTCGTCTAGCACAAACAGATCTCTTCTCTAAAATGGCGAGAGAGGTTTCAGAAGAGAATAGATACTTTAAGCATTACGGTGTTGAATACGATAAGATGTCAATTAAGGGCTCAAATAAAAATACAATATTACTTACAACTATCTATAGTAGTGTGAAAGAAATGTTCTGGGAAATTAATAAGCGTAAAAGCGAAATCACTCCTGATTCGTATGAAAAGCATAAAAAGATTGCGGATAAAACATTTGACCAAATCTTTTTAGCTCTACCACCAGATATCAATACTAAGGATAAGTATTTAATTGAAAAAAGTTATGCCCTAAGAGCTATATGTAAGTTCGTTAACCATTGTCGTTATCTAACAGATATGGATGAAGATCTAATTTTTGAAACAATAGGTAAGATAAATTGGAAACAAGATTATTCATATTGGAAAAAATATCGAGCAACTGAAACAAAAACAGGTAAGCTTGTGTTTAGTGGTAGCGGAGATCATGCTAAAGCCGCTATTTTTGAAGCTCTAATAGATAATTTACCAAAGAAATATCAAAACATTGATAAGAAAGAACAAATGACAATAGAAGACATTGCGAAGAAGGAAGTAGCTGCAACTGTTCAATCATAAGTAGTGAATGAAGACCGAGGATTTTATCCTTGGTCTTTTTTGTTTTGTCTAAAAAAATTCAATATATGGGCATCGAGTCGAAAAAAAAGAGCATATCTCGAATTGACTTTTGAAAATCTAATGGTTTTATTAACAATTGTATTCGAAACGGATGAGCTACAAGATGTAGTTCTTTATCGAAAAATTATGATTACTCTTGCTGTTTACATAGCAATGACAATAAAAAAATATAAGGGAGGAATAAACTTGGCAATCGACACAACTACGACTGTACAAGACGTTATTAAACAACGAGCACAAGAAGTGTTAGCAAGCTATCCACAATTAGATGCTCAAAGATTCAATGATGCTGTTGAAGATTATTTAGAAAGTAGACCAAATCTTTCACTTAGAGAGGCTTCTGATCAAGCAATTCTTCGTGCATTAGATGAATTAGATATTGAAGATGGCCGTCCAAATTGGACATATGTAGCTAATGCTTTATTTGTTGAGCAATTATATACAGAGGCTGCTGAGACTCGTAGATACGATGTTAAAGAACTATATGGTTCGTTATATACACTTATTCAAAAGTTAGTAGAAGAAAGCATTTACCATACAAATATTTTAGAAGATTACACTGAAGAGGAGATTAACACTCTTCAAGGACTTATTGTGCCTGAACGTGATAAAGCTTTCACTTATATTGGTCTTCGTACATTAGCTGACCGCTATATGGCTAAATCTAAAAACAAATTCACTTGTGAGTTACCTCAAGAACGTTTCATGCTTATTGCAATGGCGCTTATGCGTTTAGAAGATAAAGCTCAGCGTTTAGCACTTGTTCAAGAAGCATATGAAGTATTATCAAAACGTTATATGGCTGTAGCAACTCCTACTCTTTCTAATGCAGGAAAAAGCTATGGACAGTTCTCTTCTTGCTTTATCGATACAGTAGCAGATGATTTACGTTGTATCTATGATTCTAACTCTGACATTGCTGACCTTTCTAAAAATGGCGGCGGGATTGGTCTTTATTTAGGTCACATTCGTAGTCGTGGTTCGGATATCAAGGGCTTCCCTGGTGTTTCTCAAGGTGTACTTCCTTGGATGAAACAATTAAACAATACTGCTGTTGCAGTTGACCAATTAGGCTTACGACAAGGCGCTATTTGCGTTTATCTTGATACATGGCATAAAGATATCTTTACGTTCTTAGACGCGAAATTAAACAACGGTGACGAGCGTAAACGTACACATGACTTATTCATGGGTGTAACAATTCCTGATATCTTCATGGAGACTGTAGAAGATCGTGGAGATTGGTATATTTTTGACCCTCATACAATTCGTAAAGTACTAGGCTTCAGCTTAGAAGATTCATACGATGAAGAGGAAGGTAAAGGTTCTTTCCGTAACAATTATGCAAAAGTAGTTGAAGCAGCGGAAAGTGGACTACTTGGAGAAAAAGGATTGTTATGGGACTGTGTTCCGGCAATTGACATCATGAAGCGAATTATGATTTCCCAACTAGAAACTGGTTCTCCATTTATGTTCTACCGTGATGAAGTTAACCGTAAAAATGCAAACAAACATAAAGGTATGATCTACTGTTCAAATCTTTGTACAGAAATCACTCAAAACCAAAGCCCAACGGTTACTGAAGAAGTTCGTACAGAAGATGGCAAAATCATCATCACAAAGATTCCTGGTGACTTTGTAGTATGTAACTTAAGCTCTATTAACCTTG
Organism: Priestia sp. YIM B13551; assembly: GCF_042787905.1. Classification (NCBI taxonomy): domain Bacteria; kingdom Bacillati; phylum Bacillota; class Bacilli; order Caryophanales; family Bacillaceae; genus Priestia; species Priestia sp. YIM B13551. The sequence goes on from NZ_JBHZOX010000006.1 coordinate 238,678, forward strand.
GAGAAGTTTATAAACGTGAACGTGAAAACTTCTTCCCTGCATTACGTGCTTTAATTCGTATTCAAGTGAGAATGTTGGACAACGTTATTGATTTAAATAACATTCCAGTACCGCAAGCGCAAACGACTAACAATAACTACCGCGCGGTGGGATTAGGTACATTCGGATGGCATCATCTTCTTGCTTTAAACGGAATCATGTGGGATTCAGAAGAAGCAGTTGAATATGCAGATACAGTATATGAGTTCATCGCTCATGCTTCAATTGAGGCTTCAATGGAATTAGCTAAAGAAAAAGGTACTTACCCTTACTTCGCTGGTTCTGAATTTGAAACAGGTAAATACTTTGAGCGTCGTGAATATATCGGAGAAAATGCTCAAGAGTCAGACCTTGATTGGGATGGATTAGCGGCTGAAGTAGCGGTTAATGGTGTTCGTAATGCTTACATCATGGCTGTTGCTCCTAATGCAAGTACATCTATCATTGCAGGATCTACAGCTAGTATCGATCCGATTTTCCGTAAAATGTATGCAGAAGAGAAGCGTGACTACAAGATTCCTGTTACAGCACCGGATTTAAGCCCTGCTACAACATGGTTCTATCAATCTGCTTACCTTGTGGACCAACTTCAAAGTATTAAGCAAAACTCTCGTCGTCAGCGCCATATTGACCAGGCTGTTAGCTTCAATTTCTATGTGCCAAACGACATCCGTGCGGCTGAGTTATTGAACCTTCACTTACAAGCATGGAAAGCTAAATTTAAAACAACTTACTACGTTCGTTCAACTTCACAAGCTGTAATCGACGATTGTGAATCTTGTCATTCGTAATATCATCAGGGAGGAAACATCATGACTACGGAATTAAAAACAAGAACTATTATGGATAAAACGGCACCTAACCGTTCAACAGGTATCGTAAATGGGGAATCTTCAAACGTATTAAACTGGGATGACGTCCGCTTTAGCTGGGCGTTCCCTAAATATAAAAAGATGTTAGCTAACTTTTGGACGCCATTCGAAATCAATATGGGGAAAGATATTCAACAATTCCCTACGCTATCAGCAGATGAACAAGAGACGTTCAAAAAGATTATTGGTCTTCTAGCTTTATTAGATAGCATTCAAACTGATTACGCAGCTAAAATGGCTGACTATATCACAGATTCTAGTATCAATGCTTTAATGGTTATCCTTGCTCAACAAGAAGTAGTTCATAACCATTCTTACTCTTATGTACTATCAAGCCTTGTACCAAAGAAAGTACAAGATGAAGTATTCGAGTATTGGAAAACAGAACCGAAGTTAATTGCACGAAATGAGTTCGTGACAAAAGGCTACCAAGAGTTCTCTGAAAATCCAAGCATTGAAAACATGCTTAAGTCAATCATTTTTGACGTTATCTTAGAGGGGTTATTCTTCTACAGTGGTTTTGCCTTCTTCTACAATCTTGCTCGTAACCGTAAGATGGTAGGTACATCTACTATGATTAACTACATCAATCGTGATGAACAGTTACACGTTGGCTTATTCGAGAAGATTTTTAAAGAAGTATTAAATGAGAATCCTCAGTATGATACTCCTGAACTTAAAGAGTATGCAATTGAGACATTCCGTAAAGCAGCGGAACTTGAAATCGAATGGGGTGAAGAAATCATTGGTTCAAAAATTACAGGTCTTACAATGAGAGAAGTTAGTGATTATATCAAATTCATGGCTAATAATCGTTGTAATCAAATGGGATTCGGTAAACGTGCAGTGTTCCCTGATGGACCAACTACGAATCCGCTACGTTGGATTAAAGCGTATGAAGACGTTGATTTAGGTAAAACGGATTTCTTTGAACAAAAACCCCGTCAATATACAAAAACAAATGACAGTAACGGATTTGACGATCTATAAGAAAAGGAGGTAATAAACATGGAAATTCTTAAATTTTATCAACCACGATGCACAACTTGTGTTCCAGTATCAAATTTCTTAGATGCCCAAGGCGTAGAAGTTACATCTTATAATGTAATGGAAAAAGAAGGCGCTGAAAAAGCAACGGAATTAAACATTGGTTATGGTGTGCCGGTTGTTATTCTTCTTGATGGTGATAAGGAAATTAAACGTACTTACAAATACAATGAAGAAGAATTAGAAGAGATTGTGTCTCTTTATAAAGCCGCTTAATAAATAAGGTCCCTTATATAGGGGCCTTTTATTTTGCTTATTGACGTATTTTATCAAGAGCTTATGTTAATTAAAGGAGGTGAGAAAATGTCTTTGTCCGTTATTCAAGAATTGATTCAGCGTAGAAGGCTGCAACTATTGGTTCATTCGTTTCTGTATTATCAGTTAAATGAAAATATCATTGATGATTCAACATATGATAGATGGAGTAAAGAGTTAGTAGACCTAACAGAGAAATATCCAGTTCTTGCACAAATGGTTATTTATCATAAAGAATTCGAAAGTTTTGATGGTTCAAGTGGCTTCGACTTGCCTTACCATCATCCTGCTATTCAATCGAGAGCTAGAAAACTACTCGCTTATCATCGAGAAAATAAATAGAAGGTTGTGTTGTAAATGTGTGCTTGTGGCAATGACAGAAGACCAGGTTTACGAGAATGCTGTAATGCTGTAGGTGTAGCAAACAAACGTAGGGAAAGAGAAGAAAAGGTTCTACAATTGCAGAGACAGTTTGAAAATGATGAGTTGAGAAAACATCCTGTATTTACAAGTGTTATGCGATTAACATTTGTAGATCTTGTTCCTCACCTTGATGATGAAGGACTAAAAGTTCTAGAAGACCGCCTTAATGTGCTATTTCTCACCATGATATAAAATAATTTCATCAAGCATAATGGGTTTATAGATTCATTTAATTTCAATAAAAAGTAAATAGTTCAATTGTTAATAGAAATTATTTGTTATAATGGGAAATATGACTCCTTTAATATAATTATAGGAATGCAGTGAATAATAGTTATATCATTCGGGAAAAAATCAAAAAGATATTAATTGATTTTAATATATATATAAGAATTATAGTAGGAGTGGGGAACATGAAAAAAATATTGATGGGGATAGCTAGTGTAGGTTTATTAACATTATCAGCTTGTGGGGGAGCTGAGGAGGTAAAAGAAAGTGATAAACAGAAAGAAGAAGCTAAAGTTAAAACGGAAGAAACTGTTTCTTCTGAATCAACTAAAAAAGAGTCTACAAAACAATCTCAAACATTCAAAGTAGATTGGAAAGATAATTCTAAAGTAACTGTAGAATCTGCCAATATAGATATTGCCACTAATCTTAAAGATGGGACACAGTTATTGTATGAAGTGCGAAATTCAAGCAACGACAATGATCGCTTAGACGGGACTTTCCAAGTGCAAGGTGGAGCAGCTCAAACAACTTTAGACCTTAGTAATTTTCAATCTGGGGAAATTACTATCAGAATAAGATTCTATCCTTTCCAACAATCCAAAGAGTTACGTAAAGTTTATGGTGATGCTGGAGAAAATCTATCAGGGCAAAAAGTTGTTATGAAATCTGTAGGTAATATCGTTGGGGAAGAGTATAAAGTTAATAAACAATAAAGATATTATCTTCTACGGAGTTAACTAAAAACAAATATATAAGAGGGAGAGAAAAGAAATGGTATTTGGCATTTTAGCAATGATTTTACTAGGTGTGTTTCTAATCACATTAATCTGGGGAATTGTTCGACTCTTTAAGAAGAAGCCTGTCAAAAGATTATTCTTAACAACAGCAGTAAGTTTTGTTTTATCGATGATTTTCTTTTATGTATTAGGTGATCAAACAGCAAAAGAAGAAGCAGCACAGGAGAAGAAAGAAGCTCAGATGCAAGCTGAAAGAGAATCAAGAATTGAGAAGAAAACAGCCACTACAGCAAGTGCTACTGTAAAGCCTACACTTAAGTTTGTGGAAGCAGCAGGAATTGTTTATAAAATGGTAGGGGATACAGATAGTGCAGACGTTGATATGACGAAAGCCAAATTTATTAAGACAAGCATTATGAAAGGTTATCTTACTACTAAGATGAAAGACCATGTTTATATGTATGCTGATGTAGATAAATCTGGAGAATGGATTCAAGCAACATTCGACGATAAGGACAACGTAGTTAAAAAGGTTGAAATGAGTCCTAACTTGGAAAAGAAAGTAGTTGCTTCTGTAAATAAAGAAAAAGCAACAGATACAGCTAAGAAGGAAGCAGCTCAAAAGAAAGCTGATGAACAAAAGAAACAAGAAGAAGCTAAGAAATTAGAAGAGCAAAAAGCTAAAGAGGAAGAACAAGCTAAAGCAGCAGAAGAGAAACGTAAACAGGAAGAAGCAGCTCGTGTTGCTGAAGAAAAGCGTGTAGCAGAGCAGAAACAAAAAGAACAAGAAGCGTTACAAGCAAAACAACAAGCTGAAGCAGAACAAGCACGTAAAGAAGCTGAAGAAAAAGCTCAAGCTGAAGCTGAAGCACAGGCTCAACAACAGCAACAACAAACTCAGACAGCTTCATTCGCAAACTGTACAGAAGTTCGTGCAGCAGGAAGAGCCCCAATTAGACAAGGCGAGCCAGGATTCGAAGCCAAGTTTGACCGTGATGGTGACGGAATTGGCTGTGATCAGTAATAACTCATTAAAATGAGCATAAATAGGCAATATAATAAAAGAAATGACCTTCATTACTGGAGGTCTTTTTTTATTCCTCTAATAAATTTTATAATCTAGATAGGCACAACCAATTTAAAAAGAACATATAAAGATGTAGGAATACATTTAGTTTGATTTTAAAGACAGACTTATGTTTTCTGAGGAAAAGTACGGATTATCCTTAGCACAAAAATATCCACATGGAGGTGTAGTATGGCTAAAGTAAGTCATGATGTTATGATTCCTACGGAAACGGGGTACACCATTAAAAAGGTGAGCGATGATAAGCTCCGTGATGAGATGGAAAAATTTGAAGCGGGCTCTCCTGATGGTGTCTACACTGATGATGTAGATCCAGAAAAACCTGTTTTTGAAAATTAATTAGTAAATTATAAAAACCAATGAAAAGTTAGCCTCTAGAATTTTCTAGGGGCTTTTTGTGTTGTCTTGAAAGGAGGTGAGGATCATGACAAGTAAATTTGAAGCATTTGTTGCAGAAGAAAGTAAAGGAAAGGATGTTAGCTACATGTGTAATGCATGTAATAAGTATGTAGATGAAGTAACCTTAGAAGGTTTTTGCGAAAATTGTCATGAAAAACAATGAATTAATTTTAAGAAAATATAGAAACATTACTTAATTTTGGTATAATAATAGCAGACTTTTCTAATAGTTCCAATGAGCTATCAGGAGGGAAAAAAAGATAAAATACGAGGGAGAATTACTTATGAAAATGTTGAAAGTTGTTTTGGGAGCGCCATTATTAGCACTGGCGTTAACTGCTTGTGGAAATGAAACTAGTGAACCTGCACCACAAAAAGAGAATACTACATCACAAACAGCGGTGCACACAAATGAGAGTAGTAAAGAGACTAGTAAAGAAGCAGGTGTTCTAAAAGAAGCAACACCTCATGCTCTGCAAACAAAAGCAACAAGTTTACAAAAAGCTGTTAGCTCTAATAATGCAGACATGGATTACCTTATGAACTTAATGGTTGGTTATCAATACATCCAAGTAGGTAATAACGAATACATCTATTACGGAATTAACCAAGAACAAAACGTCTTTTCAATGATGGAAGTGACATTTGATAATACAGGTAACTATATTCAAAACGTTAATATGATTGATAATGCTTCAGCAAGCCAAATTGCTACGCTACAAAGTCAAATTCAAAATCAACAAGCACAGTTATCTGATCTTGAGCAACAGCAAATGCAAAGAGAGTTAGACGATTACTATGCTCAACTAGAAGCTGATCAAAAAGCTCAAGAAGAGGCTGATGCTAAAGCAGAAGCAGAGGCACAGGCTGAAGCTGACAAACAAGCTAAAGAAGAGGAAGAAGCCCAAGCTAAAGCTGATAAAGAGGCACAAGAGCAAGCAGAAGCTGAAGCAAAAGCTCAGGCTGAAGCAGATAAAAAAGCAGAAGAGGAAGCAGCTGCACAGGCAAAAGCAGAAGCAGAGGCACAAGCCCAAGCAGAAGCGGATGCAGAAGCTACACAAGCTGAAGAAGATGCACAGGCACAGGCGGATGCGGAAGCAGCTGCACAAGCAGATGCAGAAGCTGCCAGTCAAGAACAAATTGAGGCTGCAAACGATGCAATAGCAGATATGGGAAGTTGGTTATCACCAGCCGCATTAGAAAAGATTCAGACAGAACTAGCTTCAAGTGGCGACGGATCAAGTCCGACTTTAGACCATTGCTATAGAGTATATGGTGGAGCAGAAGCGGATGATGAGAATTTGTTCTGTAGTAATAATTAACAAACAAAGTTTTTATTTTGCATAATAAAGAATGTGAGGAAGTGAGGATTTAACCCTTGCTTCCTTTAATTAGGTTTTTTTACCATTGTATTCGGGCAGGCTGAATACGAGGTGATTATTAATGAGTCTATATGAGGCTAGAAAAGAAATTGGAGATGCTGTAAGAGCAAGGCTAAGTGAAAGAGGATTATCTTATCAAGACGTATCAGATTCTGTTAATGGTTTAAGTACTTCTGAAATATCCCGCATTACTTGTGCCGAAGACTATTCTTTAAAGTCACTTGCAACATTATTAAGCGCTTTGGATTTGAAAATTGAATTTAAAGAAAAAGTCCAATAGTAAATTTGGTCCCTGATAGGGGACTTTTTTTATTAGCAAGCATTTCCTACACATGAATTATGTGTTAATATTACTAGGGATTATATACTACATATAAAGAGGAATTATAGCATGGGGATATTATTATTCATTTTTTCATTAGTTGTAGGGGTTACTTATTGCTTACAAAGGAAAAAGACTAGGAATTACTAGTTTAAAAGAATTTATTAGTTTAAATCATACTATTAAAGATACATATAATATACATCTTAGGAGGGGGAACAACTATGTACAAAAAAGGTATTATTTCATTAGTAGCGGCAACTACATTTTTAGTTAGCGGTTGCCAATCAGAGGAGAAAGCGGATTCGAAAACAGTAGAAACAGAGAAAGGTAGCAACCAGGAAACTACAGATACTAGTGCTATTAAGACTAGGCAAGATAGCAACAAGGTTACAGATAGTAATACTGGAGAAACTTCAAATGTAGAAGGTAGCGCTCATGCGAGTGATGTTCACAAAAATAGTAATCAGCAAAATTCGGGTAGTTCAAGTACAACTTCAAATAATGTTTCTGTAACTAAGGATACAGCAGCGCTTGTAATGGCAGACTACATAAATGGACTAACGGCTGCAATTAATACAGGTGATTTTAGCAATGTAGCTGGCACTTTAAAAGGTTCTTTGTATAATGACCAACAATCATTAGTACAAAACTTATATAAGAAGGGCATTAAAGAAAACTGGGTGAGTTATTCTGTAGTCGGTTTTAATAAGGCAGGGACTTCTTCCAATGGTCCTCTCTATAAAATACAAACTGTAGAGACTGTATCTGTTATACAACCAGATGGATCTCAAAAAACAAATAAATATAATTGGATGTACACAGCCGTGTTTATCAATAATCAATTATACTTAACTGACATCGCTAAAAATGGGCCGATTACTACTGTATCAAAGACTGGCCCAACGACAAGTACTTCATCATCAAACAGCTCGGCTACAACAAGTAGTAGTACAAAAGCTAGGTATTTAAATATACTAGAGCAGACAAGAGCTCAGGAAGTGCCGGCAACTTCTCAGATCGACGGCGAAAGAATGAATCAGTCATATACTAATTATGATATGTGGGATAAGGTTCTTAATGATATCTATAGTGAATTAAAGAACCAATTATCTTCATCAGAAATGAATAATCTTAAAATCAAACAACGCCAATGGATTAAGGATAGAGATGCTGCTTCTCAAAAAGACTTGAAAGAAGCCGGTGGAGGTACCTGGGCTTATGCTGAAGAAGCTCGTATTTTACACGAAATGACTAGAGAACGTTGCTACGTTTTAGTTAATAACTACATGAAATAATTAATTAGACAGGCAGATCTTCAATGGATCTGTCTTTTTATTTAGCTAGTACTGAATATTTAAAGAAGGATTTATTTTATTGTTATTGAATCTATACAGGACGGTTTATTTCAAATCTCAATTGCAGAGAGGGGAAATGATAATGGCCACTGGAAGA
>NZ_JBHZOX010000007.1:0-181035 GCF_042787905.1 Priestia sp. YIM B13551
TTGATAGGTCAGAGGTGGAAGCGTGGCGACATGTGTAGCTGACTGATACTAATCGATCGAGGACTTAACCAAACTTTTAAAAGCGTAAGCTTTACTCAGCAAACTGTTACCTAGTTTTGAGAGAACAATCTCTTGTCTGGTGGCGATAGCGAAGAGGTCACACCCGTTCCCATACCGAACACGGAAGTTAAGCTCTTTAGCGCCAATGGTAGTTGGGACTTTGTCCCTGTGAGAGTAGGACGTTGCCAGGCCAATAAAAAGACTAGTCATTCAATGACTAGTCTTTTTTGTTTCTAAAAATTACAGCGTGAATTTAACTTTTAAATTATGTTACACTATAGTGGATTCATTTAATTTTTTATTATAAAAGTTCTTTTTGACGTTGTAAGAAACTTCTTTCGAACTGGAGGCTGCATTTTGGGTAAGAAATCAAAAAAAGTACTATACGAATTACAGGAAAATGAAACAATCGCAAGTTGTTTAGATCGGATGAAAAAAGACGGGTATATGCCCGTTCGACGTATGGAAAAGCCTATCTTTGAAGAAAAAGAAATAAATGGTAAAAAAGAGTACGTTCCAGTAAGACAACAGATTGTTTTCGAGGGCAAAAGTCTCTAAATACGAACATTTTAATGATAAAAATAGTAAACATTCGATTTTTGGGTTGACTTTTTTCTGGTTTGGCTGTTATTATTAAGTTGTCAATTGAGATATCCGAAACCTCATATAATAGTGGGAATATGGCCCACGAGTTTCTACCCGATGACCGTAAATCATTGGACTATGAGGAGAGTACAATTACTAAATAGGTAAACAAGATTCCTTTTCAAAAGGAATGTTGATACATGAAACCTAGGGTAGTTGTGGCTTTCCTTTAGTGAGCCATAACGTACCCTAGGTTTTTTTATAACGTGAAAAAGGAGCTTTTATTCATGAATGTAAAAGTTGCTGTTGTAATGGGCAGTCAGTCAGACTGGAGCACTATGAAATATGCGTGTGACATTTTAGATGAATTAAATATTGAATATGAAAAGAAAGTTGTATCAGCACATCGAACGCCGGATTATATGTTTGAGTACGCTGAAACTGCTAAAGAACGAGGGATTAAAGTTATTATTGCTGGCGCTGGTGGCGCTGCTCACTTACCTGGTATGATTGCTGCAAAAACAATTTTACCTGTAATAGGTGTACCGGTTAAATCAAGTAACTTAAACGGTTTAGATTCACTTTTATCGATTGTTCAAATGCCAGGCGGCGTACCGGTAGCTACAGTAGCTATTGGAAAAGCTGGTTCTACGAACGCTGGCCTGCTAGCAGCACAAATCTTAGCAACACAGGATCCCACGTTAAGTGATCAACTTGAAAATCGTAGAGAGTCTATTAAATCATCCGTGTTAGAAAGTAGTGATCAACTTGTCTAATTTACTTATACCTCCTGGTAAAACAATTGGAATCGTAGGCGGTGGACAGCTAGGAAGAATGATTGCACTATCTGCTAAAGAAATGGGTTATTACATTGCAGTGCTTGAACCAACAGAAGATTCTCCTTGCGGTCAAGTAGCAGATATTAAAGTCATTGGCAACTATGATGATAGAAAAGCGGTTGAACAGCTTGCTGAAGTGTCAGATGTCATCACCTATGAATTTGAAAACGTTGATGTTGAGATGATGAAATGGCTAGAAACAAAATGCTACGTGCCACAAGGCAGTCATTTACTAGCCGTTACACAAAATCGTCGTTTAGAAAAAGAAATGATTACAAAGCTTAATCTAGACGTTCCTGATTACGCAATCGTTACGACTGAAGAAGAACTTTTAAAAGCTGTCGAAACAATTGGTTATCCATGTGTCGTAAAAACTTGCCGAGGCGGATATGACGGTAAAGGGCAAGTTCTAGTGAAAAATGAGAATAATATTCGTGAAGCAGCTGAGCTATTAGCACAGTCGGAATGCATTGTAGAACAGTGGATGAACTTAGATAAAGAAGTATCAGTTATTGTACACCGCAATGCAAAAGGCGAAACGGTATGTTTACCAGTAGCTGAGAACATTCATAAGCATCATATTTTGCACCAAACGATTGTTCCGGCACGTATTACAGCAGATCAAGAAGCGAAAGCTCTTCAATATGCGCAAGAAATAGCAAAAGGATTAGATTTAGTTGGTACATTAGCAGTTGAGATGTTCTTAACTGAAGAAGGTCAGCTTTATATAAATGAAATGGCACCTAGACCTCATAATTCAGGTCATTATTCAATCAATGCTTGTGATCTTTCTCAATTTCAGCAGCATGTAAGAGCCATTTGTAACTGGACCCTAGCACAGCCGACTTTATTAAAACCTGCTGTTATGGTTAATCTATTAGGGGAACATATTGAGAACACAATGGCAAAAATCGAATGTTTAGATGATATGCACTTGCATTTGTACGGAAAAAAAGTTGCAAAAGAGAAGAGAAAAATGGGACATATCACGGTATTAGCTGATAAGATAGATGAGGCGATAGAAAAAGCCGAATCTCTAGGAATTTGGGAAAGAACGGAGGAAGTAACAACATGATTGAACGTTATACAAGACCAGAAATGGCAGCTATTTGGACAGAAGAAAATAAATTTAAAGCTTGGTTAGAAGTTGAAATTCTAGCTTGCGAAGCATGGTCAGAATTAGGACATATTCCGAAAGAAGATGTGAAGTTAATTCGTCAAAATGCATCTTTTGATATTAACCGCATCAATGAAATTGAACTAGAAACGCGTCATGACGTAGTAGCTTTCACTCGTGCAGTATCTGAAACGCTTGGTGAAGAGCGCAAGTGGGTACACTACGGTTTGACTTCAACTGACGTAGTTGATACAGCTCTATCTTATTTATTAAAGCAAGCTAATGAAATCTTGCTAAGTGACGTAGAGCGCTTTGTAGAAGTACTAAAGGAAAAAGCTCAAGAACATAAGTATACGGTTATGATGGGACGTACGCACGGTGTACACGCTGAGCCAACGACATTTGGTTTGAAAATGGGATTATGGTACGAAGAAATGAAGCGTAACCTAGAGCGTTTAAAACGTGCAGCAGCTGAAGTGGAATTCGGTAAAATGTCAGGAGCAGTTGGAACGTTCGCTAATATCGATCCTTTCGTTGAAAAATACGTATGTGAGAAGTTAGGAATTTCACCAGCACCAATCTCTACGCAAACATTACAGCGTGACCGTCATGCACACTATATGTCAGTACTAGCGTTAATTGCGACATCTATTGAGAAATTTGCAGTAGAAGTTCGCGGTCTTCAAAAGAGTGAAACACGTGAGGTTGAAGAGTACTTTGCAAAAGGTCAAAAAGGATCATCTGCAATGCCTCATAAACGTAATCCAATCGGTTCTGAGAACGTAACGGGACTTGCTCGCTTAATTCGCGGCTATATGGTTACAGCTTATGATAATGTACCGCTTTGGCATGAGCGTGACATCTCTCATTCATCGGCAGAGCGTGTCATCTTACCTGATGCAACGATTGCTTTAAATTACATGTTAAATCGTTTTGCAAACATTGTTAAAAACTTAACAGTATTCCCTGACAACATGAAGCGCAACATGGATCGTACACTAGGATTAATTTACTCACAGCGTGTACTGTTAACACTAATCAATAAAGGCATGGTACGCGAAGAAGCATACGACTTAGTACAGCCAAAAGCAATGGAAGCATGGGAAACGCAAGTTCCTTTCCGTTCTTTAATTGAAGGCGAAGAACGCATTACTCGCCACTTATCACCAGAAGAGATTGAAGATTGTTTCGATCATAAGCACCATTTAAAAAATGTAGATATGATTTTTGAACGTTTAGGTCTTTAATAAAAAAGGCAAGGCACGTCCTTGCCTTTATCTAAGAAAGTGTATCTGAATATTCTGTATGTAGAGGTGACAGCATGGAAAAGCAAGAGTTACTTTATGAAGGAAAAGCGAAAAAGATTTACGCTACTGATGAGCAAGATGTATTGTGGGTTGCTTATAAAAATGAAGCTACAGCATTCAACGGTCAGAAAAAAGCGGAGATTAGCGGAAAAGCACAGTTGAACAATCAAATTAGTAGTTTACTATTTTCAATGTTACATGAGCAAGGGATTACAACTCACTTTGTGAAGCAGCTTTCAGATCATGAACAAGCGGTTAAGAAAGTAGAAATTGTCCCGCTTGAAGTTGTTGTACGAAATGCTACAGCAGGAAGCCTTGCGAAGCGAATTGGCGTAGAAGAAGGTATTCGTTTTGAACAGCCAATCGTTGAACTTTACTACAAAGATGATGCGCTTGGTGATCCATTAATTCTTGCAGAACATGCGATTTTCCTTAAAGCTGCAACTCAAGAAGAGATTGATAGTTTAAAGGCACAAGCACTTCAAATCAACGAAATATTATCGAAATTTTTCAAAGATAAAGATATTTTCTTAGTGGATTTTAAATTAGAATTCGGCCGTACTTCTCAAGGCGACATTATTTTAGCGGATGAAATTTCACCTGACACTTGCCGCTTCTGGGATGTTCATACGAACGAAAAATTAGATAAAGATGTATTCCGCAGAGATTTAGGCGGTTTAACAGAAGCATACGAAAAAATCTTACAGCGAATCGGAGGATAACCCAACCATGTATAAAGTAAAAGTATTTGTCACATTAAGAGAAAGTGTATTAGACCCTCAAGGAGTAGCCGTTAAAAATTCATTGCACCGTATGTCTTATGAAGAAGTAGAAGAAGTACGCATCGGTAAATTTTTAGAGCTAACAATCGACAGCACAGATTCATTAGATGAACGCGTAAAAGAAATGTGTGAAAAGCTTTTAGTTAATACAGTAATTGAAGATTACCGTTACGAGGTTGAGGAGGTTGTCGTACAGTGAAATTTGCTGTAATTGTTTTTCCAGGATCAAACTGTGACGTCGATATGTATCATGCTATCAAAGATGAGCTTGGTGAAGAAGTAGATTACGTTTGGCACGATACAGAATCATTAGATCAATATGATGGTATCTTGCTTCCGGGTGGTTTCTCATATGGAGATTACCTTCGTTCAGGTGCTATCGCTCGCTTCTCAAATGTAATGGACGCTGTAAAAAAAGCAGCAAGCCAAGGAAAGCCAGTACTAGGTGTATGTAATGGATTCCAAATTTTATTAGAAGCAGGATTACTGCCAGGTGCTATGCGCCGTAATGAAAACTTAAAATTCATCTGTAAAACAGTGAATTTGAAAGTAGCTAATAACGAAACAATGTTTACAAATGCTTATGGCAAAGATGAAGTAATTGCTATTCCAGTGGCACACGGTGAAGGCAACTACTATTGTGATGAACACACGTTACAAAAATTGATTGAAAACAACCAGATTCTTTTCCAATACGCAGGTGATAATCCAAACGGAAGTCTTCAAGATATTGCAGGGATTACGAACGAAACAGGCAACGTATTAGGAATGATGCCTCACCCAGAAAGAGCGGTAAGCGATCTTTTAGGAAGCGCGGACGGACTTAAATTATTTCAATCAATCGTAAAGCAGTGGAGGGAACAAAATGTCGTTACTTCTTGAACCAAATGTAGAGCAAATTAAAGAACAAAAGTTATATCGAGACATGGGATTAACAGACGAAGAGTTTGCGAATGTAGAGCAACTGCTTGGTCGTACTCCTAATTATACAGAAACAGGCTTATTCTCTGTTATGTGGTCAGAGCACTGCAGTTATAAAAACTCTAAGCCTGTACTGAAAAAATTCCCTATCACGGGTGAAAAAGTATTACAAGGTCCTGGTGAAGGAGCTGGTATCGTTGATATTGGTGACAACCAAGCCGTTGTATTTAAAATCGAAAGTCATAACCATCCATCAGCGATTGAACCTTATCAAGGAGCAGCAACTGGTGTAGGTGGTATCATTCGTGACGTCTTTTCAATGGGAGCAAGACCGATTGCACTTTTAAACTCTTTGCGTTTTGGTGAATTAACTTCTCCAAAGGTTCGTCATTTGTTTGAGGAAGTAGTAGCGGGAATCGCAGGTTACGGTAACTGTGTAGGAATCCCAACAGTAGGCGGAGAAATTCAGTTTGAAGCTTCATATGAAGGAAATCCGCTTGTTAACGCTATGTGTGTGGGTTTAATTAATCACGAAGACATTCAAAAAGGTCAAGCTAAAGGCGTTGGCAACACGGTTATGTACGTAGGAGCAAAAACGGGCCGCGACGGTATTCACGGGGCAACATTCGCTTCTGAAGAACTATCTGATCAGTCAGATGAAAAGCGTCCTGCTGTACAAGTAGGAGATCCATTTATGGAAAAACTTCTTCTTGAAGCTTGCTTAGAACTTATCAAGTGTGACGCTTTAGTCGGTATTCAAGATATGGGTGCTGCGGGCTTAACAAGTTCTTCAGCAGAGATGGCAAGTAAAGCAGGTTCTGGTATTGAAATGAACCTTGATCTTGTACCTCAGCGTGAAACAGGTATGACACCATATGAAATGATGCTTTCAGAATCTCAAGAGCGCATGCTCATCGTTGTTGAAAAAGGCCGTGAAAATGAAATCGTAGAAATCGTAGAAAAATACGGATTAGAAGCTGTTTCAGTCGGTCACGTAACCGACGATAAGCGCCTTCGTTTAACTCATAACGGAGAAGTAGTCGCAGATGTTCCTGTAGATGCATTAGCAGAAGATGCACCGGTGTACCACAAGCCATCTCAAGAACCAGCATACTATCGTGAGTTCCAAGAGCAATCAGCATATGCTCCTACTGTTGAAAATCACAGTGATATGTTAGTAACACTTTTAAAACAGCCTACTATTGCAAACAAAGAGTGGGTTTACAACCAATATGACTATCAAGTACGTACAAACACAGTTGTATCTCCTGGATCTGACGCGGCGGTTGTTCGTGTACGTGATACAAATAAAGCATTAGCGATGACAACAGACTGTAACTCTCGCTATTTATACCTAGACCCAGAAGTAGGCGGCCGTATTGCAGTAGCAGAAGCTGCTCGTAACCTTGTATGTTCAGGTGCACAGCCTCTTGCAATTACAGACTGCTTAAACTTCGGTAACCCTGAAAAACCAGAAATCTTCTGGCAAATTGAAAAAGCAACAGACGGTATGAGCGACGCTTGCCGTGAGCTATCGACTCCGGTTATCGGCGGTAACGTATCTCTTTACAATGAAACAAAAGGTGAAGCAATTTACCCAACTCCTGTTATCGGAATGGTTGGTTTGATCGACGATATCAACCATATTACAACTCAATATGCGAAGCAAAAAGATGACTTAATCTATGTTATTGGTAAAGCTGAAGCAGAATTCGCAGGTACTGAGCTTCAAAAAGTACTAGAAAACGGTACGGTATTTGGGCATTCACCTAAATTAGATTTAGCAGTTGAAAAAACACGTCAAGATCAGCTTCTTCAAGCAATTCGTGAAGGTGCAGTTCAATCTGCTCACGATATTGCAGAAGGAGGATTCGCGGTAGCCCTAGCTGAAAAAGTGATGAACGGCAGCGGATTAGGTGTGGACGTAACGGTAGACGGCGAAGCAACAGCAGAGCTATTCAGTGAAACACAATCACGTTTTATCGTAACGGTTGCTCCAGAGAATAAAGAAAAATTCGAAATGCTTGTACAAGATGTAACATTAGTAGGACGCGTAACAGAAGACGCAACATTAACTGTTAAACATCAAGAAAATGTTCTTGTTCAATTATCAGTTGAAGAATTAACTACTGCTTGGAAAGGAGCGCTTCCATGCTTGCTGAAATCAAAGGCTTAAACGAAGAATGTGGCGTATTCGGTGTATGGGGACATGAAAATGCAAGCCAGATTGCTTATTACGGTTTGCATAGCTTGCAGCACCGCGGACAAGAAGGCGCTGGTATTGCTGTAACAGACGGAGAAAAAGTGACAGTAATGAAAGGCGTCGGTCTTGTTAACGAAGTATTTGGCCACGGAGAGTTAGAGCAACTAAACGGTAAAGCAGCAATTGGACACGTTCGTTATGCAACAGCTGGAGGCGGAGGGTTTGAAAATGTTCAACCCCTTCACTTCCGCTCTCATAGCGGAAGCCTTGCGTTAGCTCATAATGGAAACTTGGTTAATGCAAATGCATTAAAGCATCAGCTGGAAAACCAAGGGAGTATTTTTCAATCAACATCGGATACAGAAGTACTGGCTCACTTAATTAAACGAAGCGGCTATGAAGATATGAAAGATAAAGTAAAAAATGCTTTATCAATGGTTAAAGGCGCATACGCATTCGTTATCTTAACAGAAGATACGATGATGGTTGCACTTGACCCTCACGGATTGCGTCCGCTATCAATTGGACGATTAGGTGATGCTTATGTAGTAGCTTCTGAAACATGTGCATTTGATATTGTTGGAGCAGTTCATGAGCGTGATGTAGAGCCGGGTGAATTACTCATTATTAACGATGAAGGTATTCAATCAGAACGTTTCACATTAAACGTAAACCGCGCAATTTGCAGTATGGAATATATTTATTTCTCAAGACCAGATAGTAATATTGATGGAATCAATGTCCACTCTGCACGTAAAAATTTGGGGAAACAACTTGCAGTTGAGTCACCAATTGAAGCAGACGTTGTAACAGGCGTTCCAGATTCAAGTATTTCAGCAGCGATCGGTTTTGCAGAACAGTCAGGTATCCCATACGAATTAGGTTTAATTAAGAATCGATACGTAGGCCGTACATTCATTCAGCCTTCACAGGAACTGCGTGAACAAGGTGTAAAAATGAAGCTGTCTCCAGTACGTAAAATTGTAGAGGGTAAACGTGTTGTTATGGTAGATGATTCTATCGTTCGCGGCACAACAAGCCGTCGCATTGTTCGTATGCTTCGAGAAGCAGGAGCAACTGAAGTACATGTACGCATCAGTTCACCACCTATTAAAAATCCATGTTTTTATGGAATTGACACGTCGTCATCTTCTGAGCTAATTGCTGCTACGCGCTCTGTTGAAGAAATTCGTGAATTAATTGAAGCTGATTCACTTGTTTTCTTAAGCAACGAAGGATTAGTAGATGCAATCGGCAGACAGTATGAAGGCAACGGCGGACAGTGTATGGCATGTTTCACTGGAAAGTATCCAACTGAAATTTATCCAGATACTGTACACCCTCATGAAAAGGTAACTTGTTAGTTTTAACGTAAAAAAGGAGTGACAACATGTCATATTCATATAAACAAGCTGGAGTTGACTTAGAAGCAGGATATGAAGCTGTTTCACGTATTAAAAAGCACGTAGAACGAACTGCTCGTGCAGGTATTATGGGAACAGTCGGCGGCTTTGGCGGAATGTTCGATTTATCTACATTGAATTTAAAAGAACCTGTTCTTGTTTCTGGTACAGATGGAGTAGGAACAAAATTGAAGCTTGCTTTTCAAATGGATAAGCATGACACAATTGGTGTGGATGCAGTTGCCATGTGTGTAAACGACGTGTTAGCACAAGGAGCAGAGCCTCTTTACTTCTTAGATTATATTGCTTGCGGGAAAGCAGTTCCTGAAAAAATTGAATCGATTGTAAAAGGAATTGCAGACGGCTGTGAACAATCCAACTGTGCGTTAATTGGCGGAGAAACAGCTGAAATGCCAGGTTTGTACGAAGAAGATGAATATGATCTTGCTGGGTTTACAGTAGGAGCAGTAGAAAAGTCAGAAATTATTACTGGAGATGAGATTGAAGCTGGTCAGCTGTTGATCGGTATTTCATCTAGCGGTATTCACAGCAACGGCTACTCTCTTGTACGTAAAATTGTTGATGATCAAGGATTAAATCTTCACGAAACTTACTCTGGTTTTAATGAAAAGCTTGGAGTTGAGTTATTAACACCAACAAAAATATACGTGAAGCCGGTCCTAAAAGCATTACATGCAGCTAAGATTGCAGGTATGGCTCATATTACTGGAGGCGGATTTGTTGAAAATATCCCTCGTATGCTTCCTGAAGGTTTAGGTGTAGAAATCGATTACGGTTCTTGGCCAATTCCATACGTGTTTGATTTCCTTGAAGAGCAAGGCAAGCTGGACCGTAAAGAAATGTTTGAAGTATTCAACATGGGAATCGGATTTGTTTTGGCTGTTGAACCTGAAGATATGAATAAAGTCATTGAAGCAATTGAAAACGAAGGCGAAAAAGCATTTGTTATCGGACGTGTAAAAGAAGGAACAGGTGTTGAATTTGCTGGAGGGACGTTTGCATGATAAATATTGCAGTGTTTGCTTCTGGAAACGGCAGTAACTTTCAATCCATCTACGAAGCAACTCAGTCAGGTCGATTAAAAGCAAATATTGCGCTTGTTGTTTGTAATAAACCGGATGCATACGTAATTGAACGAGCAAAAGCATGTGGAATACCATGCTTTGTTTGTTCGCCTAAAAACTATGAAAATAAAGAAGCGTACGAGGAAGCAATTCTTGCAGAGCTTACATCAGCTAAAGTAGAATTTCTTGTTTTAGCAGGATATATGCGATTAGTTGGTTCGACGTTGCTTAAGCCATACAAAAATCGTATTGTTAATATTCATCCGTCGCTTTTACCTGCATTTCCTGGGATTGATGCTATTGGTCAGGCTTTTGATGCAGGAGTAAAAGTGATTGGAATTACCGTGCATTTTGTAGATGAAGGAATGGATACAGGACCAATTATTGATCAGCAGGCTATTCGCATTGAAAAAGGCGATACAAGAGAAACAGTTGAGGCCCATATTCATGAAATTGAACATCAATTTTACCCCGCGGTACTAAATGAATTATTTGAACAAGCCGCAGTTAAATAAATAGGATGTAACCTTGTCAAAAAAGTTTTAATCCTTTACTATGGTAGAGTAGTAGTGAAAGAAAGATTTTAAATGAGAGATCGGATCAGGAGGAGTTTACAAAATGACAGCAAAACGCGCACTTATTAGCGTATCTGATAAAGAAGGTATTGTTTCATTTGCACAAGAATTAAAGGACTTAGGAGTAGAAATTATTTCAACTGGCGGTACAAAGCGTACTCTAGAAGAAAACGGTATTGACGTTATCGGAATTTCTGAAGTAACTGATTTCCCAGAAATTTTAGACGGCCGTTTAAAAACATTGCATCCTAACGTTCACGGTGCTTTATTAGCGTTACGCGATAATGAAGAGCATCAAGCACAAATGAAAGAGCATAATATCTCGCCAATCGACTTTGTAGTTGTAAACTTATATCCATTTAAAAAGACAATTGAAAAAGAGGATGTAACGCTTGCTGAAGCGATTGAGAATATTGACATCGGTGGACCTACAATGCTTCGTTCAGCTGCGAAAAACTATCGTTCTGTCTCAGTTGTAGTAGATCCAAGCGATTACGCAACCGTAGTAGAAGAGTTAAAAGCTGATGGCAATGTTTCATTTGAAACCAATCAACGATTAGCAGCAAAAGTATTCCGTCATACGGCAGCTTATGATGCATTAATCGCTGAATACTTAACAAACATTACAGGTGAAACAACTCCTGAGAAATTAACAGTAACGTATGAGCGTGTTCAAGGCTTACGATACGGAGAAAATCCTCACCAACAAGCTTCTTTCTATAAAAAGCCGTTAACACAAAAAGGTTCTATTGCAACAGCTACGCAGCTGCATGGAAAAGAGTTATCATACAATAATATCAACGATGCAAATGCAGCTCTTCAAATCGTAAAAGAATTCAAAGAGCCGGCTATCGTAGCGATCAAACATATGAATCCTTGCGGTGTAGGTGTGGGTGAAACAATTGCTCAAGCTTATCAAAAAGCATACGAAGCGGATCCTACATCTATCTTTGGCGGTATCGTAGCAGCTAACCGTCCTATCGACCGTGAAACGGCTATTCAGTTAAAAGAAATTTTCTTAGAAATCATCATTGCTCCTGCGTTCGATCAAGAAGCATTAGATGTATTAACAGCTAAGAAAAACCTTCGTTTACTAACGATAGAGCTTGATGAAAAAGCAGAAAAAGAAGCTTTCTTAACATCTGTAAAAGGCGGCGTGCTTGTTCAGGATGAAGATGTGTTCGGATTTGATGATGCAACGATTACTGTTCCAACGAAACGCGAGCCAACAGAAAAAGAGTGGGCAGATTTAAAATTAGCATGGAAAGTTGTTAAAAATGTTAAGTCTAATGCTATTGTACTTGCAAAAGATGACATGACAATCGGCGTAGGGGCTGGTCAAATGAATCGCGTAGGCGCTGCAAAAATTGCGATTGAACAAGCTGGTGAAAAAGCACAAGGTTCAGCTTTAGGTTCAGATGCGTTCTTCCCAATGGGTGATACAGTAGAAGCAGCAGCTAAAGCAGGAATCACAGCTATTATTCAGCCAGGCGGATCAATTCGTGATGAAGAGTCAATTGCAAAAGCAGATGAATACGGCATTGCAATGGTATTTACAGGCGTAAGACATTTTAAACATTAATGAGGTGAAGAACGTGAATGTTTTAGTTATTGGAAAAGGCGGAAGAGAGCATACAATTGCATGGAAAGCTTCAAAAAGTCCACTTGTTAACGAAGTGTTTGTAGCACCAGGAAATCCGGGCATGAGAGATGTGGCAACGATTGTACCAATCGATGAAAGCAGCCAAGAAGAGCTTGTGCTATTTGCAAAAGAAAACAAGATTGGATTAACAATTGTTGGACCAGAAAATCCGCTAATTGAAGGCATTGTTGATCGATTTGAACAAGAAGGTCTTCCAGTCTTTGGACCGCGCAAACAAGCAGCGATGATTGAAGGAAGCAAAAGCTTTGCAAAAGAGCTCATGAAAAAGTATGATATTCCAACCGCAGCGTATGAAACATTTACGTCTTACGAGGAAGCAAAAGCATATGTGGAAAAGCAAGGCGCTCCAATTGTTATTAAAGCAGACGGCTTAGCGGCTGGTAAAGGTGTAACTGTTGCTTTAACAGTGGAAGAAGCTGTAGATACATTACGTGATTTTCTAGTTGACCAAAAATTTAAAGAAGCAAGTGCAAAAGTAGTTGTAGAAGAATTTTTGGATGGTGAAGAATTTTCATTAATGGCATTTGTACGCGGTACAAATGTATATCCAATGGTAATTGCACAAGATCATAAGCGTGCTTTTGACGGCGATCAAGGTCCGAATACAGGAGGCATGGGAGCTTACTCTCCTGTTCCGCAAATCAGTGATGCAGAAGTACAAGAGGCTGTAGAAAACATCTTACTTCCAATGGCTAAAGGATTAGCTGAAGAAGGCTGTGAGTATACAGGAATTCTATATGCTGGTCTGATTCAAACACAAAAAGGACCAAAAGTTATTGAATTTAATGCGCGTTTTGGAGATCCTGAAACACAGGTTGTACTGCCGCGTATGAAAAGCGATTTAGTCGATGTGCTTCTTCGCATTTTGAAAGAAGAAAAAGTAGAAATTGAATGGGATGATGAAGCGGCTATCGGAATCGTATTAGCAGCAGCAGGCTACCCAGAAGATTATCAAAAGGGTGCGCCAATTAACGGATTGGATGCGATTAGTGAAGACGCGCTTGTTTTCCACGCTGGTACAGCTTTAGAAAACGACACATACGTTTCAAACGGCGGCCGTGTTCTATTAGTAGGTGCTAAAGGAGCAACTCTTCAAGAAGCGCAGCAAGAAGTATACAAACAAATGGCTCATATCGATTTAGAAAAAGGCTTTTTCTACCGCAAAGACATCGGCCATCGTGCATTAACAAAAGCAGCTTTAAAATAAAAAAGGAGAGCTTAGGCTCTCCTTTTTACCTTACGAAGGATTATACGTTTCTTCATTTCCATTTGGATGGTGTTCATGTTCATCGTGTTTTTGACATGAATCATAAGCGTACGTAAGGGGGCAAAAACGTGTGATGCCTTCTGCCGCTTTTAAAGCTCCCATTAACCCTAGGAAGATGTATGAATCTTTGTACGGTCTGCGAGATAAACGAGATGTTGTCCAAGAAAGAAGGGTAAAGCCCAGTGTAAGTCGAATTAATGCGTTAACAATGCCGATATTTGGTTTCATGTTTTATCACCTTTATTCATAAAATTAATAACAGTTTCTGAATGCGTTTACATCAAGGATGTGTTACGATAAAAATACATAGTAAATTAGGGGGAATTTAGCATGCCGGAACAAAGATACCGCTGGAAAAGCAAACATATTAGACAGCAGCTCTTAGTATTAAACGGTCAAAAAGCACCAACTATTGTCTTAAAAGATGCAACATATTTGAACGCTCGAATGAAGCAGTGGAAAAAAGCACATATTTGGGTTTACCAAGATCGTATTGTATACGTTGGCTCAGAGATGCCTAAGCACACAGACGCTTCTACAGAGATTATAGACTGCAGTGAGAAATATGTGGTTCCTGGATATATTGAGCCGCATGTTCACCCGTTTCAGTTATATAATCCCCAGACTTTTTCCCAATATGCAGCCAAGCACGGAACAACGACTTTATTTAATGATAATTTAATTCTCGCTTTACAGCTTGAACAAAAAACGGCATTTTCATTGATTGAAGAAATGAAAACGTTACCACAATCGCTGTACTGGTGGTGCAGATTTGATTCGCAGACGGAAATTGATGAAGAGGCTGACATCTTCTCACATACGAACATTACTTCTTGGCTACAAAATGAAGCTGTCTTACAAGGAGGCGAACTGACAAGTTGGCCGAAGCTTTTAGACGGGGATGATTTAATGCTTCACTGGGTTCAAGAGACAAAAAGGATGAGAAAGCATATTGAAGGACATTTCCCGGGGGCATCAGCATTTACCTTGGCAAAAATGAAATTACTAGGGGCAGACAGCGATCATGAGTCTATGACAGGGGAAGATGTTGTTGCTCGGTTAACGCAAGGCTATGACGTTGCTTTGCGCCACTCTTCAATTCGGCCAGATTTGCCAAAATTGCTACAGGAGTTAAAAGAGCTGCAGGTAGATTATTTTGACCATATTACGATGAATACAGACGGTTCTCCGCCTTCTTTTTACCAAAATGGCGTGTCAGATATGTTAATTACATTAGCTATTTCAGAAGGGGTTCCCGTGTTAGATGCTTATAATATGGTTTCTGTAAATATTGCTCGCTATTATAACATGGAACATTTGCACGGGCATGTAGCAACAGGCTGTGTGGCTAATATTAATATTTTAGAAGATCCTATGCGGCCTACTCCGGTCTCTGTACTAGCAAAAGGAAAGTGGATGAAAAAAGAAGGCAAAGAACAAGCATTAGCCTCAGTAGAATTTCCTTGGGGAAAGTTTGGTTTTTCACCGCTAGAGTTGGACTTTGATTTAACGATGGACGATTTTCAATTTTCCATGCCAGTAGGCGTAAAAATGAAAAATGCTGTTATTATGGAGCCGTATTCAATTCACTTGAATGTGAGCGGAGATGTATTAGCCTCTGATCATGATGAAAGTTTTTTAGTGCTGGTGGACCGAGAAGGCAAGTGGCGGATCAATACGCTGTTAAAAGGATTTGCGACAAATGTATCGGGACTGGCGAGTTCATTTTCAAATACAGGTGATTTTATTTTAATTGGAAAATCGAAAAAAGATATGATGTGTGCATTTAAACGTATGAAAGAAATTGGAGGCGGTATTGTCATTACCGAAGATGAGAAAGTAGTATACGAACTGGATCTTCCGTTAAAAGGAGTCATGTCGAATCTGCCGATGGAGGAGTTAAGTAAACGAGAGGTAGAACTCAAGAAAGTGCTGGGTGAGCGAGGATACAAACACGATGATCCTGTCTATTCACTGCTGTTCTTTTCGTCTACACATTTGCCTTATATTCGTATCACGCCAGTAGGAATTTATGATGTTATGAATAAAAAAGTACTTTTTCCGTCTATAATGCGTTAAAATATAAAAGTATCAAAGGAATTTGAAATTTGTATGAAATTGGCTGTCTTCATACAGAATGAATGTATGTGCAAATAAATATAGAAACTGTATTTTATAGATAGAAACAACCAGTAAAGAAAGCCAATGATAAAGGAGTTCGATACGATGCAAATCAACAAACTACGAGGAAAAGAATTAGATCAGCTATTTCAAGCGATTTTATCATTAGAAAACATTGAAGAATGCTATCAATTTTTTGATGACCTATGTACAGTTAATGAAATTCAATCATTAGCACAGCGCTTAGAAGTGGCAAGAATGCTAAGAGAAGGCAACACGTACCATAAAATTGAGACGGAAACTGGAGCAAGCACAGCAACTATTTCCCGTGTTAAACGCTGCTTGAATTATGGAAGCGATGCGTATCAAATGGTGTTAGAACGCCTTCAAGAAGATTCAAATCAAAAGTAAAGCGTATGGCTGAAGCAGCCATACGCTTATTTTTTAATTAAAATTGAGTTGCTTCTTCAATGATATTTTTAAGGTCGCTAATTGCTACACGTTTTTGTTCCATTGTGTCGCGGTTACGGATTGTTACTTGATTGTCTTCTAATGAATCGAAGTCGAATGTAATACAGAACGGCGTACCGATTTCATCATGGCGACGGTAACGTTTCCCGATTGAACCAGCATCATCATAGTCAATCATAAAGTATTTTGCTAAATCTTCAAAGACAGCGCGAGCTTCGTTAGAAAGCTTTTTAGAAAGTGGCAATACAGCAGCTTTAAATGGTGCTAAAGCAGGGTGAAGCTGCATAACTGTACGAGAAGAGCCATCTTCTAACGTTTCTTCTTCATATGCATCAATCATATAAGCTAATGTTACACGGTCAGCGCCTAAAGAAGGCTCGATGCAGTAAGGTACATAGCGTTCGTTTGTTTCTTGATCAACATATTGGAAGTCTTCTCCAGAGTGTTCCATATGCTGCTTTAAGTCATAGTCTGTACGAGAAGCTACGCCCCATAGTTCGCCCCAGCCGAATGGGAACTTGTATTCAAAGTCCGTTGTTGCATTACTGTAGTGAGAAAGTTCATCATCATCATGGTCGCGAAGACGAACGTTTTCTTCTTTCATACCAAGAGAAAGAAGCCATTTGTTACATGTTTCTTTCCAGTAGTTAAACCACTCTAATTCAGTGCCTGGTTTACAGAAGAATTCAAGTTCCATTTGTTCAAATTCACGCGTACGGAATGTGAAGTTACCAGGTGTAATTTCGTTACGGAAGCTTTTACCCACTTGGCCGATACCGAACGGAAGCTTTTTACGCATTGAGCGCTGAACGTTTTTAAAGTTTACGAAAATACCTTGAGCTGTTTCAGGACGAAGGTAAATTTCATTTGTTGATGTTTCAGTTACACCTTGGTGCGTTTTGAACATTAAGTTAAATTGACGAATTTCAGTGAAGTTAGCTGAACCACACTCAGGACATGTAATTTCATGTTCTTTAATTAAGTCAGCCATTGCATCAAATGAAAGGCCGTCTACGATCATTTCAATGCCTTTTTCTTGAAGTTTTTCTTCAATTAATTTATCGGCACGATGACGAGCTTTACAATCCTTACAGTCGATCATTGGGTCATTAAAGTTTCCTAAGTGACCAGAAGCTTCCCATGTTTTTGGGTTCATCAAAATCGCAGCGTCTAAACCAACGTTGTATGGAGATTCTTGAATGAATTTTTTCCACCATGCTTTTTTAATATTGTTTTTTAATTCTACGCCAAGCGGGCCGTAATCCCATGTATTTGCAAGACCGCCGTAAATTTCAGATCCTTGAAATACAAAGCCGCGGTGTTTAGCGTGAGATACGATTTGATCCATTGTTTTTGACATTCTAATTCCTCCTGTAAATGGTAGTGATTCAAGCGAAACAAAAAGAGCGGGTACAAAAAAACTCTCGTCCCTGGGCATATCAACAATATGCCCAGGGACGAGAGTTTTTCCCGCGGTTCCACCCTGGTTGATACAAAATGTATCCACCTTCGTCTGTATATACTCCAGATTGCCTTTTCCTTAAACCATTCTCTAGGCTCCCACTGTCCCTAGTTCGCTTTGTGAAGAGGATTTAAGTACTATTGATCCTTCAGCGTATATCATATGAATTTTAGTAGCTATATATTAGCATATCCTATGCAGAGAAACAATAACCTTGTGCAAAATGGGCTTTTTTTGTGATGTTTTCTTCCGGAATTTGAGGATAAAACCATATCTTTTATACATATTTTTTGAAAACAAAAAACGTAATGAAAAGTTCGGTTTTCCTTTCATTTCACCCTCTTAGTTTTGTTATAATGAACAAATGGACGAGCGCGAACTTTTAAGTGTAAAGAAATGGAGGAACATATATGTATGATATTAAAGAGTGGAGACATGTCTTTAAATTAGATCCTAATAAAGAGATTTCAGATGCAGATTTAGAAAAAATTTGCGAATCCGGCACGGATGCGGTTCTTGTCGGAGGATCTGACGGAGTGACTCTAGACAATGTACTGCAGCTGTTAATGCGGATTCGCCGCTATACGGTGCCGTGTGCGCTTGAAGTATCAACAATTGACTCTGTCACACCTGGGTTTGATTCTTATTTTATTCCGACCGTTTTAAACAGCAAGGATCCAAAGTGGATTGTTGATTTACATCACGGGGCGATGAAGGAATACGGAGAGATCATGGACTGGGATGAAATTTTTGTAGAAGGATACTGCGTACTTAACCCCGAAGCAAAAGTAGCTGCGCTAACGGAAGCGAAAACAGATTTGAACACAGAAGACGTTGTAGCGTATGCTCGTATGGCTGAACGCATGTTTCATTTGCCCATTTTCTATCTAGAATACAGCGGAACGTATGGAGATCCTGAATTAGTGGCAGAAGTTAAAAATTCGCTAAATGAGACGAAGTTATTTTACGGCGGAGGTATTGAGACAAAAGAGCAAGCGAGTGAGATGGGAGAGCTAGCCGATACGGTTATTGTAGGAAATGTTATTTATACAAATTTAGCGGAAGCGTTAAAAACTGTAAAAGCAGTAAAAAAGAATATTGCACAGTGAAAAATAAATAAAGTAGAATAGAGAATATATGTTCGATATAGGCGGTGAAAACGTGAATTTTTTAAGTGAAAAATTATTAACAGGATTAAACCCTCAGCAGCAAGAGGCAGTTAAAACAACAGACGGACCACTATTACTTATGGCCGGTGCAGGAAGTGGAAAAACACGTGTATTAACGCATCGAATTGCGTTTTTAATGGCAGAAAAAGAAGTTGCACCTTGGAATATTTTAGCCATTACTTTTACAAACAAAGCAGCTCGTGAGATGAGAGAGCGTGTGGCAAGTATCGTTGGCGGAGTAGCGGAAGATATTTGGATTTCAACTTTCCACTCGATGTGCGTACGTATTTTACGAAGAGATATTGATCGTATTGGCTTTAATCGAAACTTTACAATTTTAGATTCAACGGATCAGCTGTCCGTTATTAAAAACATTTTAAAAGATCAAAACATCGATCCAAAAAAATTCGATCCGCGCTCGTTATTAGGAAGCATCAGTTCAGCTAAAAATGAGCTGAAAGTAGCGGAAGAATTTGATAAAACAGCAGCGGGACCATATGAAGAAGTTGTAAGCAAAGTCTACAAAGAGTATGAAAAGCGTTTAAAGAAAAACCAAGCGCTCGATTTTGATGATTTGATTATGACAACGATTCAGCTATTTAAACGAGTTCCTGAAGTGTTAACTTACTATCAGCGCAAGTTTCAATATATTCATGTGGACGAGTATCAAGATACAAACCATGCACAGTATATGCTGGTTCGCTTGCTAGCTGCAAGATTTGAAAATGTATGCGTAGTAGGGGATTCAGATCAGTCTATTTACCGCTGGCGCGGGGCTGACATTACAAATATCTTGTCATTTGAAAAAGATTACCCAAAAGCCAAAACCATTTTGCTTGAACAAAATTATCGTTCAACTAAAACGATTTTGGCTGCAGCAAACGGTGTCATTGCAAACAATATGAATCGTAAAGTGAAAAACTTATGGACGGAAAACGATGAAGGCCAGAAGATTTATCATTACCAAGCAATGAGTGAGCATGATGAGGCACAGTTTGTAGCACGTAAAATTAAAGAAGCAGTAGACAGCGGAAAGCGTAAATACAGTGATTTTGCCATTTTGTATCGTACAAATGCACAGTCTCGTGTGATGGAGGAAGTGCTGTTAAAATCCAATATTAATTATACAATTGTCGGCGGCATTAAGTTCTACGACCGCAAAGAGATTAAAGATTTACTTGCGTACTTGCGCTTAATTGCCAACCAAGATGATGACATTAGCTTAGCTCGTATTGTAAACGTTCCAAAGCGCGGAGTTGGAGCTACTTCAGTCGATAAAGTGGCCAATTACGGAAACGTTCATGACATTTCTATTTTCAAAGCGCTGGATGAAGTAGAATTAATGGGGTTAACAGGCAAAGCAACAAAAGCCCTTCGTGATTTCCAATCGATGATTTCGAATTTAGCTCAAATGCAAGACTATATGTCTGTTACAGAGCTTGTGGAACAAGTATTAGAAAGAACGGGATACCGTGAAGCGCTTAAAGTGGAAAAAACAATTGAAGCACAAAGCCGCTTAGAGAATATTGATGAGTTTTTATCTGTCACAAAAACGTTTGAAGAAGCAAGTGAAGATAAAAGCTTAGTAGCATTTTTAACCGATTTAGCACTTGTTGCTGATATCGATAAGCTTGACGACGAGGAAGAAGAAGAGAACGAACAAGTGATTCTGATGACGCTTCACTCGGCAAAAGGTCTAGAGTTCCCGGTTGTTTTTCTAATGGGTATGGAAGAAGGCGTATTCCCTCATAGCCGATCATTATTCGAAGATAATGAAATGGAAGAGGAACGACGCTTAGCCTACGTAGGGATTACACGTGCTGAACAAGAATTGTATTTATTAAATGCTCAAATGCGCACACTATTTGGTAAAACAAACGTTAATCCAAAGTCGCGCTTCATTGGAGAAATCCCAAGCGAGCTTGTGGAATCTTTAAATGAAGCAATGCGCAAACCTGCTGCTGGTCGTTCAGGGGCTTCAGCTTCGCCGTTTGCAGCGCGCCGACAAGCGGCCGTGGCAAAAACGAAGCTTGTGTCAACAGGCAGTGAATCAATTGGATGGAGCGTTGGAGATAAGGCCGAGCATAAAAAATGGGGAATTGGTACAGTTGTAAGTGTAAAAGGAGAAGGAGATTCAAAAGAATTAGACATTGCTTTTCCTAGTCCTACAGGTGTAAAAAGACTGCTTGCTAAATTTGCCCCGGTTACGAAAGTGTAATCGTGAAAAGGAGCTAGAATATGGAGTTTGAGACAGCAAAATCACGCGTTCAAGAATTACGTGACTTATTAAATCAATATGGCTATGAATATTATGTGTTAGATCAGCCATCTGTTCCAGATGCAGAATACGATAAGTTAATGAATGAGTTAATTGAGATAGAAGAATCATTTCCAGAATTAAAAACAGCTGACTCACCTACTCAGCGCATCGGCGGCCAAGTGCTCGATGCGTTTGAGAAGGTTCAGCATCAAACGTCTATGCTAAGTTTAGGAAATGCATTTAATGAAGAAGACCTTCGGGATTTTGATCGCCGAGTGCGCCAAGCCGTTGGAGATGAGTTTTCTTATGTATGCGAACTTAAAATTGACGGCCTAGCTGTATCTCTTCGCTATGAAGATGGATACTTAGTACTGGGGGCTACGCGCGGAGACGGTACGACGGGTGAAAATATTACTGAAAACTTAAAAACAATTCGCTCTATTCCACTGCGAATTAAAGAACCGTTATCAATGGAAGTTCGCGGAGAAGCATTTATGCCGAGAAAATCATTCGAAGCACTTAATGAAGCAAAAATGGAAAGGGATGAAGTTCCGTTTGCTAACCCGCGTAACGCAGCTGCAGGCTCACTGCGTCAGCTAGATCCTAAAATTGCGGCAAAACGTAATTTAGATATCTTTGTATATGCCATGACTGATACAGGAGAATTAGAAATCGACTCTCACAGCGAAAGTTTGAATTTGCTCGATGAGCTTGGTTTTAAAACAAATAGAGAAAGACAGACGTGTGAAACCATTGATGATGTGATTGCTTACATCGAAAGCTGGCAAACGCAACGTCCAGAACTATCTTATGATATTGATGGCATTGTTGTAAAAGTAGATTCATTTGATCAGCAGGCTGAGCTTGGAACAACGGCCAAAAGTCCACGCTGGGCTATTGCTTATAAGTTTCCTGCTGAAGAAGTTGTAACCAAGCTTGTAAATATTGAGCTGACGGTAGGCCGGACAGGGGTCATTACGCCAACAGCTATTCTGGAGCCGGTTCAAGTAGCAGGTACGACGGTACAGCGTGCGTCTCTTCACAATGAAGATTTGATTCGTGAAAAAGACATTCGCATCGGAGATTATGTCGTAGTGAAAAAAGCAGGAGATATTATTCCTGAAGTAGTGAATGTGATTGAGGAGAAGCGAACGGGAGAAGAGCAAGAGTTTACGATGCCTACTCACTGCCCGGAATGTGAAAGTGAACTGGTGCGTTTAGAAGGAGAAGTTGCGCTTCGCTGCATTAATCCAAGCTGTCCTGCTCAAATTCGTGAAGGACTTATTCATTTCGTGTCCCGCAATGCGATGAACATTGATGGACTTGGTGAAAAAGTTATATCGCAATTATTTCGCGAACAGTTAATTAAAGATGTAGCGGATATTTATACGCTGACAAAACAGCAGTTAATCGAGCTTGAGCGCATGGGTGAGAAATCTGCTGATAATTTGATTGCGGCCATCGAAGCATCGAAAGAAAATTCGCTTGAGCGTTTGCTTTTTGGTTTGGGCATTCGCCATGTCGGAGCAAAAGCTGCAAAGACGTTAGCTCAGCACTTTGAAACCATAGACAAGTTAACAAAAGCAACGTATGATGAATTAGTGGCAATTAATGAAATTGGTGCCAAAATGGCTGATGCTATTGTCGCTTACTTTACACAAGAAGAGGTTCAAGAACTTATACATGAATTAAAAGAGTATGGAGTAAACCTTACATACAAAGGACCCAAGCTTGTAAGTGTAGAAAATGTAGATTCTGTTTTTGCTGGTAAAACCGTTGTATTAACAGGTAAGCTTGAACAGCTATCTCGCAATGAGGCAAAAGCACAAATTGAAGCACTTGGCGGTAAAGTCACAGGAAGCGTAAGTAAAAAGACAGACCTTGTTGTGGCAGGGGAAGAGGCTGGTTCCAAACTGACAAAAGCTAACGAGCTTGAAATTGAAGTATGGGATGAGGCAAGGCTACTTACGGAATTAAATAAATAAGAGGTGTGTGTAGTTGAAAAAGATATTGTTACTTTCTCTTGCGGTCATGCTTGTAACTTCAGCGTGTGCACCGAATCTTTCGGACGATAAAGAGACTGTTCAACAAACCAACAACAAGAAAGAAAAAGCAGTTATTCCGAAGTATAGTATTTCAGATGATTATTACCGAACAATTCTTCCATTTAAAGCGGGAGTGGCAAGAGGCTTAGTAGCAGCAAACTTAAACAACCGCTTGGATGCGCAAGAATTTGAAACAGGTTTAATGCGCTTATCGACAGATAGCTATTCTCCGAAAAAATATGTGTATCAAGAAGGCCAGTACCTTGATAAAGATACTATTCGCTCATGGTTAAGCCGTAAGCTGAGCGATAAACAGTTTAAAGATCTTCAAAGCAAAACAAAAGATGCTACGGCGAAAAAGAAACTTAAGAATAATGGATTAAACCCAATTGATACAGAAAAAGGCGATTTGAAAACTCGTAACGAAACAAGTCCAATGTACTTAGCGAACATTACTGAGCAAGATTACCTTATCCAAGACGGAGACGACAAGGTAAAACTTGGAGGCGTCACAATTGGCCTGGCGATGAATTCTGTTCATTATTATACAGAAGAAAATGGTTATGCTCGTGAAAAACAACTAACTGATAAAAATATTGAAGAGCAAGGCAAAAAGATGGCCGATGAAATTGTGCAGCGGATGCGTAATATCAAGGGCTTAGAAAACGTTCCAATTCGAGTAGCGTTATTTAAACAAAGTGCTAAGGCTTCTTTAACGCCAGGTAACTTTATGGCTGTCGGAAATGCAGGTTCAAATGATACGGCCGTTGGCAGCTGGGATGATTTAGACGAGAAATATTATTTATTCCCATCATCAGATGCAACAAAAGATCACCGAGATGATGCGATGAAATTTGATGAGTTCAAAGCGCAAATCGAAGACTACTTCCCGAACTTTACAAGCGTAGTAGGGAAAGGGTATTACAAAGATGGACAGCTTCAAAAAATGACGATTGATATTCCCGTCCAATTTTACGGAAAAGGTGAAATTGTAGGATTTACTCAGTACGTTGCTGGTTTAATGCTTGATCATTTCCCTTCATATATGGAAACGAGTATCTCTATTAACTCAGTAAGCGGACCTGAAGCTCTCATTGTTAGAAAAGCAGATGAGGACAAGCCGTTCGTTCATATTTACGAAGAGTAAGCAAAAAAGACACTGCTCAAGCAGTGTCTTTTTCTAATTCTATGAAATTGCCTCCTATGAAGGAATGGCGTGAGAATTTTGTCTTGTAAACTTAGCAAGATAATAAGCAGCAAATGCAAATGCATCTTGTTCAGTTGTCCGCTCTTCATACGGGCGCTTTTTATCCAGCTCAAATTCTTTCTGATAATAAGGGATGTGATCTTGAATATAGTGGCGCAGCTCGTGAAAGATCGTTTCAATAAGCGGAAGATAGTCATCAAATTTAAAAATAAATATAATGCCGACTTCTCGCCAGTAAACGCCTGATGCAAACTGCAGGTATTCTGCTTCTTCTTCTCCAAGAGCAGAGACAATTTTATTGGCTTCGCATGAATCACAAAAAATTATAGGAATATGAAAGGCTTTATTTAAACAAGCAAAAACATCTTTTTGCAAGGTGGACAAATCCCACTTGAATTCTTCATCTAATACAAACCATCTTCCGCTTTGCTGATACACAGGGCGCTGGTGGATGACTGACTGTATAAGTATTTTATTCAATTTTTATAGCACCTCTTTTACGGTAAAGTAGTTATTCGTTTTCTTTACTTTCCCAAAGACTAGTGAAATTAAAACATGGTGGTGTGTTCATCTGAAGCATGTTTCTCTTTCTATCTATCTTTTCTAAAAAGAAGGTTATTTTATACCTATGCAAGAGAGAAATATTTTATGACGAAGGAAAAGTATGGAATGTTGTTTGAATGAAATGGATTTGGTATAAAATAGAAGTGATAAATGTAAGCCCTGTCTTGCCTGGCGGGGTTTTTAATATTTTAGGAACTAGTCTCAGAAATGTTGCCTGTTGCTAGTGAAGTTTGGTATTATCAGTATATTGTAGTGGGACGAATATTCGGAGGTGAAGGAACATGTCAAGAATTTCTGTTGATCAAGTAAAACACGTTGCAAACTTAGCGAGACTTGCGGTGACGGATGACGAAGCAGAACTATTTACAAAACAATTAGATGCTATTATTACATATGCAGAACAATTAGATGAGTTAGATACTACAAATGTAAAACCAACTTCTCACGTGTTGGATATGAAAAACGTAATGCGTGAAGATAAGCCAGCTAAAGGTTTACCAATTGAAGACGTAGTAAAAAATGCGCCAGACCACAAGGATGGCTACATTCGAGTACCAACTATTTTAGAATAAGGAAGGAGGCTTTACGATGTCTTTATTCGATCGTAAACTTTCAGAACTACATAGCCTTTTACACAAGAAAGAAGTACGTGTACAAGATTTAGTAGACGAATCATATAAACGTATTAATGAAGTAGATGATAAAGTAGGTGCGTTCTTAGCGCTTAATGAAGACAATGCTCGTGCTTATGCAAAAGAGCTAGATGAAGCACTACAAACAAAAGATGAATTTGGCCTATTATTTGGTATGCCAATCGGTGTAAAAGATAATATTGTCACAAAAGATTTACGTACAACTTGTTCTAGTAAAATTCTAGCAAACTTTGATCCGATTTATGATGCAACAGTTGTTCAAAAATTGCAGGCAGCTGAAGCGGTAACCATCGGTAAATTAAATATGGATGAATTCGCAATGGGTTCTTCAACTGAAAACTCAGGTCTTCAGTTAACGCGCAACCCATGGAATTTAGATTACGTACCAGGTGGATCTAGCGGTGGTTCAGCTGCAGCTGTAGCAGCAGGCGAAGTTCCGTTTTCTTTAGGTTCTGATACAGGTGGCTCAATTCGTCAGCCAGCTGCTTATTGCGGTGTTGTCGGATTAAAACCAACGTATGGTCGCGTATCTCGTTACGGATTAGTGGCATTTGCATCTTCTTTAGATCAAATCGGACCAATCACAAACTCTGTTGAAGATAATGCATACTTACTTCAAGCAATTTCAGGCGTAGACCCAATGGATTCTACTTCTGCTAATGTTGATGTACCGGATTATGTATCTGCTTTAACAGGTGACGTAAAAGGTCTTAAAATTGCTGTTCCAAAAGAATACTTAGGCGAAGGTGTGGGCGAAGAAGCTCGCCAGTCTGTTTTAGATGCACTAAAAGTGTTAGAAGGACTAGGCGCAACTTGGGAAGAAGTATCGCTTCCACACTCTAAATACGCATTAGCTACGTATTATCTATTATCTTCTTCTGAAGCGTCTGCTAACTTATCTCGTTTTGACGGCGTTCGCTACGGATATCGTACAGATAATGCTGAGAACTTAATCGAAATGTACAAGCAGTCTCGAAGCGAAGGCTTTGGAAACGAAGTAAAACGCCGTATCATGCTTGGAACATTTGCGTTAAGCTCTGGTTATTATGATGCTTACTACAAAAAAGCACAGCAAGTACGTACGTTAATTAAGCAAGACTTTGAGTCTGTATTTGAAAACTATGACGTTATCATTGGACCGACTACACCAACTCCATCATTCAAAATTGGTGAGAAAACAGACGATCCATTAACAATGTATGCAAACGATATTTTAACAATCCCAGTAAACCTTGCTGGAGTACCTGGTATTTCTGTGCCTTGCGGCTTATCAAATGGATTGCCATTAGGGTTACAAATTATCGGTAAGCATTTCGACGAAAGCACAATCTATCGTGTTGCTCATGCATTCGAACAAGCAACTGAGCATCATAAAGCGAAACCAGCACTGTAAGGGGTGAGATAAAGATGAACTTTGAAACGATTATTGGTCTTGAAGTACACGTTGAGCTTAAGACAAAATCTAAAATTTTCTCAGCAAGTCCAAACGCATTTGGTGCGGCTCCAAATGCTAACACAAGTGTAATTGACTTAGGTTATCCTGGAGTATTACCTGTGTTAAACAAAGAAGCAGTTGATTTTGCAATGAAAGCAGCGCTTGCGCTAAACTGTGAAATCGCAACAGATACAAAGTTTGACCGTAAAAACTATTTCTATCCGGATAACCCAAAAGCTTATCAAATCTCTCAATTTGATAAACCAATTGGCGAGAACGGTTGGATTGAAGTAGAAGTTAAAGGTGAAACGAAGCGTATTCGTATCAACCGACTTCATTTAGAAGAAGATGCTGGTAAGTTAACGCATACAGGCGATGGCTATTCACTAGTAGACTTCAACCGTCAAGGTACACCTCTAATTGAGATTGTATCAGAAGCAGATATGCGTTCTCCTGAAGAAGCATATGCTTATTTAGAAAAATTAAAATCAATTATTCAATATACAGGCGTATCTGATTGTAAAATGGAAGAAGGTTCACTTCGCTGTGATGCCAATATTTCTTTACGTCCAGTTGGACAAGAAGAGTTCGGTACAAAAGCTGAGTTAAAGAACTTAAACTCATTTAACTATGTGCGCCGCGGTCTTGAACACGAAGAAATTCGTCAAGAAAAAGTGTTATTGTCTGGTGGCTTAATCGAGCAAGAAACACGCCGTTTTGACGAGTCTACGGGCGAAACAATTCTAATGCGTGTAAAAGAAGGATCTGACGACTACCGCTACTTCCCAGAGCCTGACTTATTAGAATTACACATCGACGAAGAGTGGAAAGAACGCGTTCGTGCTTCGATTCCTGAACTTCCAGATGCTCGTAAAAAGCGCTATGTAGAAGAGCTTGGCTTACCTGCTTATGATGCAATGGTATTAACGCTAACAAAAGAAATGTCTGATTTCTTTGAAGCAACGCTTGCTGCGGGCGGAGACGCGAAGCTATCTTCTAACTGGTTAATGGGTGAAGTTTCTGCTTACTTAAACTCAAACCAAAAAGAACTTTCAGATGTAGCCTTAACACCTGAAGGTCTAGCTGGTATGATTCAATTAATTCAAGAAGGTACAATTTCGTCTAAAATTGCGAAAAAAGTATTCAAAGAATTAATTGAAAATGGCGGAGATGCAAAGAAAATTGTAAAAGAAAAAGGTCTTGTACAAATTTCTGATGATGCAACTTTACGTAAATTCGTAACAGATGCATTAGATGCAAACCCTCAATCTATTGAAGATTTCAAAAACGGTAAGGATCGTGCAATTGGCTTCTTAGTTGGTCAAATTATGAAAGCTTCAAAAGGCCAAGCGAACCCACCGATGGTTAATAAAATTCTTTTAGAAGAAATTAATAAACGCTAAATTTGATAACTAAATGTGAGGTGGATATCCATCTCACATTTATTATGAGTAAGGGCGATCGCGCTGAAGGTATGAATAAAAACCGAAACGTGAATATTGTATATCAAGGTTAATTTCTTTATAATATGTTTGTTCATGCCCCCTCTTGTTGATGATGTAATGTGAGGGGGCATTCTTTCACTGATAAAAGTAGGCAAAGATTTGTGACAAATTATCATTATTAGGATGATGAATATGAAAAGAGCGAGAATTATTTATAACCCGACATCGGGCCGTGAAATTTTTAAGAAAAACTTACCGGAAGTCTTGCAAAAGCTAGAGCAAGCAGGCTACGAAACATCTTGTCATGCTACAACTTGTGCTGGTGATGCAACAGAAGCTGCTAAAGTAGCGGTAGAACGTCGTTTTGACGTTGTAATTGCAGCCGGTGGAGACGGTACCATCAATGAAGTCGTAAACGGTATTGCCGGACAAGACTATCGCCCGCAGCTAGGTATTATTCCTGTGGGAACAACCAATGACTTTGCTCGTGCCATTAATGTGCCGCGCACGATTGAAGGCGCTATTGATGTCATTGTAGAAGGCGTAACAAAGCCAATTGACTTGGGCTGTGTAACAAACGACGGAGAAACGCATTACTTTGTAAATATCGCCGGAGGCGGCCGTTTAACTGAATTAACATATGAAGTGCCAAGCAAGTTAAAAACAATGCTTGGACAGCTAGCTTACTATTTAAAAGGCATGGAAATGCTTCCTTCTATTAAACCAACATCTGTTGAAATTGAGTATGACGGAAAATTCTTTGGCGGCGAGATTATGTTCTTCCTCGTTTCCTTAACGAACTCAGTCGGCGGCTTTGAAAAGCTGGCACCAGATTCTTCTTTAGATGACGGTATGTTTGATTTGATTATTTTAAAGAAAGCAAATTTAGCTGAATTTATTCGAATTGCGACACTTGCGCTGCGAGGAGAACATATCAATGATCCTCATATTATTTATACAAAAGCGAACCGTGTTAAAATTCATACGAATGATAAAATGCAGCTAAATCTAGATGGCGAGTACGGAGGGTTATTGCCTGGGGAATTTGTAAACTTATATCGCCATGTAGAAATCTTTGTTCCAAAAGCAACAGCTGAATTGATGGAAAAAAATGAGATCGCCTAATTGCGATCTTTTTTCATGCTTTTCTTTGTTTGGCTTTCGCTCTTATGGTACAATCAGTTCAGCATTTTCAAATGACTAAAAGGATGTAACGATAAATGGAAAAATTAAAACCACCTGTAGAAAAAAATGAATATATAGATGTTGCGTTTGAAGATTTAACGCATGACGGAGCGGGTGTAGCGAAAGTGAACGGATTTCCTGTTTTCGTTCAAAATGCGCTGCCCGGCGAAAGCGGCCAAGTAAAAGTCATTAAAGTAAAAAAAGGCTATGCGTTTGGCAAGCTTATCAAACACCATACAATTAGTGAACAGCGTGTTGAAGCACCTTGTCCGGTCTACAAGCAGTGCGGAGGCTGTCAGCTGCAGCATGTAAGCTATGAAGGACAGCTGCAATTTAAACAAAAGCAAGTAAAAGACGTCATGGCGCGAATTGGTCATTTACCTGACGTTCCGGTACATTCGACGCTAGGAATGAACGATCCTTGGCGCTATCGAAACAAAGCTCAAGTGCCCGTAGCAGAACGAGAAGGCGGTTTGGTCGCTGGGTTTTATCAGCAGCGAAGCCACGACATCATTAACATGGATGCCTGTTTGATTCAGCAGCAGGCAAATGATGATGTTGTTCAAGCAGTCAAATCAATCTGTGAAAAGCATGGCGTTTCTGCTTATCAGGAACAAAAACATAAAGGCTCGCTTCGTCATATCATGGCGCGTTACGGGCTTGTAACGGGTGAAATCATGGTTGTAATTGTGACTCGTACAGCTGAGCTGCCAAACAAAAAGCGTATTATAGAAGACATTATCGAAGCCGTGCCGAACGTAAAATCAATTGTTCAAAACGTAAACAGCAAGCGCACAAACGTCATTTTAGGGAACCAAACGAACGTACTTTGGGGAGAAGAATATATTTACGACTATATCGGCGACGTTAAATTTGCCATTTCAGCAAAATCATTTTACCAAGTAAACCCTGAGCAAACGAAAGTGCTTTATGACAAAGCGCTTGAGTATGCAGATTTAACAGGAGAAGAAACGGTAATTGACGCCTACTGTGGAATCGGAACAATCTCGTTATTTCTCGCTCAAAAAGCGAAAAAAGTATATGGCGTTGAAATCGTGCCTGAAGCGATTGAAGATGCAAAGCGAAACGCTGAGCTAAACGGTATTCACAACGCTGAATTTGAAGTAGGCGAAGCAGAAGTCGTCATTCCAAACTGGTACAAACAAGGCATCAAAGCGGACGTCATCGTCGTAGATCCGCCGCGAAAAGGATGCGACGAAGCTCTTTTGAATACCATCATTGACATGAAGCCGAAAAAAGTTGTCTATGTGTCATGCGGACCAGCAACTCTTGCGCGTGATTTAGCTATTTTAGAAAAAGGCGGATATGAGACGGTTGAAGTTCAGCCTGTTGATATGTTTCCGCATACGACACATGTGGAGAATGTGGCGGTCTTAAAATTAAAATAACTCTTCATCAAAGCTGCTATCTTAGTAAAGATAGCAGCTTTTTATTTTGAATAAGCAAGAAAAAGACAAAGTTAGAGTGCTCATACCAAAAGCAGATAAAACTCGATATAAAAGCGCTAATTGCCGTTATGTCCGTTTTATTTTGCCGTTTGTCCACCCCACCAACACAACAAATTTCTGAATATACTTTTTTTAAGGTTTTCAATATTTTAGGAATTATAATAAAGAAGCAATAAATGAAAACATTATATTTGTGGTAAGAGGTGAAAGGACATCATGTATAGAGCAATTGCTATTATAGCAGGTTCTGTGTTAATTGGATTTGCATACAATTGGTTTTTAATCCCCCATAAAGTGTTAAGCAGCGGCATTAGCGGTATTGCTATGATTATAGGAATTTTAACGCCTGCAAGCACGGGAACAATGAATTTTTTGTTGAATTTACCCCTTTTAATTATTGGTTTTATGAAGTTAGGAAAGCGGTTTGTTTTACATACCCTGCTGTCCGTTGTGGCTTTATCAATTGCTTTATACGTGATTCCCTTGAGAGCTGTTAGTACAGATCCTATTCTGTCAGCTGTTTTTGGAGGAGTTTTAACTGGAATTGGCGTAGGGTTTGTTTTTCGTCAGTCAGCTTCGACAGGTGGATTTGATATTATTGCGATGCTCCTTACGCATAAAAAAGAATTCCCGCTTGGCGCTATATTATCAGCGATGAATGCCGTGGTTGTGTTTGTTTCAGGTTTTTTTGTGAATTGGGACGCGGCTTTATATACGATGCTTTCGATTTTCGTCACAGGAAAAGTAGTGGATGCAATTCATACTCGCCATATTAAGCTCACGTTAACCATTATTACGAGAAAAGGTGAAGAAATGAAGCAGCAGCTTCTTACGAATTTGGTGCGCGGCGTGACGTTAATGAACGGTGAAGGAGCTTATTCAAGAGAAGACCGTAAAATATTAATGACGGTGATTTCACGCTATGAGCTTGCAAACCTCAAGCAGTTAATTCAATCGGTGGATCCTGAAGCTTTCGTAAATATTACGGAAACGGTAGAAGTAATGGGGTTGTTTCGACGGGATGCCTATTAATATATTTGTTATTTCAGCGCCCATTTATGATAAATAGCCATTTTTATAGTATAAAAGTTATAAAAAAAGCCTTAAGAGTAGTTCTTGAGGCTTTTTTTGCGTAAAATATGAGTAAGAAAATATCGTGTATGAAAAGTATAAAAAAGGGAATTTGATAGAGTACATAAAATATTGACATCAAAAAGGAGAGACTATATGACGGTAGAATATCAGTTAACGAAAAAGAAATATTACGAAACGTTTATGCAAGAAAATGAAAATCAGCCGCCTGTAAAGGTCCTTGGACAAGCTTATTACGAAGAGCAGCAAAAAGAGTGGTACGACTTATCGCTCGTTCGCTTAGCCCAGGGAGAAGTTTACTTCCATAATCAAGATTTTGAGTCCGCGATTTTTAAGTGGGAGAATGTAAATGGTGAATTTAAGCTGTGGGCGAAGAAAAATACAGCCGACGCGCATTATGAATTGGGATTGTCTACGCTAGCTGAAGAGCTTTACCTATCCATCGAAACGGATTCAAAAGTATTAAAAGCTGAAATAGCGCTAAAGCTGTTTTCGCTTTATACGGACCATAACAATATTGAACGAGCTTATGAAGTCATTAACGAGCTGGTTGCTTCTCAGCCGGATTATCCAAACGTCACGGCGATTGCACGCAGATTTTATGAAGAGCAAGAAGACTTTAACAGCGCAGTGGAGCTTGCGGTAGATGAATGTATTCGGACAGAATCGTTAAATTGGTTTGCGGTATTAAAGACTTACGTAGATAAAGGATATACAGCAAACTTTATCCCTAACTATTTTTATCAAGTGATGATTGCATTTTACAAAGTGGATCAAGTGTATTTCAAACAGCTTGTCTCAGCTTTATGGAAACAATATAAGAGCCAGCCTCCTTATCTTGCTTGGATTAAAACCATCAATGATATTTTCTTGAATATTGAAGTGGGCCTCTATGATTATTGGCAAGAGATTTCAACTCTTTATCAAGAAACGTATACCGACTTGATGGAAAGTGATCATTCTGTAAAGGAATTGCATGAAGTCATTCCGAACGTATTAACAAACTGGCTTAAAATTACCAATAAGTCACGTGCGTTATTTCCGTCTGCGGCCGTGCTTTCATGGAATGAAAAGTTTCCGTCAACTATTGATACCATTACAATCGAAAATGCAGGCAGATTAATTTTTGAGGCGCGTAACGACATTGATGGTCTTGAATATCACTACAAGCTTTGCCACGGCATTATTAAATGGGCTAATGAAAATGGTTTAGAAGTGGGGCACACCTTTAAATGGTGGGTAGATTTTTTATTAGATGCTCATACGACACACTTATTAATTACAGGAACAAATGCTGCAACGTCTTCATTTGTGGGATCGATTACAGAAGAAAAGGTACCGCAAAATCACGAAACAACCTTTGTGTTCATTCATGATGAGGAAGAATCTATCCAGCAAATCGCTGATCAAGAAATCATTCCGATGGAAACGATTGACGGAGCGGAGCAATCTCCTCACCAGGCGCTTGTAGAAGTGAAAAAACCTTTTGCGTTCCTTGATAAGCATAATTGTTCATGCATTATTACGCCAAGCTTTACAGAACAAGAGGCACGTGAGCAGGATGCATTTAAATATGCTCCTTTAGCAGATGGTTTACTGTTTGTGCTTGATGCAAAAGAATCGCTGCTTGATGAAGAAAGAGAATTATTGCTGGAGATAAAAGAGCATGCGCCAAATACGCCAGTTCATTTTGTCATCAACAATATGGACAGTCTTTATAATCAAGCAACGATTGAGCGAATTACAAAAGAATTTGAAGCAAGCATTGGAGCTGATTTCCCGCAGGCACATGTATTAGCCTATACGCCTCACTACGTATCGAGTCAGCACCACGGAGACTTGGCTCAGTTTATTAAAGCTAATTTCTATTACGATCCAAACGACGTTGGAGTAGAAGAGCGTGCGCGCAGACTGCTGTTCTTCATTCAAAGCATGCTAAAGAGCTTAGTGGAGAAGAGAAATCAAACAGAAAATCATTTGATTGAAAGCATTAAATGGAACGAAGATATGCTTGTGCGATTAAATGGCTTCTTGCATCGAGTAGATGACTTAGAACAAGAAAAAGCGAGTAGTATTGTTTCGGCTTATCACGGAATCAAAGAGGATATTAGCAAAAAGCTAAAAAATAAAATTCCTCGTTTACTCAAAAAGTCTTCAGAATTAGTGAAGGAAGACAGTGATTTTAGTACGGTTCATATTGAGCTGAATAAACAAATGAATATGCGCGTGGAAGAGCACTTGCAGCAAGATGTCCTGCCCAAGTTCCGCATTTCTTTAAAGGACTGGATTGCTACATCAAATGAAGAGCTGATTGCGAGTCAAGTAGACATTGAAGAAGTAGCAGAGTCATTAAATAAGATGTACAATGAGCAAAAATTAACGTTAGCCTGCGATTTTAAAGTACTGGACGACTGGCGCCGCGACGTTAATCGTATGGCTAATCGGGTTCAGCTGGATGAAGAAAATATTTTACTTCGCGTTAATCCAACGCAGCTCTTGTTAAAAGGAGCAGGAAAACTGTTTTCTTCCATTCTTCAGAACCAAACGCTGCTTTATAATCAATATAAAAAGTACATTGAAAGTCAAGACTATCAAGATATCACAGAATCAATGCTGGCAAAGTTTTTTATGCAATTTAATTTATTTGAGAAAAATTTAGAAGTTGATATTGAACTATTCTTTGAAAAGCCAAAAGAGGTTTTAAAAGAAACGATTGAAGAAACACAGGCGCATATTAATGAAAATCAAGACGTGTTAAGTCATATGAAAGCCAATCCTGAAGCTTACCATGATCCTTTAATATTATTCCAGCTTCGCTTGCGTCAGTATGAGTTAATGGTTAAAGCTACAGAAGAGGTACACTACAACGTATAAAAGGTGGAGCAGGATGTATTTAACGATAAAAGAAGCAGCAGAGTATCTATCTTTTCCTGAAGAATATGTGCAGAAATTGATTCAAGAAGGAAAAGTACGAGCTATATTTGATGGTGAAAACTACTTATTAAATAAAGAGCAGTTTAACACCCATTTAGAGCAAATGGAAAAGTACAAAAAACAAATTGAAGAATACCTAAATGAGCCTATCCCTGAAGACATGGATGTAAAAGATGAAGATTGAAGGCAGAAGCAGAAAACAGATGTTTTCTGCTTTTTTCTTTTGGAATGAAAGTGTTAAAAAAGGTAAGATATGAAAGAAATGTCGAAAAAAGTTGGAATTTCGTTAAAGATGTAGTCTTTTTAGATGCTTTTTTTATATAATGAAAGTATGCTAAACAAAAAGGAGAAGG
This sequence comes from Priestia sp. YIM B13551, assembly GCF_042787905.1. NCBI lineage: Bacteria > Bacillati > Bacillota > Bacilli > Caryophanales > Bacillaceae > Priestia > Priestia sp. YIM B13551. The sequence continues at coordinate 35,673 of NZ_JBHZOX010000007.1, forward strand.
TCTATGCAACGATCAAGACAGTTAAGGCTGATTTTATTGCTTGCCCTGATTGTTGTCGCTTCGTTTTTAATTATTATTATTTCGAAAACACAAGGGATTATAAGTCAGCAAACGACAAAAAAAGTAGAAAACACAAGCGTTGCAATTCTCACCTCTGATGTACTGACAGATCAAAGCTGGGGCAGTCTAGCTTATAAAGGAAAAATCAACATCGAGCAGCAGTATCCTGTTTCGGCTCAAGTTATTAGCGAAGTAAATACGAACCAAAAAATGAAGGAAGCTGCTGAAAAAGTTATTCAAAATGGAACAAAAGTCGTAATTGGACATGGAAGAGAATTTTCTACCGTTTTTACAGAACTAGCTCCTAAGTATCCTCATGTTCATTTCGTCACCATTCACGGTACTTCAATGTATAAAAACCAAACTGTATATACATTTGATCAAACAAAAATAGAGCACCTGGCAGGCACGGCAGCTGCCATGAAGACAAAAACGAAAAAAATTGGATTACTTGATACATTTGCAAAAGAAAAAAATCCAGGGTTCGAACAAGGAATCAAAGCGTATGATTCATCGATTGCTTTTTATTATCGAGTTGTAAACAGCCGAGACGATGGAGCAAAAGCAGTAAAGCTGCTCCGCGAGTTAAAAGCTCAAGGTGTCGATATCGTCTATGCTAAAGGAAATTCGTATAATCAAGAAGTTATTCAAGAAGCGAAAACACAAGGAATGTACGTAATAGGATATTTAGATGATCAGGCGTACATGGGTAGGTCTGTTATTTTAACAAGTGTGATAAATGATGTTCCTCAAGCTTACAACGTGATTATGAAAGACTATTTTAGTAAAAAAGGTCTTCCATCTGGAGAAGTCAAACTTGACGCCAGGGACGGTGTTTATAAACTAGCGCCTTTTGGACCGATGTACAGTAAGCGGGAAAAACAAATTTTATATTCGAAAGTTAGAATGTCTACACAGCCGAAGTAACTATGAAAAAGAAAGAGATGATTATGAATCAATTATTTCGCAACATGTCATTCCGTAGCCAAATATTAACGATTCTTCTTTTGATTACATTCATGTTAAGCGGGTTCTCTTTAGTTTTAGTGCATGCCATTGATAAAATGAATCATGTAAGCAACGAAATTAAAGATGAAGATGTTCCTCAAATGGTGTGGCTTTCTTATTGGGAAGAGCAGCTGAACATAAAAGAATACATTGTGAAAAATAATCTAAAGAACCCCACTGTCTCTTTGATAGAAGAATATCAATCATATGATACACGAGTTATCGAAAATAATGAAAGATATAAGCAGCCTGTGCCAAAATCGTTGATTCCACTAAAGGAAAAAATTGAGCTGCTGGATTTTAAGATTTCTAATAACGTGCAGGGACTGCTGAAGTACGGAGATATAGAGGGAGCAAAAGAGTATCTTAAGAGAAATTATTTGCCGGATCTGCATCAGATAAAAAAAGATATTAATAGTTCAAAAGAAGAGACGGTTGATTCACTTGATACACTATCAGATACACTGTCTGTCATTATTAAAGATTCATTAATTTTACTATTGATTTTAACAGTAAGTGCTATTGTGGCTTCTCTTTATGTTTCTTATCGTATGAGTGCGAGCCTTACGAAACCAATTGAACAAATGATTGAAAAAGTGAATGACATTGCAGACGGAGAATACGGTCTTGTTCTTCAAGACACAAAGCAAATCGAGCTGAAGCAGCTTTCGGCTTCTATCAATCAAATGTCGGTTAGTTTAGAAGATTCATTTTGGAAAATCATTAAAGATAAAGCATATCGCCAGCAGATCTTAAATTCACTGCCTGTTGGAATTATCACAATAGAAGATGAGACAAATAGTATATTTGCCAATACCTCAGCAAAGCAGTTTTTAGATCTCGACGAAAAGGATATTTGCGGGTATATGGAGGAATGTCCTGAATATAATACTGAATTTTGGAGCATGGTGAATTCGGGAGAAATTCACGAAAATAAAAAAGTATTATTTGGAACGAAAGAGACGTGCTATTGCTTTTTAGCCTCTCAAACGCAGCTGTTTAATGAGAAGAACGAGAGCATCGGAAGAATTTTTTATTTCATTGATATATCGGATACCGAAGAATTAGAAAAGCGAATGCATCAGTCTGAGAAACTTGCTCTAGTTGGAGAAGTGGCAGCCGGAGCTGCTCATGAGATTCGTAATCCTCTTGCCGTGATTCATGGATTTATATCTCTTATGAATCAGTCTCTCTCTGATGAGGAGAAAAAGCGTTTTTACCTGCCTCTGCTTATGAAAGAGTTAGAGAGGATTAATTACATCATTGAAGAAATGCTGCTGTTATCAAAACCAGGAGCTCCGGTAATGAAAAAAGTCAGTATGCAGGATATTATTAATGAGCTATTGCCTTTGATTACTCACTCAAGCAAATTTACAGAAAAAGATAAGCTTATCTTTGATGTGAAACTGCAGCCGCATATACTAAAGGTAGATGAAAAACAAATCAAACAAGTTCTTCATAATTTAATTCGAAACAGTATGGAAGCCATGGATGGAGAAGGAGTCATTACAATCTATTCACAGGTTCATGATGATAATTATTGTCTGTATATTGAAGATAATGGAAAAGGGATTCCTTTGCATATGCAGCAGTCGCTGTACCAGCCGTTTTCCACTTCAAAAGATAGTGGAACAGGTCTTGGTCTGCCAATTGCTCAGCGTATTCTAGAAAGCCACGGAGGACAGATTAAATTATTATCTACTTCTTCCCGCGGCACAGTTTTTGTTATTAAATTTCCTCTACATTAAGAAAACAGCCTCAAAAGGGCTGTTTTTTTAATGTGCTGTTAAAATAAGAGGACCGTTTTTCGTAATCGCAAGTGTATGTTCAAATTGAGCGGATAATTTACCGTCTGTTGTACGAGCCGTCCAGCCGTTTTTATCCATTTTAGAATGCCATGTACCAGCATTCACCATTGGCTCAATTGTAATAACCATACCTTCTTTTAAACGTGTACCTTTGCCAGCTTTTCCGTAGTGAAGAATTGTAGGCGCTTCGTGCATGGTATTTCCAATTCCGTGTCCTGTGAAGTCGCGTACGACAGAGAATTTTTCGCCTTCTACATAGCTTTGAATAGCGTGGCCAATGTCACCTGTGCGATTTCCTGGCTGTGCTTGCTCGATTCCTTTTAAAAGCGCTTCGTATGTAACATCTACTAGACGCTGTGCTTCGTCTGAAATGTCTCCAACGGTGTGAGTCCATGCGGAATCTGCTAAGCCCCCGTTTAAATTTACAACCATATCGATGGTTACGATATCGCCGTCTTTTAACGGTTTATTTGTTGGGAAGCCGTGGCAAATTTCATCATTTAAAGAAGCGCACGTTGCATATTGATATCCTTTGTATCCTTTTTGTTCCGGCGTTGCTCCGTGCTTTGCTAAGTACTCTTCAACAAATTTATCAATTTGCATTGTTGTTATGCCTGGTTTGATCATTTTAGCGATTTCTTTATGACAAGAAGCTAATAATTTACCTGCTTCGTGCATTAAATTAATTTCGCGTTCACTTTTTAATGTGATCATTGTTGTTCACTCCTTTTTTGATGTAACTTTACGAAAAAAGTTGAGCAGCGGTTATAGCGATGAAAGTCGACTATTCATCAGTTCATTCTTCTTTATTTGAAAATCCAAGAAATACAGAAGCCGTCTGCTATGGGGCGATATAAAATCATCCTTAATCATAACGCCCCATGGTAGGAAAATGCAAGATGCAGGCTTAAAAAGGAAGGGTTTGACGATAGGCATGTAGGGAAAACTGATAAATGAACGTTGAATTGGAGCATTCTCTATAACAAATGCGGTATGATATAGTAAAATAAATGAAACAAAACAATTCTTTAGGAGGGGTATAGGAAAATGAGTGAACATGGAAAATTTATTGGATTTGCAGGTACATATACAAAAGCAGGCAGTGAAGGTGTCTATACATTTACGTTAGATACGAAGGCTAAAAAGATTGTAGAAGTAAAAGCCGTGGCTAAAATTGAAAATCCTACATACTTAAATGCAAGCAAAGACAACGAACATCTTTATACAGTTATTAAAGAAGGAGAAAAAGGCGGAGTAGCTGCTTTTAAGGTTGATCCAAACACGGGGCAACTAAAGTTTGTAAACAAACAGCTGCTAGACGGCGCGCCTCCTTGCTATGTTTCAGTGAATGAAGATAATACGCTTGTTTTATCTGCTAACTTTCATAAAGGGAGCGTTGAGACGTATTCTGTTAATGAAGAAACAGGGGAAATTGAATATGTAGCATCCGTAGTGGAACATCCTCATTCAGATCTCAAAAAAGGACAACAAGGAAAACCGCACGTACACTATGCCGATTTTACTCCTGGAGAAAAGCACGTGGCCGTTGTGGACTTAGGTATTGATAAAATCGTGACATATGAAGTAGAAGAGAATAAATTGAAGGAAGTCAACAGTCTTTCTACATCTGTTGGTTCGGGCCCTAGACATTTAACGTTCCATCCAAATGGCCGCTATGCGTATGCAATGACAGAATTCAGCTCTGAAGTTTTATTTTTAACTTATGACGAAAGCAAAGGAAGCTTCACTCAACAACAAGCTGTTTCAACAATTCCAGCTGATTTTACAGAAAATAATCAAGGGAGTGCTATCCACATTTCTTCAGATGGCCGCTTTGTCTATGCAGGAAACCGCGGACATAACTCAATTGCAACATTCAAAGTAGATCAGGATTCTGGACAGTTAACATTCATAGAATGGACAGCCACTGAAGGCGACTGGCCGCGCGATTTTGTTTTAGATCCAACAGAACAATTCATTGTAGCGTCTAATCAAGAAACAGGAAACTTGGTACTGTTTGAAAGAGACAAAGAAAGTGGAAAGCTAACGCTTCTTCAATCTAACGTTACGGTTCCAGAAGCTGTATGCGTAAAGTTCCTCCATTATAAGTAATCGATGTAGAAAGCCAGACCTGATCAAAGAACAATCAGGTCTGGCTTTCTAAACCTAAGCGGCTGTCACTCCCCTTACGGAGTTAGTGTCATCCACATAGGTGAACCTTTGAGGGAATAATCAGGTAGTGCGCGTTCCTTAGCATCATTTATGATCTCAATTTTTGAAACGAGCATAATCTATATATGGAAGAAAAGCCCTTTTGGAGGGCTTTTTTTTTCTGGGGTTATAGTAGAATGAAGAGAGAACGCATGAAAGGCTGAGGTGAGAAGTGTGGAAGATATATGTAAATATCCAATTGTACAAGCTCCCATGGCAGGAGGAGTTTCGACGCCTAAACTAGCTGCGGCAGTATCTAATAGCGGAGGACTAGGGTTTCTAGCTGCGGGATATAAAAGTGCGCGTGAATTGGAGCAGGAAATTATAGAGATGCACTCACTTACGAAAAAAACTTTTGGAGTGAATCTGTTTGTGCCGACAAATGAAAAAGTAGCAGTTGATGCACTTGATTGTTATCAAAAAGAACTGTCAAAAGCAGCTGAATATTTGGAGTGTCAAGTTGATATACCAAAGAATGATGATGATGAATGGAATGCCAAGCTCGACATCATTCAAAAACATCGAGTACCTGCTGTGAGCTTTACATTTGGGTGCCCGGATCGAGAGATTGTAGCAAGTTTAAAAGGAATTGGAAGCCGTGTTTTCGTTACGATTACAACACCTCAAGAAGCCGAAGTGGCTTTGAGAGCAGGAGCGGATGCGCTATGTTTGCAAGGCATTGAAGCCGGCGGCCATCGATCTACTTTTTTAGAGAGTTCGGTGGATTACCCGCTTATGAAATTGCTGAAAGAAGTTCGCTCAATCACTAAAAAGCCATTGATTGCTGCGGGAGGGTTGATGACGGGGTCTGACATAAAACGTGTGTTACAAGAAGGGGCTTCTGCTGCCCAGTTAGGTACGGCTTTTATTTGTTGTCCAGAAAGCGGAGCGAGTGCTCTTCATAAAGAAAGCATTCTTCAAAAGCGTTTTAATGAAACAGGTGTCACACGAGCTTTTACAGGGAAACGTGCTAGAGGATTTGTGAATGCCTTTTTTATTTCCTATGATAAATCAGCACCATCCGCCTACCCTCATATTCATTACATGACAAAGCCTATTCGAGCAAAAGCTACACAAATGAATAATCCAGAGTACACTTCTTTGTGGGCAGGAACCGGATTTACGCTGGCAAAAAAACTGCCTGCACATCTTATTGTGGAAGAGCTTGTACAAGAACTAAATGAATGACGAGAATTACGGTGTTACTTGCTTTAAGTGCAAGCAGCTTTACATAAAGAAGGTGAACTTATAGTGCAAAACAAATTTACGATTGGACAAATGGCCAGACTGCATGATATTCCGGTTAAAACACTTCGCTATTATGATGAAATTGGCCTGTTCGAGCCTTACGAAGTTGATCCACAAACCGGTTATCGATATTATACGTTAGAACAATTTAAGAAATTAGATATCATTGTCTATTTAAAGCTGATGGGAGTTCCTTTAAAAGAAATTAAAAGAAAGATGGAGCACAGCAGCTTGGATGAATTTATTGAAACTTTAGCGGAATATCAGAAGGTAACAAAAGAAAAAATTCGTCACCTTCAAAGAGTGAATGTGCAGTTAACAACTCGAATGAAGGAATTAGAACAGACGAGACATATTAACCAAATAGGAGCCCCGTTCATAAAACACCTTCCTTCTCGTGAAGTTGTGCAAGTAAAAGCAGAGGTAGGTACGTTAGACGGGACTGAAAGTGTTCTCCGTGATTTAAAAAAGAAAATTAGTCATATTACCCCGATTATGATTGGGAAAGTAGGGTTTATGCTATCGGTAGAAAACGCGAAAAAACAACAATTTACAGATTACGATGGCATTTTTTTATTGGTCGAAAGTGATGTTTCTTTTAAGCATGAACTCGTTACGTTAATACCTGAAGGAGATTACGCATCTATTTATATGAGAGAAAAGAGAGATACCACAGGAGTCTATTACGATGCATTACTGAACTTTATTAAAGCGGAAGGATACAAAGCAGAAGGTCCTTTCTTAATTCGGCGGATTGTAGATTCATTTATTTCACATCATGAAGAAGAGCGGCTGACGGAAATTCAAATTCGAATTACGTCTTGACTATCCAGTAGCTGGAGGGTTTAAGATGAGACTATTGTAAAACTGCTGAAGGGAGAGACAACAATAGATGAATCAGCAAAGTATTTCCCAAGGAATGTCTTTAAGCCGAGGAAATCGTATTTTATTTATTTTAATTTTGGGTTCACTGAGCGCATTTGGACCGTTATCAATCGATATGTATTTGCCAGCGCTGCCGACGCTTGCGAAAGAATTGCATACTTCAGCTTCTTTAGCGCAGGTCAGTCTGACAGCTTGCTTATTGGGCTTAGCATTTGGGCAAGTGGTCATGGGGCCATTCAGTGATATTCGCGGAAGGAAAAAGCCGCTTGTAGCAGCATTAATCACCTATGCAGTTGCATCTGTTTTATGCGTGTTTGCACCGTCTATTTGGATTTTTATCGTTTTGCGATTTATTCAAGGTATGGCAGGAGCAGCAGGAATGGTTATTTCAAGAGCGAGCGTGCGAGACTTGTTTTCAGGTTCGGATTTAACAAAGTTTTTCTCCATGCTTATGCTTGTAAATGGCTTAGCTCCTATTTTAGCTCCGGTTGCTGGTGGACAGCTGCTGACGATTATGTCGTGGCGAGGAGTATTTGGTGTGTTAGCAGTGATTGGTGCACTAATGTTTTTTGCCGTTTTATTTGGTTTAAAAGAAACGCTTCCGCTCGAACGCCGTAAAGAAGGTGGATTAACAGAAGTACTGCGTACATTTGGCGTATTGCTAAAAGATGGTGTCTTCGTGGGATATGCGCTGGCGCAAGGTTTTATTATGAGTGCCATGTTTGCTTATATTTCAGGTTCTACATTTGTCCTTCAAGACATTTATGGACTATCTCCGCAGATGTTCAGCTTTGTTTTTGCTATTAACGGTTTTGGACTAATTATAGCTACTCAAGTGACAGGACGTTTAGCGGGTAAAATAAAAGAAGCAACTCTTCTTATGTATGGATTGCTTCAAGCAGCTGTTGGAAGCGTGCTTTTAGTGGCCGTGATTGTTACTCACATGTCCGTTATTTTGGTCTGCATCTTGCTTTTCTTTGTAGTATCGAGCGTAGGAATTGTGAACACAACCGTTTTTTCACTCGCTATGGAAAATCAAGCTTCGAACGCGGGAAGTGCTTCAGCGCTTCTAGGGTTGCTTCCGTTCTTGCTCGGAGCAGCCGTAGCTCCTCTTGTTGGTCTTGGAGGAGGGCAAAATGCTCTGCCGATGGGCATTGTGATTATGGTCTGCGATTTATTAGCATTAAGTGTGTACATGACGTTAGTGAGAAGGAAAACTGCATCATAAAAAAGCTACTTGGCTTTCAACAGCCAAGTAGCTTTTTTAGTTATTGAGCTTTGTGCTCGTGATTTTCAAACGGCATTGTAACGCCAAGCTTTTGTATTTCTTTTTTTGCATTTTCCAAAATGGTTTCAGCTTTCGCTTTTGTTTCAGCATCTACCCCGCTTAGAAAATCTTTCTTTTTAGCAGGAAAATTCACGCCAAGTTCTTTTAATTTGGCTTCCGCTTGTTCTTTAGTCAGCGTGCCGTCGCGAAACTGATCCATAATAGCTTTCGCTTTTTTCTTTGTAGCCGCATCTAAATTGTTAAAAGGACCGCCTCTATGTTCAGGAAAATTCACGCCAAGTTCTTTTAATTTGGCTTCCGCTTGTTCTTTAGTCAGCGTGCCGTCGCGAAGCTGATCCATAATAGCTTTCGCTTTTTTCTTCGTAGCCGCATCTAGATTGCTGAAGGGGCCGTCTTTGTGCTGAGGCAAGTTTACGCCGAGTTTTTGTAATTTTTCCTGTGCTTTTTTCATAATATCATCAACTTTTTGTTGTGTTGCATCATCCGTATTTGTTGTACTGCCATTTGTTCGCTCTACAACTGTTGAAGAGCTTGTTTCATCTTTGCTGGCTGCAAATGCCGTGGAGTTTGCAGCGGCCATAACTCCTAGTGTTAAACCGCTTGCCATGATATAACCGAATAGTTTCTTTTTCATGCTGTTGTCACTCCTTAAAAGTTATAGGGGTGTGGTACAGAGCTGTCCACAATTGTTAATGTAACCACCAATAGTGAAAAAATGGTGAAAATAGATAAAAAACGAAAAAATATAGACGTTTGTTGAACACTACAGCTCTTTTATTGGATAACAAAATGAAATTCGATATGATTTTATCTAAACAACAGCAAAAAAGAATGGAGACTTTATATAGATGAACGTTCTTAAAAAATTGGGAATAGCTTTGATAGTTACGATAGCGGTAAGCCTGGTATTTTTGTTTCGCGATGAGTTAAAGCCAGGTCCAACGCTAGAAGATTTTTCAGGAGCAACTGATTTGCATCCTGTCGTAGAAGAAAAGAAAAATAAACTTGTTCAACAAGCAAGTGACCAAGGAATCTCGATTGTCATTACGGAAGGTTTCCGTTCAAAAGAAGAACAAGATAAGCTTTATGCAAAAGGCAGGACGGAAGAAGGCAATATTGTTACCTATTCAAAGGGCGGCCAGTCTTATCATAACTATGGACTAGCTATTGATTTTGCTATTCAGTTAAAAGACGGAAGAGTTATTTGGGACATGGAATATGACGGTAATAATAACAATCAGTCTGATTGGATGGAGGTTGTAGATATCGCAAAAAATTTAGGATTCGAATGGGGAGGAGATTGGCAAGGATTTAAAGACTATCCACATTTTCAAATGAGTCTGGAAAATATAAAAGACCACACACGCTAATAAAGCGTGTTTTTTTTTAGAGGGATAATACAATTTCACTATATCTATGTCAGAACCTCTAACACGAATAGAAGCTTGTATTTTCTTTTTTGTTAATTTACCGTTAAGAGAATTATATATATTAATATAATAAAGATAATAGACGGATAATTAGAAAGAGGGGTGATTAGAGAGAACTGGCCCCTAAAAATGAAAGACAATTCGTATAAAGATATGCGTTAACTAATATAATCTATTGATTAAGCTTATACAAGTACCTTCAGCCTAGCGAACGTATGCTTACATATCGGCAAATGCCAACAAAGCCTTTTATTTTTCTAGCATATTTTATTTGAAGAAAGTTCATTTTGATTACAAAAAAGAGATAATTTGTCAACTGTTGACTTTGCTTTAAGGGTAAGAATATAATTTTTAACATATTTTAAATATTTTAAAAATTTAAATATTTATTGTTGTTCGCAAATTAGGAGGGGGAAAATGATTGTTTTTGACGGAGTGAATAAATATTACGGTGATTTTCACGTATTAAAAGATATCAATTTAACAATTGAAAAAGGTGAAGTTGTCGTCGTAATTGGACCTTCGGGTTCAGGTAAAAGCACGATGCTGCGATGCATAAATTATTTAGAAACAATATCTAACGGACAGTTAACGGTAAATAATATATTGGTCGCGGATAAAAAAACAAATATTAATAAACTGCGCCGCAATATAGGTATGGTGTTTCAGCATTTTTATTTATATCCGCATAAAACAGTTTTAGAAAATATCACTTTAGCACCTATGAAAGTATTGGGACAGTCGTCAGAAGAAGCTAAGAAGACAGCCCTATACTATTTAGATAAAGTCGGAATCGGTGAAAAAGCTAACGCCTACCCATCCCAGCTGTCAGGCGGCCAGCAGCAGCGTGTAGCTATTGCGAGGGGACTTGCGATGAAGCCAGAAATTATGCTTTTTGATGAGCCTACCTCTGCTCTTGATCCAGAAATGATTGGAGAAGTGCTGGATGTCATGAAAACATTGGCTAAAGAAGGAATGACCATGGTAGTTGTAACTCATGAAATGGGGTTTGCAAAAGAAGTAGCGGACCGCATTGTATTTATGGATCAAGGAAAAATCTTAGAAGAGGCAACTCCGGCTGAGTTTTACGAAAACCCGCAAGAAGAAAGGGCACGTTTATTTCTTAGCCGTATTTTAAATCATTAATTGTTTAATAGGGGGAGTAATATGAAGAAATCAAAAACGTTTTTAAAGGCAGCTGTGCTTTCATTAGCAGCGGCTATGATGTTAGCAGCTTGCGGAGGGAAAAGTGAAGAAACGAGTGGATCATCAGCTAAAAAAGATGCGCTCACTGAAATCAAAGACCGAGGGAAAATCGTCATTGGAGTTAAAAATGATACGCGTTTGTTTGGCTTAAAGAATCCAAAGACGGGTGAAGTAGAAGGTTTTGATGTTGATATTTCTAAGCAGCTGGCTAAAGAGATTTTAGGCGATGAAAACAAGGTAGAATTTAAAGAAGTTACGTCCAAAACAAGGGTTCCTCTTCTTCAAAAAGGAGATATTGATGCTGTTGTTGCAACAATGACTATTACAGATGAACGTAAAAAAGAAGTAGACTTTACGGATGTATATTTCCAAGCTGGACAGTCTCTGCTTGTGAAAAAAGGCAGTAAAATTAAAAGCGTTGATGATTTGAAGAAAGGTACTAAAGTGTTGGCTGTTAAAGGATCAACTTCAGCTATTAATATTCGCGAAAAAGCACCAGAGACAACGGTATTAGAGTTTGAAAACTATGCAGAAGCATTTACAGCTTTAAAATCTAAGCAAGGAGATGCTTTAACAACTGATGATGCTATTCTTTATGGAATGGCTGATGAAGATCCTTCTTATGAATTGGTAGGAAAGCCGTTCACAGAAGAGCCTTATGGCATTGCTGTGAAAAAAGGAAACAAAGAGCTGGTAGATGCCTTAAACGATGCGCTTAAAAAGATAAAAGACTCTGGAAAATATGATGAAATTCACGACAAGTGGATCAAACAATAAGCGTACAGTTTTCTTTTCTCAGGATGAGCAGCATTATGCTCATCCTGCTTGTTTAGTTGAAAGGAGGAAGAAAATTGCTGGATTTTTCAATTCTGACGAACAATATGGATCTTTATTTAGAAGGTTTTAAGTACACCATTATCGCCAGTCTGATCGCTTTAGTGGCCAGCTTTGTACTTGGCACGATCATTGCGGTAATGCGAATAGCCCCTCTCAAAATAGTAAATGTAATTGGTACGGTCTATGTAGAGTTCATTCGAAATATTCCCCTTGTGGTTATCGTCTTTTTTATTTTTATTGTGGCGGGAATCAGCGGTACAGCTGCCGGAGTGCTGGGACTAACTATTTATACGGCAGCTTTTATAGCCGAAGCCATACGAGCGGGAATTATGGCTGTTCCAAAAGGGCAGCTTGAAGCGGCACGTTCATCCGGCCTTACGTACGGTCAGGCGATGCGGTTCATTATATTGCCTCAAGCCATTAAAATCGTCATTCCTCCTCTTGGAAATCAATTCATTAATTTAGTCAAAAACTCATCCGTGTTAGGGATTGTTGCTGGTTTTGATTTAATGTATCAGGCAGATCTTGTTTCCTCTCAAACTTACGTAGTGTTTGATGTGTATATTTTTGTGGCTCTGTTCTATTTAGTTCTAACCATTCCGTTAAGCTTAGGAGTTGGTTATCTTGAGAAACGTCTTGGTAAAACAAGCTGAAAGGAGTGAAAGTGATGGATTTTATGGGTGCTTATTCTCCTGATCACCTTTCCTTCTTAATGGAAGGATTTTGGGTCACTTTAAAAGTGGCATTCATTTCGATTGTGTTAAGTTTTCTTATTGGAAGTATAGTAGGTATTTTAAGGTATGCCCGCATTCCAGTTCTGTCTCATGTACTCGCTTTTGTCGTAGAAATTATCCGGAATTTGCCGCTGCTTTTAATTATCTTTTTTACATACTTTGCTTTACCTGAAATCGGAATTGATATGGAAATTACGTCAGCAGCGATTGTGGCCCTCACTGTATTTGAATCTGCTATGATTTCAGAAATTATCCGAAGCGGATTGAAATCAATTGAAAAAGGACAAATTGAAGCGGCGCGTTCATCAGGTTTAAACTATTATCAAACGCTTCGTTTCGTTGTGCTGCCTCAAGCTTTGCGGAGAATGGTACCTCCTTTAGTTAGTCAATTTATTTCCTTATTAAAAGATACGTCGCTTGCAGTAGTGATCGCACTTCCTGATTTGCTGCATAACGCTCAAATCATTTACGGACAGAAACAAAGTTACGTAGTCCCAATGTTTTTGATCATCGCGATGATGTATTTTATTGTAAACTATGCTTTATCCATCATTGCAAGAAGACTAGAAGTCAAAAGGGTGTAGATACTCTTTTGACTTTATTTTTGGAAAATAAATAACATTGACAATGTATTAATTCAACGCATAAAATGACTAAAGTAACAGTGGTAAAATCAGATCATTTTCATTCATCATAGAGAAGAAAAACAGTGTTGGTTCACCCCCTACTGAATATCCGGTAGGGGTTTTTGCGCAAGAAGTGATTTGGTTAAACTAACACGTAAAATGAACAGAAGGGACGGGCATCATGGAAAAACAAGATCAAAATTTAAAAAAAGGTCTGTTGCCTCGTCATGTGCAGCTCATTGCGCTTGCCGGTATGATTGGGACAGGTATTTTTAAAGGTAGTGCTGATACGCTAGGTATTGCAGGACCAAGTGTTGTACTGGCGTATTTATTTGGCGGTCTTATCTTATTTATTGTAATGACAGCATTGGCGGAGATGGCAATTGTCTATCCGAATATGAACGTACAAAATTTAGTGCATAAGGCATTCGGTACGCAAACCTCTTTTATTGTAGGGTGGCTGTACTGGGTGAACTGGATTGTCGTGACAGTTGTTGAACTGCTTGCGGGAGGAAGCTTTTTGAAGTTTTGGTTCCCTTCTGTACCTCTTTGGCTCTTAAGCTTTCTCTGTGCAGTGCTGATTGTAGGGATGAATTTATTTCAAGTTAAGTATTACGGAGAAATTGAGTTTTGGTTTGCCGGTATTAAAGTAATTGCTCTTACCGCTTTTATCATTTTGGGAGCTTTCATTTTATTCGGTGTGATTCCAAGTGATGTGCAAAACCCCTGGGCAAATTATACGGCTCATGGAGGCTTTTTCCCTCACGGCATGAGCGGTGTGCTGAGTGCCTTTTTAATTGTGATGTTCTCTTACGGCGGAGCTGAATTAATTGGTGTGGCCGTAACGGAAACAAAAGATGTGAAAAACGTGTTACCGAAAGTGATCAAAGGCACAGTATGGCGGGTGATTGGCTTTTATATTTTGCCTATTTTAATTATTTGCGGCCTTATGCCCTGGAATTCTGTATCAGGACAAGACAGTCCATTTGTGCAAGTGTTTAGTATCACCGGACTGCCGGGTGCGGCTCATATTATGAACTTCGTTTTATTAACGGCCGTTTTATCAGCAGCGAATTCAGGGATGTATGCAACTTCGCGTACGCTCTATGCTATGGCTCAAAGCGGAGAAGCATCAAAGCGCTTCTTGAAAGTTTCGAAAAACGGTATTCCGATTAATGGTTTGATGATTACGGCTGTTTGTATTTTAATGGGTGTGTTTTTAGCTTATAAAACACCGGATAATGTAATTAGTTATTTAATGACCATTCCCGGCTTCACGATTATTCTTATTTGGGTAAGTATTTGTTTAGCTCAATTAAAGCTGCGTAAAGGGTATAAAGAAAAGCCGTTTTTCGCATTAAAGTGGTTTCCTTATACAACGCTCTTTGCAACAGCAGCACTGCTTGTTATTTTTGTATCATTTATGTTTAACAAAAACAATGTGATTGGATCCAGTGTATGTGCGGTTATCTTGGTCGTACTCCTCATTTTTTCATTTATTAATAAAAGTCGAAAAGAAAAAAAGTTTGAAGTATAGCAAAAAGGCAATATACTAGAAAGACGAGGATAAAAGCTTGTCTTTCTTTTTTTTGCGGAAATTTCTGTATCACGTTACATATTTCTAGATGAAATGTTTAGTTAAATAAATAAAGGATGAGGACTACAATGGAATCAAATAATGTATTTACAACAAACCCAAAGAAGAAATCAAAGCACTTAGCCGTGATTTCTTTGGCGATTATGGGAGTGGGCTTCGTTGCCACAATGCCTTTTGGTGATTCAATTTGGGGTCGGTTGCTTCAAGGTGGGTTCGAAGCTGGATTAGTCGGCGGATTAGCGGATTGGTTTGCCGTTACGGCTCTTTTTCGTCACCCTTTAGGCATTCCTATTCCACACACTGCGCTGCTTCCTAAAAACAGACAGCGTATTACAAGAGGGCTAGTCTCAACCCTTGAAAACGACTGGCTGTCAAAAGAAAGTATTCAAGAAAAAGTAAAAAGAATTGCGTTTACACAGCGTTTGCTTCCGATTGTTCGAAAAGGTGTTCATTCGGAAACGATTCAACAAAAAGGAACCGCACTGCTTGTTGATGCGATTAATCGTGTGGATACAGAGAAAGTCGTTCCTATTATTGAAAAAGAGCTCAAATCATCGCTTTCAGCAATAGAGTTAAAGCCTATTGTGCATTCGATTGTTGGAGAAGTGGTAAAAAATCAGTATGATGAAAAAGCGCTTGATGTTCTTTTAAATAAAGGGGAGAGCTGGATTAAAAAAGAAGAAACGCAGTATCAGCTTGGAAGTATTGCTAAAAATGCGCTTGATAATATTGAGCTTGATGGTATTTTACAATTTGCTCTCAAATCATTTCAAAGCATGATTAATGAAGAGAAGCTAGGGTCTATTTTGCAAAATTTATTGCTTTCTATTACAGGGCGTCTTCGTAACGAAGAGGATGAATACCGCCTTGCTTTGGTAAACGGAATTAGAAAAGAGCTGCAAGGCTTGGAGCAGAATGAAGAACTTCTTGAAAAATTAGAAGCATGGAAACAAAAAACGATTAATGAATTAAACGTAACGAATAAATTAACAGAAATCGTCGATAAAATGAAAGCGAAAGTGATAGCATTCATTGAAAGCCCTGAATTTATGAAAAGCTACGCCGTTCCTTACGTAGAGAGCTGGCTGAATGCTCTTGAAGAGGATGTACAGCGTCAAGAAGCAATTGATACGGCTATTCAAAAGCAAATCATGAGCTTTGTAGACGAGAATCATTCGAAAATTGGACAGCTTGTTCAAGAAAACTTAGATAAATTAGATGATGAAACACTTGTGGATATGATGGAAAACAATGTCGGAAAAGATTTGCAGTGGATTCGAGTGAACGGAGCTCTATGTGGATTCTTAATTGGTATTGTATTAACGGTTATTAAATTAGCGGTATAAAAAAAGAAGCACGCTCCTTTTGGAGTGTGCTTTTTCTATTAATCATCTATTTCTACACTGATCACGCCGCCGTTTTTGGCATCTACTGAAACAGTTGCTTCACGTTTATCGGCTGTGTCAATTTCAATTTCATATACTAAACGGTTGTTTTCTTGGTCTAGATCCGTTTCATTGACGGTTCCTTTAGCGCTCTTTAAAGCTGTTTTTATCGCTTGATCTAATGAAATAGCAGGGGAAACGTTTTGAAGTTCCTCTTCTTTCTCATCTTCACCGTCTTTTTGCTCTTCATCAAATTCAATGATTTTACCGCTGCTGCTGTCAATGTCTACATCGTATTCTTTATTACCTTTTGTGATGTCTACTTCATATTGTTTAACGCCGTCATCTACGGCTAATTGGATATTTGTAATGTCGCCGCCGTCTGTTTTTTGAAGGGCAATGTCTTTTGCCTTTGCTTCTTCAATCGTTGTGGTTTGCTTCTTATCATTGCTTTTGGACTGGTCTGTCATTGCATATGCGCTTGCACCTAATCCACCGACTAGTACTGCACTGGCTAAAACGGTTGTAATAACTTTCATATGTTATGGCCTCCTCGATTTGTTGTTAAGACTATCTTAGCTAATGAACTTTAAAGGAAAAGAAGAAGAAGTTTAAAATTTTCTTAGAAATAAATAAAAATGGATAAAAAAAGCACAGCTTTCCGCTGTACTTTTAATCATCGTCATTTTCATAGGTGAGGGAATCTACATGTCCGGAGTAAGCATTTATCATCACTTTAGCTTCTCTTGTTTTAGACTGATCAATTTCGACTTCGTAAAAGGTTTGGCCTTCTTCCTCTTCTATTTCAACTGAAGAAAACGTTCCTTTTACTTTTTGTAAAGCAATGTCTCTTGCTTGTTCCATTGAAATGAGAGGCTCGTCGGATGTAGGAGAAACTGGTGGTTGCTCGCTCTTTTTTTGCTCTTCTTCTGTATTATTTTTAGTTTGAGTAGACGTTTGTTTCTCTACTTTTTGTTTGATTAATGACTGGACTTCTCCATTTTCTCCATTTACTGTGATGTGGTATGGAATATCATCTTTAAGCAAAGTGATTCGATAAATCGGTTCATCATCTTTTTGAGAAAAGCTTGCATTTTCAATAGTGCCGCCATATTTTTGCTGAATCATACTGCTGACGTCAGATTCGGATAAAAGTGTATCAGGACGATTCACTGCTTTTGCTATTCCGTAAAAGCAAGCTGAACCAACAGCAAGAAAAATAAGTATAAAAAGCACCGTTTTCTTCATACATTCACCTCCAGTATCTTAAAAAGTAGTATAGCAGGCAATTCTTAAAAATCTCTAAGAAAAGGCGAGAAATCAAAGAGGAAAGGAAACCGTTACTGATGTCCCTTTTCCTTCTTGGCTGTTAATCTCAATACGCCCGCTATGAGCTTCTACAATCTTTCGAGCAATGGATAATCCAAGTCCAGAACCACCGGTTTCTCGATTTCTTGCTTTATCTACGCGAAAAAAGCGTTCATACACGTTTGATAAGTCTTCTTTTGGAATACCAATTCCTTGATCTGTGACCGTAATCATAAAGCTTTTGCTTCTTGTTATGGTTACCTCTACCGCTTTTTCACTATATTTAATGGCATTATCTAAGAGGATGTACAGCAGCTGCTTTAAGCGTTTTTCATCCGCTGTTACGACGGGATGATCCGTTTTTATATTTAAATAAATGGTTCGTTCAAAGGCTTGTTCTAGATGCTTGATTGTTTGGTTACAGACGGCCGCCGCATCTACGTGTTCCATGTGAAGCTCCCACTGCGACTCATCTTTCGCAAGCACCAGCATTTGAGACGTAAGCTGTTTCATGCGTAAAGACTCAGAGTGAATAGCTTCGATGGCTTCTTCTAAAATATCCGGCCGCTTCATTCCCCAGCGTTTTAGCATATTGGCATAGCTTTCTACAACGGTCAGGGGTGTTTTTAATTCATGAGAAGCATCGGATACGAACTGCTCTTGTTTTTTATAGTTTTCCTCTAATAAATCCATCATATTATTGAAGGTGTTGGCCATTTGATCTAACTCATCTTTAGAAGGAGAAGAGAGGTCAATTTTTTTGAATGTGCGAGACACTTGAATTTCTTCCATAGTATGAATAAGAGATTTGATAGGCCGCAAAATAATTTTACTTAAAAGCCGTCCAGCAAATATAGTTGGAATTAATATAACAAGAGAGGCAATGAGCAAGATAAATTTTAATGTCTGCAGAGATTGTTCCACATCTGCCAGTTGTTCCGTGACTTCCAAAGAAACAACTTCACCGTTCGTCCAAATGACAGGGGTGTGTGAAATCGCGTATAGATGGCCGTCATCTTCTTTGATGCTTGTTTGTTCATTTGAATAATAGGAATAAGGTAAGTCCTGAAGCTCTTTCGTTTGATCCGTAACGGATACAACTAAAGGACTGCCGGATTTGGGTAAAATACGAATCATCCCGTTAGGAGGCAAATAGGCACGAAGCAAATTGGCTTGTTTAACCGTCGCACTTGTTTGCTTTAGCCCATTTGTTACATTGCTTGTTTCTGCTTGCAAACGTTCAATTGCGTTGTCTTCCATGGTCTTCTTGAAAATGAAGTAAATCGAACTGTTTGCAATTACTAGTAAAATAAAAAGCAGCGCAGTTGATGTAAGAATAATCTTTGTTTGTAGTTTCATAAGCTACTCCTTCAGCATGTAGCCAACGCCGCGCACTGTTTGAATGTAAGGAGTTGAAAATGAAGCATCAATCTTTTTACGTAAATAACGAATGTATACG
The DNA here is from genome assembly GCF_042787905.1 of Priestia sp. YIM B13551. Taxonomy (NCBI): domain Bacteria; kingdom Bacillati; phylum Bacillota; class Bacilli; order Caryophanales; family Bacillaceae; genus Priestia; species Priestia sp. YIM B13551. The sequence goes on from NZ_JBHZOX010000007.1 coordinate 54,763, forward strand.
TATACAATATTTGTGTCTCCGTAATAATCAAATCCCCAAACGTTTGTAAGAAGCTGTTCAAAGCTCAGCACTTGATTTTTGTTTTGAAGCATATAGACAAGCAAATCATATTCTTTAGGAGTCAGCTCAATAGCTTCATTTTCACGCGTAACTTCTCGCGTTTTTTCGTTAACGACTAAATTGCCTAGTTGAAGAGTGGCCGTTTCTTGTTCAGCAGGCGATGTTGATGCAGGATGGCGAAGCCATACGCGAATGCGTGCAAAAAGCTCTTCAATTTGAAAAGGCTTTGTAATGTAGTCGTTCGCTCCTAAATCTAGTCCGCTTACCTTATCAGGAAGGGCGTCTCGAGCTGTTAATAAGATAACGGGCGTTTGATCATCATTTGCTCGAATGCGACGAAGTACTTCGAGTCCGCTCAGTTCAGGAAGCATCACATCTAAAAGCAGCAAATCCCAATCGTGTTCTTGAAACTCTGCCAATCCTTCTGTTCCAGTGTAAGCCATGCCCGTTTCGTACCCTTCATGTTCAAGCTCGAGCTGAATTAAACGAGCAATTTTGCGCTCATCTTCTACAATTAAAATTCTGCCTTTACTCAACAAAAATTCCCCCTTGTGTCTATGTATAGTTGCGTACATTATAGCACGGAGAGATTGGAGGTGTATAAAAACAGCCGGAGGTTAGTCCGGCTGTTGATCTGCTGAAAGAGGAAGGTGCAAGATAATGGCAGTGCCTTCGTGAAGAGTAGATCTTACTTCGATATGTCCTTTATGAAGTTCACAAATAGCTTTTGCGATGCTCATGCCAAGTCCAGCACCTTCTGTTTTTTCGGTTGTATTTGTGCCGCGGTAATAGCGGTCAAATAAATTTTTCTGCGTTTCTTCATCCATTCCAATTCCATCATCTTGAATCGTAATCAAGACGCAGTCACTTTTTATCGCGGTCGAAATCGTAATGGTAGTGTTCTTAGGGTTATGTTTAATAGCATTAAAAATTAAATTATCAAGCATTCGTTCAAACCAGCGCGGGTCAGCTTGAATAAAAGGTTGAAGATGAGCGGGCACATAAGAGAAGTGAACATTTTCAATGGTTCTATCGTTAACGAATTTTAAAACAATATGCTGAAGTAATTGATGAACGTCCACTTTTTTTGTTTCTAAAACAACCACGTTATTTTTAAGCTTAAAGGCCAATGAAAAATCCTCTACAAGCTCCACCATGTATTCACTTTTATCACGGAGTGTTTGGCCAATTTCTTTTAACTCTTCTTCGTTCCAATTGTAATGGCCGCTTTCAAGCATATGCCCATATCCTTGAATCGTTGAAAGAGGTGTGCGCAAATCATGTGATATTCCCGTCATCCATTCTTCGCGAGTAGTTTCTAGCTGCTTTCGTTCTTTTTCAGCTAAGCTAAGCTGCTCCGCCATCTCATAAAAAGCTGTGATTACTTCTGAATACAAACGATATTGTAAGCGTACTTTTCCATTCTTCCGAAAGACGCGCTTCCGCTCTTTTTCTGTTAGCACTTCTGAATAGTTTCCGCTTCCCATGCGCCCGAGCCAGCTCGTGAAGAGAAGTAAGGGGCCACCGTAACGAAAAGCGTTCCAGATGGAAAAAGTGATAGTGGCTATAAGAACAGAAACAGCCACGATAATGGAGATCATCCAGGCTGTTCGAATAATAGATTCATCGGTTATACTGTGGTAATTATTGGGAGTGTAAAAAATCCATGAAATTTTCTTCTTCGAGTCATGGAATACAGTAGCTGTTGAATCATATTTATCTTGTTCAATTTTTCGGGAAATAATTTCTAAAGGATCGTAATGTTTTTTTTCTTTAGGCATTCTAATGGAAGCTAAGATATCACCGTTATCATTTAAAATTTGAAGCGAAGCATTTTTTTCTTTTAACGCCTTTTTGATAAGAGGGATATCGCTTTTTGGAGGCACACCTTCTTTATTATAGTTAGCATACATAGCATATAGCTGGTCTTTTAAATCACTTTTATAGCCCAAAATATAATAAGTAGGTGTAGTCAAAAAGGTATCAAGTTCTGTTACTACACTATAGCCTCTAAATTTCTTGGTTTTATCCATTTCTAATAATTCGGAAAGACCGTATTGGTGGGGCAAGTCTTTTGGGGAGTTAATTTCTCCAATTACTTTTCCTTGTTTGTTCAGCACTTGATACCATAGTCCTTCCTGTTTAAGCTGTTTTGCTAAATCTTCTGAAACGTTCGCTTTCCCGTTTTTAACCGTTGTGTCCGTAGTTAATACGCTAAGTGATCCAGAGGGCAAGTCTCTTTTGATATCTTGCTTTGTAAGGTAATAGCCTAGAAATATTAAAGCGCAAAAAAGAATGCAGCAAACACATGCAATAATCGCAATAAACTGAAATGAAAAATGAAAGGTCAACCTTCTTTTAATTGATTTCATAGCGCTTTTCCGTTCACTAATTTATATCCAAGTCCGCGCACCGTAACTAAATGCTTTGGACTGCTAGGATTATCTTCAATTCGTTCTCGAATTCTTCGAATATGTACGGTTACTGTATTGTCGTCTACAAACTGATTGTATCCCCAGACGGCTTCAAGCAGCTGTGATTTAGAAAGAACAATATTCATATTTTTACAAAAGTGAAGAAGCAATAAAAACACTTGTGCGGGGCAAGAAACCGTTTGACCGTCCACAATGAGTTCTCCTGCCGATTCATCTACAGTAAAACGATCAAACTCATAGCGATTTGATGATTGTGGTTCCGTTCTTATAGAAGTTCCTTCAGTCAGTGCTTGCTTTCTGCGCAGTCGTGCTTTAATTCGTGCTGCAATTTCTAAAGGATTAAACGGCTTAGTTACGTAGTCGTCTCCTCCCATGGCGAAACCCGTTAGTACATCCAAGTCGGATACTTTGGCTGTTATGAATAAAATATACGCGTTTGAGAGCTCACGAATTTTAGGACAGATATCAAATCCGCTTTGATCGGGAAGCATTACGTCCAACAAAATAATATCAATTGTTTGATTATGTAAAACATCCAGTGCTTCTTGAGCGGTGTGAGCTTTATAAATTTGGTTGAATCCTTCTTTTTTTAATACTGTCTCCAGCATTTTGACGATGGCAATTTCATCATCAACTAGCAATATAGACGCATCTTCCAACGTAAATCACCTCTGTTTCATTTCATACGTATTCGATTTTAGCATAAGAACATTACGAAAAGATTAACAAAATTGGAAAATGTTAAAGAAAAGATAATCTCCCGTTTATTTTCTTGAAAACTTCATTTCATATACTAAATATACAGACACATAGTAAAGGAGTTAAAAGGATGAGTAATGATTTTAGGCGGGTTAAAGTAATTGATAGTATGAGAGGATTCAGCTTGTTTGGTATTTTACTAGCGAATATGCTGATTTTTCAATATGGTATTTACGGAAAGGATATGACTCATCTCTTCTCGCTATCACCAAGTGATTCAGCAGCCTATGTCTTTTTAAAAGTCGCGGTAGAAGAAAGTTTTATGCCAATCTTTACTTTTTTATTTGGTTATTCAATGGTGAAGATGAAAGAAAGCTTAGAAAGAAGGCAGTTAGGAGTAAAAAGGCATTTCTTTCGCCGCTTTCTTCTGCTTCTAGGGTTTGGCCTACTGCATGGAGTACTTTTATGGGAAGGAGATATTCTTACATTTTACGGAATGATGGGGATATTTTTATTAGTTTTCTTTTTAAACCGTAAAGCTAAAACGCTGTTGGTATGGGCATCGATTTTACTAGTTCTTACGGGAGCAGCTGGTTACGGTTCATTAAACGATAATATGTATCTTCTTAGTGATAAACAAACGCTTACCACATACGTAAAAGATACGATTCATGTGTATGGAAGTGGAACTTATGAACAAATTAAAGACCACCGCAACAACGTTGATCCGATGAATATAGCAGGATATAAATTTGCTTTTGCCTTCTTGTTTACGCCATTTATAATGGGCGCTTTGTTTTTATTTGGTATGTACGCAGGAAAGAAAAAGTGGTTTTACGACGCTTCAGCTAATCAAAAACAGTATGGCCGTTGGGCAGCCGCGCTGATTCCGCTTAGCTTGCTGTTAAAAGGAACTATGTACGTATGGCCAGATGCTAATTGGGCTGGTTCTACACATATGTTAGGTGGGAGTCTCCTATCTCTTGGTTATATTGCAGGTTTTGCTTGGGTATATGCGAAATGCGAGAAGTCATTTTTGATGAAGGCTTTTGAAAGCGTAGGCAGGATATCGCTTAGTAATTATTTAATGCAAACGGTTATATGCACGACGATTTTTTACGGTTATGGATTAGGTTATTTCGGAAAGCTCGGCATGATAGCAGGGATTTTTGTCTGCATAGGTATTTATGGAATTCAGCTGATCGGCAGTTATATGTACGTGCAAAAATTCCAAACTGGACCGGTGGAAAAGCTGCTGCGCATATGGACAAATTTTTCTTGGAGTGGAAAGCCAAAAGAGAAAAAAGCTTTACCGATAGAAGTAAATCATCCTTTTGTTGGATGATAGGGGTCAAACTTATGTGAAAAGGAGATTTTAAAAATGTGGGCTATTAGTGTAAAAGAGTTTCAAAGCTTATTTAAAAGTGTTAAATCAATTATCGTTATTTTAATCGTATGCGGTGCTTCCTATGGAATAGCCCATATAGTTAGTCAACTTGGAGGTCAACTGACGAGTGCACAGATTCGAGATGGAGCCAACGGGGGAATTTTGGTGATGCTTCTCGGGTTCGGACCTTTATTTATTTCAAGTCTTTCTCATAATGTTATTAATCAAGAAATTAAAACAAGAACAGCAAGGTTTTTAGTTACCAAAACATCAAGAGAGCGTATTGTACTAGGGAAATTCTTAGGTATTTGTTGTTTCTGGCTTGTTTGTATCTCTATTTCATTTCTACTGATTGCGTTTATTTCACATCATGTTTCTTTTTATATATTTTTAGAGTGCCTGCTATTCACCGTTTGTATCATTTCATTTGTTTTAATGCTTTCAGCTTTAATGCCAAGCCCAACTCATACTATGTTTTTATCAATTATTTTATCGTTTGTTCTACCGGTACTGAGTGGATGGAGCATATTTTCATCAAAAGCGTACATTGCATGGTTTAAGTATGTGACACCTTACTACTATTTAAAGCTGGAGAAAGGGTATCTAACAGTTCTTCTTATTTTTGCAGCACTTTGTTTATGTACGGCACTTTGGAATTTTAAAAGGAGAGAAGTATAATATGTATGCCATTGAAACAAGTAAATTAACTAAAAAATATGGATCTAAAACAGTTGTTAACGGTATTAATTTACAGGTACCACAAGGAGAAATTTACGGGTTTTTAGGAAGAAACGGAGCAGGAAAGTCTACCTTTATTAATATGCTTACCGGCGTTTCATTTCCTTCAGCAGGAGAATTTACGCTGCTGGAACAGAGTGATATTGATTTAGAGCTTCAGAAGAAAATAGGTGTGCTTCCTGACTATGCTAACTTTTATGATGAGATGACAGCGCTCAATCATTTGCGCTATTTTTTAAAGATAAACGGCCATCGTTTTTCGAAAGAACACTGTAGTAATGTACTGAAGAAAGTAGGATTAGAAGGACATGACCATCAGAAAGTTGGAAAGTTTTCATTTGGAATGAAAAAGAAGTTAGGAATTGCTCAAGCAATTGTAACAGACCCAGATCTTATCTTTTTAGATGAACCAACTTCTGGAGTAGATATTGAATCTGCTCTCTACATTCATGAACTAATAAGAGAACTCCAAAATCAAGGCAAGACAATTTTTATGACGTCTCATAATTTAAATGAAGTTGAGAAGATTTGTACACGTGTAGCGATTATGAAAAATGGGGTCATTTTAATAGAAGGTACAATGGAAGAGCTGCGCTTTCAATATCAAGCGAAAAAAACGGTGATGATCAAACATGATCCTTATCCAAACAGTCACAAAGAATACATTCAACAGTTTTTCCGTACGTTGAGTCCCGAAGTTGAATACCATCACATGTACACAAAAGTGATGCTTCAAAAAGAAAGAAATATTCCTCTTATTATTCGCGAATTGATTCAATGCGGCATCGACATTTATCAAGTTCACGTCGAAGAACCTTCTTTAGAAGAAATCTTTTTGCAAAAAAATATTGTGGATCACTCACAGGTGAGTTAATGGGCGAAAGGCCGTTGATTTACTACTCAGCCTGAATACATTATTTATAAATACCAGTTAGGAAGCTTCTGACAAAAACATGTTCATTTTCTCAAGAAACTGATAAGATAGCTAATGACATTTAAAAATAAGAAAGGATTTCGATTATGTTATCAGCTATTAATTCAGTAGATTATACCATTTTCCATGCGGTGAATCAGTACGCTTCGCATGTGAAGTTTGTAGATTCGCTGATGGTATTCTTTGCAGATTATGCCCAGTACGTACTTATCGTTTTACTCGGTTTGTTTTTACTTATTAATAAAAACGGCAGCCGTGTTGTAGCATTCCAAGCTTTATGTGCTTGTGCCACCGGAGTCATTATCAATAAAGTGATTAGTTTATTTGCTTATCGAGATCGTCCGTTTATCTCTCACCACGTGAATCAGCTTATTGATCACGCCGCAAATTCTTCATTTCCAAGCGATCATGCTACATCTGCATTAGTTATCACTTTTACCATTTGGCTGCATTTCAAACGTTCAGGGCGCATGTGGGTTGTCATGGGCGTACTCATTGCCTTTTCACGCGTATGGGTTGGCGTTCATTATCCATTCGATGTGTTAACAGGAGCCGTTTTAGGCTGCGTGCTGGCGCTGTTTATTCATTATGTTATTTTTAATACGAAACTGATGAGGGCTATTACCAACTTGTCTATTTTTCGAAAATCAGCTTATGACGAACAGTCTCAATATTATTAAGAAAAAGTCGCAAATACGCGGCTTTTTTTATTGGGAAATTTTTAATGTATTTAATACTTGTTTTTTAAAATTAAATTGTGTACAATTAAATTACAGAAACGATAAATAAAAAACTTTTAATAAAATTAACGAAAAAGAGGAGAGGTTTATACATGAAAGCTTTATATGAAACAACAGTCGTTAACACAGGTGGAAGAACAGGGGAAGTTCACTCTTTAGATAACATCTTTAACTTAGACGTTGCAACACCTCCAGCGCTTGGTGGAGAAGCAACAACAGCAACAAACCCAGAGCAGCTGTTTGCAGCTGGATACAGTGCTTGTTTCAACAGCGCGTTAGAATTTATGTTGAAAAAACATAACGTAGAAATCAAAAGCAGTGAAGTAAAAGCTACTGTTCAGCTGCTTCCTGATAAAGCTGATCAAGGAGTGAAAATTGGAGTAGCGCTTGAAGCTCATATCGAAGGCTTAGATTTAGAAACAGCGAAAAAATATGTAGACCTAGCTCACTCATACTGCCCGTATTCAAAAGCAATCAGCGGTAACGTAGACGTAACGGTAGAAGTAGTTTAATTGCTTTAAAAAGCCTAAGCATGTAAAGCTTAGCAGGGCTTTTTTATTTGAATTTTCTCTATTCATTTGTAAGAAGTACTAGTATAATGAGGAAGAAAATGAATCATTCGCACAGTTTAGGTGCTCTTACATAGCGTAAGAGGTAACAGGGAATCGAGTGCAAATCTCGAGCGGTCCAGCCACTGTAAGCAGGGAGTTTTCTATCTTATCGTCACTCAAAACGGGGAAGGCGGTAGAAAATGATGATCTCAAGCCAGGAGACCTACCTATTCTGTACACTTGACTCTTCTAGGAAAGAGGCGGTGTATCAAGGTACGCAGTGAGCAATTGCTGTTTATTTTCATATGCCGACACATCCTCAATTTCTATAGAATTGAGGCTTTTTTACGTTTTATTTTAAAAAAAGGAGTGTAGGAAATGGAAGGTTTATCAGTTTTTTTACTTGTCTTTTTATTAGGAATCAGGCACGGATTGGATGCAGATCACTTAGCTTTTATTGATGGCCAGACTCGATATAATTGGCGAATGGGCAGCCGTTTTGCCCCGTGGGTCGGAACGCTGTTTTCACTAGGTCACGGAGGAATGGTGGCCGTCACGGCCGGAGTGCTGGGCGTGGTGATGAAGAATTTTACGTTTCCATCGTATTTCGATCATTTTGCATCTTGGGTATCCATTATCTCTCTCTTTCTAATCGGGACATTAAACACATATCATTTGCTTCGAACCAAAAATAAAGAGGAAGAGTTTCAGCTGAGCGGGTTAAAAGGAAAGTTTATTCCGAAAATCGCAAAAGGAACAACGAATCCTTTTTTAATTATTCTTGTAGGAGCATTGTTCGCTTTAGCAGCCGAAACGGTCAGTCAAACGGCCGTGTGGTCTCTAGCTGTAGGGAACGCAGGCAAGTATACGCCGCTTTTGTTAGGACTAGTGTTTATGTTTGGTATGATGCTTACAGATACAATCGATTCGATGATTGTACATAAAATGGTGAATGAATCGAGTAAATTTGGACAATCTGCTTCCCGCTTGATGGGCTGGGTTATTGTTGTCCTCGCGTATGGTGTGTCATTCTATTTAGCATTCACTTTCTTTAACCCATGGGCCGAAGTAAACTTTGAAATGGTTGGCGTTATTCTGTTTATTTTTTTAGTGTCTATGTTTGTTTTTGTGAGTGTGAAGTCAAAAGGGAAAAATATTAAAATAAATGTCAATTAGTCAAACGAAAGCTTTAATCTGATGAAGATTGAAGCTTTTTTGTATGAATTTGTTGAAGTTTATGGCTATTTTCGGTCGGTTATGAATAAGTTAAAGTATTATCTGTATTTAAAGGATGGAAAATTGTCTGAAAACCATTATAATTAAGGATAATTTAAGGTCGTTATGTGAAACGTAGAACATAGTTATACGTACGATAAATAAAAGCATTTAATGCAAGCAGCAGGGGTTGTTTGGAGGAGGAATTGATTTGAGTCAGGTAATGGTAGAACAAAGCGTGTTTAGTTATTTAAAAGAACACGAACAAGAGATGCTTGAAGATTTAGTTGGATTTGTGAAAAAAGAATCACCGTCCTACAGTAAAGAGTTAGTAGATCAGTGTGGAATGTATTTAACGCAGCTGTTTCATAAACGGTTAGGGGTAGGATACGAAATCATAGAAGAAAAAGAAGTAGGAAACCATTTGAAATTTACGATTGGAGAAGGAGAAAAGCAGCTTTTAATTATCGGTCACTTTGACACGGTATGGGAAAAGGGAAGGCTGAGTCTAAGAACAGAGGGAAACAAGCTGTACGGTCCGGGAATTTTAGACATGAAAGGCGGCATTGTGCAATCTATATGGGCGATTAAAGCGATTCAAGAGCTTGGCTTATCGCTCGATAAAAAAATTGTGTTTTTCTGCAATTCGGATGAAGAGATTGGGTCAATTTCTTCTAAAAAATACATTGAAGAAGAAGCACAAAGGAGTGAAGCAGTGCTAGTAGCGGAACCGGCGGTGGCGGGTTCAGGCGCGTTAAAAACGTCGCGCAAAGGAGCGGGAATTTTCACCGTGAAAGCATGGGGACGAGCAGCACACGCGGGTAATCACCACAAAGAAGGAATCAATGCGATTGAAGAGCTGGCGCGCCAAGTGATTTTCTTGCAGGGCTTAACAGATTATGAAAAAGGTACAACGGTGAACGTTGGGACATTTACGGGAGGCAGCGGTACAAATGTAGTGCCGGAATATGCAGAAGCGCACGTGGATTTACGTGTTTCTACAGAAGAAGAAGCAAAACGCATGACGGATATTATTTTGAATTTAACACCCATTTTAAAAGGGATTAAGCTCGAAGTAACGGGAGGAATGAATCGTCCCCCGATGGTCAAGTCTAAACAAACGGAAGAGCTATTTGAATGTGCTCAATCAATCGCGGCCAAACTGGGTATGAAATTGGAAGAAGCAGCTGTGGGCGGCGGAAGTGATGGCAATTTTACAGCGGCCATTGGTGTTCCCACGTTGGATGGATTAGGAGCATGCGGAAAAGGAATACATGCGGAATATGAACATATTCAAATTGATACGTTGTCCGAGCGTTCTTCTTTATTTGCCAATTTGCTGCTGCAAATATAAAAAAAGCCCGCCTCAAACGGCGGGGACTAATCTGAAAGCTTATATTGGGAGAGTATAAGCTTTCTTTTTTTATTTACTGCTTTCTTCTTGAAGAGAAAAGGCAGTTTCTTTCTTTTTGAATACCACTGCATCAAGAGCAAGGAACTGGCTTCCTGCAAGAAATAAGTGAGCAGACATGGCAATTAAGGCAATATCAAACTCAAACCCGCCAACAAATCCGCTTTTAAGCTTGGCTGTAAAAATGGCGCCAAGCATAACTGCCACAAATAAAGCAGATACGACTCTTGTTGCTAGGCCAAGAATAATAAGAACCCCACCTACAAGTTCAATGGTTGCAACAATATATGCCATGAAACCAGGGATTCCTAAGCTATCGAAGAACCCTACTGTATTTTCAATCCCGCCTTGCCATTTTTGAAAGCCGTGTACTAAAAATGTAAAACCTAATACTAAACGAATAATAAGTGAACCAATTTCGACGTTTTTATTCACTTTACTTCCTCCTTTAAGTGTGTTTGAAAAACACTACATTATGTAGTGTAAAAGCCCGAAAAAAGAAATGTAGTAATTAAATCAGAAAGTCTTTCTTATTTGGATAATTTTACAACATTATGAACATCACACTACACATTGTAGTGTGATGTTTGTCCCCAGTCAAGTGAAAATATAAAATTAGACCATTTGGCATACAAAAATTTTCTGAAGAGCACTTGAAAAATCCTTTAATTATGTACAAGTTAGTCCCTTATTTTCAATCTTATTCTCCAACATGCTATACTGATGGCGGAGGTGTTACGATGCGTTTAGAAAATAAAAGAGTTATTGCGCTTGTTAGTGCAGACTTTGAAGATCTAGAACTATGGTATCCAGTGATGCGTCTTCGAGAAGAAGGAGCAGAAGTACATTTAGTTGGAGAAAAAGCAAACGAAACGTACATGGGGAAATACGGTGTTCCAGCCGTATCGGACTACGCTTTTAAAGATGTTGATCCAGCTGAATATGACGCTATTTTAGTACCTGGAGGCTGGGCGCCGGATAAACTGCGCCGCTACCCTGAAGTAATTGAAATGGTTCGTCATATGGATGAACAGCAAAAGCCAATCGGCCAAATCTGCCATGCAGGATGGGTATTAATCTCTGCAAAAATCTTAGATGGCCGAAACGTAACAAGTACGCCAGGAATCAAAGATGATATGGAAAATGCGGGAGCTATTTGGCATGATGAAGCAGTCGTAATCGACGGTCACATCATCTCAAGCCGCCGTCCGCCAGACCTTCCTCCTTATGCAAAAGCATTTGCTGATGTACTAGCAGAGCAATAAGAAAAAGCCGAAACCAGTGTGGTTTCGGCTTTTTTGTAAGATCCGCTAAAAAAGAAATGATAAAGTAAATAAAAAACCATCATTAAAAAAGCGAGCAGATGCATCTGCTCGCTTTTGTTCGTGTTTCTTATCAGTAACTTGCTTTTGCAAGTGTAAAAACAAAATGATTACTTTCTTTATAAAATCCATGATTACGGTTTTTGTATGTTTCGTTGTTGTTAGGGCACAATTAGCATTGATTGTGCTTGCATGGATTTCATCCATTGCCGCGGTTTGTTTTTCCACATGATCGATTAACCTAAACGACGCAAGCCCTACCTCTCTTGCATCCTTACGGCTCCGAAGCCGATCCAGTGTGAATAAGTTTTGTTCAAAGACATGTGTCGAATGCCAGTATTTTTACCTTGCATTGTACGATACATCCTTTCAAGTTACTTTCACTATGTCCAGCTCTTAAAGAAAAGCCAGAAATATAAATATAACACCTCAGTTGATCTATGTCAAATAGAAAATATGATTTTTTCACGTGAAACAATTGCAGCTAAAACATGGTTAAGTAAAGGGATATCCTTTTTATATAGAAGAGTTTTTTGATACGATAAGCTAGAGGAATCCTAGAGGAGGATTAAATATGAATAAAAATGAACAGTTTCGAAATGAAGTATTGAGCAGTGTAGAATCATTAACATATGAACAATTAAATCAACAGCCAGCATCTAATACATGGAGCGTTATGCAAGTATTAGAACATTTATATTTGATGGAGCGCATGATTGTTTCACGTGTAAAGGATCAGTTAGAAAACGGTGTGGATCAGCCGACTGAAGATAAGCCGTTTCATTTAGCGGTAGACCGTTCACGGAAAGTAGATGCACCGGCTCAAGTTACGCCTTCTAATGAAAAGCAGACATTAGAAGAAATGAAGAGTACGCTGGCAGAATCAAGAGCGGCTTTAATAGAGCTAGAAGAAACAGCAAGTGAAGACAAGCTAAAGCAAAAATCATTTCCACACCCTGTGTTTGGGTTAATGGATTTAAAGCAGTGGATTGATTTTATTGGCTATCATGAAAAGCGTCATCAAGAACAAATAGAAGAAATCAAAGCAGCAATTGGTGCATAAAAAAAACAGGCAGTCCGCCTGTTTTTTTATTTTTGGACCAAAATAGGATAGTCCGACATCATCCAAATACCAACACTGTATGTTTGGGGATTATGGTTCCCTACGGTAGAGCCTGTTTGAATCGTAAACGAGAGTTGCAGAGGATCCTGATCGTAATAAATTGTTTGCTTGGTGGAAGGGGAATAAAGGCGCTTCGGCGGGATTTTAGGAACCGTATCCGTCGTGTTAACAAAACAGCGGCTATTTGAAACAAGATTTGTGTATGTTTGAACGAATTGAGGATCACCTACTCGAGGAGCTCCGTAGTTGTACATTGTAACTTCTGGAAAAGATGCGTTTGTGGCGACATCTAAGGCATGAAGAACAGCGAGTGCGCCACCTAGGCTATGCCCCGTTATATAAAGTGGCTTGGGGGCAAGGGACTGATACGTTTCAAAAATTTCATCACGGCATGATTCGTAAACGGCTAAAAAACCTTCGTGGACGAGACCGGCTTGTTGATTGTATGGATAAGGGCGCTGCCTAATGCGAGCATCAGCAATCCAGTCTGCCTCAGATTGAGTTCCTCGAAAGGCAATTACGATAGAGTCATCAGATTCTAAAATAAAACCAAACCATTCTTGCACCCCTACGGCAGAAGCTTTAAACGATTTAATAAGCCGGTAGCCTTCAGGTACATCAAATGTGCCTCCCTGTGCGTATTGCTTATAAGCTAAGACGCACGCATAAAGAAGGTCTAGAGCTAAAGGACGATAAAATAAAGGCTCTATTCTCATCATTGTTTTTCACACCTTCTAATAGAAAATAACTCCTATAGCCTATGTGTTCCTGATAAGAAAGGTGCAGATATCTCTCTTTTGAAAGCGATAATTACGGAATGTAAACGGTTTATCGTTGGATGTTTTTGAGGATTTTATAAGTTTTTTTGTGTATTTTAACTAAAAATGAGTTTTAATTTAGAGTTTTATTGTTAAAATTTATAATTTAACTTATAATTTAAAATAGTCTGAATATAAAATAAGGGGGTTATCGTTTGGAGCAATTTGTAACGAGTTTGAATAATGTGCTATGGAGCACACCTGTTATTTATGGGTGTCTTGCGATCGGCCTGTTTTTCTCAATTTTAACGAGGTTTTTGCAGGTAAGACACTTAAAAGACATGGTTATGCTGATGTTTCAGGGTAAAAGCTCAGAAGCAGGAGTTTCTTCCTTCCAAGCCCTGTCTTTAGCGCTGTCGGGACGAGTCGGAACAGGAAACATTGCTGGAGTTGCAACAGCTATCGCTTTTGGAGGTCCAGGAGCTGTATTTTGGATGTGGGCAGTTGCTTTTATTGGTGCTTCTAGTGCATTCATCGAATCAACACTTGCTCAAATTTATAAAGTTAAACAAGATGGCCAATATCGAGGTGGTCCAGCGTACTACATTGAAAAAGGAACAGGTATGAAATGGTATGGCATTTTATTTGCTATTGCAGCACTTGTTGCGATGAGTATCTTAATGCCGGGCGTTCAGTCTAACTCCATCGCGCTTGGCATCGACAACGCATTTGGCGTTAGTCCAACGGTTACAGCAGTAGGATTAGTTATTATTCTTGCTTTTATTATCTTTGGAGGCGTTAAGCGTATTGCAGGAGTGGCCCAATTCGTTGTACCTTTTATGGCACTTGGGTATATTATTTTAGCTCTTATTATTATTGCCATGAACATTTCCGAGTTGCCGGGAGTTATCGCTCTTATTTTTAAAAGTGCTTTTGCATTAGATTCTGCTTTTGGAGGAATCGTTGGTTTAGCTGTTTCTTGGGGAGTTAAGCGCGGTATTTATTCAAACGAAGCAGGGCAAGGAACAGGTGCACACGCAGCAGCTGCAGCAGAAGTTTCACACCCAGTGAAACAAGGTCTTGTACAAGCTTTTTCGGTTTATATTGATACACTGTTCGTTTGTTCAGCGACAGCGTTTATGATTTTATTTACAGGCATGTACAATACGGAAGGACCAGGCGGTTCATTTATTATTTCAAATCTACCGGGTGTAGAAGCAGGACCTGGATTTACACAAGCTGCTATTGAAACAGTGTTGCCGGGGTTCGGAGCTGGCTTCGTGGCAGTTGCCCTATTCTTTTTCGCGTTTACAACGATCATGGCTTATTATTACATTGCTGAAACAAATATTGCTTACCTAACTCGCGGAAAGAACGGAAAGTGGGCTATGTTTGCATTAAAGCTTGTCCTTCTAGGAGCTACGTTCTACGGCTCAGTTAAACAAGCATCACTAGCTTGGGCGTTAGGAGATGTCGGGCTTGGTATCATGGTATGGCTAAATTTAATTGCTATCTTAATTTTAGCTAAGCCTGCGTTAGTTGCATTAAAAGACTATGAAGCTCAGAAAAAACAAGGGGTAGACCCTGTATTTGATCCTGTTAAGCTGGGAATTAAAAATGCAGACTACTGGGAGAAAGAATATAAGAAAGATGAGTCACAAGTTTCGTAAACAAGAAAATCCTCACATATGTGAGGATTTTTTTATGAAGAAAGTGAGACAGATGAGTTATTTAAGTTATATCGATCCTTCAAACAATGAATACGGTGTAGTTCTTCAAGCAGATGGTGAATTGCAAGCAGTTCGTAAAGCATTGTTGTTTCTGTTGAAAAAGGGTGATCCCCTCTGTTTTCTTCCTGCTTATGTGCCCAAAACCTTTGTTTTAAAGTCAAAACAAGCGTTTGATGCTGCAAAGAGCTTTTATATTGTTCATTTTGTAAGACATTATGAAAGGAAGTGAATGTATCCCATATTACTTGATGTCTTGCACTTTGCAGCTGATGAGCAGGCAAATAAATTAAATTACCAATATGGTAGATAAGCTGCCTCATAAGAGAAAGTTTCTTATATTCATAGTGGAATTTTCTCATAGCTGTACGAGTGAAATGATGAAACTTCCATTCTTTTCGCTGATACTCACAAAGCGTCTCAATTTTTTCAATTTCAGCGGAAAGCTGCTGAAATTGAAGCTTTGTTTGTTTATGACAAGCATGTACTTGGGAAAGTTCGCTTCCTCTTTGCTGTAAAACGCTGCTCATTTGTTTTGAGAGACTTTGAATTTTCCTCGTAATAATCGGTGTATAATTAGGAGGAAGGACGATGATATTCACAAGTGAAGAAGTAAGCAGCCCAATACTGGTGGTCGCTAAGCGAATTAAAAACGAGATGAAATAATGATCGTGCACAATCGTCAGCATAGCCACCCCTGTTAGCGTGGCAACGAGTGTTCCTGCATGCAAACGCAATTTAGAACAGGATATAATAGTAGAAACAGCAACAAGCATATAGGTAAGCGGCGTCACTCCTAATAGAAATGTGTAAAGCATGGCAAAAGCAGCTCCGATTGCTGAAGCAGGAAAGCGGATGAAAGCTTTTTTAATAGAATCGGCAGCTGTTGGTTCAATCGTAACAATAGCTGTAATAACAGCGAGCATATACGGCCAGCCAATGGACTGGCAAATGAGCGCAGTTTAAAAAACGGCAATGCCTGTTTTAATAATACGACCGCCTAAAAAATTGAATTTTTTTATGTTAATCATTATGCATACCTTCTTTAAAACAGTTAGTAATTAAATTATAAGGCATATTAAGGTGATAGGAAAACACGTCTTAAAAACTAGCTTTTAAAAAACGAATAAATATACTATAATTTGTTTAAATATTTAAAAGAGGAGTACAACTAATGAAACAATTAATAAATGAAACAATTAATAACTTACAGGATACATTTTATGATGTAAGCAAATATATTGGGCAAAATCCTGAGCTTGGTCACGAAGAATTCAAAGCGTGCAAAGCATTAACGGATGTTTTAAAAGAACAAGGGTTCACAGTTGAAATTGGTACATGTGACTTGTCAACGGCTTTTACTGCTGTTTATGACAGTCAAAAGCCAGGTCCGTCGATTGGGTTTATGGCTGAGTACGATGCTTTGCCGGATCTCGGACATGCATGCGGACATAACTTAATTGGAACCATGTCGATTGCAGCTGGTATTGGTCTTAGTAAAGCAGTTGCAGAAACAGGCGGTAAAGTATACGTATATGGAACGCCTGCAGAGGAAACACGAGGCGGCAAAGTAACGATGGCCGAGCAAGGCATTTTTAATCATTTAGACGTAGCTATGATGGTACACCCTTATTACTGCCACCAAAAAAGCGGACGTTCTCTTGCGATGGATGCCATTCAGTTTGAGTTCTTCGGAAAATCCGCGCACGCAGCTGCTGCTCCTCATGAAGGAATCAACGCGTTAGACGGCGTATTACAAACGTTCAACAGCATTAATGCGCTTCGCCAGCACGTGAAGCCGGATGTACGTATTCATGGAGTGATTACAGAGGGAGGCAAGGCGGCCAACGTTGTACCGGATTATGCAGTAGCACAATTTTATGTCCGCGCTTCAACTCGTGCATATGTAGATGAAGTGACAGAGAAGGTGAAGGCATGTGCAAACGGCGCTGCTCTAGCCACGGGAACAAAATTAAAAATCTCAAACTATGAGTTTTCTTATGATGATATGCAAACGAATCAAACATTATCCGATGTCTATACAAATAATCTCATCTCATTAGGCGTGAGCGAACAAAGCATTACGGAAGACCAAGGCGATCATGGATCTTTAGATATGGGGAATGTAAGTCAGGTTGTTCCGGCTATTCATCCGTATATTCAAATTTGTGATGATTATTTTGTTTGTCATACGCACGAATTTAGAGAAGCAGCTTTAAGTGAGCAAGGAAGAGAAGCAATGATACTTGGGGCACAAACAATGGCATTAACAGGGTATGACGTATTAACAAATCAAACGCTGCTCCAAAAAATCAAAGAAGAATTTAATGCTACAAAGTAAGAGATAATGATAAAACCATACCAAATAATACGCTTGCGATTGCAAGCGTATTATTTAGTATGAGAAGCGGGACTGAATGGTTTGGAAAATTTGACCGTGGCGCTGTTCATCGCTCGCAGCTCGAACAATGCGGCTTTGAATTCGAGCATTTGTGATTCTTCTAGCGATTGATTGATAAAATGGAACGGTTTCTACTTCATCTTTAATGGATTCAGAGACCCCTTCTTGAAAAGTATTTGGCAGTTTTATGTTTAATGAAATCTGTGGGTAGCTGCCTGATAAATCATAATAGGCTTTAGAAAACCAGTCAAAGTGTTTAATTTCATCCTGCCGAATACCTAATATAGCTTGTTGAAACTGATTATTAGGAGCCAGTTCTGCTAAGCGTGTATAGTAGTGAATAGCGGAAAACTCATCGCTTACAGCTTTGTTTATATCTCTTAGAAGCTGTTCGTCTAGTCTTGTATCATCTTCCCAATATTCTTCATGCCGGGAGTAAAATTCATACATATGGATATACCTCCTCACCGTTTTGTTCTCTTGTCGTCACCATCATCGTATGTATAGACGAGAAAAGGCGTACATTAAAAGAAAAAAGTTTAATAAAATGGTAAAAAGGGTATGTGCAGAGAATAGTATCAAAAAAGACAGAGGTTATCTTATGATTAAAATTGTAGCTAAAACCAAAGAAGGAGCTATTAAAGAAATAGAAATGAATGAGATTCGTTCAAGGCATGACTTTCAATGGTATTGGGTTGATTTTTACAATCCCACCGAGGAAGAAAAAAAGCAGCTTGAACAATTTAATTTTCATCCTTTAGCAGTTGAGGACTGTTTAAATCAAGGTCAGCGCGCTAAATTTGAGCTGTATGATGAGCATTATTTTTTAGTCTATTATGCCCTTCATAAAGAAGAGCTTGAGCACTTAGAAGTATCTGCGTTTGTAGGGGATAACTTTTTAGTCACTTACCATATGGATAAGCTAACGAGCGTGGCTAGGGTGTGGGAGCTTATTAAAAAAGACCCTGAAGCTACCGAAGATGGAACATGGGATATCATGTATGAACTCTTAGATCATACCGTTGACGAATACTTCCCCGTGCTTTATAAATTTGAAGATCACATAGACGACATTGAAGACAATGCAAAAGACGAACCTATGGATGAATTAATGAGGCAGCTTTATGACATCCGAAGTGATTTGTCACGAATGCGCCGCATTTTAAACCCCATGAGAGATTTAATGTATCGTATTATGTCAACTAATGCGTTAAAAGCAAAAGAGCAGGTTCGCTATTTTAATGATATTTATGACCACTTATTAAATATGATTGAAATTATGCAGGCGAGCAGGGATTTGTCAAATGATATTCGAGAAAGCTTTATGTCCATTAACTCGGATCGTATGAATTCAATTATGTTTACGCTAACGCTTATGTCAGCTATTTTCTTACCGTTGACGTTTATTGCTGGTCTCTATGGCATGAACTTTTCATATATGCCGGAACTGACGGGGAAATATAATTATTTTATTGTACTTGGCATTATGATTGGGCTTGTAGGCGTAATGGTCTTTGCCTTTTATAAAATGGGATGGTTCAAATATCGAAAAGGACCTAAACTATAAAGTAGATTGTTAACCTTCCTGTATAAATGTTAATCAACTCAGTAAAACTGAAATTAAATAAGCGAAGATCTTATCTGACTCTAGATAAGATCTTTTTCTTGTGCTATAAACAAGAAAAGCAGGGAAGCGAGGGAAGAATGTGAAACACGGAAGAATGGGGCTGCGAAGCATCACGGTGCTGCTTGTATGCATGGTGGTGATTCTATCGCTATTGTTAACGGATTTATTAGTTAGCAGTTCAATTGGAAAAAATATTCGAGATCAACAGGCTGAAAAAGCTCGGACTATTGCTACGATTATTTCAGAATCAACGAACGTGAAAGAAGGACTAGAAACAAAAACACCTCAGTCAATTCAAGAATTCACTAAACGAATTCGTAAAAAATCAAGCGTCTTGTTTATCGTTGTTATGGATATGAATGGAATTCGGCAATCTCACCCAGATCCTAAAAAGATAGGAAAGAGGTTTGCCGGAGGCGATGAGCAAAAATCATTGCACGGAAAATCTTATGTATCTGTATCAAAAGGAACGCTCGATAAATCTCTGCGCGCTTTTGCACCTATTTATAATGAAAAAAATCAACAAATTGGCGCAGTAGCTGTGGGGATTTCTTTGAATAATGTAAATGAAGCAATTAGAGATGGGCATCGTCGAATTGTTTTAGGTTCATTAATTGGTTTACTTGTAGGCGTTCTTGGTGCTATTTTATTAGCGAATTACATAAAGAAAATTTTATTTGGCTTGGAACCTTCTGAAATTGCTAAAATTCTAGAAGAGAGAAGCATCATGCTGCAGTCGGTTCGTGAAGGAGTGATAGCTGTTGATAAAGAAGGTAATATTACACTTGCTAATCGTTCTGCACGCCGCTTATTTGTTAAAGCAGGGTTAGCACCAGAGCCAATCGGTTTGTCTATTCGAGAATATATGCCCACCTCCAGGTTGGACGACGTTTTGTCTACGGGGGAATCTCATTACGATGAAGAGCAAGTCATAAATGGAGTAGCCATTGTGGTTAATAGGGTTCCGCTAGTAGTAAACGAAGAGATTGTAGGGGCACTTTCTACGTTTCGGGATAAAACAGAAGTTAATATCTTAGCAGAACAGCTAACAGGTGTTAAAATGTATGTGGAAGCGCTTCGAGCACAATCGCATGAATTTATGAATAAACTTCATGTGATTTTAGGAATGGTGCAGATGAATTATTATGATGAGCTAAAAACGTATATTCATCAGCTTGTTAATCACCGTGTCGATGAATCTAGTTCAGTGACTAAATCTATTAAAGATCATGCGTTGGCAGGGTTCCTCATGGGCAAAATGAGTTATGCTAGAGAGGAAAGCGTAGAACTGACGTTTTCCGCTGATGAAGTTATTCCAGAACCTTCAGATCCACAAGTTACTCATCATCTCATTACCATTATTGGAAATTTAATTGATAATGCAATTGATTCAGTTTGTCATCAAGCCTCTAAAAAAGTGTCCGTTATGCTTGTGTATAAAAACAATAAACTTACGATTCAAGTCACGGATACAGGCTGCGGCATTCCTTCCGATACAATGAATCAGATTTTCAAGAAAGGCTTTTCTACAAAAGGCACGAGCAGAGGGTTTGGGCTGCATTTAGTGAAGCAAACGATTGATGAACTAGGTGGCCAAATCGTCATTGACTCATTTATAAATAGCGGTACCACATTCTATATTGATATTCCGTACGAAACAAGGAGAGATCAAGTTGATTAAAGTATTAATTGTTGAAGACGACCCAATGGTTGCTCAGTTTAATCAAAAGTACATTGAAGAGATAGAGGGGTTTACAGTGGTCGCTGTTGCTCATTCGGGTCATGAAGCCTTGGTGAAGGTAAATGAATATCAAGTTGATTTAGTGCTGCTTGATGTCTTTATGCCTGGACAAAATGGTTTGAAAGTTTTACAAGAGATTCGAACAAAACAAGAGGAAATAGATGTCATTTTTATCACCGCTGCTTCGGATGCCCAAACGATTCAGCAAGCTCTACGCTACGGAGCGATTGATTATTTGATTAAGCCTTTTACATTTGAACGCTTTTATCAAGCACTTTCGGCTTACAAACAAACATTTCGTACGTTAAAACAGCAACCTCAGCTTAATCAACAGGAATTAGACGGGCTGCTGTCTAATAAAAAAATAAAAGAAGCTCCGGTAGAGCCGTTGCCTAAGGGTTTAACGACAGGAACATTAGAAGTTATCGTAGAAGCCATTGAGCATCTTAAAGATCACCCTTTTTCGACTGATGATGTAGCTGAAAAAACGGGAATTTCAAGAGTGTCTATTCGGAAATATTTAAAATTTCTAACAGATATAGGTCTTCTTGGAGAAAGAATGACTTACGGCACAATAGGACGACCTGTGTATGCGTACTTATACAATGAACAAAACCGTCACTTGCTGCATCACTACCTCGTTGACTTTGAAAAATAAAGAGATTGACCTGTCAGAGACGTCCGGTGCTATTTTGTCAGTGTGAGAATATTTTACTGTAGAGTGCGGGTGAGTTAAGTGGTATGGTTGATAATAACAAAGGAAAAAACAAGTCGTTTGACTGAAAAAGAGGTGGTTTCTTGATTGAAAGCATAGAACGCTTGACTGAATTACTGTTATCAGGGAATCAAGATGAAGCTTGGAATATTGTGTGGAAAAAAAGACAGCAGGGTTTCGATACATTTTATATTTTTCAGCAATTCATTTCAGTGTCAATGGCTCAAATCGGTATGATGTGGGAAGAAGATGAAATTTCAGTGGCTGATGAACATTTAGCTACTACTACCTGTGACTATGTTTTGTCACGCTATCAATTGTGCATAAGACAAGAAGTTATTAAAAATGAAAAAAAAGGTCTGTTTTTGTGCATAGAAAATGAACAGCATTTTTTAGGTTTAAAAATGATTTCCATTCTCTTTGAAGAGCACGGATGGCAGACGAAACTTTTAGGAGCAGATTCTCCGCTTTTACATGCAACGCACGCTGTTGAACAATGGAAACCTGATTTAGTAGGAATCTCGTTCAGTTTAACTCATCATATAGAAAAAGCAAGCGAATATATAGAAGGATTACAAAAGACAAAACATCAGCCGCTTATTTTAGTTGGAGGCCGAGTAGTTTCAAACTATAAGTTTCCTCTTGTTCAAACAAATCAAGTTCGATTTATTGCACAGTTAGAGGAGTTGAAAGAGTTTTTTCATTATCAATCAATTAGGGGGATTAAGGTTGTCGACTATTAAATATGCTCCGCTTCCTGTTTTTATTATGGATGAGGAAATGAATATTCTAGCGCAATCTGATGAAGCAGCCGCTTTATTCGGAGAGGTTCAACATTTTTTAGAAATTGTTGACGAAGATAGTCAGAACAAAGCTAGAAAACGATTAGGGCAGAAGAAAAAAATAAAAACAGAATTAGTCATGCATTCGCGCAAAGCTAAAATGTCTCTTTATACCGTGAATTGCAAATGGGAGCAAGATAAGGCACATGTAATATGTGTAGAGGAAGATTCTCAAATTAGAATTCTTTCAGAAAAAATCGAACAACATACAGCGCGTTTATCTGAAACAGACTTAGAACTGCTGCTGCAAAAAGAACGATTAGAAAAAGCAATGAACCGAGTTATAGAACTGTCGGGACCGTTTATTCATTTATCGAACAACATGGTGCTTATACCTCTGTTTGGCGATTTGTTTGAGGAAGTCATCATGAAAAATGAACATCGGCTGCTCAGACAAATAGATGAAGAAACGGTTGATCGAGTTATCATTGACTTTAATGGAATAGGTCAAATTGATGAACGAGGTGTTGCAGCCCTAGAACATTTAATATGGGAATTTCAGCTAATGGGTGTACAGATTTATTTAACAGGTGTGACACCCGATCATAGTCAATGGCTTCACCAGTATCATTTTCAAGCAAATGTAAAATCTATTAGTAACTTAGGTCAGGTCATTCATCAATTTTTTACAACGGCATGAAATGACTACAAAAAGTGAACACTTCATATAAAGACAATAAGACAGGGGATCAATACTGATAAACAGGTGATTAAAATTTGGTGAAACACGCGCGTAAAGTAGCTTTAAGAATTTCAATTATATATATCATTATTGGCGCTGTATGGATCTTGATATCTGATAATATATCTAGAACATTAGCGCAAGGTCGTTTTGAAGTATATATTTTTTTTCAACAATACAAAGGTTGGTTTTTTATTTTAGCTACGGGGATTATTTTGTACGGGTTGGTATATAGGAGAGCTTATAAACTAGTGGAGTCCCAGCAAGAGCTCGTAGTAAAAGAACACGAACTTCAAACGAGCAATCAGCACTATCAATCTTTATTCAAACATAATCCCGATGGCGTTTTTGAAATAAGTAAAACGGGTGAAGTTCTTCTTGCTAATCCAGAAGGTGAAGCAATCGTTGGATACTCCAGTGAAGAATTACAAAAGATGAAACCTTCAGCTCTTATCGCAGCTGAAGAGTTTGATATGTGTAAAGAGTATTTTAAAGAAGTGCTGAATGGAAAAGGTGCTAAGTTCGAAATGAATGTGATCAATAGAAAGAGAGAAAGACGGTTGCTTAGGTGTTCTTTGCTTCCCATCATCGTTCATAAGCAGGTAGTAGGTGTATTTATGATTGCACGCGATATTACTACATACCGTCAAGATGAAGAGCTTATGATAACCTCGGAAAAAATGTCGGTTATTGGACAAATGGCAGGTGCCGTCGCACATGAAATTAGAAACCCGCTTACTTCTTTAAAAGGCTTTGTACAGGTTATGCAAGCCTCTAAGGAAACAAATGACACATATTTAGATATTATGATGTCTGAAATCGACCGCATCAACTTAATCTCCAGTGAAATGCTCATTCTTGGAAAAAAGCAGCATGTATCTTTTGAAAAGACCAATTTATGCGAGATTTTAAAACAAGTTATTACCCTAATGGAAGCGCAGGCCAATTTAAATAATGTTTCTATTTTATTGAAAGAAACAGCCAAAAGGCCTATTTATGTTTCAGCTGATGCAAATCAGTTGAAACAAGTGTTCATCAATGTGATTAAAAATGGTGTAGAAGCTATTATGGAGAAAGGTCATATTACAATAACAGTTGAAGAAAAAGATACACGAGCATTGATTCACTTTGAAGACAATGGAATCGGAATGAGTCAAGAGAGGATTGAACAAGTAGGAACGCCGTTTTATTCTACAAAAGAAGCTGGCACTGGCTTAGGGCTGGCCGTGTGTTACAAAATCATGGAGCGTCATCAAGGTACCATGCATTTTAAAAGCGGTAAAGGAAAAGGGACAACGGTTACTATTGATATGCCAATTATAGAACGAAACAGCCGCCTCTCGTAGTTCAGAGAGGCGGCTGTTTTCTTGAAAAAGAGGCAGTAAGCAGATGAGCCCTTTGCGTCTGGATCCATATAGGACATAAAACCTCCTTCTTATACAAGTTTTCGTTCATAATAAAGAGGATCATATTGTTTTCTATAGAAGCAATAGTGTATCATAGTTGAAGCTATGTTTATTGATGTAGAAAAGTTAAGGCAACAACCGATTTTTCTACTGACGGATTGACAGGGTCCCTTGGGATAAGGAAGGTTTATTTATAAATAGAAATTAAGGTCAGTATTAACGCACATCACATGGCGACTGATACATTCGTTTAATTGAAATGAAAAAAATCGTTTATAATATCGAGAAAAGCATGGAAAAGGAGATAGATATGAGTCAGTTTATAGAGACTTTACAGCCTTTTTTACAAGAGGCGTGGAAAAAAGCAGGGTTCAATGAGCCTACTGCTATTCAAACGAAAGCTATTTCAGAGATTTTAGCTAATAAAGATGTAATAGGAGAATCCCCAACGGGAACAGGAAAGACGCTGGCATATTTGTTGCCTGTCTTACATCGCATTCAGCCGGGACCATCTCATATTCAAGCAGTTATTTTAGCATCTTCCCATGAATTAGTTATGCAAATTCACGGTGAAATTCAAACTTGGTCGCAGGGAAGCGGTATTTCAAGTGCTGCGTTTATTGGCGGAGCAAATATGAAACGACAATTAGAAAAACTCAAAAAACGTCCTAATATCATTGTTGGTACCCCAGGACGTTTGAACGAGCTAATTAAAATGAAGAAATTAAAAATGCACGAAGTCAAAACAATTGTGATTGATGAGGCGGATCAATTGTTTGTACCTGAGCATTTTCAAACGGTTCAACAGATTGTAAAAATGGCGTTAAGTGATCGTCAAATCCTAGTCTTCTCAGCTACTGTATCAGAACGTACCAAATCGCTAGCGAAAGATATGATGAACCATCCTCTTGAAATAGAGGTAGGAAGAGACGAACTTCCAGCTTCGAAGGTAGAGCATGTATACATCAAAAGTGAAGCTAGAGATAAAGTGGACGTGCTTAGAAAACTAGTTCGTCAAGAACAAATGAAAGCTTTAGCCTTTTTTAAAGGGATTGATACTCTCATCGAGTTTGAAGAGAAATTAACATTTAAGCGTGTAGAAGCAGGCTCTTTACACAGTGAAACGAAAAAAGAAGATCGTGCTACGACCATTAAAGGGTTTCGAAAAGGAGATTTCCCTGTCTTATTAGCAACGGATGTCGCAGCTAGAGGATTAGATATTAAGGGATTGACGCATGTAATTCACATCGATGTTCCTCAAGATGCAGATCAATACGTACATCGCTCAGGTAGAACAGGCAGATCGGGAGCAGAAGGTACAGTCATTTCTCTTGTGACTGAACGTGAAGAACGAAATTTAAAACAAATCGCACGTGAACTTCAACTTTCATTAGTGAAAAAAGAACTTTATATGGGTGAAATCGTGGATGACGGAACAAAAGAGCAGTCCCGTACAGCTAAAAAACCTTCAAAAAAGCCATTTAACAAGAAAAAGAAACAAAAAGGTCGAATGTAAACTAGGTATTATTCCTTTTTATAACAGCAGTGTCACAACCTAAAAAGCAACGTCTACTGCTTTATTACAGCAGCCTGGCGTTGTTTATTTTCTCTATTTTACCTGTATAAATAAGTAAAAAAAGAGAAATGTAGATATTTTTTCCTAGGTATGAAAATAGTTTGAATGATGGATTTTGTTTTTTGTAACCTTATTTTAACATTACTTTAAGAGACTTCTAATAAAAGAGGAAGAAGGACGTGGGGACATTTTATGGATGCAATTGATGATCTCTTTGACGACATAGAGCGAAGAAGAAAAAGTAAAGAATATAGTCGAGATGCAGATCAATTAGAATCATATTTACATGAAGTTCAACGTATCATGGAATTTCTTGAAGAGGGTATCTATCTGTTTCAAAATTCGCACCAACAATATGCGTCAGATTGGTCAGGGCGTTCTAAGAGCTCATATGAGGATATTTATAATGATATTACGCAATCTACTTTTCATCTGTACGACGTAAGGGATGAATTGTTTCAAACTTTACGCTTAGAAATTTCACGATTAAGAGAGTTAGCATCGGCGTAATAAATAACATTATCGACTCACTCCTTTAGAAAGTGAGTCTTTCCGTATAGGCTTAAAAAATGTTTGGATGATGACTGAAGGCTTACAAGAGATAGGGGGACGGACATACATGGAGATAAAAGTAAATCCAGAGGTGCTGCAGACATTTGCAGAGCGAATTCAGCAGTCTCATTCACAGACGGCTGATGCACTTCAAAAACTAAGCTGGGAAGCTACAAATCTACATTTCTTGTCTGTTGCAGATATTGATAAAGTGCTGGACTTGCAGGAAGAGTTACAGCATATGATTCGCAAACTTGATTCGCTAACGGAAAACGCACATTTATTAGTAAAAGACACTGCAGAACAAATGAGAAAAGCAGATGGAGAGCTAGAAGGCTCTTCAGGCTGGACGGAGTTTTGGTCGAGCGTGTGGAGCGATGGGAGCACCCATTCACAAGATACGTGGAATGACATAAAGAACTTAAAAGAATGGAATACGTATGACAATATGCATAGAACGATTGAAAAACCTTTAGGTACTCTTAATGTTATGTGGAATTCGCTTTCTATGTCTTGGGAAGAAAAAGTAGTGAATGGTTCTACATGCAGTCGAACGGAATTTTTTACTTATGGCGTTATTCAAATGGGGTTGGGCATTTTAAGTCAGGAAATGAATCCTTCAAACATTATGTTTAGTGACAGCACAGAGGAAGTGAAGAGAGAATGAATGAAGTATATGATGGCGCTGGAAGTGAAATGGTACAGTTCCTTACAGGGTTGTCTCAGCAATGAAATATACATTTAACTTATTAGAAAAATCATTAATTGAAGCAATGAAAGATAATAAGAAAATTGCTCAATTTTATAAAACTTTAATGAATAGCAATTTATGGCTAGTTGTTAGTTCAGAGCATGGAGCATCAGATATATTAATTGCAGAGCACTACGTTCAGACGATGAAAAGCGCAGCGTACCGATATTTACCTGTTTTTTCGTCAAAATATCCGATTGAACAGATGCTGAAAGATGAAAAGACCGTATGCGTATCATTTAAGGATATGCTGCCTGTATTAAATGAAGAAATAGCGATATTACTTAACCCTGACACGCCTCTCTCAAAATTATTCATCCCCGAAGAAATAAGGATGTTAAAAGAAGATCAAAATTATTTTAAGCAGTAGCCAAAAAATAAAAAGCGCATGTGCTTTTTCAAAGCATGTCTGAATCTTAAATAAATAGAAGATATATAAAGAGGCAGGGCCTTAAATAGGCTGCTGCTTTTTTATTACTAGTAAATAGTTCTATAGATAATGAACAAAAATGTAATTTAATAGTCTTATAGTTTTTATTTTCCTTTAAATAGGTACCTATAGATCAGATGGAAAAGGTTTAAATGAGAACAAAATCTTGGTTATTTAGGTTTTATTTGCATTTTTTAGGGGTATTTGTAGATACATATTCTCATTTTTGGAGGCTTTTGCAAGTAACCTTTGACCTTAACACTAGAGTTTCTTACAATAATAGTAAATATATAAACCGAAGGAGAGATATGTATGTCAGGGATTATTCGCGTAACACCAGCAGAGCTTCGCGACATGGCAGGTCGTTATACTAACGAAAGCGGTCAAGTTCAAGAATTAGTAAGCCGTCTTGATACAATGAAAAATCAACTTCAAGACATGTGGGAAGGTGCTTCAAGCGAAGCGTTTGCTGCTCAATACGAAGAATTAAAGCCTTCTTTCGTTGAAATGTCTAACCTACTTACAAAGATTGCTAAGCAATTAGATGACTCTGCAAACGTTCTTGAAGATACAGATAACCAAATCGCTAGCCAAATCCGCGGTTAACTTCATCTAATAATCTAAGTGAAGTAATAAAAGGAGCGCCCTATTCTCAAAAGATGAAGGCGCTTTTTCTATGTTTTGAGGTGATGAAACCCTATGTATATAGAAGTAACAGTAGACTTAAAGCACTATAAAGGTGATCGGTTCGATTTGCGACTATCAAACTATCATTCACTCAAAAAAGTAGTCGAGATCGTTTGGCAAGCTAAAAAGATTACTCAATCACCAAAGGACGGTGCGTGGATACGTGTTTCAAATAAAAATCTTATTTTCTCGGGAAATGAGACGATGATTAACTGCGGAATTACCACAGGTGATTGTATCGAAATTCTCTAAAGGAGTCTATTAGAATGTCAGAGAAGAAACCGACTTACTTAGAAGAACAGCTCGAAGCTGTAATGACACGTCATAATAATGAATATACATTTGTTTTTCAAAAAGAAAAAATTCGACTTAATCGTTCTGTTGAAATTGAAATGTTAAAGGATGTAAACACGGCTTTTCAAAAAGAAATCATGATGAGCGATGATGAACTTAAAATAACAATTAAGCCTACCTCTGAATTTCAACCTTTTACAGCATTAAGAGGAAAAGAAGAACATCAAAAGTGGCTGTTTGCAGATCAGCTTATCAAACAGGTAAAGCAGCATTCTTTTTCAAGGCTGCATTTGTTGATTTGTCCAGAAAATATCATTTTTGATAAAAGTTTAAGTCCGGCTTTTTTACATTATGGAGTCAAAGAAAGTTTACCTCCTTATGAGTCTAACGAGGAACAAAGCTTTCAAGAGTTAAAGGCTACGATAGCAGCGGCCGTTGACTCATCGCATACATTTGAACAGTATTTTAAGTTATATGAGACCTTGCAATTAAAAGAAGACGCTAAAAAAATAATGCATATCAGCAATGAGGAAGAGTTGAGTCAATTTGTTCAGCATAAGCTAACCCAAATTGAAAAGCATCAAAAGACACTCGTTCAACTTCCTCAAAAACGCTGGACTATTTTTAAGTTTTCATCTGTGGGTATACTTGTCTTATTAATTCCAGCTCTTATTTATACTTTTTACTCTTACTTTTTTGCTCAGCCGAAACAAGAAGCATTTGTAGAAAGCAACGAATACTTTCTTGAAAAAAACTACAGCAAAGTAGTCGACACACTTGAAGATTATGACATTGAAAGCATGCCTAAAATTGTGCAATACGAAATAGCAACTTCCTATCTTGTTAATGAAAAGTTAGGGGAGGAGCAAAAAGCAAATGCTTTAAAGACTATTACGCTTCAGTCAGATCCTCAGTATTTTGCCTATTGGTTTTACATTGGCCGAGGAGACAACAAAAAAGCGCTAGAAGTCAGCAGGTTGTTAGAAGAACGTTCATTAATTATCTATGCACTAATGAAATACGAAGGTCAGCTAAAGACAGACAACGATTTAGCGGCTGATAAAAAGCAAGAGGAGCTTGATAAAGTAGCGAACGAACTTGAAGAATTTAAGAAAGAAAATGATCAGCAAGAAGCGGAAGCAGCCAAGCAGCAAGAAGAGAAACAAGCTGAGGAGGCACAGGCGGCCAAGCAGCAGGAAGAAGATCAGAAAGCTGCAGAAGCCGAGAAAAAGAAACAAGAAGAGCAGAAAAAACAGCAGGAAGACCAATCGAAGTAGGGAGGTAGTTGTATGAATATGCTTTGGGTAGTTAGTGGGCAAACGTATCAGCAGCTGCCTGTAGATTTTAAAACCTTTCGCCAAGCAACGGTTGGAAACACTCAGCATCAAACTTTTACGTTTTCCTATCCGTTTGAGAAAGGGCAAATGACGCTGTCATCTGAAAAGAACGGCCGGCTCTTAATTTCCTACGGAGAAGAAAGGATAGCAGAGCTATCTGTTTCTGAGTCGTTTGTATGGCGAGAACAAGGACATGCTTTAACCTTTGTCCTTACAGAGACGGCTGTTAAAGAAGCTGTCTATTATATTGATTACGGATCAGAAGTTTCGTTTTCCACAAGTGATGAAGCAGCTGATGTGTATCAGCAGAAACAAAAGTGTGTAGTAGAGCCAAAAGAAGGATTTTACTTATCAAAGATAAACGGAAAGTGGAAGGTCTTTTATAACCAAGAACCGCTTTATCTTAACGGACACCGACTAGAAGAGAATACGAACCTTCAGCCCGGAGATCTTATTTTATGGTCTTCTATGACGATTCAATTGATCGAAAAAGATTTGCTGAAGATTCAAAGCTACTACGATTATGCATCTAAGCTTCCAGCTACGGCACAGCCTATTTCTGAAATGAAAAAGAAGTACCCGGTTTATAGACGGACACCGCGCATGATATATGATTTGCCTAATGATAAGGTAAGCTTGTCCTTTCCGTCTCAGGACAATGATGAAAATAACCGAAGCTTATGGCTTACTATTTTACCGCCATTAGTCATGCTTTTAGTCATGGGTACGGTCTCGATTATTCAGCCTAGGGGAATTTTTATTATTATATCTGTCATGATGTTTACGACTACGCTGATTGTATCTACCGTTCAATACTTCAAAGATAAAAAACAGCGCAAGAAGCGGCAGGAGCGTCGTCGTCGAATTTATACAAAGTATTTAGAAAACAAGCGCGAGGAATTACAAGAACTAGTATCAGTTCAACGAGATGTATTATCTTATCATTTTCCGACGTTTGAACGAATGAAATATTTAACAGAACAGATTTCTGATCGAATTTGGGAACGAACTGTAGAAAGCAGTGATTTTTTACAGGTGCGCCTTGGAACAGGAACAGTTCCTGGAAGCTACCAAATTTCTTTGAATAGCGGAGATATGGCTAATCGAGAAATTGATGATTTGCTTGAGCAGTCTCAGCACATGGAAAAGGTCTATCGAGAAGTGAAAAATGCCCCTGTCACCGCTCATTTAGGTTTAGGCTCTATCGGTCTGGTAGGAAAGATGAAAACGGTGAAGAATGAACTGCATCAGCTTGTAGGACAGCTGGCATTTTCCCACAGTTATCATGACCTAAGATTCGTATTCATTTTTGATGAAGAAGAATATAAAGAGTGGGAATGGATGAAATGGCTTCCTCATTTTCAGCTTCCGCATTCTTTTGCGAAAGGTTTCATCTATAATGAACAAACGAGAGACCAGCTTTTATCTTCTATTTATGAAATGCTGAGAGAACGCGATTTAGATGAAGCAAAAGGAGAAGGGGTTTTCTTGCCTCACTTTGTTTTTATTATTACGAATCAGCAGTTAATTGCAGATCACGTTATCTTAGAGTATTTAGAAGGATATCACCCTCACCTTGGGTTCTCTGCGATATTTGCGGCAGAGACAAAGGAAAGCTTAACGGAGCATGTTCATACACTCGTCCGTTATATTAACGAATCCGAGGGGGATATATTAATTCAAAAGCAAAAAGCTGTGAATATTCCATTTCAGCTTGATAAACACACGCTTGATTATAATGAAAGATTTGCAAGGATGCTGCGAACATTGGATCACCAAGTCGGCATGACCAACTCAATTCCAAATAGCGTTTCATTCTTAGAATTATTTAAAGCAAGAGAAATTGGTGAGTTGGATATCGTGCAAAGGTGGCAAAGCAATGAATCAGCTAAGTCGCTAGCAGTTCCCATTGGTTTAAAAGGAAAAGAAGATATTGTTGAACTAAATCTTCATGAAAAAGCTCACGGCCCTCATGGATTACTTGCAGGTACGACGGGGTCAGGGAAAAGTGAATTCTTACAAACGTACATTCTTTCTCTAGCGGTGAATTTCCACCCCCATGAAGTTGCGTTTTTATTGATTGACTATAAGGGCGGAGGAATGGCTCAGCCGTTTAAAAACATGCCTCATCTGCTTGGAACCATTACAAACATTGAAGGAAGTAAGAATTTTAGTACAAGAGCCCTAGCTTCTATTAAAAGTGAATTAAAACGACGCCAGCGCTTGTTTGATAGATATGAAGTCAATCACATTAATGATTATACAGATTTATATAAGCAAGGTATGGCAGAAGAACCTCTGCCTCATTTATTCTTAATCTCGGATGAATTTGCCGAGTTAAAAAGTGAAGAACCAGAGTTCATTCGGGAATTAGTCAGCGCGGCGCGCATTGGACGTAGTCTGGGCGTTCATTTAATTTTAGCGACGCAAAAGCCAGGCGGTGTTATTGACGATCAAATTTGGAGTAACGCGCGCTTTAAAGTAGCTTTAAAAGTCCAAGATGCCGCTGACAGTAAAGAAATTTTAAAAAATGCGGACGCTGCTTCTATTACGGTGACGGGTCGAGGCTATCTGCAGGTTGGAAATAATGAAGTGTATGAACTGTTTCAGTCAGCTTGGAGCGGCGCGCCGTACATGGAAGATACGTATGGGGCTGAAGATGAAGTCGCCATTGTCACAGATCTCGGTTTGATTCCTTTATCTGATGTATCTACTCAGCAGACGTCATCTAAACAAGCGGAAGCAGAAATTGATGTTGTGGTGCAAAAAATTGAAAAAACGCAGCAGGAACTAGCTATCAAAAAATTAAATAGTCCATGGCTGCCGCCTCTTAAAGAAAGATTGCTTCGCAGTGAGTACAAAGAGAAGCGAGACGGCGTATTCCCAATTGGCTTGAATGATGAACCGGAAAAGCAAAGCCAAACGGTATATAACTATCAGCTGATGGACGATGGAAACATTGGTATATTTGGTTCGTCAGGATACGGTAAATCGTTTACAGTCATGATGTTGCTTCTTAGTCTAGCTGAAAGACAGAGCCCGGAGCAGCTTCATTATTACATTTTTGACTTTGGAAACGGCACGCTGCTGCCGCTTCGTCAGCTGCCTCATACGGCGGATTATTTCTTAATGGATCAGATGCGTAAAATTGAAAAATTCATGACGATTATCAAACAAGAAATCGCAAGGCGAAAGCAGTTATTTCAACAGCGGGAAGTTAGCAATATCAAAATGTATAATGCTCTAAGTACAGAAGAGCTTCCTCTAATTTTTATCACGATTGATAATTTTGATCTTGTCAAAGAAGAAATGCAAGATCTAGAAATGCAGTTCACACAGCTCGTGCGTGACGGTCAGTCTTTAGGAATTTATATGATCTTTACTGCGACGCGCGTGAATTCTATTCGTCAGTCGCTTATGAATAACTTGAAAACAAAAGTTGTTCATTATTTAATGGATCATTCAGAAGCGTATTCTATTTTAGGACGTACGCCGTATGCGCTAGAGTCTATTCCAGGCCGGGCTATTATCAAAACGGATCAACCTTATTTTGCGCAGCTGTTTTTACCTGCGGAAGGAAAAGATGATTTTGAAATCTTTGATGCAGTTAAGCTGCACATTCAACGATTAAAGAATCAATATGCTGATGCTACTGTTCCGGAGCCTGTACCAATGCTGTCATCGAAACTTGTACTTGCCGAGTTTATGACGGACAGAAGGGTTATTCGGGAAAAAGGAGTCATTCCTCTTGGATTAGATGAAGAGTTTGTTCGACCGGTGCATATGAACTTTACGAAAAATAAGCATTGCATCGTCATGGGGCAGACGCAAAAAGGAAAGACAAATATAGTGAAGGTCATACTGCAAACAGCGCTTGAACAAGGCGTGAAGCAAATCGGACTATTTGATTCGGTTGACCGCGGTTTATCAAGCTATGCAGCTGAAGAGCAAGTTGTTTACATGGAAACAAAAGAACAGATTATTGACTGGCTTGATTTAACTGAAGAACGATTGCAGCGACGTGAAAATAAGTATTTGGAAGCAGTGCAGGAAGGAACGGTACACAGTCTTTCATTTGCCCCGATCATGCTTGTAGTAGACGGATTTGTAAGATTCCAGCAAAACTTAGACAGCGTCCTGCAGGATCGTATTACAAAATTGATGAAAAATTATAGTCACCTGGGCTTTAACTTGATTGTTGCAGGGAACAACAATGAGTTTTCAAAAGGATTTGACGCGTTAACAACAGAAGTGAAGCAAATTAGCCAAGCCGTGTTGCTGATGAAGAAAACAGAGCAAAGCTTATTTACACTTCCTTATGACCGAAAAGAAGCCGATGTTAACCCTGGCTTCGGTTATTATATTAAAAGTGGAAAAGAAACAAGAATTCAAATCCCGCTATGTGTAAGTGAAAGGAAGATCTTAACATGACCGAACAGCGTAAGTATACACTTAAAGTCATATTAGCTGTTGTTTTAATTTTGGCTCTTCCTTCTTTCTTTTTCCAGTATATTGGAGACAACCCGCTGCAAGTCACAGAAAACTCAACAAGAACGATTGCGGTTGTTAACGAAGATAATGGAGTAAAAGAAAATAGTGAAAAAGCGATAGAATTTGGAGAAAAAGTGACTCCTCTTTTACAGGAGGGGTCGGATTATCAATGGACCGTGCTTGGACGAAGCGCAGCTACAAGCGGTTTACAGAATGGGAAATATGATGCGGTTATCTATATTCCCTCGACCTTCTCACAAAATATTTTATCGTATCAGGAAAAAAATCCAGAAAAAGCTACTTTGGAATACAAAGTTCAAAGTCAGCTTAACGCAGTTAATAAGGAAAAAGTAGTAGGGGAATTAGAAGATGCTACTACAAAGGTTAATAATGAAATGTCCTCTTTGTACTGGAGTTATGTATCACAGGAAGTAGATAAGGTACGCGGACAGTTCGATAAAATTCTAAATAAAGAAATCGCCTTTCAAAAAACAATGGTCGCTTTTTATAAACCGAATTCAAAAGATTTAGCAGGTGAATTAAATGATCAAAAGAAAATTCTTCAGCAAATCCAAGATAATGTAAATAAAGCAGAAAAAGGTTCAAGCGACAGACAAGGCGACGTAGAACAGGTTGAAAAGAATTTAAACAGCTTCATTGAATATGTAAATCAATATCAAACATATCAAGAAACACAGAAACAAATGCTTGAAAAAACGCAGGCTCAAAGCGTCGCTGCGATTCAAGAAGAGTTGTCTTCCCTTGAATCTAATCAGCCAAGCTCTAAGCAAAATTTTAATGAGCAGGCCAATCAAGTGTTTAGTGGCTTATCTTCCATTCAACAGCAGTTGGATCAAAATCAAAAAGCCGTCGGAGAACTTGGAGAACAACAAGCGGATAACGTCAGTGAACAAGAAAAAGCTCTGCAAGATTTGAACGGCCAAATAGTCAGTTCATATAAACAGCAGTCTGAGCAAACAACCCTAAATCAAATTGAAAGTAAGCTAAAGCCGCTTCGTGCGCAGCTAGAGACAGCTTCATCAAATGAGGGTGGCGGAGGCTCAACGGATCCAGGAGAAGATGGCGAAGCTCAGCCAGATCCAAATCAAGGCGGAGAGACGCCAACGGACCCTGGGGAAGATAACGGAACTCAGCCAGATCCGAATCAAGGTGGAGAGACTCCGACGGATCCTGGAGAAGATGACGGAACTCAGCCAGATTCCGGTCAAGGCGAAGGAACGTCAGAACCAATTAAAGTGGATTTATCTCAGCAAACAGCAAAGCTTGATGATATATCAAAAGGACTTGAAGACTTAGAACAGCAGCTCCAAGGAATGGTGAACGAAACACCTGAAGCGCCTGAAGCGCCTGAAGCACCTGAAGCACCTGAGACATCTGAGGGAACGGAAACGCCTGAAACATCGGACACAGCGGATGCATCAGGTACATCCAATGCTGTGAAAAGTGCGCTTGAAAAAGTGGCTAATCTGAAAACACAGGTACAAGCAGTCAAAGATGAGCTGCAAAATGTAACCGTTCAGCCGGAAGCTTCAGGAGAAAATACGGATGCGCTGAAGCAGAAAATTGCCAGTTTGGAAGCAGACGTTAAGTCTTTGACAGCACAGAAAAACAAAGCAGAGAAAGACTTAGAAGAAGCAACCAAGTCGTCGAGCGGTCAAATTGCTAAGCTTCAAGAAGAAAATGAACGATTAAAAAAAGAGAATGAAAAGTTGAAAGAAGACGGCAAAAAGCCTTCTAAAGGTAGTGTGGATGTAGACAATCTCATTACGATGATTAAAAACAAAGAAGATAAAATTTTATCTTCTCCAAACCTTTCAGCTTCTCGCAAGGAAAAGTTGAGCAATACATTCTCAGGTAAGATTCAAAGCAGCAGTGCAGAAGATCTGCTAAAGTACTACGGTGATTTATCGCAGTATGATTTGACTTTAGCTCAAATAGGAAATACAGACATACAGAACAGCGTCCTTAACAATGACTCTATTAAAGGAAGTTTGCAGCAGGCGTTAGCTGGCACCGTCTCTTCTCAAGATGCACGTAAGCAAATCCAACAAAACCTGTCGCTAACAAAAGAAGAGTTAGCACAGTTCCAAAGTTCAGTGCAAGATTTTGCTGATCAATATGGACAAACAGTTGATGCTGAACAAGAATCTATTATGGAAGAGCTATCAGCTATTCAAGAAAAAGCAAATGCAATGAATCAAGAGCTTCAATCTAGCGCAGGTGAAGATCAAGCATTAGAAAAGAAAGAAGCTCCGGACGTAACGGGCTTAATGACGCTGCAGCAAAGCATGGGTCAAGAGTTGAAGGGAATGAACGAACTCATTTCATCTTTAGGTGAAAGACAAGCTAATGTTGTCACATACACAGATGAATTGCAGAAGCGTGTAAATGAAGTCCAGGATAAAGCTGACACGCTTAACAGCAAGTGGGCCCAAAACGTGGATTCAACGAAGTTGGTTCGCGGCCAGGTATACCGTTTGTTAAATAATACATTAGTAGATGGACAGAATAATGATTACGTTTATCATTATTTAGCGAATCCTCTTCAAGTAAGCGGTGAAGTGCCGGCTGAAAAAGTAAAAGAGGTTCCACCAGTTGTCATTTTGGTTATTATCTTAATCAGCAGCTTACTAATTGGCTATTTCAGTCAATACTACCGACATGCACCTATGCTTGTGAAAGGTACGCTGTTTGGGTTATTGAATTTGATTGTAGGGTTAATGGTAAGTATCTTTAGCCTTAATATTTATTCGTTATCGGGAGACCGGGCAATGGAATGGTCAATCTTTACGATCGTCTTATTGCTTGCTTCATCTACACTCGTACGTATTGCTTTCTTATTAGGAAGCTTCGCTGGATGGGTGACGACAGTAGGGTTGATTTTATTTTATATTACCCCGCTTCTTAACTTATCTATGCCAAACTTTAATTACGAAGATCCAGTATCTAAAGTATATATGTCAATTCAATATGATACGCAGTCTCTGTTTGGACAGGCGCTTATTGTATTACTGGGAATGACTGCCGTTTTAATTGTTCTGCCATCTATTATTCGTGCTTTAAAGACGACTAAAGAGGTTGAAAATGATGAAACCTATAGTGCTTAATAAGAAGATTGGAAGTATTGTTCTTATTTTTTCACTTCTTTGTTTCCCTATAGCAGCAGCGGCTGAAGCTGATGACGGAAACGTTGAAGAGATTAAACCAAATGTATATAAGGATGATCCGATTAATTTGGACCCCGAATCTTTGCTAGAAAATAAAAAAGAAGTAGGAAATATTCCGGAGGAAATAAAGGATCTTACATTTGAAAAAGAGGAAGATGCAGAGAAAGAGAGCTTAAAAGAAAGTCTTTTTGCGAACGCATCAGCTGAAGATAATACGATTTCTGCGAAAGCAAAAGAATATAACTTGTTTTCTTCTAAAAACACTTCCTACAAGAAAGAGCAAACAGAACAAACTGCTTCTGAAAAGTCATCAGACCTACAATGGTTTTATTTATTATTGATTGGTGTGGGGGTTGTTATATTATTTGCGGTTTTAATACCGCGCATCAGCCCTCAGCCTTCTGTAAAAAAATGAAAAAACCTCGCTGTTAATCAACAGCGAGGTTTTTTCGTATAGACGCAGGCTTATAGGCGGCGGAAGCCTTCTTCAAACAAATAATCTTCTGCTTCTTCGTAAGATAGAAATGCTGCCTCTAAATTCAAGCCAGAATAAACATTCCACAGGTCATCTTCATGAACAAGTAAAAGCGTTGCATTGTCTGGGCCGTTCCAGCGCTGTTCATTTCCATTCCCTACAATAGCTTCTTCTCTAGCTGTATCAGGAAGGGTAGACAAAGATTCAATAGAAGCTTCAATAATAGAGCGAAGCTCTTCTTCTGTATAATCACGGATATTTACAAGACCTTTGTCATTTGTTTCATATCCTTTTAAAAACCCTGCATATACAAATCCATTTCCGTTAGGATGCAGATGATGCACAACAACCGTTTTATCGTACACGCTTTCTTCATAATGAAAATTCACGCGTCCTAAAGATACATCTTTTCGATGCAGCTCTGGAAACGATGAAATAATAGCTAATTTTTCGTCAAAACTAAGCATAGACAATCCTCATTTCTATTTAAATCATTTCATTTTCTGAAATAGTATAAGCTCTTTTACGATTCGGTTGATTATACCATATATAAAGAAAGACACATAATGCTTTTTCCAATGTGGACTTTTAAAAATATAACCCTTCGCATAAAGTGGCCGTCACTGTAAAGAAGAATACATCTTTTTCACTATAAAACTTAACAAAAAAGAGGCAGGGAATTCACAGTGAAAAAATAATATAAAGAGGTGGAAGAAAACTAGTTTTCAAACCTATCATAAGGAGGAATAAAAAAGTGAAATTATACGCTCTGTGTAAAAAAACATGGGCAATGTCCCTGCTTATTTTTGTTCTTTTAGTAAGCTTAACTCCTGTTAGTCAAGCAGCCGCGTTTTTATCTGTTGCACAAGCTCTTGAGAATCAAAACAACAGTGTACAAACGGTTAAAGGATATGTAGTAGGTCAACCTACAGGCACATCTACAGTTATTACAAGCAATTACCCAAACGATTATGCACTTGCTCTTGCTGACAGTTCAAATGAAACCAATACAGACAAGATGGTGTACGTTCAAATTCCTTCAAATTTGCGAAGTACATTTGGACTTCAAAGTCACTCGGAGTTGAAAGGGAAAAGTCTTACTGTTACGGGCACACTCACTCCTTATTTTTCACACTTTGGAATAAAATCAGTTACTTCTATCAGTACAGAAACAGGAGGAACTGATCCCGCTCCAGATCCCACAGAGCCAACCGTTCCAGTAGAAGACTATTATCGTACTGCAGCTGAAAAAACAGGAAACAGCTTAAAGACAGAGCTTCATAACATTATTGATCATCACACAGAACTGTCGTATTCAGCCGTATGGGAAGCTTTAAAGAAAACGGATGAAGATCCAGCTAACGCAAATAACGTTATTTTGCTCTACACGGGGCGTTCACAGGCTAAGAGTACAAATGGAGGCGGAGTGGACGATTGGAACCGTGAGCACGTCTGGGCAAAGTCTCACGGGGATTTTGGAACAGCTATGGGACCTGGAACAGATCTTCATCACTTACGTCCAACCGATGTGTCTGTAAACAGTACGAGAGGAAACTTAGATTTTGATACCGGAGGAACGGAACATAGCGAAGCACTCGGAAATTATTTTGACAGTGATTCATGGGAACCTCGAGATGAAGTAAAAGGCGACGTGGCTCGTATGTTGTTTTATATGGCCGTGCGCTATGAAGGCGATGTAAGTGATGAGCCTGACTTAGAACTTAATAACACAGTGAATAATGGCACTGCTCCTTATCACGGGAAATTATCTGTGCTTCTTCAATGGAATGCCCAAGACCCAGTAGATGATCGAGAACGACGTAGAAATGACATTATTTATTCAGACTATCAGCATAACCGCAATCCGTTTATTGACCATCCTGAATGGGTGAATGAGATTTGGAACTAATGAAGAAGGCGTCCTGGCGGGGCGTCTTTTTTTATAAAAGAAAAAGGAAAAAACTAAAATCTGCCGAATACCTATAGGTGATTTTGAAAAAATGGAGGGAAGATATGAAACAGCTATGTAAAAAAGGATTGGCTTTCGTTTTGATGTTCATTTTTGTTAACGCTTTCATTTTGAGTCCAATTAACGGAGCGGCTGCCGTAGATGGAAAATCAATGAATCCAGGTTACAAAACCTATTTAATGGCGCCTTTAAAAAAGGTAACAGACTATACAACATGGGAAGCGTTTGAGAACGATTTACGCAAAGCGAAACAAAATGGATTTTATGCAGTGACAGTAGACTTCTGGTGGGGAGATATGGAGAAAAACGGCGATCAGCAGTTCGATTTTTCCTATGCTCAGCGATTTGCTCAAGCAGCTCGTAACGCAGGTATAAAGATCGTTCCTATTATTTCTACTCATCAGTGCGGCGGTAATGTAGGAGATGATTGTAACGTTCCGCTTCCGTCTTGGGTATGGAACTTAAAAAGTGATGACAGCCTTTACTTTAAATCTGAAACAGGTACGACAAATAAAGAAACGCTAAGCCCGCTTGCAACCGACGTTATTTCTAAGCAATACGGAGAGCTCTATACGGCATTTGCGCAAGCGTTAGCACCTTATAAAGACGTGATTGCTAAAATCTATTTATCAGGAGGCCCTGCAGGTGAAATTCGTTATCCGTCTTATACAGCAGCAGACGGAACCGGCTATCCGTCTAGAGGGAAATTTCAAGTGTATACGAACTTCGCCAAAAGCAAGTTTCAATCATATGCTTTGACTAAATACGGTTCACTCGCCGGCATTAATCAAGCATGGGGAACCAATTTAACGTCTGCATCGCAAATTTTACCGCCATCAGATGGCTATCAGTTCTTAAAAGATGGTTATTCAACAGCTTATGGAAAAGATTTCTTAGCATGGTATCAAGGAGCTTTGGAAGATCACACAAAACGTATTGGACAGTTAGCTCATCAGGCTTTTGATTCCACCTTTAACGTACCAATCGGTGCAAAAGTGGCAGGAATTCATTGGCAGTATAATAATCCCACGATTCCTCATGCTGCAGAAAAACCTGCTGGATATAATGATTACAACGCGCTTTTAGATGCGTTTAAAACAGCTAAATTAGATATAACGTTTACGTGCTTAGAAATGACGGACAGCGGAAATTATCCGGAATATTCTATGCCAAAGACGCTTGTACGCCAGGTAGCAGGTATTGCGAATGCAAAAGGAGTTGTTTTAAACGGGGAAAATGCTTTAACTATAGGCAGTGAAGATCAATATAAAAAAGCAGCTGAAATGGCCTTTAACTATAATTTTGCAGGATTTACTTTGCTTCGTTTCTACGATGTTATTAACAATGATACGCTGATGGGGCAATTTAAAAATACGTTGGGCGTTACACCTGTTGCGCAAACGGTTGTAGTAAAAAATGCGCCAACTGCATTAGGAGAAACGGTTTATATTGTTGGAGACAGAGCTGAGCTAGGTCAGTGGGATACGTCCATTTATCCAATTAAATTAACATATAATTCATCTACAGCTGATTGGAGAGGCACCGTCTATTTTCCTGCGAGTCAAAATGTTCAATTTAAAGCAATTGTGAAGAGAGCTGATGGATCGTTAAAAGCATGGCAGCCTTCGCAGCAATATTGGAGCGTGCCGTCAACAACAACGACTTATACAGATAATTGGTAAAACAAAGCCGCATAGCAAACGCTATGCGGCTTTGTTTTGAACACAAGAATTATTTCCAGTTCGTTTGAATAAATTCATCTCGCCCAGAATTAGCGCGGTCTTCTTTATAATGCTTTGGATTTTTCTTGTGGAAATCTTGGTGATACTCTTCGGCTTCATAAAACGTAGAGGCAGGAAGAATGCTTGTCACGATTGGTTTTTTAAAACGTCCGCTTTCTGCGACCTCTAGCTTCGTCTCTTCAGCTGCCTGTTTTTGGCTGTCGTTATGGTAAAAAATTGCTGTTCGATACTGCGAGCCGCGATCTTGAAATTGACCTCCGTCATCTGTTGGATCAATTTGCGGCCAATAAAGATCTAATAAACGTTTATACGGAAACACTTCGGGGTCAAATGTGATTTGAACCACTTCGTAGTAACCGCTTGTTCCAGATTTTACTTGCTCATAAGTAGGGTTATCCACAGTTCCCCCCATATATCCTGATACAATGCCGTGAATACCTTCTAGCTCTTC
Organism: Priestia sp. YIM B13551; assembly: GCF_042787905.1. Lineage (NCBI taxonomy): Bacteria > Bacillati > Bacillota > Bacilli > Caryophanales > Bacillaceae > Priestia > Priestia sp. YIM B13551. Next base: position 97,220 of record NZ_JBHZOX010000007.1, read on the forward strand.
AAAAGGTGTAACCATACACCAGAAACATCCACCTGCAAATGTAGCTTTTTCCATACGTAATCCCTCACTTAATCCGTTGTTATGAAGGGTATTATAACAAATTTATATTGAAACAGCTAGAAAAGGGTTTGTAGTCTGTGTAAAAGCTGTGGATAAAGATGAATATCCACAGCTTTTACACAATAAACTCGACTGTTTTGAAGATTGAAAAATGAAGGAGAGAATAAAGAAAAAATGATAGAATAGATAAGATGTATATATCGATTTAGAAGAAATTGTACAACAGAAGTACAATCTACGGACTGGACTTTGGGGTGCTGATGGCATCTAGAAAAATAAAGTTAGTACGTTAGTAACAAGAGGTAAGAAACAGCATATTCGCGCTGTTAAATAAATATACAAAGATAATAGGAGAGTTGAATATGTTACAAGATAATCTCATCCTAGAGCACTATGGATTAAACGAATTAAATTTTGATACGATCAAAAGCTACCGGGATCGGTTTGCTGAAGTAAAACCAGCTCATCCTTGGAATGCGCTTGAAACAAAGGAGTTTTTATACAAAGTAGGAGCTTGGGGAAAGGTTAGAGATACCCATAAAGAAGGAGTCACACTCGCAGGCCTGCTTTTATTCAGTGAAGAACGGATTATCACAGAAGTTTTACCACAATACTTTTTAGAATACCGGGAAAGTAAAGGAAACGAAGAATGGACAGAGCGCTTTACCTCTCAAGACGGGACGTGGTCAGGAAATATCTTTGATTTTTATTTTCATATTCATGAAATTGTTCGTAATAGCGAACCCCAGCCGTCAATCGCTTCCTCTTTAACAGAAGTTTTGATTAATATGCTTATTCATGCAGATTATAATGGCGAGGGCGGCGTTATTTTAGAAAAGCAACCTTCACATTACGTTTTTTCTAATCCAGGTCTTTTGTTAGTACCTACAGATTCAGTTTTTAGCAATACCGTTAGTCAGCTTCGAAACCCAAATATCGTTAAGTTATTCAGTTTACTAGGGTTATGTGAACGTTCGGGCTCTGGTTTGAAAAAAGTAAAGCAAAATTGGAGCTTGCATCATTATAAAACACCGGCTATTGATCAAGATGTTTCTATGCATCGTACAGTGGTCACGTTATCTCTGTCCACTCAAGAAAGACAGGTAAGTTCTTCTGAAAAAGACACTTACAATACGTCCATAACCGATTTGGGAAATAATTTTAAAGATGTCGAAAAATATCAAAATACACCTGAAAACGATGTCGAAATTGACTCCTATAATAAAAATAGATACTCCTATAATAAAGAATTAATAGAGGAGTTAAAGTCATATAATAACGATGTTAACTCCTTAAATAAAGAAGATGACTACTATAATAATGAGAGTAACTTATATAATAACGATGTTAACTCCTATAATAAAAATCATAACTCCTGCAATAAGGAACAAGAAGAGGATTCTTCTAATTTGGTAAATGTGGAGAATATTGATACGAAGCTATGGGGTATTGCAGCGCTGGCTCGTGAAAAAAAACGGCTTTCGCCGAATCAGATGGAACATATTATTCTTGAGTTATGTAAAGAAAAACCGCTTATGCTTAAAGAGTTTGCTTATTTACTAGAAAGAACGCCGGATGGAGTACGTAATAATTATTTAACAAAGCTATTACGAAAAGGACAATTACAGTTGAAATATCCAAATCAGCCAAACCATCCAAAACAGGCATATTTATTTAATAAGAAAGATATAGAGAAATAAATCAAGCAACCGATAGAACATATAGAGATTAAGCTGCAAAAAATTGATAAGGAGGAGTTTGCTAAAAGCTATAGATTTAAGGGGGAAATTCACCATAAAGTTGTGCCAAGCTGTCAGACTCTCTTTATATGAGTTCTGGCTCGTATAAAGGAGGAAAAAGAGTGTGAAAAGCAAGTGCGTTCTTATTTTTCTGGTGGTTGTATGGCTGTTTAATATGGGGAAAGGAATAGGATGTGGATCAAAGGTGAATGCAGAGATGAATATACCGCTGTCGACGTGGGTGTGGGATACAAAGAAATGGATGCTGAACCAAGAAGCTATCCTCGAAAAGCTTCAAGAAAAAAAGGTGACAAACGTTTATTTACAAATTGATACTCATCTTTCACCTTCCGTATATAGGCATTTTATCCAACAAGCACAAGCCAAGGGCATAAGTGTTTACGCGCTTGACGGCGCTCCTTATTGGATAGGGCCTTCTGGTATAGAAGAGCAGGAAGCATTTTTTAATTGGATAACAGTTTACCAAGCAGAAGCAGACGAGCAACAGCAATTTTCAGGGGTTCATTTGGATGTAGAGCCTTATTTGTATAAAAGTTGGGAAAATAATCGCGTGAAAAGTATTCTGCAGTATCAATATGTTATTTCTCAAGCCGCTGTACAGTCCCATGAGTTACACTTGCCGCTTGCTGTAGATATACCGTTTTGGTTTGACGAAGTTCCATTCAAAAATAGCAATGGTTCCGGTTCGCTGGGGCGGTGGGTTATTCAGTACGCTGATGAAGTCACAATTATGGCGTACCGAAACCACGCAGATCAAGAAAACGGTATTGCTGAAATAACAGAAAATGAACGCAAGTGGGGACGTGTACTATCCACTCCGATTGAAATAGGGGTAGAAACGATGGCTTCAGATGAAGGAGAATACATTTCTTTTTCTGCTAAAGGAGAAGAAAAGATGATGCAAGAGCTGGGTATGTTGCTTACGGAGTGTCAAGCTGAAAATCCTCCAAGCAGTATAGCTGTTCATTATTTTGATAGCTGGCTACAGATGAAGCCATGACAACGAAAAGACCGCTGCATCGCTGCAGCGGCCTTTTTGGGTTTAGGGAGTATAGATACAATATAGCCATTTTATTAAAGGACTATACATAAAAAAAGTAACCATTTAAAAAATGGCTACTCACACAAAGGGGGGGAACTTAATCTTATCATTCCCACTTTTTCTAAAAGATATGCCTCTTTTAACCCGTTTTTTTAAAATAATTTAGTCGTCCAAGATTCGCAGTTCCACACGTCTGTGACAACATCTTGATAAAATTCAGGTTCGTGGCAAATAATTAAGATACTTCCTTTGTATTCTTTTAAAGCTCGTTTTAATTCATCTTTCGCATCTACATCTAAGTGGTTTGTAGGCTCATCCAGTACAAGAATGTTGGTTTCATTGTTAATCAGCTTACATAGACGAACTTTTGCTTTTTCTCCACCGCTTAGAACTTCTACTTTACTTTCAATATGTTTTGTTGTTAAGCCGCATTTAGCTAAAGCTGCACGAATCTCGTATTGGGTAAAGTGAGGAAACTCATTCCATACTTCTTCAATACACGTATTGTAATTAGCCGTTTTGATTTCTTGTTCAAAATAGCCAATATGCTGGTAATCTCCTTTTTCTACAGAGCCTGAAATCGGTTTGATTTCTCCTAAAATACTTTTTAAAAGAGTTGTTTTCCCGATTCCATTTGCTCCTACAAGGGCAATCTTTTGACCTCGCTCCATTTTTAAATTCAGTGGCTTAGAAAGCGGCTCTTCGTATCCAATGACTAAATCAGATGTTTCAAAAATTAATTTGCTTGAAGTACGAGCACCCTTAAAGTTAAACTCTGGTTTTGGACGCTCTTGAGCTAGTTCAATTACTTCCATTTTATCGAGCTTTTTTTGACGGGACATGGCCATATTTCGTGTCGACACACGGGCTTTGTTTCTCGCTACGAAATCTTTTAAATCTGCCATTTCTTGCTGTTGTTTTTTATAAGCTGCTTCAAGCTGCTGTTTTTTCATCTCATATACTTTCATAAAATCGTCGTAGTCTCCTACATAGCGATTTAACTCTTGGTTTTCCATATGATAAATTAAATTGATCACGCTATTTAAAAATGGAAGATCGTGAGAAATTAAAATAAAGGCATTTTCATATTCTTGCAAGTAGCGTCTCAGCCACTCAATATGCTGTTCATCCAAGTAGTTTGTAGGCTCATCAAGTAAAAGAATTTCTGGTTTTTCAAGCAGCAGTTTGGCTAATAATACTTTCGTACGCTGTCCGCCGCTTAAATCCTGTACATCGCGATCTAAGCCGATATCTTCTAATCCTAATCCGCGTGCAATTTCTTCGACTTTTGCATCGATAACGTAAAAGTCATTGTTTGTTAAGAGGTCTTGAAGCGTACCGACTTCTTCTAATAGTTTTTCGAGTTCTTCTGGTGATACCTCCGCCATTTTCTCATAGAGGCCATTCATTTGAGCTTCTAAATCAAATAAGTATTGAAAAGCACTTTTTAGTACATCACGAATAGAAAGGCCGCGCTCTAATGCTGTGTGCTGATCTAAATAGCCAACGCGCACTTTTTTAGACCATTCTACTTTTCCAGCATCCGGTTCTAGCTTGCCTGTAATGATGTTCATAAATGTTGATTTACCTTCGCCGTTTGCTCCAATTAAGCCGACGTGTTCACCTTTTAACAATCGAAATGATACATCGTTAAAAATCGCACGGTCACCAAAACCATGGCTTAGATTTTTTACGTTTAATACACTCATGCTGACACACCTTTTCTTTTAAAATATCTATCGTACGTTTCGTTATAAACAAATTGATTCATAACGATTATAGCGAACTTATATACATAAATCCATATGAGTTTTCCAGCCTTGAAAGTCATATAAAATTCACTCGCGTCTTCCTTTCACTTCATTCATACTATATATATCAATGTAGAAAATCCTTCATGACGAAGGGACGGTTATATCGAATCATTCAAATAGAGTATATAAAAGAATAAAAAGGCAGGGGGAAAAGAAATGAACATTCATACGATACTAGTGGCAGGAAGAATGCATAAAGAGCTGCAGGAGATAATCAATCAAAAGCAGCTGTCTCAGACGTTTCGATTTATGGAAGAGCAAGACGTTACAATTGAAGATTTAGACTGGGCTGACGCGCTTTTATCCTTCGGTCCAACGAATTGCTTTGAAGATCATAGCTTTAAATGGATTCATTCTCTCGGCGCAGGAGTCGACCGGTTCTTAGAAAGCGGTAATTGGAAAAAGAGTGTGATGTTAACACGTACGGTTTGTTCATTCGGTCAGCGAATCAGTGAATATTGTCTTAGCTATATGCTAGCTGAACTTCAGCACCACGCACAGTTTCAGCATCAGCAAAAACAAAAGCAGTGGAAAGTGGTAGAGCCTAAGCAGCTTTCTACTCAAACGGTCATAATTTACGGAACAGGTGAAATCGGCGGGCGTCTTGCAGCCGTTTTAAAATCTTTTGGTGTACGAGTAATTGGTGTATCTAAAAGTGGAAATGAAAAGCCGTCATTTGATCAAGTGGTCTCGATTTCGAAGGAAAAAGAATTGCTAAAAGAAGCCGATTGGATTATTAGTACAATGCCCCTAACACATGAAACAAAAAGCTACTTTGATCCAAAATGGATGAATGTAGTTGAAAATGCATACTTTATAAATGTTGGACGAGGAGCAACTGTAGATGAAAATGCGTTAGTAGAGGCTATTGAGCAAAAACGTATTCGAAAAGCATACATAGACGTGTTTGAGCATGAGCCGTTAACGAAAGAATCTTCTTGGTGGGATCATTCAAACATCATCATAACACCTCATATTTCAGCGGTGACTACGCCTGAAGAAGCCGTCGAGTGCTTTGTTGAAACGCTGCAAAAAGTTGAACAAGGCGAATTGCCTTCTAACTTGGTTAATATTGAAAGAGGCTATTAAAGCATTATGATGCGCGTTTCCGCTATGAGAATGGTATACTGAAACTTGCTTTTCTTGAACGAAAAGAATGAAATCTGTTCTTCTAGGGGGGAACAAACGTTGAAGCAAGAAGAATTATTTGAACAAGCACGTGTATTTATAGAGACGTGTTACGCTGAACTTGAAAAAAGCGAAGCGGATAAAAACAAGCGGTTAAAAGAAATCCATCAGCAAATTATGTCACTCGGACATTATGATCATACATTTGAAGAGTTAGAGCACGGAGCCCGTATGGCTTGGAGAAACAGCAATAAATGTATCGGACGGTTATTTTGGCAATCGCTTAATGTATTTGATAAGCGAGAGGCAAGCACAGTTGAAGAGGTAAGAGACGCGCTTTTTCACCATATTGAATACGCAACAAATGACGGGAAAATCCGGCCTACTATTACGGTGTTTAAACCGAAAATGAAAGCAAAAGAGCCGGTTAGAATATGGAATCATCAGCTAATCCGCTATGCTGGATATGAGATGGAATACGGTATGGTAGGAGATCCTGATTCTATTGCGTTCACGGAGGTTTGCCGAAATTTAGGATGGGAAGGTGAGAGAACTCACTTTGATGTTCTTCCTCTGGTACTGCAAGTTAATGAAGAGTCACCTCGATGTTTTGAGATTCCAAAACATTTAGTGAAAGAAGTAGCTATTACGCATCCAGAACTTCCTGAATTTGAAGACTTACAGTTAAAATGGTACGCTGTCCCGATGATTTCAGATATGAAGCTAGAAATTGGAGGGATTGATTACGTCGCGGCACCGTTTAATGGATGGTACATGGGGACTGAGATTGGGGCGCGAAATTTAGCGGATACGTATCGCTATAATCAACTTCCAAAAATAGCTTCTATGATGGGATTGAACATGGATTACAACGCGACGCTTTGGAAGGACAAAGCTCTTGTTGAATTAAATGTTGCAGTGCTTTCTTCTTTTAAACGAGAAGGAGTTAGCCTTGTAGATCATCACACCGCTGCTCAGCAATTTCACTTGTTTGAAGAAAGAGAGCAAAAAAATGGCCGCGAAGTGACTGGGAACTGGACGTGGTTGATCCCGCCGGTTTCGCCAGCTACCACGCATATTTTTCATAAGCCTTATAAAAATAAAGTATTATCACCAAATTATTTTTATCAAGACACTGCTTATTAAATGAACAAAAAAGAGAGTACGCATTTGTACTCTCTTATTACACGTTAATTAATTTTTGTGTTTATCAAGCAAGTTAGCAAGTACATATGTTTTGTACTTTTCTACTTTGCGGCCTTCGTGGTTGCGAACTCCTCGTTTCTTAAGTTCCTCAACATACCAACCTTTGCTTCCTACGTGCATACTCAAACACCCTTTCGTCATTTTTTTAGGATGAACAGAATGAGGTTCATTGTCTGCTCGAATGGAGACATCTTGTCTTTCCAATACGTGCCTCATTGTAACATCTTTTATTTTATGATGAAAGGGAAAAAGGTTAAAAAAACGAGAATGATTTCAAATGAATTTTAGTTTACTCATTCCTCGTTTTTTTGAGATAGAAGGAGGAGGTTTAATTCATCTTTATTTTGAATTAGATCTTCTAGCGTATATTGATCTAATACCTTAATGAAGGCTTGCATGGCTTCATGTAAAACACTTTTTAACTTACAGACGGGGCTAATAATGCAGAAGTTTCCTTCACGGTCAAAACATTCCACGATATGAAAATCTTCTTCTGTTTGACGTACCACTTTTCCGATATTAATGTCTTTTGGAAGCTGAGCTAAACGAATACCGCCGTTTCGTCCTCGGATCGTTTCAATTAAGCCAAGTTTTCCAAGCTCGTGAATGATTTTCATAAGATGGTTTTTTGAAATATTATACGCTTCAGCAATTTCTTTTATATTGCTTAGTTTATTATTATCGCGAACGCCTAAATATAATAAAACTCGCAGTGAGTAATCTGTATATTGTGTGAGCCTCATCTTTTTACCTCTTCTCTTACCAGCAGCTTATATATCTATAATAGCATGTCTATATCTAAGAAATACAGAAAGAATGCTCACATTTTTGACGAGGCGAATTTGTGAACATTTCTTTAAATATGTATATAAAATATATCTTTTTGAGTTAGATGTGAGTATTATAAAGATGTATTAAAAATATATCTTTTAAAAATGAATCTTTCGGAGGCGAAAGTTATGAAACAAACAACTATTTCTATTGTAAAAAGTACAGTTCCTGTTTTAGAAAAGCATGGTCAAGCAATTACCACTCGTTTTTATGAGATGCTTTTTGAACAGTATCCTTCTTTAAAAAATGTATTTAACCAAACAAATCAAAAAACAGGACGTCAGCAAATGGCGTTAGCTAATACAGTTTATGCCGCTGCGCAGTACATCGATCGGCTTGAAACGCTGCTTCCAGTTGTAAAGCAAATCGCTCATAAACACCGCAGTATCGGCGTAAAAGCAGAGCACTATCCAATTGTCGGAGAGTTCTTATTAAAAGCAATTAAAGATGTTTTAAAAGAAGCTGCGACCGATGAGATTATGGAAGCTTGGAAAGAAGCATACGGTGCCATTGCGGATGTATTCATAAGTGTGGAGCAAGAATTATATGAAGAAGCCGAAGAAAAAGGATGGAAAGATTATAAAAAACTAATGGTTCATAAAAAAGTAAAAGAAGCAGAAGACGTGTACTCGTTTTATTTAATATCACCTGATCAAAAAGCGCTGCCTGCTTTTCTGCCAGGTCAGTATGTGAGTGTACGAATTCCTGGTCAAGAGTATTTATCCATTCGTCAGTACAGCTTATCTGGCTATCCAAACCAACCATACTATAAAATTACGGTGAAAAAAGAAAAGCAAATGGAAGACGGGGTTGTGTCAACTTATTTACATGACCAATTGAAAGAAGGAGACTTGCTTGAAGTCAGCGTTCCAGCAGGAGATTTTGTCTTAAAAGAAAATAGTAAATCAGTATTTATCAGCGGAGGTGTAGGAATTACTCCAATGATGTCAATGCTTCATCAAGCACTGGAAAACAATCAAGAAGTAACATTTATTCACAGTGCTAAAAATGAGCAGTTTCATGCAATGAAACAAGAGCTTCAATCGTTGTCAGAGACACATACGTTTGAACAACACGTTTTCTATAGTCAAGCGCAAACAGAACAGCATGATGAACATATAACGTATGGTCGCTTAACTAAAAAAGAGCTAGCTAAATATGCCGGCGATAAACATGCATATTATTATGTTTGTGGATCTTCTTCATTTACGCAAATGGTGTTAGAAGGCCTAGCTGAAATGGGTATTTCCCAAGAAAATATCATGTATGAATCGTTTGGCCCGAAAATGAGTATGACTCCTTCCGCATAAATGTATGGAAAAAGGGTAAAAAGCTAACAGTAGACAATACTGTTAGCTTTTTTTATGAAAGGGAGTTTAAAGATGACAAATAAGCAGTATGACATGGTGGGAATAGGAATAGGACCTTTTAATTTAGGCTTAGCGGCCCTTGCTGAGCCTCTTGATGAAATTGATGCCGTCTTCTTTGATAAAGAAGAGAAATTTGAATGGCATCCGGGCATGTTAATTGACGGCACGGACTTGCAGATTCCGTTTCTAGCAGACTTAGTTACATTTGCGGATCCAACAAGCCCCTATTCTTTTCTAAATTATATTCACAAGCAAAAACGCTTGTATCCGTTCTTTTTCTTTAATCGTTTTGACATTCCGCGTCAAGAATACAACGAGTACGCAAAATGGGTAGCGGAGCAGCTATCTTCCTGCCACTTTTCTTCAAAAGTTGTAGACGTGATACCGAAAAATGAAGAAGAGTATTATGAAGTAAAGGTAGAAACACCTGAGGGAATTCAAACAGTAAATGCTAAACACGTTGTAATGGGAACAGGAAGCATTCCACTTCTGCCTCCGGCTTTTGAAGAAAAGCTGAATGAGCATATCTTACACAGCAGCGGCTATTTACATAAAAAAGAAGAGATTCAAAAAGGAAAGCATGTAACAATCGTTGGTTCAGGGCAAAGTGCTGCAGAGATTTTTCTTGATTTACTAGAAGAACAGAATGAACATCATTACCACCTTACATGGTTTACAAGATCCTCGAATTTTTTTCAGCTTGATCAATCCAAGCTTGCTCAAGAGTTATTTTCGCCAGACTATGTAAATTACTTTCATTCGCTGTCTTTTGAGGAACGTACAAGCACGGTAGAAGATTTAAATCCTTTACGTCACGGAATTGAATCTTCTACCTTAACGAAAATCTATGATTTACTTTATCATCGTTCGCTTAAAGGAAAAGTACCCGTTACGATTCAAGCTTCGACTGAAGTAAGTAATATTCATAAAAAAGGAAATGGATATGAGCTCGAGTGCAAACAATTAAAGGCTGAACGCTCTTTTCAATACGAAGCGGATCGTTTGATATTGTCCACAGGCTATAAGCCAAAAATTTCGCCGTTCATCGAACGAATAAAAGATGATATCCAATGGGAAGATGACAAGCGTTTCAAAGTCACAAAAGATTACCGGCTTGTCTTTAAACAACCCCGTAACCACCACTTTTTTACTTTAACCAATATCGAACATTCACATGGATCTGGCGCAACAAATCTTGGTTTATCCGTTCAGCGCAATCAGCGTATTCTGAACGTGATTGCAGGAAGAGATGTGTACCCAGTTCCAGAAGAGACGACGTTTCAGACATTTAATTTGTTTTGAATTTCTGATTTATAAAAATCTTCAATGTGGTTTTTGATTATTGTAGAAAAGTTTTTTACTCATAAACTATGTTTAAAAGAATAGTGTACGGGTATTTTATTTATAGAACATTAGGACACAAATCAATTAAGGAGTTGCTTAGAATGAGTAAGAAAATTGCAGTATTAGTAACAGATTTATTTGAAGATGTGGAATATACAGATCCAGCCAAAGCCTTTGAAGAAGAAGGCCATACGCTAACAAAAATCGACGTTAAAACAGGTGAAGTAACAGGTAAACAAGGCGAAACAACATTAACAATTGATAAAGCAATTGCGGATGTAAAACCAGAAGATTTTGACGCATTGTTTTTACCGGGAGGTTTCTCACCAGATATCTTGCGTGCGGACGATCAAGTCGTAGCTTTCACAAAATCATTTATGGATGAAGGCAAACCGGTTATGGCTATTTGTCACGGACCACAGCTGCTAATCAATGCTGAAACATTAAAAGGACGTGACGTAACTGGTTTCAAATCAATTGCTATTGATTTGAAAAATGCAGGTGCAAACTTCCATGACAAAGAAGTGGTGGTATGCGGTAATCAACTAGTTACAAGCCGTACACCAGACGATATGGAAGCATTTGTACGTGAATCAGTAAATGTCTTAAAATAAGTAAATAATATTAGTAAAAATTTCTGTAAAAGGCGATAACAGGGTGGTTTACCACTCTGGTGTCGCCTTTTTTGTATGTAACGATTTTGACGAGGAATTTACAGTTATATTACTGCATTGGATGAAGCGGTTTCTAAAAGAATATGAAAACCTTTTATTATCAATAGATAGAAGCCCCGTAACACAATCGAAATATTTTTTACATAAATGAAAGTATAATTTTGGTAGCTTAAAAGACGTTGCGAGTTTCATAGTTTTCATGCAACAATTAGGGTGCATCACGAGATTGGCTTGCTACAAGCTTAGATGCGTTGCGGTTTTACAAAAAACTTTATTATCACATAGGAGGATTTCAAACATGAAGAAAAGGTTTCGTATTGCCACTGTCGCAGGTGCCGTATCATTAGGATTACTAACAGCAGGACAAGCAAATGCAGCAGCTCCTGATTGCAACACTCCAAAACAAATTAACATTAAAGATGCTCAAGCAGCACAAAATATAAATGTAGATGAGCTATTAAAGAAATTTAACGCTCAGGGACAATCTGCTCAAGCAGCAGCTCCACAACAAGAAACACAAGCACCAGAGCAAGCTGAAGCAGCTCCACAGGAACAAGCACAAGCACCAGAGCAAAGTGAAGAAGCAAAAGCTCCGGAGCAAACACAGCAAAACACAAAAGCTCAACAATCAGAAAATACTGATAAAGCAGAACAAACAAAAGACGCTAGTCAATTTGAACAAAAGGTCGTAGATTTAGTGAATCAAGAGCGTCAAAAACAAGGTTTAAAACCTTTAACACTTAACAAAAAGTTAAGTGACGTTGCACGCACTAAATCAAAAGATATGATGGACAAAGGCTACTTTGACCACAATTCACCAACATATGGTTCACCATTTGATATGATGAAACAATTCGGCATTGAATATACAACTGCAGGTGAAAACATTGCAAAAGGTCAGCAATCTCCTGAAGATGTAATGAATGCTTGGATGAATAGTGACGGTCACCGCAAAAACATTCTAAACCCTGATTTCACTGAAATTGGTGTTGGATATGTAAAAGGTGATACTACGTACTGGACTCAACAATTTATCGGTAAGTAATACAAAAAGAGCAGGATATACCTGCTCTTTTTTGCGTTTTTAGCTGTCCAATTTGGGTATAGTAAAGTAAGAACACGTAAAGGAGTGCCTTAAATTGGGACGTATATTAAAAAAAATTCTAGTCGCTGTTTTCCCTATCCTTTTAAAAGAAGGATATCGTCATTATAAAAATCGTAAAACTCGAACTACGCCGTCTAAAGGATATAAATAAAAAGGACTCGAAAGAGTCCTTTTTATTTTATGCTTGAACGGTGATATGCTTGAATTCTTTTACGTTAAATAATCCTTTGTCGGTTAATTTTAGACAGGGAATAACAGGCAAGCTTAAGAAAGATAATGTCAGCAGCGGGTTGAATTTCTGTGAAATATCAAGCTCATGAAGAGCCCCGTGAAGCTGCTTAAGTAAGCTGTTTACTTCATTGTAAGGGTGAGGTGACATTAATCCTCCAATGGAAAGAGGGAGGGAGCCAATCACTTCATTGCCTTGTACAATAACAATACCTCCGCCGATTTCTTCAATTGCCGCAATTGCTTTTGCTAAATCTTCATCATTTGTTCCTACGGCTACGATATTATGTGAATCGTGAGCAATCGTGGTAGCAATCGCTCCGTCTTTTAACTGAAAACCTTTTACAATCCCAAGACCAATATTCCCTGTTAGATGATGACGCTCCACAACAGCCATTTTCAGCTGATCGTTTTCTACAGAAGACTGAAATTCGTTTTGCTTCACTTGAACTTCTTCTACAATATGATTTGTAAGCAGGCTGTTTGGATTAATTTCAATAATATTAGCGCGATTGTGCTGAAGTGGTATGGTAAGTTTTTTAATGGAAAACTCTTTCAGATGAACAGAATTCATTAGTTCTGTTGGAAGATCAATTTGTTCTTCTTGAACAGAAAGCATCTCTCCATTTTCAGCAATAAGCTCTCCGTTTTGATAGACATGTGCTGCAGATATATTGGTTAAGTCGTCTAATAGGATAAAATCCGCTTTGTAACCAGGAGCAACCGCACCTCTATCTTTTAATCCGTAGCATTCAGCGGCATTTAATGAAGCCATTTGAATCGCAATTAACGGATCCAGCCCGAGTTCAATAGCAAAACGAACATTGTAATCAATAGAACCTTCCGTTAATAAATCATCTAGGTGTTTGTCATCTGTACAGAATAAAAATCTGCGCGAGTTCCGTTCATTTACAGCAGGTAATAATTGTTTCAAATCTTTAGCGACAGAACCTTGGCGGATCAGAACATACATCCCGCGCTGAATACGTTCAATTGCTTCTTCTGCTGTTACGCATTCATGATCTGTTGAAATGTTAGCGGTACGATAAATATTAACGCCCGTAGCGTCTAGCCCTGAGCCGTGCCCATCAATTACGCCGTTTGCATCGTTAGCTGCTTGTAATTTATCGAGCATATCGTCATCTCCATCTCGCACAGCAGGGAAATCCATCACTTCTGCTAATCCAAGCACGCGAGGGTGAGAGAAAAATGGCGCTAAGTCAGCTGCTTTTAAGACGGCTCCAGAGCTTTCAAAAGGAGTTGCTGGCACGCTTGAAGGTAAGTTCACAAATACGTCTAAAGGAATGGAATCCGAGTTTTGAAGCATAAACTCAATACCAGATTTCCCTGAAACATTCGCAATTTCATGAGGGTCCGTTACGACAGTTGTGACGCCTCTAGGTACAAGAAGTTTTGAGAACTCTTTGGGTGTAACCATTGATGATTCAATGTGAACGTGTCCATCAATGAATGTAGGAGAAATGTATTTTCCTTTTGCATCCACGACGTTATTCCCATCGTATTGCCCTATTCCAACAATCACTCCATCAGCAATCGCAATATCGGCTTCAATGATGGAAAGCGTAAAGACATCGATAATTTTTCCGTTTTTCACTACAAGATCTGCAGGTATTTTTTTATTGGCAACAGCAAGCTGTTTTTTTAAGGTTGTTTTTGTATTTGACATGAATGTGACTCCTCTCATTGTATAACTGAATAACAATGAAGGACTATGTAAGGGAGAACATAAAGAAGAATAAAAATACAGTATGAATGATGTTCAACCCTCGTAGTCCAACTATTTACGGTAGTTCGGTAGAAACTCTTGGACCCTATTTCCAAGACTATACGAGCTTTAGGTATTTCGATACATTCTATAGACAAATAATAAAAACGTCAATTCCTAATAAAAAAGAAAGATTTTTGGGAATATTTCATCTATGTGTATGTAAACGATTTAACTCTTATTTGCTCGCTAAAAGGTGCAGCATTCATGTATAGAAAAAAATGTAGAAAAAACCGTCAATGGCTATTAGTCATTGACGGAGTTGTCATTAAGCTTGTTTACGCAGTGTACCTAATTCTTCCGCGATCGCTTGCATTTCACTTGGGCTAAAAGAATCTTTTCTCATTACCATATCGTATAAGTACTTTAAGTCTTCATACATTTCTTCGTCAAAAGCTTCAGCTTTAATTGCTCCGATATTTAGCATGCGCAGTTTTTCACTAATGCTATCGACCATATGTTTAATATTTTCTGGAGATTTTACTGATAAATCCACTTTGTTCATCCTTCCAGTTGCGTTTTTTTTATTGTAACATGTTTTTATCGTGTGAACACTTTTATGTCAGGTTCTTATTCACAGAAGAGTGGAAACGATATAAATAAAAGAAAACTATTTTTTAGTTTAAAAATGATTGTATATAATGTTTGTAATAAGGGAAAGGAGTCGAGACTATGATTAACGTATTATTCGTTTGTTTAGGAAATATTTGTCGTTCACCCATGGCAGAAGCGGTCTTTAAAGATATGGTGAAGAAAAAAGGGCTAGAAGGACAAATTCACGTAGATTCTGCAGGCACAGGAGGCTGGCACAAAGGCAATCCTCCTCATGAAGGGACGCAATCTATTTTAACGAAAAACAACATTGATTTTAAAGGGCAAACAGCAAGACAAGTGATTCAAGAGGATGTAGCTAAATTCCATTATATTATTGGAATGGATGTCGAAAATGTAGGAAACCTGAGAAGGATGGCTGGACATACTAAAACAGGTTATATTGCAAGGCTTTTGGATTTTGTGCCCGATTTACATATTGAAGATGTGCCTGATCCTTATTTCACGGGAAATTTTGACGAAGTATATGACTTAGTTCAAGAAGGATGCAAGGCTCTTTTAGACGAAATTATAGAGAAGCATTTCTCGGAATAAGCGATACTTAAAAAATAAAAAACGGAGGAGAAACGACAAATGGGTAAACGAAATAAGCTAGTAGAAGGTATTGTCATTGGAGCAATTATAGGAGGAGCTGTTTCTTTATTTGATAAAGAAACAAGAACTTCCGTCATTCAAGGAAGTAAAAAGCTGAAAGACAAAACAACAACTCTTATTCAGCACCCTGAACTTGTAACGGATACTGTCAAAGAGAAATATGAAACCATCCGCACGACCATCGAGCAAGTTTCTGAAGATGTATCATTTGTAGCTGGAAAAGTAGAAAAGTTAAAAGAAACAACGCCTCAGGTGATGGAAATTGTAAACGATACAAAAGAAGTATTTGTGGAGAAGTATGGTGATGAACAAAAATAAATAAGGAGGCACATATGGCTGGAATGTACATAAATAACATCGTAAGGTTTGGCAAAGAACTGATGGGCCGCATTCATCGAGATGAGCTGCCCAGTTTATCGGCTGAATTGGCTTATTATTTGCTGCTCTCGCTATTTCCTTTTTTAATTTTCTTAATTACGCTGATTGGATTTTTGCCATTGGAATCAACAGACCTGCTTGACTTGGTCGAAAATGTAGCGCCACAGCAAACGCTGCACATGATTGAAAGCAACGTTTCTCATATCATTGGTTCTCATAATGAAAAGCTATTGTCCTTTGGTATCATTGCGACGATGTGGTCTGCTTCAAATGGAATTAATGCGATCGTAAGAGCATTTAACCGAGCGTATCACGTACAAGAAAATCGGCCTTTTTTAGTGGCGAGAGGTATGGCAGTTCTCCTTACTTTTGCGATGATATTTGTTATTATTGTAGCGCTTTTACTTCCGGTTTTCGGTCATATGATTGGCCTTTATTTATCGTCTACGTTTGGGTTTTCAGAAACTTTTCTAGCTTTATGGTCTGCTTCCCGCTGGATTATCAGCGGTCTCATTTTGTTTACTGTTTTTACGGGGTTATATTACTTTGCTCCTAATAAAAAGCTGCTGATTCGAAATGTTGTAAAAGGAGCCGCTTTTGCTACGGTCGGATGGACAGTGGTATCGATGCTGTTTGCGTATTACGTAAATCATTTCAATAACTATACAGCTACATATGGAAGCTTGGGCGGAATTATTATCCTGCTTATTTGGCTGTACCTATCGGGGATGATTATCGTTATTGGAGGAGAAATTAACGCTATTTTCTACGACCGTCGAGTTAAATCTTCATAGTCACAAATTGGGATGAAATCATTCGCAAGATAATGAGCATACTAACAAAGTGAAAGGGAGGTTTTACATCATGACAAAGCATACAAAAAAAGACGGAAGCAATACAAAGCAAAATAAAAAGAGCCAGCCAAAGCATAAAACAAGCAACAGCCAAAATGGACAAAACGGTTACCATTAAGGTATTGATTTCCATAATAAAAAGCCTAACAAATACGTTAGGCTTTTTTGCGTTAAGATTTTAGCAAGCGAAGGCCGTTTAAGATAACTAAAATGGTGCTGCCTTCGTGACCTATAACACCAAATGGCATATCAAGCACTTGGAAAAAATTCGAACAAATTAATAAAAAGATGACGGCAATAGAAAAAATAACGTTTTGCTTCACAATTGAGTTCATTCGTCTGGAAAGAGCTACTGCATCCGAAATTTTTGATAAATCATTTTTCATTAAAACGATATCCGCTGTTTCAAGTGCCACATCCGTTCCTTCTCCCATGGCTACTCCAACGTTAGCAGTAGCAAGAGCAGGTGCATCGTTAATGCCATCTCCCACCATTGAAACGGTAGGGAATTTTTCTTTTAATGCTTTAATTTTATCTACTTTCGCTTCAGGCAAACATTCTGCAATGTATTCATCGACGGCACATTCTTTTGAAATGGCTTC
The DNA here is from genome assembly GCF_042787905.1 of Priestia sp. YIM B13551. Lineage (NCBI taxonomy): Bacteria > Bacillati > Bacillota > Bacilli > Caryophanales > Bacillaceae > Priestia > Priestia sp. YIM B13551. The sequence goes on from NZ_JBHZOX010000007.1 coordinate 114,608, forward strand.
GGCTGTTTTTTCGCTGTCTCCTGTAATCATGACGGTATGAATACCCTGCTCTTTAAGAGATTTAACAGCGTCTACAGCTTCTGTTCGTACAACGTCTTTTAGCGCAAGCAATCCTACAATACCATGCTGGTCTTTTGCGTACACAATCGTTTTTCCTTCACTGGCAAGCGTAGATGAAATCCCATTTTCAAATTCAGCTGCATCTTCTTTACCTACAAAATCTGCTTTTCCTATCTTCCATGTATCTCCTTGAAGAGACCCGATGACACCATATCCGGGAACGTCTTCAAGCGAATCTGGCTGAACGAGCGTCAATTCCTGCTTATTTTTCACAAAGTCAACAATGGATTGAGCAAGCGGATGATTGGACTGACGTTCAATTGATGCGATTTTAACAAGAAATTCCTGTTCGTTCATACCAGAACGGACAATGACATTTGTCACTTCTGGTTTTCCTTTTGTTAACGTTCCTGTTTTATCAAAAGCAATTGCGCTTAAATGACTTAATCTTTCCAAATGCACGCCGCCTTTGAACAAAATTCCTTTTTTTGCTCCGTTTGAAATAGCAGATAGTGAAGCAGGGGTAATAGATGCAACCAGAGCGCAAGGAGACGCCACAACTAAGAGAATCATTGCACGGTAAAATGTCTCGGTCCAGCTCCATCCAAGCACATAGTGTGGGAGGAATAACATAACTGCCACAACCGATAGAACAATTTTTACGTATGTGCCTTCAAATCGTTCAATAAACAATTGAGAAGGCGACTTTTCACTTTGAGCCGTTTGAACAAGCTGAATGATCTTTTGAAACAGCGTCTCAGCACTTGGCTTTGTCATTTTAATGGTAATGGCGCCTTTCACATTCACCGTGCCCGCGAATACTTCATCATCGAGCTGTTTTAGTACAGGAACAGATTCCCCTGTAATAGCAGCCTGATCAATCGTTGTTTGACCTGAGACAACAATACCATCGGATGGCACTCGTTCACCCGGCTTAACTAACAGCAAGTCACCGATTTGTAAATCGGAAATGGATACAATTTCTTCTTGATCTCCAATCAGACGCGTTGCTTCTTGCGGCTGTAAATTCATCAAGGCGCTAATTTCTCGGTTGCTTTTATTCATGGTGTATGTTTCTAATGCACCGCTTAATGCAAAAATGAAAATAAGCATAGCACCTTCTGTCCAGTAGCCAATTACAGCCGCTCCAATGGCTGCAATAATCATTAACATTTCGACATTCAATTCTTTATTTTCAATCGTTTCTTCAATACCTTCTTTTGCTTTAGCAAATCCGCCTATCACGTAAGCTAATACAAAGAGCGTAATAGATACAGCAGTATCCTGCTGTTTTGACAGCAGCCAGCCGGCTAAAATCAGCACGCCGCTTAACAGTGCAGCAATGAGTTCACCATGTGTTTTTAATACGTTGACAGCAGAAGATGTTTGAGGCGTTTGTTCTTGTTTTTTAGGTAACGCATTTTCCATACAAATCCTCCTTGAACGATAATTGAGAAGAATAATCACAATCATTACCCCTAAAAAAACACGAAAGCTGCCATCTCAGCGATAGCAGCACATTTTTTCAGTTCTTCTCTTTTAAATTGGGATATTTAGTATAGTATAGCACGGAACAAGCAAGGAGGTAACGACTAACGCCTAAAAAATAAAAACAGAATGCAGCTGGACGTCTGCATTCTGTAAAAAACGTACTACATATCTAAATGTTCTTCATAATATTTATAAGCGGAAGTGTAAATGTGCTCGATATCGGCATCCGTCATGTACATTAAGGTTTCACGGTCAATCCCCTTCATTGTTTCAATAAATGTAATCATGTTTTTGCGTTCTTGTCTGCTCATTTATTATTCTCCTCTCCATCTGTTTTAATACAGTTTATTATATTTAATTGTATTATATAACAGAAAAAGTATTTTGTGTGGATTTTTTTTAAAAATAGGCAAAAAAATTTAGAAAGACGTAAATAATTGACTATATAGAAAAAGGTGTTTTATAATTTATATATGAACATATGCTCATATACTTGCATATAATGAACGGAGAGATGTTATGAAAAAAGATGAACATTCGTTTTTATCGCCTCAAACGGTAGAAGAAGCGTCAAGAATACTAAAAGCTATTTCAGATCCTACGAGAATGAAAATTCTTTATTTGCTATTTCAAGAAGAGTGTTCAGTCGGTCATATGGTTGAAGTGCTTGGTGTTTCACAATCAGCTATTTCACATCAGTTAACTCACTTGCGTCATTTACGTTTAGTAAAATATCGCCGTGAAGGAAATACGTATTTCTATACGTATGATGATGAACACGTAGTTGGAATTTTGCATCAAGTAATTCAGCACGTAGAATGCGCACATAACGAATAAAAGGAGGGGCTTTGTATGAGTCATGATCATCACCACCATCATCATGGTCACCATCACCATTTTGATACACAGCGTGAAGGCAACAAAAAAGGTCTGTTAATTGCACTAATTATCACCGCGGGTATTATGGTTCTTGAGTTTGTTGGAGGGCTTTTTACAAATAGTCTAGCGTTATTATCCGATAGTGGACACATGCTTTCTGATACAAGCTCACTTGCTCTTAGCCTTGTGGCGATATGGTTTGCTAACCGGGCTGCATCGGCTAAAAAAACGTACGGTTATTATCGTTTTGAAATATTAGCGGCTCTTTTTAACGGAGTGGCACTGTTTGTAATAGCAGGATTTATCATCTATGAAGCCTATCAGCGCGTATTAGAGCCGCAGTCTGTAGCAAGCGGCAGCATGATGTTGATTGCTACTGTTGGTTTACTCGCTAATTTAATCAGCGCCTGGTCACTTATGAGACAAGGCGATGTAAAAGGAAATGTAAATTTACGCAGCGCTTACTTACACGTATTGGGAGATGCTTTAGGATCTATTGGAGCTATTGTAGCGGGGCTTCTTATGATGCTGTTTGGATGGTATATTGCTGATCCTATTATTTCTGTAGTTGTGTCTGTATTAATTTTAAAAAGCGCTTGGGGCGTGCTTGCTTATAGCGTTCATATTTTGATGGAAGGCTCTCCTGAAGGAGTGGATCACAGTGAAATAAAAAACCTTCTTGAAAACATTGAAGGAGTCAAAGATGTGCATGATTTACACATTTGGACGATTACTTCAGGACTGGACTCATTGAGCTGCCATATGCGCGTAGAAGATGAAAAAGATTGTCAGCAAATTTTGCAAAAAGCCATTGATTTAGTACACGATCACTGCGGCATTGAGCATACGACGATACAAATTGAAAAATCAGCTCTTCAGCACCGGACGCTAAAAGTTTAAAAACAAACGAGAACTTATAAGTTCTCGCTTGTTTTTTGCTGCATAGGCATTTTTTGTCCGAATACAAAAAGAATGATAAAAATAAAGCCAAGCATCCCGCTAATAATATTAAAAAAGCTGATATGGTGAAAGAACTGAATAAAAGTACCGCCTATGTAAGGGCCGGCAAGGCTTCCGATACTAAAAGCAATGCCGCATAGTAAATTACCTGTAGGCAGTAGACGAGCAGGAATCAAATCCGTCATATAGCTGATTCCTAAACTAAACGTCGAGCCTACAACCATGCCAGCTATAAATAAACAAGCTACTAATGGAATAGCGGTCTCTTCCAAGAGACTTGCTGTAAAAAACGTAACGGCTCCAATTGATAAAATCCATCCTAATACCAATTTCCGTCCGAATTTATCGCTCAGTATGCCAAGAGGAAGCTGAAACACAATAGCTCCAACTGCAAAGGAAGTCAAGAGGAGTGAAATAAACTCTACTTGCAAACCAATTCGTAAGCCATATACAGGAAAGCTTCCGTTCAGTGATGATTCTAAAAATCCATATCCAAAAGGCGGCAAAAAAGCAATCCAAGCATACTTAGCCGCCTTAGAAAATCGCTTAGCCGTTTCTTTTAATGAATTAACCTCCACTTCCTGTAGGGGAAATTCATTTTTTATCAAAAATAAAAACACCCATGTTATGAGGCAGAGAGCTGAAGAAATCACAAAAGGAAGCGCTTGATTAATTTCAATTAACGTCGTCATTAAAGGGCCAACAGCAAAACCAATACCGAAAAAAAGCCCGTACAATGAAATGTTTCGACCTCGTTTATCAGCAGGTGAAGACGATGTAATCCACGTTTGAGTACCAAAGTGCAGCGCGTGATCTCCTATTCCAATAAATAAACGGAGCACAAACCAAAAAACAACAGATTTCCACAGGGGAAACAAAGCTAAAGATACAATAACTAAAAGTCCGCCTGCTGCGATAATTGGTTTATATCCGTATCTGCGAAGCGGCGCTTCCATGAAAGGAGAAATAAATAAAATGCCTAGGTACAATCCAGTTGCGTTTAATCCGTTTATAGTAGAAGAAAGACCGTCTTTCTCAAAAATAATAGCAATTAAAGGCAGCAGCATACCTTGGCTGAATCCAGAAATGGCGACAAGGCTAACTAAAATCCAGAAACGTTGTTTATGAGTAGCACTCATAGCATTCAACCTCTTTTTATCTATATTTTGTCAATCTAACTGTTTAATCGTACAAGGAAAACGCTTTATTGACAAGGTTGTAAACGGTCGTTGCTGTCTGTTTGACATCTTTGTATAAGAAGAGTAGAATAAAACATGTAAATAGTTACATGTTTTTATTTACAATAAAGAAGTGATCGCTATGATAGAACCAGTACTTAAGAAAATAGCGACATTCACAATCAATGTCGGTACAGCGATTGTCATTGGTCATACAGGAAGTGCAAAATATAAACGCTTACACAACTGCGTTTTTCTAGGCATTGCTGTGAGACACCCAGACCGCGTTGTGTTAGACATATACGAAGTGTTATACATCAAAGGGGCGATATAAAAATGGAAAAATTTATTGGAAATCATATGATTTACACATACGAAAACGGATGGGAATATGAAATTTATATCAAAAACGAAAATACAATCGATTATCGTATTCATAGCGGAATGGTAGCAGGACGATGGGTTCGCGACCAAAAAGTAGATATTGTGAAATTAACAGAAGGTGTATATAAAGTATCGTGGACTGAGCCGACTGGAACAGATGTATCTTTGAACTTTATGCCTGATGAAAAACGGATGCACGGCATTATTTTCTTCCCAAAATGGGTACATGAACATCCTGAAATTACCGTGTGCTATCAAAATGATCATCTTGATTTAATGCATGAATCCCGTGAAAAATACGAAACATATCCGAAATACGTTGTACCCGAATTTGCTGACATTACATTTATCAAAAATGTCGGAGCGAACAATGAGGAAGTTATCGCTCAAGCGCCTTACGAAGGAATGACAAATGATATTCGCGCCGGAAAATTAATTTAACACAGAGTCATAAAAAAGGCTGAGACAAAAGTATTTTAGTTGAAAGAAGATCCGAACGATGAATTGAGATTCTTGATGGAGAATCAAATTCGTTCGGATTTTTTTATGGTGACGGTGTAACAAGTATCCATATTGAGAGTAGTTGGTTATATAAAAAGCGGTTTATAATGAAGTAAAGGAGTGAAGAAAATGGAATTTAACATGAAAAAAGAAGCGGGGTTTACGACAGATCTTCCTTATGGGGAGCTACATATCGCTGGAGATGAAGAGTATGGCTTTCGGCCGTATCAGTTAATGGTATCCTCCATTGCTGTTTGCAGCGGAGGCGTGTTAAGAAAGATTCTAGAGAAAAAAAGAATCGCTTTTTCCGATTTACGCATCCAAGCTGATGTGACGCGAAATGATGAAAAAGCGGGGCGAATCGAAAAAATTCATTTGCACTATATCATCACAGGAGAAGACCTTCCATTAGACAAAATTGAAAAATCAATTGAGCTAGCACGAAAAAATTGTTCGATGCTACAGTCGGTTATTGACAGTATTGAAGTGACAGAAACCTTCGAAATTAAATGAGGTTGGTACAAAAGTATTTTAGTTGAAGAAGATCCGAACGATGAATCAAATTCGTTCGGATTTTTTATGGTGTTGTTACAAGCGGTTCAGCTCCTTGCTCCCATTTGTTCGTCTTTAGATGGAATGGACTTAGCTACGTCTCAATCTCATATTTCCTTTGGTTTGCTTCCGGCTTTATCAAAATAGCGCATGCGTTCAGGAGTCAGCTGAAGAAGCAAATAATTTGGGTCATCTGGACTTTTAATCCACTCTTTTAACTTTTCATTCCAAAATTTCTTTTTTAACTCTTCGTTTGTTTCTACATTTACTTTGGCTTCTACCTCTACATACGGATCACTCCAACCTTGCCCATCATAGCCTAACAAAATATGAACGTAAGGGTTTTTTTCTAGTTCTTCGACTTTATGGGTATCTTTATTGGTGGCGGTGTAGAGCACAAGATCTTCATGAAAAAACATCATAAAGCGCGAATAAGGTTTTCCATCTTGAATTGTAGCTAACGTTCCAATTGTATAGTCATCCAATACGGATAAAATTTGATTTTTCACATCATTATTGCTCATTTTTTCACTCCTTCTTATATCTTTTTACCCTTGGTAGTTTGGCTGATTTTTAACTATCTTAATCAAAAATCAATTAAGGGTTTATCATTTATAAAAATAGGTTAAAAATACTAACATTGACGGTGAGTCTATACAAATTCCATTAATTTGATATGATTGATTTTGTTGTCAAAAAATGAATAAGGTAGGTGTACATATCGATGATCAATCGGATTTTTCTTATAGCGGTTATTCTTGGGGTGCCGCTATCTGTTATTGGGCACATGATGCACTGGTCAGATGTTCTTATGTTTATTATTTACTGTTTAACAATCATTGCCCTCGCAGCTTTCATGGGGAGAGCAACAGAGAGCTTAGCTGTTGTAGCTGGTCCTCGAATAGGCGGTCTATTAAATGCTACGTTTGGTAACGCTGTAGAATTAATTATTTCTATTTTTGCTCTAAAAGAAGGCCTTACAGCTGTGGTTCTTGCATCGTTAACCGGTTCTGTATTAGGAAATCTCCTTCTTGTAGGCGGTCTTTCATTCTTCATCGGGGGATTAAAATTTAAGCGTCAAGAATTTAATGTCTATGATGCAAGACATAATTCTGGATTATTGATCTTTGCCGTTATCGTTGCGTTTGTTATTCCTGAAGTGTTTGCTAGCGAAATGGACGAAGCGAAGACCATGTCCCTGAGTGTGGGAATATCCATTATTCTCATCATCTTGTACTTAGCGGCGTTATTTTTTAAGCTGGTAACGCACCGAGGCGTGTATCAGCATAAAAGTGAAGAAGTGGAAGAACATGAGGAGCCAGAATGGTCAATGTGGAAAGCGATTACTGTTCTCTTTTTGTCTACGTTAGCTGTAGCTTACGTATCCGAAAGCCTGGTTAGTACAATCGAAATTGTATCCGAAAGTTTTGGGTGGAGTGAGCTGTTCATCGGGGTCATCATTGTAGCGATTGTTGGGAACGCGGCAGAGCATGCTTCGGCTATTATTATGGCCGTGAAAAATCGTATGGGTGTAGCGGTTGAAATTGCTGTTGGATCCACTTTACAAGTCGCGATGTTTGTAGCACCAATATTAGTGTTAGTTTCGCTGATGTTCGAAAGCCAAATGTCTCTTGTCTTTACCTGGCCTGAGTTGATTGCCATGGTAACGGCCGTATTTTTAACGATTGCTATTTCTAATGACGGAGATACAAACTGGTTCGAAGGTGCAACTCTTTTAGGTGCTTATATTATTATGGGAATTGGTTTTTATCTTATTTAAAAAAGAAGAAGCTGGGACAAACATGTTTTAGTGGAAGGAAGAATCCGAACGATGAATCGTTCGGATTCTTTTTGTGTAAGTAAATAGAAGAATTTCCCTTTCGGTATTCAGGATAAAACAGGAGATGTTTGAAAAAACTATGGTTGCATTCATTAACGATGTTGAAAGGAGTTTCTAGATGTTACGTAAATTGCTTTTATTTGTGTTTACCATCATTATTTCATTTTCATGTTCAACGAAGATCGCCATTGCTAAAACAGCTCAGCCTACCATCAACGTGCCTTCTTCAGCTTTAAATATTTCAAAAGAAAATACCTATCCAAATGCTAGTCAAGACACGCCATATTTGCAGCCGAGTGAGTTTACAAAAGAGCTCATTGAAACATCAAATGTAAAAATTGAAAACCCTGATTTAATTCGTATATTAAATGAATCAAACATTTCTAAAACTCCATGGGCAATTGGTTTCAGAGCAACCGTCTTTTTAGGACAGTGGCCATTAAATTACGAATCAACAGAAACAAACGTTAACTGGCAGCACCAGCGAATCAATACAAATCATTATGATAACAGAGCAGGAAAAACTCAGTACAAAATGATGTACAGTCAGGAAAATCAAAGTCATGTAAAAGGCGGATTAACAGCAAAAGTGCCTCAGCCTGATCATGTTAAACAAATGATGCTAATTGAAGCAGCTAAAAAAACAAAGCTCACTTTATCATTTCAAACGTTTGTAGGTGCCGGAACGAAAAAAGACCAGGTCTATAACGTAGCTCCTAAAAAAGTAGGTTATCTGTATGCGTATACGCCTGCTGTAAGTGAAAAGGGAAAAGTAACATATGGAGAAGTGTATGTCACAGTAAAAGGCAGCAAGCGCTCAATTGTGGTGAGAAATGTAACGTCTCAAGGAATTGGAGCATGGATTCCAGTACAAGATTATGTTTCCTTAAGCTTTGGAGCTTATGACCAGCCGAGATAACAAAAAAGAGATTCCCACGATGGAATCTCTTTTTTGTTATTTTGTAATGCTCGCTTGGAGTTTGCTGAAATCAGTATCTTGATAATAGCTGTTTTTCACCAAAATATTAGGTCCCAAACAAGACACTGCTGAACAATGACAGCTAAGTTCTTTAGAAATTGTGCTTTGCTGCCACGTATCAAAAGCGTCTGTAAGCTTTGTATCTTGAATGTTGCCAAGAGGAGGCGTATCACCAAAATCCGTTACGATAATATCTCCGTCGAAAATATTTACATTTAGGCGAGAGCGCCCGTCTGGATCGTTTCGAACAGTTACATTTTTACTGCTATATAAGCGCTGTAAGAGCGTTAAGTCTTCCTCATTATTGCTGCATGCATAAAATGGTAACGTGCCGAATAGCATCCACACATTTTCATCTCGAATATCAAGAAGGTGATGAATAGCTTGACGCATTTCAGGAAGAGATAATGTTTCTAGAGTGCTAGCAAAGTCACTTGGATACATAGGGTGTACTTCATGACGCTGACAAAGCATTTCATCAACAATTTGACGATGAATCTTTTCCATATGAGGAAGCGTACGTTTATTTAACATCGTTTCAGCTGATACGGTTACACCTGCTTTTACAAGCGCGCGGCTGTTTTCAATCATACGGTCGAAATATTTGGCGCGCTGCTCATAAGTAGGCTTTCGCTCCATCATTGCAAAGCCAGCTTCCACAAAATCGTCCATCGTTCCCCAGTTGTGAGAAATATGTAAAACATCTAAATAAGGAATGATTTGTTCGTAACGAGCAAGATCTAATGTTAAATTTGAATTAATCTGTGTACGGACACCTCGTTCATGTGCATACTTTAATAAAGGCACCACATAATTTTTCACAGAAGATAGAGACATCATCGGCTCTCCGCCGGTAATGCTTAACGCTCGAAGAGTTGGAATTTCATCCAGACGTTTTAAAATTAAATCAAGCGGCAGTGCGTTTGGGTCTTTTGGCTGCAGCGTATATCCAACTGCGCAGTGCTCACATCGCATATTACAAAGTGTCGTTGTGGTGAATTCAACGTTTGTAAGCGTCGGTTTGCCATATTGTTTCATATCTAAATACGCTTCCCACGGATCGAACTCCGGGGTAATTCGTTGTAAAGTGGCCATAAAAAAACTCCTTTTATTTTTCCGTAAAGTGAAATGATGATGAAAACATCTCACGGTCCGTCCTGATAGACTAAATTATACGTCTCATTCAAAACGGACACCAGTGACTATTATGGATTTTATTGCTTTTAGTTGTCAAATATGAAAGTATTCGTTAGGATATAAAGAAATACGAATGAAAAAGCTATATCAGGAGGGTTTAAAGTGGGAAACGCCGTTCGAGATAAAGATTCACAAGTACGTTATTTAAAAGATCGTTTAAATATGTTTGTACACGTATTAGACTCCATGGAGCCTGAAAACACAGATCTAGAAGACATTGACCGTTTGATTACGATGATTGATGACCTTGAAGCAAAATGTGAGCAGTTTAAAAAAGATAAAGAATGAACAAAGGAAAAAGCGCTAGAAAAACTAGCGCTTTTTTGCTTGAAGTGGAAATCCTCCTATAAAGGTCTTTCGAAACAATTTTTGAAGGAGTATAATAAATTTTGAAAGTTGTACGACAGATAGATAAATACATACATTAGCGGGATATGGGAGGAATTAAGTGATGATTGAAGCTTTAAAACAAAGCATGTACGATTTAATTGTTGAAACATCTACAAAATTGCCAAAAGACGTTCGACGTGCTATCGCAAAGGCAAAAGCGCGTGAAAATGCAGGAACGCGTGCAGCAATGTCTTTAGCGACCATTACCAATAATATTAAGATGGCGGATGATAATTTATCGCCAATTTGTCAAGATACGGGTATGCCAACATTTAAAATTAAAACCCCTGTAGGAGTGAATCAGCTTCAAATTAAAGAAGCGATTTATTGGGCAATTGAAGAAGCAACAAAGCACGGAAAGCTTCGCCCTAACTCCGTAGATTCGTTAACGGGAGAAAACAGCGGTAATAATTTAGGCGGCGGCACGCCGGTTATTAAGTTTGAACAGTGGGAAAATGACTATATTGATGCGCGTCTTATTTTAAAAGGCGGCGGCTGTGAAAATAAAAACATTCAGTACAGCCTGCCTTGTGAAGTAGAAGGTTTAGGTAGAGCTGGCCGTGATTTAGACGGCATTCGTAAATGTGTGATGCACTCTGTGTATCAAGCACAAGGTCAAGGCTGTAGTGCCGGCGTCATTGGTGTTGGAATCGGTGGCGACCGTACAACAGGCTATGAATTAGCAAAAGAGCAGCTGTTCCGAAATTTAGATGACGAAAATCCAAATTCTCAGCTGAAAGAATTAGAAGAGTATGTAATGGAAAATGCCAATAAGTTAGGAATTGGTACAATGGGCTTTGGCGGAGAAACGACATTACTTGGCTGTAAAGTCGGCGTAATTAATCGTATTCCTGCTAGCTTCTATGTGTCAGTTGCGTATAACTGCTGGGCTTACCGTCGTTTGGGCGTTAAAATTAATGCCGATACAGGAAGCGTTCAAGAGTGGCTGTATCAAGAAGGCGAAGAAGTAGATTTTAATAAAAATGCAGGCGCAGAAGACAAACAAAATGCGGATGAAACAAAAGAAGTTGTATTACAAGCACCTATTACAGAAGAGCAAATTCGTGAATTAAAAGTTGGCGACGTGGTGCGCATCAACGGTATGCTCTACACAGGACGCGACGCTATTCATAAGCATTTAACAGATCACGATGCGCCAATTGATTTAAATGGACAAATCATTTATCACTGTGGTCCGGTTATGTTAAAAGATGAAGATGAAAAATGGCACGTAACCGCTGCAGGACCAACAACAAGTATCCGTGAAGAACCTTACCAAGGAGATATTATGAAGAAATTTGGTATCCGCGCGGTTATCGGTAAAGGCGGTATGGGTCCTAAAACGCTTGCTGCTCTTCAAGAGCATGGCGGTGTGTACTTAAATGCGATCGGTGGAGCTGCACAGTACTATGCTGATTGTATCAAGAGCGTAGAAGGCGTTGATTTGATGCAGTTCGGTATTCCTGAAGCAATGTGGCATTTAAAAGTAGAAGGCTTTACAGCTGTAGTGACGATGGATTCACACGGAAACAGCTTGCATGCAGATGTAGACAAGTCTTCATTTGAAAAGCTTGAGCAATTTAAAGAACCGGTATTTAAATAAACATACGTCCGGAACGTATGGTAAAAAGTAACGTTCATGAACGAGAAAATTGAGTGGATACTAAGCGTAAAATGACTTCCGAAAGGAGCTTCTTATGCGCCGGTTCACCTTTTTTCTCGTTTTTTTATTCGTGATGTCAACAGGCATAGCATCTGTTGAAGCACAAATGTATCCAAACACTCCGATCAGCTGGGGATTTCAAAAAAGTAAAAATCACAAGCCCGCATCCGCAGGTACAGCTTATGAACAAATTCTTGCTAAGTATGATGCTTTTTACCTCGGAGATACAAATAAAAAAAATATTTATTTAACGTTTGACAACGGTTATGAAAATGGTTATACACCGCAGGTATTAGACGTGCTCAAAAAAAGAAAGGTTCCTGCCACGTTCTTTGTAACAGGACACTATTTAAAAGAAGAGCCTAAGCTAATTAAGCGAATGGTAAAAGAAGGGCATATTGTCGGCAATCATTCATGGCATCACCCTGACTTAACTCAAGTGGATGACGCACGTTTTAAAGAGGAATTACAAAAAGTAAAAGATGAATACAAGAATATTACTGGTCGTGATGAAATGAAGTATCTTCGCTCACCTAGAGGTGTATTTAGTGAACGAACGCTAGCTCTTTCAAAGCAAGAGGGCTATACGAATGTATTTTGGTCACTTGCATTCGTTGACTGGAAAGTGAATGAACAAAAAGGCTGGCGCTACTCATACGACAATATGATGGCTCAAATACATCCAGGTGCAATCATGCTTCTGCATACCGTTTCAAAGGATAACGCAGATGCATTAGATCAAGCAATTGTGGATTTAAAAAAGCAGGGCTATACGTTTAAAAGTATTGATGATTTAATGAACGAACGCAAACAAATGAAGAAAAGTCCTTCTGAAACGAAATAAAGATAAAAACCGACGGGAATGTTTCTCCTGTCGGTTTTTTGCTGTTGAAGTGTTATAATATGCGTTGATGTCTTTTTTAAAGCGATACGGTCTAATAGGTTTTAAGCAGCTAAGGACCGTTAATAACTATATAAAGAATTTAAACTAATCGGAGTTGGTCTCATGAATAAACCAAAAACTGAAATGAAAGTTCAAAAAGGACAAACGTTTCCGTTAACGATAAAAAGACTCGGTATTAATGGAGAAGGCGTAGGATATTTTAAGCGCCAAGTCGTCTTTGTACCAGGAGCATTACCAAATGAAGAAGTGGTTGTAGAAGCAACAAATGTCCAGCATAAGTTTGCGGAAGGGAAAATCAAGCGAATTCGCAAAAAATCTCCTCATCGCGTAGATGCGCCCTGTCCTATTTATGAACAGTGCGGAGGCTGTCAGCTTCAGCACTTATCCTATGAAGGTCAGCTAGAATCTAAGCGCGATATTGTTCTGCAAGCGTTCGAACGTCACAGTTCATTAAAAAAAGTAGAGGAAAAAACACGCCAAACAATTGGCATGGAAGATCCTTGGGGCTATCGTAATAAATCACAGTTCCAAGTAGGTGTAGATAAACAAAAAGTCATCGCTGGTTTGTATGGACTGAATTCTCATCGACTGATTGACATTGAAAACTGTCCTATTCAGCATGGAGCCACGAATCACGTGACAAAAGAAATAAAACGAATTTTACAAGATCTTCAAATTCCTATCTACAATGAACGCAAACGCCGTGGTATTGTACGTACCATCGTATCTCGAGTAGGATTTGAAACGGGTGAAGTGCAAATTGTCTTGATCACGGCTAAACAAGAAATTCCGAAAAAAGAGCTGCTGATTAAAGAAATTCAGCGCCGCCTACCGGAAGTGAAATCGCTCGTACAAAACGTAAACGGCCAAAAAACATCGCTTATTTTTGGAGACGAAACGTTTACACTCGCTGGAAAGTCGGTGATTCAAGAAACGTTAGGAGATATCTCGTTCGAACTTTCAGCGCGTGCATTTTTCCAGTTGAATCCTCTTCAAACAGTGAAGCTATATGATGAAGTAAAAAAAGCAGCTGCGCTAACAGGCAATGAAAAAATTGTAGATGCTTACTGCGGAGTAGGTACAATTGGCTTATGGCTTGCTAAAGATGCCAAAGAAATTCGCGGAATGGATACGATTGAAGAATCGATTGTAGACGCGAGAAAAAATGCCAAAGATCATGGATTTGAGCATGCCACATATGTGACGGGTCCAGCTGAAAAGTGGATGCCGAAGTGGGTAAAAGAAGGCTGGAAGCCAGACGTAATCGTCGTTGACCCGCCGCGAACAGGCTGTGATGACAAGCTTCTAAAAACGATTTTACAAGTGAAGTCAAAGAAAGTGGTTTACGTTTCTTGTAATCCATCCACATTAGCGAAAGATGTGCAGCAGCTGTCGAAGGCTTATCATGTTGATTACATTCAGCCTGTTGATATGTTCCCTCATACGGCGCACGTGGAATGTGTCTCGCAACTCATTTTAAAAGAAGGCAACTAACCCTTTGGGGGAAGTTGTCTTTTATTTGTTCTGAAAAGGATTTATAAAGGTATAGTGAATATCAATATTCCCGTCTATGCAAACGGTTATTTTTTCTACTAAGGAATGTAACAATTTAGAGTCAAGGTCTTTAAGTGGAAAGAAATTCTTTAATTTATTACCTAACTCTATAGTGTAATTTTCATTTGTACATTCTTCAAGATTTTGATGAATTTGAGCTTTAATTATATCTAGTTCTTTAAGTTTTTTGTCTGTTAGCTCTCTATATTCAATTAACTCTTGTTTGGTTATTACCTGTTCAGTATATAAATTAAGGTATTCAAGCTTTTTTAAGCGTAAATCTTGAATTTGATTATTCACATTAGACATTTCTTTTTGAAATTCTTGCTGTTTTTGCTCGAGCTTTTTCATCAGGCTTTTCATCATAGAATCATCTTGAAAGGCCTGAAATAGCTCTTTTAAGTAAGCAAGAACTATCTCCTTTAATTTGAGCTCTTTAACAGCTTTTTTGTTTAAACAATAAAAATCGCCATACTTAAGGTTTCCACCACACCTATATCCTTTTTGGTTAAATTTATACCACATACCTCGTCCACATTCTTTACAGTATAATACATTTGTGAAGAGATGCTTTTTAGGTGCTTTGCCTATTCGAGTTCTGCTTTGTAACATTCTCTGTACAGCTTCAAAAGTCTCTCTTGAAATAATGGATTCGTGCATATCTCGATGAACAATAAGGTTTTCTTCATCAAGAGTACGTCGCTTCGTAGTAGTTACTGAGATCCTTTCTGTTTTATGTTGAACTAAATCACCACAGTAGTGTCGATTCTTCAAGATGTTTTTAATGGTAGAAGCGTGCCATAAAGTAGACGCATTTGCTTTTTTAGCTACTTGCGAAGGGGTGGGAACACCTTCAGCTATTAAAGTTTTGGCGATAGAGTCCATTCCTGTTCCTTCCAAATAACAGTTAAATATCCGACGGACGATGTCAGGTGATTGATCGTGACGAATTTTTAATTTGCCACCATCGTTATAGTACCCATACGTAGGGTTAGATCCTGTGAACTCGCCTCTAACAGCTTTTGTACGCTTGGATGCTTTATTTCTTCGACTATTATTTAAAGATTCGTTTTCATAAAGCCAAGCATATAAACCAAAGTTCTGTACCTCGCCAGTAAGAGTGTTAATGGAGTTATCAAGGCAAACAATATGAATATTATTTAACTGACAAATGTCTCTTAATTCATAAGATAAACGACCGTTTCGAGCTAAGCGAGAAAGTTCTTTAGCTAAAATCACATCAAATAATTTAGCTTTTCCATCGGCAATTAAGGATTTTAAACCCGGTCTGTCAACTTTTGTTCCAGATTTTTTATCAGTGTAAACCTTAACGATTTCCCAGTTGTTTTCGTTAGCATAGTTACGAAATAAATCAATTTGATTATCAATAGATGTTTTTTGTGAATCAAACTCTGTTGAAACACGGGCATAGATAGCGCACCTCATATACAATCACCACCAATAGTAATTTTATATTGAGATGTTAACGGGTTATAGGTTTAGTATTAACCAAATTTTGTATTCTTAAATTATTAGCCGTATAAACGCTTTGAATGCAACATAAGTTATGACTTGTACAACTAATAATAAAAAAGAAGCTACCTATTAGAGTAAAGGGTTCTATTCAGGGGTGCTTTTTTAATGAATGACACAAGAAATGACTTATGAGATTAGCGAAAGAAGGGATTGATGAGGGGAGGAGTAATTATTTTTTGAAGAAAAGGGTATAACTAAAAAAAGCCGATCATATAGAAATATGATCAGCTTATCTTTATGTTTTATTGTTAATTTTTAAAGGCTGTCTGGCCCTTCTTTTAATTCTTTTAACACGAGATGAAGATCGAATAAGAGTGTTTGATCCAGAAAATGGTTTTTCCCGCCAGTTTCTAGATACATATCGCTCATTTTAGAATATAATGAGTTTACATTTCCCCAATCGGTAAAGTCTTCACTTATTTTCCACAAAATGTGATAAGGCTTTTTTAAAATGTAATTCAATTCATCAGCATACTTAGACTGGGCGTGTTCTTCCAATAATTTTAGTAGATCTTCTAATGTCTTATCGGGAAAATATTCTTTAAAAAGCTCTTCGGGACTACATAATAACTGGAGAGTGAGTTTATTTTCTTTCCTTATAAATTTAAAACTTATTGGATAAGGTAATGGCCATTTTTTATCTTTAAACATTAATGCATTTGGTGGAATTTCAGTCTTCCAAAGATATGGTTTAAGCCAACCTGAGTTTGTAAACCAGAACTCTTTAAATGTAATGTTATATTTATGAGCAATGTTGCTATATTCTTGTTTCGGATATCCATTTACAGTATGCCTGAAATTTTCTGCAAATCTTCTAGATGCTCTTTTGAATATTCTATTATTAATTTTCTGGTTGAATTTCAAAAATTTAATGGTGCTTTTATCTTCCAAGCTTAGATCTCTAGTTAATGTATGATTATCAATTATGGCTTTATGGTTATTATTTAAACTTTGACATTGATTGAAAACGTTTTCCTTAAGAACTGTAAGCTCTTCAAGAATATTGAGATAATGCAGGATAAAGGTTTTGACTGTTTCAGCATCCTTTGTACTTCTCTGTATAAGGTAACTTAAATGATCATAAGAAAATGTTTTATACATCTCTTCTGTTCCGCTCAACTCTTCATAGTCTAAAGTTAAGAAAATAGGTAAGATTGTATATCCATCAAAGCACCGTTTAACAATATTGTAACAGTCTTCTAACTGTTTAGATCCCTTTGTTGAGTCTATTTTATTTTCAATAAAAAATACTAGCTTATGTTCTTCTGATATACCCAATATGTCAATTCTTCTATCTTCAGGATTTCCATTTTCTGACCATTCTCTTATTATTTTTACATCGTTAAAATCAAGGGTGTGCTCATCGTAAATTTCATCGTATTCCACATAAGAATATAATTTAATATTCGGAAACTCTTTATCACAATCATTATAAAGTAAAACAGAACGAAGAAAGTTATTAATAAATTCATCTTTGATTTGATGATTTCCATTAGGGTCTAATAACCAAGCTAAAACATTTGAATGCCTGTTTTCTGATCTTACAACTCCTAAAACTCTAAAAGGATCAAATAAATTTAATGAATGTTTCAACTGAATAAAATCATTATCAGTTAGTAATTTTTTTGCCATAGATCTTTTCTCCTCATATTTTTCTGATATTTACTAAAATTACATTTTAATATTACTATAAAAAATGCAATTTAGGTAAAATATCACTATATATTCGGTTAGGAAATGAGTAGCATTCAACTATGTATTAAAAATGATAACTAAGAAAAAGCAAATTGAATGAACATTAATGATCTTTTTAATGAAATGCTGATTCAGAAAATATATAGAAAAGACATTCCGTAAAAAGAGAGCTGCGTCCACAATATTGTCATTTATGTATAAGTTTTTAGAGAGTAGCTTAAAAGAGAACTTTTTAATATCAGAGCAACTTCTTTTTTACTTTCTCATTAATTCTCTCTGAGGTCATCCGCAAAGTTGTAATGAATTTGAATAATCCCTTCAGTTGTACAGGTAATATTCTTTACTAAAGAATGTAAGGTTTGTGGAGCAAGATCTTTTACTAAGAAAGAGGTCTTTAATTTGTTAACTAAATCATTAGTGTAACCTTCACTTTGACCTTCAGTAAGTTTTTGATCAAGTTGAGCTCTATTGATATCCAGCTCTTTAAGTTCTTGGTCAACTAACTCTTTATACTCAATTAGTTCTTCTTTTGTTATTGCCTGTTCTGTGTATAAATTAACATAGACTAGTTTTCTTTTACGTAACTCTTTAATTTGATGCTCTACATTAATTAGCTCTTGCTGCATTTTTTTGAGTTTCTTATTAGCTTTATTCAATAAATTTTCCGTAAAAGAATCATTGTGGAAAGACTGAGATAGCTCTTGTAAATCACTAAGAATGACGTTCTTGAGATCTTTCTCTCGAACAACCTTTCTATTCAAGCAGTAAGTGTCTCCATACTTAAGGTTTCCACCACACCGATATGCTTTTTGATTAGCTTTATACCACATACCTCGCTTGCAATCTTCACAATACAACATATTTGTAAAAAAGTGCTTTTTAGGAGCTGTAGCACTCCGAGTTCTACTTTGTAACATCTTCTGTACAGCTTGAAAAACTTCTCTTGAAACAATTGGTTCGTGTGTATTTTGATGAATGATAAGGCTATCTGTACCAAGCGCACGACGCTTTGTAGTTGTTACTGCAATAGTTTCAGTTCTATTTTGAACTAAATCGCCACAATAATGTTGATTCTTTAAAATATTTTTGATGGTAGAAGCGTGCCACAAATGAGATGCATTTTTCTTTTTAGCTATTTGAGAAGGGGTAGGGATTTTTTCGGCTGTTAAAGATTTGGCAATAGAGTCCATCCCAGTCCCTTCTAAATAGCAGTCAAATATACGGCGTACTACATTGGAAGTTTCATCGTCACGAATTTGAAGTTTGCCATTTTCGCTATAATAACCATAAAGGGCAGTAGAACCCACAAACAGACCTCTTCGCGCCTTTGCCTGTTTTGCTTGTTTGTTTCGTCTGCTAGTGTTAGCAGCTTCATTCTCATAAATCCAAGTATATAACCCGAACTTATCCATATCTCCGTTAGTAGTATCAATTGAATGATCAAGACACACCATATGAATTTTATTTGCTAGGCAAGTATCTCGCAGTTCATAAGATAAACGACCATTACGAGCCAACCGAGAGAGTTCTTTAGCTAAAATTACATCGAACAGACCTTTTTTAGCATCTTCAATCAGAGCTTTTAAGCCTTTCCCACGTCCTTTTGTAGCGGAGCTTTCATCTGTATAAATTTTTGTGATTTCCCAGTTTTTCTGAGCAGCATAGTGATGAAAGAAATCAATTTGATTACCGATAGAGGTTTTCTGAGAATCAAATTTAGTTGAAACACGGGCATATACAGCACATCTCATATGAAATCACCGCCAAAATTAATCTTTTGTAAAGGCGATGCTGCGCTTGAAGAAATAGTGAGGACCGTTGTTTTAATTCTAAAAAAAATATAGTGTGAAATAATTTGTATTGACATAAAAATTCTCCTTGTTGTAGTAATTGGTCTATGTATAAATTTCGGTAGTTTGTCCATACTGATAATACTTTTCGGGAATACGTCCAAATTGGTATACCAGTTTGGACGTATTATCGAACAAGCCCTAGATAAAATCCCTTATAACAAGGGATTTCTGCAGTTGATGCTAAACAGTTAAATTTCTAATAAATTGTGTTCGGTTTTTCGACCAATCAATTTGTTTTAATTTCGATAGTGCATCCATTATTCACTGCAAGCAGGCTGTAAGAAATCAAAGATGTTAGTCTTATAATGAATATGTGGCTTTTGATCAGTTGAAATCAGGATGAAATCAACAAAGTATAAGATAATCAGTCTTTTTTCTGAGGTGTCTAATTGATGCTCTAAAATTTCGTTGAATCTTGGAAAGAAGTGGTCTAATTCAACTGCTCGATAATAGTTATCCAAGGCATTTAACACCTTTTCATATTCTAATAACGAATTTTGATTTTGGTTCAGCATAGCTAATATTTGTAGCTCTAACTCACGATCGTTTATTTCCTGTGCTTGTTTTAACTTTTTGGAGAGATTGTTGATAGTAACGTTTATTTCAAGAACTACCTTTTCAAATTTAGCTTTCATTTGTTTAAGTACCTCTAAAGTTAGTTTTTTATTTTGTTCTGATAATGCAAGTTGTTGAACACACTCAAAAATCATTGGAACTAAACTTTTATGAACGTCGTGAATACATACTTTATATTGGCAATGCTTGCAAACATAATAATGATATTGATACGTAGTTCCATTACGTTTAGTGGAACCATTTTGAGTGACCATAGTCTGGTGGCAGTGATGGCACCTAAGCTTGTTAAGAAACAGAAAAGGCGTATCTAGCCGACCGAATGCTATTTGAACTTTTTTGTTGTATTGATGTAACTGAAGGTGAAAATCACTTACTATAGGTTCGTGTGACCCTTTAAAGATGAAAACATTTTTTTCATCTTTTATCTTTGGAATATTCCAAGTGAGATTACCTGTATAAACAGAATTTTTAAGTATGTTTTCTATGGTACTTGAACGCCATTGTTTTCCTTTAGGCGAAGGAACACCAGCTTCGTTTAAGAGGAGAGCAATCTTCTTTAGTGATTTTCCCCAGCTGTAAAGAAAGGAAATGAACGAAACTACTTCAGCGTCTTTGTTTGGTACAAGCTGTTTATCTATTTGTGTATATCCATAAGGTATAGTTGAACCAGGACGAACAGGTCTTTCTTGTTGAAGTTCAGCTTTCAAGTTGCTCAATGCACGCTCCGACTTTACCTCTGATTCGTGTTGAAACAATAGGAAGTTCATCTTTAAATTCATACTATCTGGATCAATAGGGTCGTTTGATTGTGTTGTGTATACTTCAAGATTAGGTAAACTTTCTAATAATGGGCGATAAAAATCGATTGTGAAAGAATACCCCGTCCTATCCATACGAGAAACCTCGTGAAAAATAACGATTGGAACATTCATTTCAATCATTTTCTCCCTTAGTTTCATTAGCTCCTTTCTCTGATTTGCTCGCTTGGAAAATGCACTTGTAACATCTTCAATAACAATAAAATCATCTGGTACATTTAATTGATTTCTTTTAGCGAATTCTTGAATATGTTGTTTTTGAATTTCCACGCTGTTATTTTCCTGTTGTTTATAAGAAGATCTTCGAATATACCCAAATGCTAGCCTCATACGAGTTCACCTTCATCAAAAATATATTGGCTTTGAAAGTCTGCAAGATAGTCAAATTTGCTAATTTCAATGTTTATCGCCTGGGGATAAACATCCAGACGTTTAATGAGCATAGACATAAGAAAGAAAAGGTTCGTCTTTTTACAGTTATTCAAATATTCTTTTGTTAATTTAGTTAAATACTTATTTTCTAACAACAGCTCTTCCTTTGTGTTAATTTCACTGAGAAATAGCTGCTGATTATCTTCTAAATTAGATAATTCAATATAAGAAGGGTGCTCTCTCCAATTTGTTAGCTCATCATTTTCTATAATGATTTTTTGGAGTATTCGGTTCTTCTTCTTAGAAATCGATGTTAATTTTTCGTCAATAGGCTTTCGGATATATCGAAGGTAAGCACGAGAATCTTTAATGATTTTCTCTGTGTTAAGCTGCCTAAGGGCTTTATCTAAAGTTGTATTAATGATGCAAATCAAATCTTTAGTTGATAGAATAATTTTTGGATGGTTTGATTTACTTGAACAATAGTACCAAGCTTTATCTTCCAAGACATTAAAGTGAAATTTCATTAACTTCTTGCATTTTCCGCAATACGGTTGGAAAATGTCCTCGGCTATTAGCTGTTCTTTTTTCTCTACGTATTTTGAAATAATCACATTTTTTGTCTGTAAATCTTTGAATTGTGCTAACGATAAATAGGGTTCAACGTGTGAAAGTCTATTTTCGCCGTTACTTAAATCATATCCGGCGTAAAAAGGATCAGTTGCAAGTTTAAGAAGTTCATCTGGCGTCTTTTTTAGGCCTTTTTTATAGCGCTGTAATACTACATCTAACTCCTTAATTGTTTGGATTTTTGATACATCTTTGAAAAATTCTCCAATAGCGTTTTTCTTTATAGAATCTTTAACGTATTTTTTTGTTTCTTTTTGTTTAATGTATCCGAATTTTTTAGCAGGGTATCTTTTTCGTGCCTCTGCGCTTCTTCGTGCAATATTTTTCCCTTCGATATCTCCCACAATGTTCATTACTCCTTCAATCAGAGTACTATCTGTTGCTTCTTGATGACCGCTTGATGTGAAAACAATTTGAACATTATGTTTTTTGCATAGCCATACAAAATAGTTTGATTCGTAAAAATCACGGAATAGCCGAGAACGATCAAAAGCATAAATGGTTTTAACTTGGCTATTTTGAATCATAGTGATTAATTTTTTCATTTCAGGTCGACGTTCAATACTCAATTTATTTGCTGAAACCCCATACTCGTTAATAATAAAAATTTCACTGGGAAGATACTTTTGACGGTATATTGCATCTGCTGACTCTTGCATATTTAGATCTTGTCCAACTGTACTAACACGTCTAAAAAAAACTTTATATTTATTTTGCTGTTGATTATTCATTTTTTATTTCTTTCCCTTCTCTAACGTTTGATAAAGCAATTTAGCTTGTAGTCTATGAGGAATCTCTAATTGTTCAACGATAATACGTTGAATTAGATGTTGAATCCATAAATCTGTAACAGTGTTTACTTCTGATTCTGTTTGTAATTGAACTTTTCTTCGCATAAAATACACCTCCGCCTACCAGCTTTGACGCAAGTAGGCATATTTTATACAAAGGTGATTTCGGTTACTTATATAATTCAGTCTTCAAATTTCAATTCAAGTTGTAACTGAACAGGTTCTCGATTCTCTGCGCAATTTATAAAAACTTTGATTATTCCTCTTTTTTGACCAGGAAATAATTCAAACTTGTTTTGTTTCATAATAGTCTCTCCATTTTTGTGAGTTAAGGAAGCTTTCTAAGAGAAAAGGAGATAAATAACCTTTCCTCTGAAGCTCTTCTAATTGCTGAATAAATTCTTTGTTAGGTAGTGCTTTACTTTTATATGTAATAGAACTCAAGCGCAGTCACTATCCAAGCTGTTACTTTCAGTTAAAGAATCATCTTTTAATTGTGAGTTCATTATCTTGTCTAACTCAGTAACTAATAAATCTTGAATAATATTCTTTACATTAACTGCTTCTTCTGGTGCGGCGTAGCAGCGAATAACTTTCAAATGTACTCTCTCCTTTTTCTTCTATTAAATTTTTCATCGGGATTATATTCTTTAACTTTTAAAAAAAACAAGGGTCTGAAGAAAAAAATCAAACTTTTTTTAAAATATTTTTTATAGCCAATTATTTATTTTTAAATACTGTTATAAATAGGTCTTTAGGAGGTATCGGTAAGTCTTTAGAAGGAATTCAGTCATTATATTTCTAAGGGGTAATGCTGTATAATGTAAGGTACATATGTGTTTATATGACTTTTATTTTTGAGGTGTAATAATGATTACTGGAGAATTAAAAAACAAAATAGATAAAGTCTGGGAAACATTCTGGACAGGCGGTATTACAAATCCACTTACTGTGATTGAGCAGTTTACTTATCTACTTTATATAAAAGGCTTAGATGATAATGAGAAAAAGAAGGAAGCGGATGCTGAGCTACTAGGCTTAGAATTTGAAGGTATTTTTCCTAAAGATAAGCCTCAACTGCGTTGGTCTATTTTCTCTAATATGGGACCTGATGAAATGTTTGAAGTTGTAACTCAAGAGGTTTTTCCATTTATTAAAGATTTAGGCGGCAAAGAATCAATCTACTCTAAATTTATGAAAGATGCTATTTTTGTAATTCCAACACCATCTTTGCTAGCAAGAGTCGTGGCGGGTATTAATGGATTACTTCAAGCAAGTAATTCTGATGGGAAAAAAGATACTCTTGGAGATCTATATGAGTATTTGCTGTCAAAACTTTCTACAGCGGGAACGAATGGTCAATTTAGAACGCCGCGACATATTATTGATATGATTGTCCGTCTAATGAAGCCAATGCCAGAAGATATAATTGTTGATCCTTCAGCAGGTTCAGCTGGTTTTCTTGTAGGGGCAGGAGAGTACTTAAAAGAAAATCATAGTGATATGTTCCTTATTCAAGGTTTAAGAGAACATTTTAATCAGAATATGTTCCACGGGTTTGAAATGGACGGAACTATGCTTCGAATTGGTGCAATGAATATGATGCTGCACGGTGTGGATAATCCTAATATTGCTTACCGCGACAGTTTGTCGGAACAGAATAAAGATAATGAGCAATATACATTAGTTCTTGCTAATCCGCCATTCAAAGGTTCTCTAGACTATGAATCGGTTTCAGGTGATTTATTGAAAGTAACAAAAACTAAAAAAACAGAGCTCCTATTTTTAGCGCTGTTCCTACGAATGTTAAAGAAGGGAGGACGCTGTGCATCTATTGTTCCAGATGGTGTTTTATTTGGGAGTTCTAAAGCTCATAAATCTATACGTCAGGAAATCGTGGATAACCATAAACTAGAAGCAATTATTTCGATGCCATCGGGAGTGTTTAAGCCTTATGCAGGGGTTTCTACTGCAATAATAATTTTTACAAAAACAAGTGCTGGTGGTACAAGTAATGTTTGGTTTTATGATATGAAAGCAGATGGTTACTCTTTAGACGATAAGCGTAATCCAATTGAGTCTAATGATATCCCTGATATTTTGAAGAGGTTTAATAATTTGGAGACTGAAAAAGAAAGAGAACGTACAGAACAATCTTTCTTTGTAAAGGCTGATGAAATTCGTGAAAATGGCTACGACTTATCTATTAATAAATATAAAGAGGTTAAGTATGAAGAGTTGGAATTTGATAAACCAAAAGATATCATCTCAACTATAAAGAAGCTAGAAGATGAGATATTAATCCACTTAAATGAACTTGAAGAATTAATTTAGAGAGTAGTGGTAAGATGAGATTATATAATATAAGACTAGGTGATATTTGTAAGGTTAAAGGAGGATTTGCATTTAAAAGTAAGGATTTTATTGACAACGGAGTACCAGTTATAAAAATAGCGAATATTTACAAAAATGAAGTGGTAGTTAATCAATCAACAAGCTATGTTGATTCGGGTTTTTTAGATAAATATAAAGATTTTATTGTTAAAGAAGGTTCACTTCTTATAGCACTTTCAGGTGCTACAACAGGTAAATTCGGAATTTATAAATCAACTGATGAAGCACTACTCAACCAACGTGTTGCGATGATAGTCCCTGACGAGGATAAAACAACTACAAAATTTATATATTACTGTTTACAAGGTTTACAAAAACAGATTTTTGATAAGGCTCTCGGAGCTGCTCAGCCAAATATAAGTCCAAAGGAAATAGAAGAGTTTAGTATTATGTTTGGGGGAATGGATTATCAAAATAAAGTTGTAAAGTTGCTTGATACGGCACAAATCCTTATAAAAAAACGTAAAGAGCAAATTAGCGCCTTATCGTCCCTCAGACAAAGTGTATTTTTAGATATGTTCAGTAATTATGATTCTATGAAAAAAGTAAAGATATCAGAGCTAATTGATTCATTAGAAGCAGGGTTAAGTACAGGTGGAGAAAGTAAAGAAAAACAAGATGGGGAGTATGGCGTATTAACTGTTGGTGCAGTTACAAAAGGAGTATTCAATCCCAAAGCCTATAAAGTGCCTACTAAAGAAATAAAAAATCCCAAAAGGATAATTCATCCTACTAAACAAAGTATATTATTTAGTAGAGCAAATACTAGAGAGTTAGTAGGAGCTTCTTGTATTGTAGAGAGAGATTATGGTGATTTATTCATTCCAGATAAGATTTGGAAGATTAAATTGAATTTAGATTGCGTTAATCCATACTATTTTGTCACATTTATACAGCAAGAATTTTTTCGGAAAAAGCTGTCTAAAGAAGCAACCGGGACAAGTGGTTCAATGTTAAATATATCTCAACAGAAATTCAAGAATATGGAAATATACCTACCATCTATTAGTCAACAGAATGAATTCGCTGAGGTTCTTGAAAGAATTTCCTTTAGTAAATCAAAACTTGAAAAAAGCCTTGTAGAATTAGAAAACAACTTTAGCTCCCTTATGCAACAAGCATTTAAAGGAGAATTATTTAATTAATTTGTTATATGTAACATAGTCTAATGAATCTCTAAGGGGGGGAAGGAATTGTTAAACAATTTTAGCTTTCTACAGAAAAAGACTCAGTTTGTTAATTTTGCAAATGCTTGCTTGGAGGCAGAAAAAAGCCTTCAAGTAAGTCCTGCTACCTGTGCTATTCTAACACGACGTGCATTAGAACTTTCTATAAAATGGTTATACGCCTCTGATAGCGAATTAAAGGTTCCATATCAGGATAACTTATCCAGCTTAATACACGAGCGGACATTTACGTTAATAATAGATGAAGATTTGTTTCCGTTAATAAAATATATTATCAAATTAGGGAATGTAGCGGTACATACAAACTCCATCATTACTAGAGATGAAGCGGTACTAGCATTACACAATCTTCACCAATTTATTGATTGGTTAGACTATTGTTATTCAGAAGATTATTCAGAGTCTGAATTTAAGGAAGAACTTCTTTTGACTGGTAAAGAACCAAGAAAAAGACCAGAAGAATATAAAGAGCTTTATGAAAAGCTGAGCTCAAAGGATCGTAAACTTGAAGATTTAATGAAAGAGAATGCAGAGCTACGTAAAGATTTAACGGAAAAACGAATTGAAAACACGGAGCAATACGATTTTCAAGTAGACGAGCTTTCCGAATTGAATACGAGAAAAATTTATATTGATTTAGAGCTGAAATTGGCAGGCTGGGAATTTGGCAGAGACATTCTTGAGGAGTATCAAGTTGATGGAATGCCAAACAATCAAGGTATTGGCTTTGTAGATTATGTATTATTGGGCGATAACGGCAAACCAATAGCGGTAGTTGAAGCCAAGAAAACTTCTTATGATGCAAATAAAGGAAAGCAACAGGCGAAGCTGTATGCTGACTGTATTGAACAAATGCACGGGCAGCGCCCTATAATCTTTTATACAAATGGGTTTGATATCCGCCTTTGGGACGATACTAATTATCCAGAACGAAAAGTGTCTGGGTTTTATACGAAATCCGACCTGCAATTATTAATTGATAGACGTACAATTCAGCGGCCATTAACTAATATTGAGATTAAAGCTGAGATTTCTAACCGTTATTATCAAAAAGAGGCTATCCTTTCTGTATGTGAAGCAATTCAAGCAAAACAGAGAAAATCGCTTTTAGTTATGGCAACTGGTAGTGGTAAAACAAGAACCGCTATTTCACTTGTGGATGTTTTAGTGCGACATAATTGGGTGAAGAATGTTCTTTTTTTAGCTGATCGAAAAACACTTGTATCGCAAGCCAAGAAAAACTTCAATAATCTCCTCCCTAGTATGACATTATGTAATTTACTAGACAATAAAGACAATCCTGAATTAAGCCGAATGGTATTTTCTACTTATCCAACAATGATGAATGCCATTGATGATACAAAACGAAAAGATGGAAATAAATTATTTACTGTAGGGCACTTCGATTTAATTATCGTAGACGAGAGCCATCGAAGTATTTATAAGAAATACCGAGCAATTTTTGAATATTTTGACGGCATTACATTAGGACTAACGGCTACACCAAAAGATGAAATTGATAAAAACACTTACGACATCTTTGGTTTGGAAACGGGTGCCCCTACTTATGCTTACGAATTAGAGCAAGCTGTAAAAGATGGCTATCTCGTGGAGTATCGCACAATTGAATCTACTTCCAAAATTCTAGATGATGGAATTCGATATGATGAGTTATCAGATGAAGATAGAGAACAATACGAAGACACTTTTGACGAAGAACAAGGTCAAGAAATCAGCAATTCTGCTGTGAACCAGTGGTTATTTAACCACAGTACAATCGATCAAGTATTAAATGACTTGATGGAAAAAGGTATTAAGGTAGAGGGTGGAGATAAACTAGGTAAAACTATTATCTTTGCAAATAATTCGAAGCACGCTGAGTATATTGTAAAACGTTTCGATCATATATATCCACAATATAATGGAAAGTTTGCTAGTCAAATCGACTATCAAACTGATTATGTTGAAACTTCTATTGAAGACTTTTCAACCAAAGATAAACTGCCTCAAATTGCAGTTTCTGTAGATATGTTAGATACAGGAGTTGACATACCTGAAGTTGTAAACCTGGTATTCTTTAAAAAAGTGCGTTCTAAATCAAAGTTTTGGCAAATGATTGGGCGCGGCACTCGTCTTTGTCCAAATCTTTTTGGAGTAGAACAAGATAAACAATATTTTTTAATCTTTGATTATCTGCGGAATTTTGAATTTTTTCGTGAAAATCAAAAAGGAATTGAAGGGAAAGTTTCAGTTGGATTAACTGAACGAATCTTTAATATGAAAATAGATATTATTAAAGAACTTCAAGCACTTGATTTTCAAGAAGAGTCTTATATTAATCATAGAAAAGAATTAATCGAAGATGTTTACCAAGAAATTCACCGGTTAAATGATGAAAATTTTCAAGTGAGAATGCACTTGCAGTTTGTACATAAGTACAAAAATCGCTCAAATTGGCAAGCTCTTTCCGTTACAAATGTAAGTGAAATTCAAGAGCATATTTCTCCTTTAATTCTTTCAATTGTAGATGATGAGTTAGCTAAGCGCTTCGACAATGTTATGTATTCAATTGAATTAGCTAAATTAACATCAAAAAGTGCAGGTAGACCAATAAAAAGTGTTGTTCAAACGGCTGAAGAGTTATCGAAGCTTAGTACTATCCCGCAAATTAATGCTAAACGAGATATATTAATAAAAGTACAATCGGAAGAATTCTGGGAAGAGGCGAATATCTTTGAATTAGAAGAAGTGCGTGCAGCTATTCGTGAACTGATGAAGTTTCTAGAAAAAGAAAAGCAAAAAGATTATTACACTAACTTTAGTGATATGTTCACAGTTATTAACAAAGAAGAAGCGGCATTTTATGGATCTAATGATCTCCAGAATTACCGTAAAAAAGTGAACCGATACCTAAAAGATCATCAAGATCAAACAGCTATTTATAAGCTGCGACATAATAAGCCGTTAACTAAATGGGATGTGGAAACTCTTGAAGGAATCTTATGGAGTGAATTAGGTACAGAAGATGATTATAAAAAAGAGTTCGGTGATACTCCAATAACAAAATTAGTAAGACAAATTGTAGGTCTCGATCAGCAAGCGGCTAACGAAGCCTTTTCAGAATTCCTTAATGAAGAAAAGCTAAACGTTAATCAAATAAAGTTTGTCAAACTTATCATTGATTATGTGGTGAAGAATGGTACTTTGGAGAAGAAAGTATTGCAGGAAGATCCGTTTCGTAGTTTAGGTAGTGTGACGGAGCTGTTTAGAGATAATATAGCTGATGCTCGCGGGATTATTGGAATAATCGATAGTATTAATAGAAATACAGAGGAGTTTGAAGGAGCTTAATTGCTGTTATCCCCATTTCTATCTTGAAATGGGGATAACATTTTTATTCTCTAACATAAAAAATAATTAAATAAAGTTTGTTTGGGAGGAATTCTAGTGAGTTATATTCTCAGTGAAGATATATCTGTTACTCACGAATTTATAAAGAAACATATAAATTTTGTGTTAGATGATTCAAATACCTATAATACTTTCTTTGAGGAATTTCAGAGATACTTTCTCAGATCTGTCCTGTCTCCAAAACCTTTTGAAAATTTTTTATCAATTCTTAATGGCAAGGAATTAGAGGATAAAGAGATAAAGTACTTACGAAATAATCTGAGAAGAATATTTTCGAATGAACAACACTATAAAGGTATTGTAGGGGAGCATTTGTTCGCTTTCTATTATCATAAAATGGTGAGTGATTTGTTGTGGGCACACGGACCAAAAGGTCGGTCATCTGCTGAACCAGGTATTGATTTTATAACTTTCACTGGTAATAAAGATGTTAAAGAGACTATAAAAATTACAATATGGGAAACAAAAACCACAGAAAATTCAGTTACAACTAGAGCAAGTCAAATATATGACTTTTTCAGTGAAGATGGAAGTTTTGAAGAAAACATTGATAGTGAAATCACAGCTATTCAACAATTATTTGATAATGCCCCAGATAGTGGTTTAAAGGAAGTTGTAGGAGATCTTTATAATATTGTTATTAACCGAGATACGAGATTCTGTATTGGTGCTTCAGGTATATCACCCTTGAATAGTACAACTGAAGGAACATTTAAAAAATTTGCTGAGTGTTTTTTAGGGGAAATTTCTAAAGAGCAAAGGCTTGTGAAATTTTTATTTATTGAGCTTTTAGGTAATATACTTAATGATTTGAGGGATAATATATGGAACAAATTACAAGCGATATAAACCTTGAAAATCTTTTAATCGAACTAAAAATCTCTGAAGAGGTCGATAGTTTTAAACGAATACTACAAAATATATTTGTTCATTGTATTAATTTAGACGTTAATCAGATAAACGTGAGTGAAGAAGACCTTAATAGAACAATTAAGCTTATAAAAAATCTTGAAAAAATCTCAATATATTTATTTTCCGAATACAATAATTCGTTTAAAAGTTATGATAATGAGTCTAGAAATAAAGCAATGGAATTAACTGCTCTGGTTTCAGATAAGATCGGAGATTACTTAAAGCACGTTAGTGAAAAGCAATTATCATCTCTAGATATTGAGAAAGTAATGTTTAAACAGCTTAAATACTATTGGAAATCCTCGGTTGCATATACTTTGGGAAGTAATGCTCCAAATAGCATAGTGGTTGCTAAAAAGTTAGGTGATGTTTTATTTGACTTATCAGAAAAATCTATTATTAATGAAGATAAAAACGATTTATACGTCTTTTCTTTTTACCTACTAAGCAGAAAATTAATTAGTAACATAGAAGATTATATTGGAGATTCTACGTTAATTGATATTTTTAATAGTTTAAGAAAGTTTATTCAATCAGGAGACAAATCATTTATAAGTTATTTGTTTTCTAAACTTGATGAGCAAATTAATTCGTATTTAGAATTATTTGAAACTAATTACTACTGGCACTTAAGATACCTTAAATTATGTATTGAGACAATTATTAACAATAGCGTATGGAATAATTTACAGGATATTTTTTCGAGTGACTACATACAACAGTTAATTAAGTCTAGGCCTCCTGTAATAGAGTTATGGCCAAATCAACTTGAAGTAATTAATAATGAAGACAGCTTTATAAAGAATGATAATATAAAAAGAACTCTAATTAATTTCCCTACTAGTGGAGGAAAAAGCTTACTTGCAGAGTTTGCTATTGTTAAGCAACTAGAAAATGATATTACAAAAAAATGTTTCTATATAGTACCGACTAATGCATTAGTGTATGAAGTAACTAAAAGACTTCGTGAAAGATTTAGAAGGCTAGGGTATTCTGTTTCAAGTTCGCTTAATGGTTACGAACCTGATCTCGTCTCTGGTAACTACTTTGAAGAGCATATAATAGTTACTACCCCAGAAAAGCTGGATATGATAGTTAAGAATAATTTATCAGAAGATATACTTAGTGAAACTTCATTAATAATATTTGATGAATTTCAAAAGATTCAAGACAGTAGTAGAGGATGGTTAATAGAAGGCAGTATAGTTTTTTTAATAAATCACTACCTATTTAAGGATATAAAGCTTATGTTCTTGTCAGCAATCATCGATAACGGTCCTTTAGTCTTAAGTTGGGTTGATGATGAAAGCCTTTCTAATTCTGATTATATTCCAGATTCTTGGAAGCCAACCACTAAAATAAAAGGGATAGCAAAGTATGAATATAAGAAAAAAGGGAGATTTTGGATTTCGATTCCAGAAGAACATAGGTACTATAAAGAGCCATACAATGCCTTTTGGGCACAGTCAAAAATTAATTATTTGATTGGCAAGCGAGAAATCGACATTAACATTTTTGACTTTCCTAGATACCATTATAAGGAAAATAGAAAACTGGTCAAAGATGAGAATCTTAAGTATGAAAATTTTATTATGGGAGTAGCCCAAAAACTGAAAAATATGGGAGGAAGCTTAATCTTCTTTCACACTAGGGAAGACTGTGAAAGTTTTGTGAGAGATTATGTGCCATTCTTTCCTGAAAAGCTTGAAATAAGTCAAGAAGTAAAATACCTAATAGAGTATATTGAAAAGAGACTTGGTAAGGATCATCTATTAGTTATAGGTCTAAGAAAGGGGCTTGTCTACCATC
This sequence comes from Priestia sp. YIM B13551, assembly GCF_042787905.1. Classification (NCBI taxonomy): domain Bacteria; kingdom Bacillati; phylum Bacillota; class Bacilli; order Caryophanales; family Bacillaceae; genus Priestia; species Priestia sp. YIM B13551. The sequence continues at coordinate 147,124 of NZ_JBHZOX010000007.1, forward strand.
ACGGAAGTTTGCCTATGGATGTAAGAGAAGCACTTGAGGATTACTATGCCAAGGGCTATATTCAAATTATGGTATGCACTACAACTCTAGTTGAGGGGGTTAATTTCCCAATACAAAATTTTATTCATACAGGAAAGAAATACGAAGGACAGAGGACACTCTCCTCTGGAGATTTTAAAAATATAGTAGGAAGAGCTGGTAGAGCATATCAGAGTACTTTTGGCCAAATTATATATATTGATTTTTATTGGGGGAATAAAAATATAATTGATGAGCACTTGAATTATGAAAAGCATCCTAATAATGTTGAGAGCTCTATTTTAAGGGATGAAGAACTTTTCAAGGCTACCGAAGAATTGGATGAATTAAATGATGATCAAAGTGAAGATTTTATAACTAAATTAACGGAGAAAAACTTTATTAAGTCTTTATTGCTTTACTATAATTCATTGTCAGATGAAATAGAGAATGTTGACACTATACTAAAGAATACTTTTTTTGCAAAGCAAATAGAAAAAGAAAAATTTAAAAAGATTTCCGTGTTGTCTAAAAAGGTTTATTCATTTTATGATACTAGGCCAAAGCAGGAATTAATAAGAGTCCAGGAAAGTGGATTGTCATTTACATCATTTAGATTGTTAACAGTTATAGCAGAAGAGATAGTGGAAAATTATAAAGAAAATGGACCTTTACTCTCTTTAAGAAATATTTTGACTCAAGATGCTTATGCTAAAATAATTAGTTTTCCAGAAAGCTACAAGTTTAAGGTTAGAAAAAGTACATCGGGCTCAGGTTTAGTCGAAATTGATGATTATAACCTTTTTATTGATTGGGTAGAAAGTGATTTAACTTTAAAAGAACTTTCAGAAAAATATTTTAGTTCAGTCGATCTTAACTATCAGATGACCAGAATTGTGGAATATGTAAAAGATATGTTTGAATATAAACTTCCTTGGGTGTGTGGTACACTTTCGAGTTTAATATTGGAGCATTTAGGTTTCGTTGAGTATTTTGCTTGCCTTCCTAGTTTTATTAAATATGGAATTAATAGAAGTATTGATGCTAATTTATTCAAATTGGGATTTAATTCCCGAGAAACTGTAAAGGATTTATCTGCTTATATACAAGATCATACCACTTATGAAAATTTGGAGGAGTTGAGGGATTATCTAAAAACTATGGACCCCCTTGAATTTTTAAATGAGAAAGAGAACCTTTCTTCATTTGAAGTAAGAAAACTTGTGCATTTAACTAACAGCTATAAAGAGATGACCGCTCTATTTGATGGGGAAAACGCTATAGAATCTTATTTGGCTGGTACCCTCCATTACTTATGTAAACTCTCAAATCTGGATTTAGTCTTAGGGGAATTAGTTAGCGGTGCTGAACTTAAACTAAAGAGAGAATTAGATAACTTTTATGATGAATATGCAATAGAAGTTTACTTTAAAGAGTACAAAATCGGTTATATTCCTAGAAAAATTAATGAAGAAGTTTCATACTATCTAGATTTAAATACTGAATATTCATTAAAAACTAAAAGTGTTGATGTGATAAATAAGGAGACATTTATTGATGTGAAGTTACTTCTCTCATTTGACTTATTGTAAAAGGGGGAGATAACGCTTAATACTGCCAAACAATAGTCTTTTTATATAGTTGAATAAAACGAACTGTTAGATCATTTTTTAGATTAGCCTTTATATGTTGTCAAATATCTAAAAATAGGATAATTATAAATAAAAAAGTAAGAGCATTATATTTATAATTTGTATAATGCTCTTATAATATTTGTCTTGTCTTGTTAAGGTTAGAGATACATTCCTAAATGACTTCGGATTGTATTAATAGAGAGTATTCTATATTTTCCGTAGTAATTAACGTGTTTTGATGCTTTATTCAGGTCTATATTTGTAAAATCTTTTTCTCTATTTTCTAGCTTTGCCAGAATCTCCTCTAAATGCAGCTTTAGAGAATGACTTTTACTGTGTTCGCGTAATTTTTTAATTTTATTTATTGTTGTACTTAAAATAATTTCTAATTCCTCTTTTGAGAACATTCTGATAGCTAAAGTTGAACCTTGGATTTTATAGATGTTCTCATTATCTTCCTCGATATTATTAATAATTTCATCAATTAATGTATGGTCATTTTGGATAGCTTTTTTGATTATTGTGGAGATTTCGTGACGCATCAAAATTCCTTGGTTTATAGAATATTTATCAATATCTAACATATTTAATAAAATATTAAAGTCTTTTGTTGAGCAATCTTTTTTAACCTTCTCCTCTACAGTTACTAACAAATCTTCGCGGATTTTGTTAAGAAAAGTTAGTGGTGAATGGTAGGTAAGCATATTGTCGTAAGGAATAAGGAAGTTTGAGGTTATTGATAATAATTTGTATAGTTCCTCCAAATCGAAGGTATCTTTATCCATTTTTAAATAAATTTCTTTTATTATATCTATCCACATAATATAATCTTCTGCATATAAAGTAGAAGAAATCAACATTGAATAGAATTCCCTTGCCACTTCTCTATGACTACCTCGAATTTGACCTGCTGAACCTGCAACAGTGCTTCTATTGAATAGAGGTATCCATTTTTCTTTAGTAACCTTAGAATAAGCCCCTGACCATAGAATCGGCAAGGTATTATTTGGAACGTTATAAAAGAAAATAATTGTTTCTCCTACATCTCCCCATCCAAGGTATAGGTCTTTATCTTTTTTTCTAAATAAACCACTTCCATATTTCAAATTGAATTCAATAAATTCATTGTTATTACTTGCATATGCTGCTCTTCTAATGTGAGGTGCTATAACTTCTACCGGAGCATTTTCTTGAATGTTTTCAATAGCCTTTCTCATAGCAATTAGTGAAATAAAGGATAATTTTGCTGCTTTTTTTTGCTTAGTTAATAACCAACGTCTATTCCTTATAACAAATTTAACTGTGCTATTGTTTAGAAATTGGTTTCCAGTTCCTGTGAAATCATCTAAAAAAACAATCTGATCATAGTTAGAGATATCATTTCTAGTCACAGCTTCCTGATTTTTTATTTTTGATTCAGGTATACTATTTGATGTTCTAAAGAAATAACCAATCATCTGTCCACTTTTTCCAGATGAACCTAAAGGAATGAATAGGGTTTTTTTTATGTCTGTTTTGTTTTTTATTTGCCATTCTACAAAAGAAAGTTTACAAAAGTTCTTTACGGCTTCGCTATCGTAATATTGAATTTTCGAAAAAATTTTACTAGCAATATCTTTATCTTTATCATTATCGAACTGATCAATCCATTCCTGAACCTTATGCTTACCAAAAGTATCAATTAAATCACTAGTAAAGGTCATATGAAATGTGAATTTAAAGAAATCTTTATAGTCTTGATTTGTTTTTTCATCTTCTGAAGCTTCTAATAGTTCTTTTAGTTCTTTATAACTATTCATCTAAAACTCCTTTTTAAATTGTTTATTTTTAGTGATATATTATAATTTTCTTTTATACCTATATTATGGATTTAGAACAAATGTTTGTAAATATATTTTACGTGTAAAGCGTTTTTTTAAGAAATATTGTATAATTATTACAATCTATTCATAGGAGGAGCAATAAATAAGATCTTTAAAATTTGTAATATCTATTACAAATTCTATTAGTGGAGGTATACATATGTTAACCATTAATAAAGTTCTGGGATTTGCTGGTCTAGATATGTCTAAAAGTATTAAAGTTGCAAGACATATGGATACTAGAGGTGTAGATGTACACGAATTATACACCAATGGATATTTTAATTTATATCAATCTTATCAAGAAAAAAATGTTTTCAAAGATTGTGATTACCTTGTGTCGTGCTTAGGGATTGAAAATAATCAAGCATTATTCATAGGTGTTTATGAAGTAGGAGATGTAACAAAGGTAGAGGGGCTCCCAGATCACCTAGATATTCCATATAGAGGAAAGGCAAAAGTTCATAGTAAGTATAAGTACGAGTTGAAAAAACTGAATGGATTTGAAGACCTAGAAGGAAGATTAGTAATTAAGTGGCAAAACATAGCGCAGGCTTGGTGTATGAAAATTGATACAAATGAAAAAGAAGTGGTGCAATTATTACCTAAAGGTTATATCAGAGATTTTCCTGGTTACTTAGAAATAAATCTCCCTTTTGTCGAACTGCAAGGCGTTATTAACGATCCTACAGCTAATAGCGTTTGGCATAGGATGCTTTCTTCAGTAGGAGGAGTATACTTAATTGTAGATACTTATAATGGCTTACAATATGTTGGTTCTGCTTCTGGAAAAGAAGGGATTCTTGGGCGTTGGAAAGAGTATGCTAAAAATGGTCACGGTGGAAATAAGAAATTAAAAACTATCATTGAATCAGAACCTAACCGTGTTCAAAAATTCAAATTTTCAATCCTCCAAACATTACCAAGGACATTAACTAAAAATGAGGTACTAATAGAAGAAAGTAAATATAAACATAAACTAGGTTCGAGAGCATATGGTTTAAATCTAAACTAAATACAGAGCAAAATATTATTACAGAAAAGAGGAAACACAATATAAGTGTCTTCTCTTTTTTATCTTCTACAAATAAATATTTATTAAGATCTAAAGGGCAAGCTACAGTGGATATAGGTGCTTTTTAGTTTCTACCTTTCAAAATTCTCGCCATACAAATCCATTCTCCACATTTTAATATCGTATAGTCCACTATCGATTTTCTGTTTTTCTTCTCTCAGATAGTCAATAAGTTCTTTTGGATAATGTCCTGTGTTGTAATCCAATTGAATATCATCTTCTGGGCTATATAACATTACACAAAATATAGCTCCTTTTAAATAATCCATACCCAAGCAATAAAGCATAGAGATATCACGGGTCCTAAAAACAAACATTAAACGATACTTCTCTTCCATACAATTCTCCTATACATAAAATTTTATTTTTGTTACGTTGAAATAAAATCAAAAATAACTAGTTAACTTTTATGAAGAGACCCGCTAACATCTCTTGTGTTGTCATTTACAATCCGCACATGTGGAGAATGTGGTAAGTTTGACGTTAAAGAAATGAATAGAAAAAGAGTAAAGGGCAGATTTGATTCTGCTCTTTTTTCTTTGAGCTGTACTTTTATTAATGGGGGAATTGTTAAAATTAAACATCTGTTCTTTTAGAGTAAAAAATATTTTAGTATAGTGAATCGAAATTCCCATAAAGTCTAGATTTAGAAAGTTTTACATCGCTAAAGAGAAATTACATAAGAGGGTTAATGCTTTTAAAACAAACTATAATGACGTGTTTTATACAAATAATAAACGCAAATTCTATCCCAAAACCCAAACCTTTAACCACATCGATAATACTATAGTAATAAAACTAATAAAAAGTATGTACAGAGGTGGCAGAGGTCAAAATGGACTCAATGTTTTTAAAAGGGCTTACGGGCGAAGTGGTAACGCCAAAAGACCCAATTTATGAGGAAGCTCGTCAGGGATAGAATCGTGCTGTTAATAAATTTCCGCTTGTGATTGTATACTGTGAAAAAAAGCAGGATGTTGTGAATGCGATCCGCTGGGCGCGCAAGCATCGTGTTGATATTCGCATTCGATCTGGCGGTCATCATTATGAAGGGTATTCTACGGGTGACTGTGTATTAGTCATTGATATTAGTCGATTAAATGGGTTGAAATTAGATAAAAAACGGAACATTTTAAAGATGGAAGCAGGAGCGGAAAATACGGAAGTGTATGATTTCATCGGTTCGAACGGATATGTGTTTCCAGGAGGAACGTGTCCGACTGTTGGGGTATCTGGCTTTACACTTGGTGGAGGTTGGGGACTTTCGAGCAGACTTTACGGGTTAGGGTGCGACAGCTTGATAGAGCTAGAATTAGTCAATTATGAAGGAAGGCTCATTAAGGCAAACAAATCGTGTAACGCGGATCTTTTTTGGGCATGCCGCGGTGCCGGTGGCGGTAACTTTGGCGTTGTGGTAAGCATGACGTTTCAGCTTCCAAAGCCCACGAACAGCTCTGTGACGCTCGTTCGATTCTTTTATGTAGGTACTACAAAGGAGAAGCAGGCACAAGTGATGAATATATGGCAAAACTGGCTGCCTAAACTGGACAAACGTATGACGCTAGTTGCAAGCATTTTATAATGCAGGAGGAGAAGGGTTAGGCATATTTGCAAACGGATTCTTTTACGGCTCCCCAGAAAGAGCTCGGGAGATTTTGCAGCCTTTTGCAGAAGTAGAAGGGTTTCAAGTAGAGCTGGAATCATTATCTTTTCTTGAAGCGGTAAAAAAAATAGAAGCAACCTATCCTCCGTCTGAAAAATTTAAGTCAACGGGAAGATTTGTGCATAGAAGCTATTCACGTGGTGAGCTTGAAAATCTTGCAGATCTCATACAGCGTCCGGCAGAAGGTTCCGTGTATGATGCGATTTCTTTTTATGCACTAGGAGGAGAAATTCGCCGTGTTGGTAAAAGAGAAACGGCTTTTTTCTACAGAAACGCCAGATATATTATGGGGTTTCAGTCTGTCTGGACAGAAGATGTATTTGCAAGAGCAAACAGAGATTGGCTTCGCAAGCGATTTGAATATATTAAAAGTATTACGGTAGGTTCCTATGTGAATTTTCCTATCAGCAACCTGAGAAACTACGAACGTGAGTATTTTGGAGACAACGCAGAGAGATTAGAAAGAGTGAACAAAAAGTATGATCCGTTTAATGTGTTCAGGTTCCCGCAAGGACTCAGGTAGCGCGAGGAAAAGGATACTAAGTTGACGATTGAAACTGTTCAATTACCTTCTGTCGAAGAAGGTAAATAAATGAAAGTAATCTTTCCTGTTGACAAAGCATCTAACTGGTATTAGAATAAACAACTATTCGACAGTCATTCTATTGATTGAAAAAATTAATACGTAGAAAGCTATGATTGCTATGGATCACACTATAGCAGGAGCAGCTTCTGGAGAGATCGCGATAGTTTCGCGACGCCGAAGGGTTCACAATCTCAGGCAAAAGGACAGAAGAGTACCGGATATTTATTTGGCATGTTACTAATTGGTAGCATGTACCTTAATATTTGTTATTCTTATGACCATGAGATTGGAGCGCATCCAATCTCTTTTTTTTATTGGACTTTATTTGTAGTCCGCACGATCGCATCAAAGGTTTTATTGTTAGGAGGAGTTAGAGTTGGAACAACGAGAATTAAAGAGGGATTTATCCAATCGTCATGTTCAGCTAATCGCGATTGGGGGAACCATTGGTACGGGCTTGTTTTTAGGTTCTGGTAAAGCAATACAGCTTGCAGGTCCCTCTATCATCTTTGCTTATTTAATTGTTGGTATTGCGCTTTTCTTTGTGATGAGAGCGCTAGGAGAACTACTGCTGTCTAAAGCAGGTTATCAATCGTTAACAGATATTGCTGAAGAGTATCTTGGACCGTGGGCGTCATTTGTAACGGGATGGACCTACTGGTTTTGCTGGATTATGACAGCTATGGCTGATGTGATTGCAGTTGGCGTATATGTGAAATATTGGTTCAATATTCCTCAGTGGATTCCCGCACTTATTTGTGTAATCATTTTATTAGGTCTTAACTTATTAACCGTAAAATTATTTGGAGAATTAGAGTTTTGGTTTGCTTTAATAAAGGTTATTACGATTCTTGCATTAATTATTATTGGCGTTATTTTGCTGGTAATGGGATTTAAAACAGACGCGGGATCCGTTACTGTTCAAAACATTTGGAATCACGGAGGACTGTTTCCAAATGGGGTTTCAGGTTTCTTACTTTCATTCCAAATGGTTATATTCGCATACGTCGGGGTTGAATTGGTAGGGGTATCGGCAGCAGAAACATCAAATCCCCAAAAAAATATTCCATCGGCCATTAATAAAATTCCGCTGCGAATCTTATTTTTCTATGTTGGGGCGCTTATCATCCTTTTATTTATTAACCCGTGGATGGAATTAAATGCAGCAGAAAGCCCATTTGTTAAAACCTTTAGTTTAGTCGGAATTCCGCTTGCTGCTGGAATTATTAATTTTGTTGTATTAACTTCAGCCGCTTCTGCTTGTAATAGCGGAATGTTTTCAACAAGCCGTATCTTATATAATTTAAGTAAAAATGACCAAGGGCCATCTAAGTTTGCAAAACTGAACAAAAACCACGTACCAAGCAACGGATTGTTTGTATCTACGCTGGTCATCTCAGCGGGAGCTCTTTTAAGCAAACTTATACCAGACCAAGCTTTCGGCATCGTCACGACCATTAGCGCTATTTGTTTTATTTGGGTGTGGAGTATCATTCTTATTTGCCATCTAAGGTATAAAAAGACGCGTCCGCAGCTGCATGCAGCATCAGCATTCAAAGCACCGTTAACACCATTTATAAACTATGTTGTGCTAGCTTTGTTTGCGGTGATTCTTGTTATTATGCTGTTTTCTGACGCGACGCGCCCAGCCTTATTGTTGACGCCCGTTTGGTTTATTCTCTTATTTATTTTTTACTGGACTAGAAGGAAAAAGAAAATAAAACTTTAAAGGCTAGAAAATCAGCAGGGAATAAACATGATTTTTTATAAAAGAATATAGTAAATTTCTGACCTCATCACTCCGTGATGAGGTCTTTTTAGTGGAGGATAAATAATTGATTTCTACTGCATGAATAAAATGCAGGAAGCAAAGTTTATAGAAGAAAACTAAAAATTTGTTCTAACAGAAAACACAGTGAGAAAGCTCATAGTTTTCTGATAGGAATGTAGAACAAATTGCTTTTCTTCTATGTCTAAAGATGGAATTCCGTCATTTATATGGAAAAGTTTTCATTTTACAGTACAATGGAGGTAGACTTCATTAGATTAAGGTGAACAAACATGAAATGGTTTAAATCTCATACGTTTTGGAAAATCTTCACGATTAATGTGCTTCTTATTTGTACCGTACTGACGCTAATGTTTATTGTTTCAAGAGTGATGCTGCCTAATATTTCTCAAGATCAATATCGACAGGTAACTGATAAAACCGTCAAGAGAATGAAAGAGCAAATTAACGTCGTCATTAAAGATATTTGGAGCCTGGGCGACGAGGTACAGCAAGATCCTATTTTTTTATCGGATGATGAACAAGAAATAGACGAAGAATTGCAGAAAATAGTTAATATTTCACCGTATATCGATAGCGGAACCATTTTTAATGTAAAAGGGTATGTTGAGCATTATTACCCGAATGATTTAAAGAATATGAAACATGTGAACTTAAGTAAAAGAAAATATTTTCAAGAAGCGCTGCGAACCAAAAAAATATATTTAAGCGATGTCGTTTCAGCAGATACAAAGCACTACATTGTGGTGATGGCGATTCCTATTTTGGATGGGCAGCAAAATGTAAAAAAGGTTGTAAATTTAGCGCTGCGAATTGAAGAAAATAAAAGTTTTCAATCCATCTTTCAAACGTTTGATATAGGAGAGAACGGCTATACATTTATTGTAGACCGCAATGGTAGAATTATTTCCCACCCAGAGAAACAGAGAATCGGTGAAAATGCTAAGAAAAATGAAATCGTTCAGAAAACGATGAATCATAAATCAGGATATCAGCGGGTTGTGAACACCGAAGGTAAGTATTTCTTTGCGTCTTTCGAATATATTCCTGTTTTGGATTGGGGAATTGTCGCTGAATTACCCGTTGAAGAAATTTACAGGCCTTATGAAATGTTTGAAAAAACGCTTTGGATCGTTTCAGGCGTTACGATTTTACTGCTTTCTTTTTTTACTGCGTTATATGCAAGGCAAATTGTGAATCCTATTCATAAACTATATGAATTGGCGAGACAAGTAGCGCGCGGGAATTTTAATCAAAAAATTCCGGAACGAGAAATTGAGCGGGGCGAAATCGGTATTTTATCTAAACAGTTTAATGAAATGATTAGCTATATACGCCATTCTAAAGCAAATTTACAGCAAAAAGAAAATCAGCTGCAGGAACAAAAAACGTTTTTAAGACAAGTTATTGACATTAATCCAAGCTATATTTATGCTATCAATCAAAAAAGGGAATTCATTCTCGTTAATGAATCTTTTGCGATGCTCTTAGGTGAAAAATCTGATGACTTAATTGGACAATCGATTGATAAATATCAGTTCAACCTTCAATCAGATCTTTTATATAAAGGGGAGTTTTCAAACTGTACCCAAAAAGGGATGGTATTAGAAGAACAGTTTAAAGATTCGAAAGGAAACCGGCGCTGGGTCGAAACAGCAAAACTTCCTATTATGAATGAAAAACAGGAAGTGATTCAAATGCTGTGCGTATCGACAGATATTACGGAGCGTAAAAAGGCAGAAGAGAAGCTTAGAACTTCTGAGAAGCTTGCCGTGGTAGGAGAACTTGCAGCTGGAGTGGCTCATGAAATCAAAAATCCTTTAACTTCTTTAAAAGGTTTTGTTCACTTATTAAAAGAACAACATCCTAAAGATGCTTTGTATATAGATATCATGGAAACTGAATTAGAACGAATGAATGGAATCGTAGAAGAATTTTTGATGTTAGGAAAACCACAGGTAATGAAGGTTGAATCTTTGAACATGCAAGCGCTTGTTCAAGAAGTGTGCTCACTTCTTGAACCTGAAGCAGTAGAAAAGGAAGTAGCTTTCATATTTGAAAGAGACGACCAGTTACCAAAGGTGTATGGAGATAAAAATCAGTTAAAACAAGTATTTATTAATATTATTAAAAATTCTATCGAAGCAATGCCTGAAGGAGGAGCTATTCATATTACGATTAAAGTAAAAGAAAACCACCTTTGGCTGCAGCTTGCTGATGAAGGACAGGGTATTCCTCCTGAACGGTTAGCGAAGATAGGTGAGCCTTTTTATAGTACAAAAGAAAAAGGTACAGGGTTAGGACTGATGGTCAGCTATCGGATTATTAAAGCTCACCACGCGCAGATGACGTTTTCTAGTCAGTTAGATAAAGGAACAAGTGTGGATATATTGTTTCCAATCATAAAAAAGTAGGGGAACTTCCCCTACTTTTTATTATTATACTTATAATATATCAAAAGCGTTGATGGTACTAAAATAAATGAAAGTGCTAAAGAAGATATCCACAGGTTAACAAGAAGTTAACTGCTGAATTATATAGGATATTCACAACTTTATCCACACTATTCACATTTTTTCAGAAAATTTACATAAAAATTACCCACTGTTATTTCAAGTTATGAAAGCGTTAATATGCATATTCAATAAAGTTATACACATTATCCACATAATTGTGGGTAAACTTTGTGGATATAGTAGAGTGTTAAAAAACGTAAATCATACGCTTGAAATCTTCGTGTTATTATTTTTACATAATATAAAAACGTCCTTCCGATACAAACTGTACAGAAAGGACGTTGGGATGATCAAGCGTTGGATAGAGATGTTTTGCCTCACTTATTTTTTCGTGTAGCCGCCTGCACGGTCTGCTTTTTTAAACTCGCGGCCGTAATAGATTTCTTGAGCGCTACTTAACGTATTTTTTGCGTTTTCTTTTCGTTTTTTTTCAGACATAAAAAAACCTCCAATTAACGTTTTTCGATCATGCTACTTATTTTTTCCAGAATTTCTCGTTTTTAATCATAAAAAAAGCTCTCCGTTACACGGAGAGACTCTTACGCTTCTTTAAGCTGGTGATCTTCTTGAACGTCTTGCTCGTGACGCAAGTAGTATAATGTATACAAGTCTTTTGGAATTTCGTATAAATCATATACGTCTTCATGTTGATTAATTTCATCGTATAAAGCTTTGTGTGTTTCATTCGCAAGTACTGCATAAGGCAGTTTTTCTGCAGCCTTAATAGACCTAATATTAATTTTGCGAATTCGCATAAAAATTCGCTCTATATTTAACTCAAAGAACAGTTCATTAAAGAACGCTTCTTTTGCAATTTGATTATATCCTTTTCCATGAAACGGTTTGCCAAGCCAAGTGCCTAAAAAACCAGCTTGGTCCTGTACATCAAATAAATTAATGGTGCCGATAGGGTTACCCCATTCGTCTAAAATCGTGCGAGAAATAATTTCTCCATGATCTTCTGCTTCCATCGTTTGTTTAGTCACAAATAAAAATTCTTCATAGGAATGGGCTTTATGACGAACAAAAGGGAAGACATCAGGATGTACCATGAGTTCGTATAGAGATTGACAGTCATTTAGGTCACGTTTTTTTAACATAACTTTTCCCTCCTGATCGAGGGTATATACAGACTCCAATCAAGTCCCCACCCTCGAAATTTTTTAATAATTAAAAAAATTTCGGGGTGGGAATCGAACCCACTAGAACCAGTTACCTGGTGGCGCACCATTTGCCTTCCCATTACAAGTCAACAAACATAAAAAGTCAACGTGTGATGTTTATGCTTTTGTGAAATTCACATGCTTCTAAACGTATCATACTAAAAAAAATAAAAAAAGAAAATAGGTAAAATGTTAATTTTTTTTAAATAATATTTTACCATCTATCATGGTGAAAAGGGGCTTTGCTAAGTAGTGAAAGGGATGATGGCTCCATAGCACTAAATCAGCGTCTTTTCCTGCTTCGATACTGCCGATTCGCTGATCAATACGGAGATTTCGAGCAGCAGCAATCGTGATGCCTTCTAATGCTTTTTGTTCTTCGAGTCCTTCACGTACGGCAATGGATGCACAAATATTTAAGTACTGAATGGGCGTATAAGGGTGGTCTGTTGTAATGGAAACTTCTACTCCTTCATTGCAGAGAGCTTGATAGGTTTTCCACGTTTTATTTTTCAATTCAACCTTTGAGCGGCGTGTTAAAGTTGGTCCCACGCTTACTTTTAAGTTTCTTCCACTTAGCTCTTTAGCAATTAAGTGACCTTCTGTACAGTGTTCAATACGAACGTCTAAATTAAATTCATCTGCTAAGCGCAGAGCTGATAGAATATCATCGGCTCGGTGAGCATGAATTCGAACGGGAATCTCTCTATTCAGTGCTTGAATGAGCGGTTTGATTCGCAAATCATCTTTATTGTCACTGCTTTTTGCATGATAAAAGGCTTCTCTCAGCATCCCCATAATGCCCATTCGTGTAATGGATTCTTTATTGCCATGGCTGTGGATTCGTTTTGGATTTTCTCCTAGCGCAATCTTAAGTCCAGCTGTCTCTTGAATCAACATTTGAGAAATACTTGTTCCGGCTGTTTTAATAACGGACGTTGTACCTCCGATCACATTTGCACTTCCAGGCATAATGTGTACAGACGTAATACCCGCTTCAATGGCATCTTTAAACCCAGGATCTAAAGGATGTACGCTGTCAAAAGCTCGGATATGGGGAGTCATAGGCTCGATTGTTTCGTTAGCATCATTTCCCGCCCAGCCGGTTCCTTCATCATATAGTCCTAGATGTGTATGAACATCAATAAATCCAGGGAATAAGTAGCGCTGTTTGCAGTCAATGACTTCTACTTGAAGAGGAGGCTGCAAGTTTGGCCCAATTAAAACAATTTTTCCATCTTGAATGAGCACATCACTATTATAAATAGGTTTTGACGTAATAGGATAGAGCGTTGCATTTTTCAAGAGAATGGTTTTCATAAAGGATGCTCCTATCTATCGGCAGCTTAGTCACCTGTTTTAGGTAAATATCAGAAAATAACTAGAGTAAATCTCGCAATGCATCTTCTAATACAGTATATGTAAAAATGTAATTCTGTTGAATCAATTTTTCAGGTAAAACACGCTGTCCTTTCAAAATAATCATACTCATTTCTCCCATCAGCAGCTGAAGGCCAAAGCTAGGTACGGGCATCCAGTGAGGGCGATTTAACACTTTGCCAATCGTCTTTCCAAACTCTTTCATTTGAACAGGGTTTGGGGCAGTTACGTTAACAGGTCCTTCTATTTGTTCGGTATGAATACAATAATCAATAATTTTGACGACGTCTTGAAGATGCACCCAAGACATCCACTGCTCTCCCGAACCAACTGTTCCTCCTGCAAATAATTTATAAGGAAGGGCAGTAGAAGGGAGTGCCCCGCCATCTTTGCCTAATATAACGCCGAACCTTGTTAAAACAGTACGAATATTGAGTTCCATCGCTTTTAACGCTTCATTTTCCCACTTTTTTACTGTTTCAGCTAAAAAATCTGTGCCCATGGATGGAGAAGCTTCTGTGAACGTTTCTGTAGTTGATGTCCCGTAATAACCAACTGCGCTTGCGTTTACATAAAGGGACGGTTTTTCGGGTAAGGCAGCCATAATACGAAGGATTTCTTGAGTAGAAGAAAGGCGACTTTCCACAATGGCTTTTTTGCGCTCGTCCGTCCAGCGGCCGCTGTTAAGTGAAACGCCAGCTAAATTGATAAAAACGTCTGCTCCTTCTACATGCTCTTCAGGTTGGCTGTTTTCTTGCATCCACTCTACATATTTAAGTTTCGGATCTCTTGCAGCTTTATCTGCATTGCGTGTTAAAATATATACATAATGTTTTTGTGTTAAAAAATGTTTTGTTAAAGCTTTACCTACGAATCCAGTTCCTCCAGCAATAACAATTTTCATACGAATTTCCTCCTTTATTGAGATAAATAAAAATGTGTATGATACGTTTGGCGGTTCTTCAGCCATCAATTTAATAAGAAATATGAGGTGAAGGTTATGCCTGTTGTCACAAAAATCACAACGCAAAAGAATAGCGGTGAACGTTATAATGTGTATTTAGATTACGGTAAAGGTGAAGAGTTTGGCTTTGGTGTTGACGAAAATGTCCTCATCAAATATGACTTGAAAAAAGGTCGTGAGCTTGATGAATTTGAATTAACGGAAATTCAGTACGCAGATGATGAGAAAAAAGCTTATAATTTAGCGATCACTTACTTATCTTATCGAATGCGCTCTGAAAAAGAGGTACATGATTATTTAAAGAAAAAAGAAATTAACTCTACTATTATTCAACAAGTTATTCAGAAATTAGTCAGCCACCGTTATTTAAATGATGAAGAGTTTGCAAAAGCATTCGTGTTAACTCAAATGAACACGACATCAAAAGGACCAAATGTGATTCAAAGAGAATTAAAAGAAAAGGGAATTTCTGATTCCATTATTACCCTTAGTTTATGTGAATACCCTGAAGAACAGCAAATTCAAACTGCTGTGAAATTAATTGAAAAGTTAAAAGGGAAATATAAAAAATTATCTCAAGTAATGATGAAACAAAAAATGGAACAAGCATTGGCAGTGAAGGGCTATTCATTTTCTATTATTCAAGAAGCATTTCAGCGCACGAATACAGAAAAAGAAAGCGATGAAGCATGGGAAGCTCTGCAATACCAAGGAATGAAAGCTCATCGTCGTTTTTCAAAGTATGAAGGCTGGGAATATCAGCAAAAAATGAAGCAGGCTCTTTATAGAAAAGGATTCTCTATTGACCAAATTCAATCATTTCTAGATTCTATTGAAGAGGAATAAAGGCGGGACAAAAGTATGTTAGTTGAAGGGAAATCCGAACGATGAATCGAGATTCTTGATGGAGAATCCAACTCGTTCGGATTTTTTCAGTGTGATGGTAAACGTAAACTTCATATGTTTAGTTGCTTCTAGCAGTTGATTGGAGGGCAAGACGAAGACTCCTGCCGTCCCCGGAAAGGGAGAAGTCCTGCACGGAAATCAACCGCTGTGTCACAAGCAATTCCTATAAGATCATTTATACAATTTGTTTATCTTTAGATTAGATTGATGTAGGTATGTTTCACTCTTTTTTAAAACAAAATATCTTCTGAGTCATTCTGCTGTTTATAAATAATCTCAGCAATTTCTGAAGCCGAGCGCAATCGGCTTTTATCTTTAATGTGGTTGTTGTGATCCCAAAAAGGGGTATTCATGCCTCCCATGTAAGCTGCAATCACATGAAGGCTGGTATCTTTGTATTCCACTTTTAAACTTTCTGTAAATCCCCTTACGCCAAACTTACTTGCCACATAGACGCTTTCATTAGCTTTCCCGCGAAGTCCTGCAGTTGAAATGATATTCATAACTTTAGGTTCAGGTCTCGTCAAGAGATGAGGCATAAGCGCTTGTGTTAAAAAAATAGTTCCTTTTACATTTGTATCGATGACTTCATCGATGGCTTGTTTTGTATAATCGGTCAAAGGACCAAAATGTCCAATGCCTGCATTGTTGATAAGGATATCTACTGAATGCTGCACCAGCAGTTTTTCTACAGATTTTCCTACTTCTTCATACTTTGTAATATCTACAGACATCGTATATACGTTGTCTCCTAGCTCATGCTGCGCCTCTTTTAATTTATATTGATTGCGTCCAGCTAGAATGACGTTGTAGTCTTTTGCGTAAAATTTAGCGAGTTCTTTTCCAAGACCCGTCGCACCGCCCGTGATTAGCACTGTTTTCATTCCCAAAACTCCCTTTTCATAGTCTCCCTTTAGTTATACCTTTTGTTATAATAAAATGAAAGCAAACAAGGGGGAAAACAGCATGTCTGAAAAACGTTACAGCGATATGACGACGTATGAACTTCAACAAGAAATTGGGTCTCTTCAAGAAAAAGCACGAAAAGCTGAACAGCTCGGCATGGTCAATGAGTATGCAGTATTAGAAAGAAAGGTAACAATGGCTAGGTCGTATTTATTGGATCCCGAAACGTTTAAAGCAGGGGAAGTATATGAAATTCAAGGAGATCCGGGTTCATATTTTAAAATTGATTATATGAACGGAGTTTTTGCGTGGGGATTTAGGCTTGGCTCACCGCAAAACGAAGAGGCATTGCCTATTTCCATGTTGAAAAAATAAAGGGATAAACAAGCAGCACGAAGTGTGCTGCTTGTTTGATTTCTATATTCACTCTATTTTTAAACGTAAAGCAAGCGGTTATTCTTCGCGCTCATTAGAAGCATGCATACGTTCTTGAGGATGCGTGTTAATAGTTCCATTTGCACGTTTTGAAGCGTACTCAGCTTTTGCTCGAGGTTCGCCTTCAAACTTAGTATGATGTTGGTTTGGAAAATCTTTTGCTTTATTGCGCATCGATACCTCTCCTTTTACAACAGAAAGCGTTGCGGTTATGATATAGTACATGAGGGAGTGAATAACTCCGCATTTATAGTGTAAGTTAAAAGTGCAAACATACTCATAAAGAATTTTGGTAATCGAGGTGTTCTTATGAACGATATATTTGAAAGATTAACGAATCAGCTATTAAATAAAAACAGTTCGCTCTCATACGCTCAAGCTCGCACGTGGGTTGAACTTTTCTGGGAAGATTTTGAGTCATCTTACGCAAAAGCAGGATATGATTATAAAGGTAAAGAAGCGACGGAAAAGGTTGTTACGATGTATATCAACAGCTACGGTGACAAACTTCATGAAATCGCGGTTAAAAACCCTAAATATCAGCATTTATTAAATAACGATGACTATTTAAAACATTAAATAAAAACGAACCGTCTTCTCAAGACGGTTCGTTTTTGGGTTTCATATTTGTTCTTGTTATGATTAGTGCGGGAGGTAATCAAGCTTTTTACGCAATTTTTTCTCACTGAAAATCCAACCTGTGTATGAGCAAATAATATTTAAATCGTAATCAAGCTGGACCACGGCTACAAATGGATAGTAATCCTTGCTGCGGTAGCGTAAATCAATAAAGCGCACTTCAATATGGTCGTTATATTCGTCCAGTTCCCATCTATAAATAGGTGAAAATGAAAGAAAAGCAGATAAATTTTCATCTTTTTTCGCTACTTCAATTACAGCGGATTCAGGGATTGGAACTTTATCAAACGTATCATAAATAAAAATTTCTTCTCCGATTGCTCTTCCTACGTGAAAATACTTTTCGGTCGTCACAGCTAAATGCCAGTGAGTGAAACGCATTGTAGGAGAGATATTGAGCTTGATTACATCAGGAAACTGTTTTCGAAGCTTCTTGGCGATCTGGTGGCGCATATAAAAGCGCAGTCCATAGTAAAACGCCAATAGCACATACAGCGTAATGAATGTTGGTCCCGGCTCTGCTCCAGCAAACCAAATGATAATCGCAAGGACGTGAGCTGAAAAAATCACGTAATCAAACGTGTTGATTACGCCAAGCGCAATCCATTTATTTGTGAAAGGCCGTAAAGCTTGCGTGCCGTAAGCGTTAAAGATATCAACAAAAACGTGAATAATGACGCCTGCAAAGGTCCACATCCATAGATGCAGCAAGTTAGCTCCTGGCAGCAGAAGCGAAAGAATGAGCACAATAAGCAAAGGCCATAAAATAACAGCCGGGATAGAATGTGTAATTCCACGGTGATTGCGGATATACTGTGCATTGTTTCGCAGCTTTAAAACAGTGTCTAAATCAGGTGCTAATGACCCGGCCATTACGCCAATCATTACAGCATCCAGTGTGGCTGTATTCGCAGATACAGTGGGGTCTAATGTTGCAAGGCCGCCTAAAGCGATTCCCATTGCAATGTGTGTACCAGTATCCAGAGCGAACTCCTCCTTTGTAAAATGACAATCTTAGATTATCCTAATTCAGCATGGAAGCTGGATTTAGGGCGAAAAATCTCGCTTTATTACTAACGCAGCAAATTAGCTGTTTTTATTCATTATTTGAACAATTCATTTTACTATTCATATTTGTAGTTGTTATAAGGTTATCATAAAGTTACTAAGATTCAAAAAGCAACACATTGTATATGTATAGTTAATACCTCGGAGGCTATGACGTGAAACAAAGTAAAGATATTGTACAAAATTTCGATATTCGAGCATTTCAAGATGACTTAATCTCTTGGTTTGAGCAGGAACAGCGCATTCTACCTTGGCGTCAAGATCAGGACCCTTATAAAGTGTGGGTATCTGAAATTATGCTTCAACAAACGAGAGTAGATACGGTCATTCCGTATTTTAATAATTTTATTAGCAAATTTCCCACTATTAAAGATTTAGCTTATGCGAATGAAGATGATGTGTTAAAAGCGTGGGAAGGATTAGGCTATTATTCCCGTGCCCGTAATTTACAAACCGCCGTTCGAGAAGTTCACGAACAATACGGGGGAGAAGTTCCAAATACGCCAGCAGAAATCTCTAAACTAAAAGGAGTAGGCCCTTATACAACAGGAGCCATTTTAAGTATTGCATACGGAGTGCCGCAACCTGCTGTAGATGGAAATGTCATGCGTGTGCTATCGCGCATTTTATCCGTTTGGGATGATATTGCAAAACCGAAAACAAGAAAGCTGTTTGAAGATATCGTGCATGAAATTATTTCAAAAGATAATCCTTCCTATTTCAATCAAGGCATGATGGAACTTGGTGCCATTGTCTGTACACCAACTTCTCCTTCCTGTTTATTATGTCCAGTTCGCGAACACTGCCGTGCATTTGAAGAAGGAGTGCAGAATGAGCTTCCTGTTAAATCAAAGAAAAAAGCGCCGCGTGCTCTTCAGCTTGCTGCAGCGGTGATTAGAGACGAGGAAGGAAATTATCTGATTCATAAACGTCCAAGCAAAGGACTTTTAGCTAACCTATGGGAATTTCCAAATATAGAAGTAGATCTTAGTATAGCGCCAGATCATCAGCAGCTTCACGCATTTATTCAAAATGAGTACGGAGCCGATATTAAAATCCATGCACCGTTTACGACGATTCAGCACGTGTTTTCTCATATCGTCTGGAATATCACAGTATATGAAGCAGAGCTTATAAGTGATATCAGTGCATTAAAAAATTTGAAAGTGGTTTCTGAAAAAGATTTAGAACAATATGCATTTCCTGTTTCCCATCAAAAAATCTTAAAAGAATATTTACTTGTTAAATAAAAGAAGCGCGGATAAACTCCGCGCTTCTTTTTATTTAATCATATGATACATGCGTGCCGTGTGTGTAATCTGCTTCCTGGCGCTGTAACCCGCCCCGTGCTTCAATTTCTTTAATAATTTGCTGATGAATACTTTGTCCTTCAGCATTTAAATACGGCGTTATTTGCTGTAAAGAATGATGGAAAAACGCAAGCTCGCTGTCTTTCCACTCGCTTTTAGAAATCATTGAAAGAGCCGTCATGTCTCTACCTACATACATTCTATTCACCTCATTCATTTCATCAAGTTTTATCTATTTTCCCTATATTACTTGTTTCTTATGCGATAAAATCAGTACAATGTAAAGATAATACGATACATAAGGGAGATGACATCATGTCACAAAAGGTAGCACTAGTTACGGGAAGCAGCAGAGGTATTGGTAAAGAAATTGCCTTACGTCTGGCTAAAGAAGGATACGATATTGTATTAAACTATGCACGAAGCAAAAGTGCAGCGCAGGAAGTAGCAGAAGAAATCAAAGCATTAGGCAGAGAAGCATTAGTTGTTAAAGCAAACGTAGGAAAAGTAGAAAAAATTAAAGAAATGTTTGAGCAAATTGATGAAGTATTCGGTCGCTTAGACGTATTTGTAAGTAATGCAGCGTCAGGAGTTTTACGTCCTATTATGGAATTGGAAGAAACTCACTGGAACTGGACAATGGATATTAACAGCAAAGGATATTTATTCTGTGCACAAGAAGCGGCTAAACGTATGGAAAAAGTAGGCGGAGGAAAGATTGTTACCATCAGTTCGCTTGGGTCTATTCGCTATTTAGAAAATTATACAACAGTAGGCGTGTCAAAAGCTGCTGTAGAAGCGTTGACCCGCTATTTAGCAGTGGAGCTGGCTCCAAAGAATATTGTGGTAAATGCTGTATCTGGAGGAGCTGTGGATACAGAAGCATTAAAACATTTCCCAAATCGCGATGAGCTTCTAGATGATGCACGCAAGCATACTCCAGCTGGTCGTATGGTGGAACCAAAAGACATGGTAGATGCAGTTATGTTCTTAGTGTCCGATCAAGCAAATATGATTTGCGGTCAAACGCTTATTATTGATGGAGGGCGTTCACTTTTAATGTAAGGTAAATGTATTTTGTGCTTGCGCCTTAAAATACTGAAAAAAGTTTGCATACCCTATTTACCTCCCGGGCATATTAATTTTCGTGGAGGTGATTACAATGGCAAAACAAACAAACAAAACAGCATCTGGTACAAGCACACAACACGTGAAACAACAAAATGCTCAAGCATCTAAAAACAACTTCGGTACTGAATTTGGTAGCGAAACAAATGTACAAGAAGTGAAACAACAAAATGCACAAGCAGCGGCAAACAAAAGCCAAAATGCTCAAGCATCTAAAAACAACTTCGGTACTGAATTTGCTAGCGAAACAAGTGCTCAAGAAGTGAGACAACAAAACGCACAAGCTCAAGCAAAGAAAAACCAAAACTCTGGTAAATACCAAGGTTAATATCAAAAGCGAACTTAACGTCTTTCATACGGCGATGTTAAGTTCGCTTTTTCTTATATAAAAAGCAACAAAGTATGACAAAACTTCTTGAAACTTTACACAACTCGTCAAAGGAATCTGTATCACCTAAACAGAATGTTAACAGAAGTGCCGCGTGTATGGTTAAAGCAAATAGGGAGGAGCTATCGTATGAAAAAATTTGATGAGCTAGTGACTCAACAATTGGAGACCATGGATCAACTTCTGTTTTTGCAGTCTGAGATTGAGCGCTGTCAGGAAATCGAAGGTGAACTAATAAAACTTCATGAAGAAGCAAAACTTCATTCTGTGCAAGGTGAGATTAGTGAAATGAAGCTAAAATTAAAAGAGATTCAATTGACGTTTGAAGCACAAACCGAAGACATTATTCGTACATATAAAAGTGAAGGGGCTTGCTCTACACTTGCTTAATGAACATTGATGTGTCACTTCCTCTCTTTTTTAAGGCTGCCAAGCAAAGGAAAAGTAGGGGGAGTGGCTTTTTTGAACTCAAGAAGGTTAGCACATTTGTGTTAAAATGAGAGAGAAACCGTTATAATAAACATAAGACAAATGGAGACGTTATATGAATTTTTTTAAGTGCTAAAATGAAAGTAGGTATTGGAGATGGGAATTCCGGTGGAAGGAGAAACAATTCAAATACACAGCTACAAGCATAATGGACATATTCATCGCGTGTGGGATCGGACAACCGTATTAAAAGCAACCAATAACTTAGTGATTGGAGGAAATGATCGTACGGTCGTTACAGAATCAGATGGACGAACATGGGTCACAAGAGAGCCTGCAATTTGTTATTTTCATGCTCAGCAGTGGTTTAACGTCATTGGGATGATCCGTGAAGATGGAATTTATTATTACTGCAATATCAGTTCGCCGTTCATTTATGATGACAATGAAGCGCTCAAATATATTGATTATGATTTAGATATCAAAGTCTATCCAGATATGACATACACCCTTCTTGATGAAGATGAATATGAGAAGCATCGAAAAGAAATGAATTATCCAGAAGTGATTGACCGTATTTTACATAATCACGTCGAGGAGTTAAAAGGTTGGATTCGACAGCGAAAAGGCCCGTTTGCTCCAGATTTCATTGACATTTGGTATGAGCGTTTTTTAACATATCGGCATTCTTGATGAATGATCTAGAGAACATTATGTTAGGCCGTCTAAAGCTGACTGTTTGATATAATGTTCTTTTTGGCGTTATGCTCACCATCTTTTAGAAGAGATAAAAGCACTAAAAAATCGACGCGTGTACATATACTAAGAAAGCTTGCCCTCATAGATAGAAAGGGGAGATTTTATGGGAAGTATAAGACGCTACATGAAGTTTGTACAGCCATACAAATGGCAAATTGTCGGCACTGTATTAATTGGTATTATTAAATTTGCTATTCCTTTATTAATTCCGCTGCTTTTGAAATATGTTTTGGACGATATCGTAAATGGACATGGCATGTCTTCTTCTGAAAAAGTTCATAAAATGGTGACGATTATGGGGATTTCGTTTGTTATATTTTTAGTGTTAAGACCTCCCATTGAATATTACAGGCAGTATTATGCTCAGTGGGTATCGAGCAAAGTACTATATGATATACGGGATCAGCTGTTTAGCCATATTCAAAAGCTTAGCTTACGTTATTATGCAAATACTCGAGCGGGTGAAGTGATTTCACGAGTCATTAATGATGTAGAGCAAACAAAAAACTTTGTTATCACAGGCTTAATGAATGTATGGCTTGATATGATGACGATTGTAATAGCCATTGTGATTATGTTTACGATGAATGTACCTTTAACACTGGTATCGATTATTTTGCTGCCGGTTTATGCGTTCTCTGTAAAATATTTTTACAGTCGTCTTCGCCATTTAACAAGAGTCCGTTCGCAGGCTTTAGCGGAAGTGCAAGGGCACTTACATGAAAGGGTTCAAGGGATCTCTGTTATTCGCAGCTTTGCTATTGAGCCTCATGAGCAGAAACAATTTGATAAGCAAAATTCAAATTTTCTACAAAAAGCAATCAATCATACGAATTGGAATGCAAAAACATTTGCAGTAGTAAATACCATTACCGATTTGGCGCCTTTAATCGTGATTACATTTGCTGGATATCAAGTCATCACAGAAAGTCTTAGCGTAGGAACGATGGTAGCATTTGTTGCCTACATTGACCGCTTGTATAATCCGCTTCGCCGCTTGGTTAATTCATCGACTACGCTCACGCAGTCTGTTGCATCTATGGACCGGGTGTTTGAGTTCATTGATGAAGAATACGATATTACAGACAAGAAAGATGCAAAAGAATGCACTGAGCTTCATGGAAAGGTGCAGTTTGAGCACGTTTCATTTGCTTATGAAGAAGAAGAAAAACCGGTGATTCATGATATTAATTTAGATGTAGAAAAAGGAAAATCCGTTGCGTTTGTTGGAATGAGCGGAGGCGGGAAATCCACGCTTATCAGCTTAATTCCGCGCTTTTACGATGTGACAGAGGGCAAAATTCTCATTGATGACATTGATATCAAAACCTATAAAGTACGCAGCCTGCGAGATAAGATTGGAATCGTCCTGCAGGATACGGTGTTGTTTAGTGACACGGTTAAAAACAATATACTGCTTGGAAAGCCAGGAGCGACAGATGAAGAAGTAATTGCTGCGGCAAAAGCCGCAAATGCCCACGATTTTATTATGAATTTGCCTGAAGGATATGATACAAAAGTGGGAGAGCGGGGAATGAAGCTATCAGGGGGACAGAAGCAGCGTATTTCCATTTCGCGCGTATTTTTAAAAAATCCAGCTATTCTTATTTTTGATGAAGCCACTTCAGCTCTAGATTTAGAAAGTGAGCACTATATTCAAGAAGCATTAGCTGAACTAGCAAAAGATCGCACGACCTTCATTGTAGCCCATCGTTTATCTACAATTACTCATGTTGATGAAATTGTACTTTTAGAAAATGGAAGAGTAGTCGAACGAGGTTCTCATGAGGAGTTAATTAAGAAAAAAGGTCATTACTATCAGCTCTTTAACGTTCAGCAGCTTGATACAATTTAAAAACACCACCTATTGTCTAACAATAGGTGGTGTTTTTAATCTTCTTGTCGCTGATGATTAATATCAAATGAGTTATCATCTTTGTGATAGTTTTGGAACGTATCAATCAGCTTATCAAGATGCTCTAACTCTTCACTATACTCAATGATGACAGAGATCAAAGGGAAGATATGATAAATAACCTTATTCTCTTCATCATTATCGTATATTTTGTACTGCATAAATTTATCGATTAAAGCTCGTTTTCCAACGCAGGCTTCGTTTGGTACAGTAGTGGTTGGCTGTACGCGTAATTTCCCAATGAATTTTAATAATACTTGCTCATGATACATTAACAGGCACTCAACTTCAGATTTGATTAAATCTTGAAATTGCTGTGGCATGACCTGGAGATCATTTTCTACTCGGTGGAGTAGCTTCAAGGTTGTAAGAGCTCGTGTTGTTACGGTAATCATTTGACGAAATAAAACGAGCTTGCGTGACTTAACAAAACGTTTTTTGGTTGAATAAGTGCGTTCTTCTTTGTAAAAATCGAAAAGTTGATTCATTTTAGCCACATTGTCTTTCATTTTTTCAATGTCTTCTTTTAACAATGTGTGCTCAGATGCGTGATAAAGATTCATGCGAATCCATTTAATAATTTCTTCCGTTGTGCTTACAATTTTATAATACAGCTTTGTTTCATACTTTGGCGGAATAAAAATAAGATTGACAATAAATGCTGAGAATACCCCAAGTAACACTGTACCAAAGCGTATAAGTGCATATTCAACGAAATTATCTCCTGGATTTTCCATGATTGCAATTACTGTCACAAGCGCAAGCCCAATTGTATTATTAATACGTAATTTTAAGTTGACTGCGATGACAACAACAGCGGTAAAACCAATAATGATGGGATGGGTACCAAAAATAAGTCCAAAACAAACTGCAGAAGCAGCTCCAATCACATTCGCCTGTATTTGCTCCAATATTGTTAAATAAGATCTGTAAATAGACGGTTGAATTGCAAAAACTGCCGCAATTGCCGCAAATATTGGAGATGGTAAACTTAGAAATTCACCTAATAACAATGAAAGTGTAATGGCAATTCCCGTTTTTAAGATGCGGGCACCAAGTTTCATGTGCGTTCGTAGTTCCTTTCTGTAAAAAAGTTTTTTCGTTATGAAGAATGTTCCCCAAAACAAATGATAAATTGCAAAAATCAATCCTTCTTTATTACATAACCTGTTGGAAATAATATAAACAATAACATACTATACAAGGTTTAAGAATGGATATCAAGAGAAAACAAGCAGAAAAATAAGGGTATTTCTCGGGATTTTTCGACAGGCTGACAAAAAGGAGATGACGCGTAAGAAATGGTTATGAAAGGTGGGAATGTTCTATAAGGAAACCCAAAGGTAAAACGAAAAAGAGGTCGAGACATAACGAAATAAATTCAATCTCAAGACGAACAAATGGGATACATGAGCTGAACCGCTTGTGACACAGCAGTTGATTTCCATGCAAGACTTCGCTTTCCGCGGGCGGCCGCTAAGCCTCCTCGTCGCATACGCTCCTGTGGGGTCTCACCTGTTCTGCTTTTCCCGCAGGAGTCTTCGCCTTGCCCTCCAATCAACTGCTAGAAAGACCTACACGCATGAAACTATATTCACCATAACAAAAAAAACGAACCACAAATCAAACATGTTGATTAATGGTTCATTTTTCACTTCGTCTAAAATTCTTTTATCTCAGCCTCTTTAGAATAAGAATTAGCGTTCTTCACTTAATTGTTTAAATGCTTTTTCTACTGCTTCTAATGTCTCGGCAATATCTTGTTCTGTATGAGCTGTAGTAAGGAACCATGCTTCATATTTCGAAGGAGCTAAGTTGACACCTTGGTGGAGCATTAGTTTAAAGAAGCGTGCGAATAATTCGCCGTCTGTATTTTCTGCTTGTTCATAGTTTTTGACCGTTTCCGTTGTAAAGTAGACAGTAAGAGCGCCTTTCAATCGATTGATAGTGATAGGCATGTTATATGTACGAGCATGTTTTAAAATACCTTCTTCGAGCATCGCCCCTAGCTTATCCAACTGTTCATAAACACCTTCTTGCTTTAGTACTTCTAGGCAAGCAATTCCAGAAAGAATAGAAGCTGGGTTTCCTGCCATTGTACCTGCTTGATAAGCGGGTCCAAGCGGCGCCACTTTTTCCATGATTTCTTTTTTACCGCCGTAGGCTCCGATTGGAAGGCCGCCGCCGATGATTTTTCCAAAGGCAGTCAGATCAGGTTTTACACCAAGTAAATCTTGAGCTCCACCGTACATAAAGCGAAACGCTGTAATAACTTCATCGTAAATAACAAGTGCTCCAGCTTCGTGAGTCAATTCGTTGACTTGTTCTAGAAAGCCAGGTTCAGGCTCAACAATTCCAAAGTTTCCAACGATTGGTTCTACTAAAACAGCCGCAATCTGATCGCCCCATTTTTCTAATGCTTCCTTGTAAGGCTCAATATCGTTAAAAGGAACTGTGATGACTTCATTAGCGATACTTTTTGGTACACCTGCAGAGTCAGGAGTTCCGAGTGTAGAAGGGCCAGATCCAGCTGCCACCAATACAAGGTCTGAATGGCCGTGATAGCAACCTGCAAATTTAATAATTTTATCGCGTCCAGTATAAGCGCGTGCTACACGGATCGTTGTCATAACGGCTTCTGTTCCAGAGTTGACGAAGCGCACTTTATCTAATGCGGGCATCGCTTCTTTGAGCATTTTAGCAAATGTGACTTCATGAGCAGTTGGAGTACCGTAAAGAACACCCGTTTCAGCTGCTTTTGTAATAGCTTTCGTGATATGAGGATGAGCGTGTCCCGTAATAATAGGACCGTAAGCTGCTAAATAGTCAATATATTTATTTCCATCAACGTCCCAGAAATAAGCTCCGCTTGCCTTCTCCATTGCAATAGGTGCTCCGCCTCCTACGGCTTTATATGAACGTGAAGGGCTGTTAACGCCGCCTACAATATGTTCGAGTGCTTCAGCGTGTAATTGTTCTGATTTTGTAAATTGCATAGTATGCCTCCTAATGAAAAGTTCAACTTCTTTATTCTATCAAACTTATTTGTTTCTTGAAAAACATTCGAGAACGTGTATGATAGAAATTTGTGAGCTAACTGCTAGAAAATAGTTCCTCGTCTCTTGGAGGAGTTGCTAGCAAGGGCGCTGGAAACAATAAAAGAAACCACTAATACGTCGACGTAACGGAGGGAATACAATGAAAAATGCTATTGAGGTGAATCAACTTCGTAAAGAATTTAAAGCCTATTCTAGCCGCTCTGGCCTTAAAGGGGCATTCCGGGATTTATTTACCCGTAATTATAGAGTCATGAAAGCGGTGAACGATATATCGTTTACCGTAAAACAAGGGGAAATGGTAGGGTATATAGGAGAAAACGGAGCGGGGAAATCGACCACAATCAAAATGCTGACAGGAATCTTAACTCCTACTTCAGGCGACATTACCGTAAATGGAATGAATCCTCATAAGGAAAGAGAAAAGTTTGCCCAAACGATTGGTGTTGTTTTTGGTCAACGCTCTCAGCTGTGGTGGGATATTGCCGTACAAGAATCTTTTCGCCTGTTAAAAAAAGTATACAAAGTGTCAGATGAAGATTATAACGCTCATATGGAGCATGTTATTCAAACTTTAGATATTGGACCGCTACTAGATAAGCCGGTGCGAAAGCTTTCGCTAGGTCAAAGAATGCGCTGTGAGCTGGCTGCTGCTCTTATTCATAATCCGCCGCTTCTATTTCTAGATGAACCGACGATCGGTTTAGATGTACTAGTTAAATTAAAAATCCGCCAATTTTTAAAAGAAATTAATGAAAAATATAATACGACGATTTTGCTTACGACACATGATTTAGCAGATATTGAAGCTTTATGTGAACGCGTCGTAATGCTGGATGAAGGCAGTATTATTTATGACGGATCGCTGCAAAAGCTGCGTTCGAATTGGGGAGATCTTAAACAAGTTACGTTTGAATTTGGAACCGCGCCAAATAAAGAACAGTTGAAGCTATTGACGCAAGGGATGCCTGTTAACTGGATTGAAGGTGATCAAAAATATTTGTGGACAGCGCAGCTTCAAAATAAAGGGGACTTGATGTCGCAGCTGATTGCTAAAGTGGTGGCAAAGCATGAAATCAGTGATATTAACATTGAAGAAATTTCAACGGAAGAAATCATCCGCAACATTTATGAAGAAGGTGTTGTGAATGGATAAATATATAGAGATGATACGCATTCGCTTTTTAATGATGCTGGCGTATCGGACGAATTATTACAGCGGAATATTGATTTATGCTATTAATATTGGTGCTTACTACTTTTTATGGTCCGCTATTTATGGAGGAAAAGAGAATATTCAAGGGTTATCCATTACCCAAATGACAACGTATGTAGCAGTTTCATGGATGGCAAGAGCCTTTTATTTTAATAACATTGACCGTGAAATGGCAATGGAAATTAAAGATGGCAAAGTGGCAGTAGAGTTAATTAAGCCTTATAGCTACCTTGGTATGAAAACAATGCAAGGACTGGGAGAAGGGATTTTTCGGCTGCTGTTTTTCTCAGTGCCCGGCATGATTATTGTCGCGTTTTTATTTCCAGTACAGTTCTCAGCAAATGCAGCAACATGGCTTTATTTTGGACTGTCTTTAATTTTTAGTTTCATTATTAATACACAAATTAATTTATTAACGGGTATTACGACTTTCTTTCTCTTTAACAATGATGGACTCATTCGAGCGAAGCGCGTTGTTATTGATTTGTTTTCAGGACTTCTTCTGCCCATCAGCTTCTATCCTTTCTGGGCGCAACATATTATGAGCTATTTCCCTTTTCAAGCCATTAGTTATATTCCGAGCATGATTTTCACAAATGGATTTAAAGGGCAGGAAGTAATAAATGCTCTTATCACACAAGCAGTTTGGTCAGGACTTCTATTTATCCCTATTGCATGTTTGTGGAACATAGCGAAGAAAAAAATGGTTATTCAAGGAGGGTAGTCTATGAAAATGTTTTATTTTTCGATTTTTTTTCAGTACATTAGTCAATATATGAAAACAAGGCTTCAGTACCGCACCGACATGGTAGTTGAAATCATTTCAGACTTATTGTTTCAAACAGTTAATTTGATTTTTATTTTAGTTGTATTTGGACATACTCAGTCTCTGCACGGATGGTCACGAGAGGAAATTATCTTTATTTATGGTTTCTTTTTGGTCCCTTTTGCTATTTTTTCGTCTTTCTTTAACATTTGGGATTTCAACGAGCGGTACATTGTTAAAGGAGAAATGGACCGAATTTTAACGCGGCCAATTCACAGTTTGTTTCAAGTTATTTTAGAGCGGATGGAACTAGAATCATTGTTTGGTGGTATCACAGGGATTGCAGTAATGGCTTATGCTGCGTCTTCTTTACATCTTCATTTCCAGTGGTATGATGTTTTTATTTTTCTATTATTTATTTTAGGAGGAGCGCTTGTATACGCAGGAATTTTCATCGCCTTAGCAAGCATAGGCTTCTGGTCCGATGCCAGAACCTCTATTATGCCTACTATTTATAATATTGGAAACTACGGAAGGTATCCTGTAGATATTTATAATAATGTCATCCGATATGTTTTAACGTGGATTCTTCCTTTTGCATTTGTAGGCGTATATCCAGCTGCTTATTTCTTAGGAAGGTCAGAATGGTATGGATATGCATTTTTAACTCCAGTTATAGGAATCGTCTTTTTTGTAATCTCTATTTTCTTATGGAATACAGGGGTCAAAAAATACAGAGGAGCAGGCAATTAAATGCCTGCTCTTTTTGGTGGCTTCGGAGTAGTAATGAATGGACAAGAACGCGCGTATAGTGGTAGTAGAGTATAAATTAAAGGAGTAGAATGATGGTTATTTTTCTAATCCTCGTTATCATTGTTTTTGTAATTGGTAGTATGAAGTTTCTCTTTGAAAAAGAACTTGGAGAATTTCATTTTTTCTCAATTGGTCATTTCTTTGTCTTGTTTTATTCATATATTACAGTTTTATTGGGATTTAGCCTTATTTATACAGTATGTGAGATGGGGAGTATTCCAGTATTAAGCGGAGGGTTTGAACATGAAGGTCATTATTTTTATACCCTGTTTAACAGTATGTATTTCAGCGCAGCGACGTTATTTTCAGTAGGCTACGGAGATATGTATCCGGTTGGAATTGGGAAATTATTTGCAACTTTTGAAGCGTTTATCGGCTATATTATGCCTGCAATCTTTGTGATGCGAACTGTTACCCGCACTTAAACTTGTCATCTTATCTAATATTGGGTACGCTATTCAAAGAAAATGAAAAGCGTAAAGGAGAAGATAAATATGACAGCTGTAGTTGGAGAAAAAGCACCCGATTTTGTATTGATGTCTACAAATGGAGAGCAAGTATCACTAGCGTCGATGAAAGGCAAAAACGTTGTGCTGTATTTTTATCCGAAAGATATGACGCCAGGCTGTACAACAGAAGCCTGTGATTTCAGAGATCAGCATGAAAATTTTGAAGAGCTAGATGCGGTGATTCTAGGAGTGAGTCCGGATCCAATCGACAAACACCATAAGTTTATTGATAAGCACGGCCTTCCATTCTTACTTTTAGCTGACGAAGATCACAGCGTAGCTGAAGAGTATGGAGTATGGACACTGAAAAAAAACTTTGGAAAAGAATATATGGGCATTGAACGCTCCACTTTTATCATTAATAAAGAAGGAATGCTCGTAAAAGAATATCGCAAGGTTCGAGTGAAAGGGCATGTGGAAGAAGCTTTATCATTTATTAAAGAAAAAATGGCATAAAAACAGGCAGATAACTAGAGCAGTTTTAGTCTTTGAACATACAATATCAGTGTAGGGCATACCTCCTCAGATGTTAATATATTTAAAAGTGTGGATTGATTTCCACACTTCTTTTTTTGCATAAAATATATGAAAAATTTCTACTTATTACATAAAATAGGAATAGGCATCAAGTTGACAAAACGTGGGTAAAACATGTAGACTAATTATAAGAATTATAAAGTAATAATACTTACAGAAGAGGGGTGCATGACGTGTCAAATCATTTACAAGAAGCCCTTGAAACGTTAAAAGGTACTGGCGTTCGTATTACACCACAACGTCATGCTATTTTAGAGTATTTAATCAATTCAATGACACATCCAACAGCAGATGATATTTATAAAGCGCTGGAAGGTAAGTTTCCAAATATGAGTGTAGCAACCGTTTACAATAATTTAAGAGTATTTCGCGAAGTAGGTATTGTAAAGGAACTAACATACGGTGATGCATCAAGCAGGTTTGATTATGTTACAACAGAGCATTACCATGTGATTTGCGAAAGCTGCGGAAAAATTGTGGATTTTCATTATCCTGGTTTAGACGAAGTAGAAAAGCTGGCTGCTCATATTACTGACTTTGATATTAGTCACCACCGAATGGAAATTTACGGAACGTGTCCTGATTGTACGGCTAAAAAAGCGCATTAATAAGCTGATAGTAGTGATACTATCAGCTTTCTTTTTGTTTTTTTCTATTATACTTTTCGTCGAATTGTTTTCCTTCAAGAGACTGGTCAAGCGTAAGCGGCTCGTTGCAAT
Organism: Priestia sp. YIM B13551; assembly: GCF_042787905.1. NCBI lineage: Bacteria > Bacillati > Bacillota > Bacilli > Caryophanales > Bacillaceae > Priestia > Priestia sp. YIM B13551. The sequence goes on from NZ_JBHZOX010000007.1 coordinate 179,273, forward strand.
ACATACACATATCTACGCGCCCTAGCATTTTGGTTTGCTTTTGACATGTAGGGCAGGTTACTTGAACCGCTTTTGTAGAAAGCATGCCAATCCAGAAATAAACGCCGGTACTAGCTACGATGCACAGCAACCCCAAAAGCATAAAAATAGTCATTAGCCAGACTGAAGACCGAAAGAAAATTCCCCCATACATAACAATGAAACCAACAAAGATCAGGCTGAGTGCAAACGTGCGAATCTTGTTAATTTTATTTGAATACTTTATCCCCATCAGTATCCCTCCTGTTACCAATATATCATAGAGTGAGACAGTGAATGATAATAAAAATTGAATCTTCGGAAAATTATCGTTGGTTTTTGAGCTTTCTGAATGATTTCCATAATTCTGAGTGGGATATCCGTTATACATCGTATATAATAAAAAAAGAAATCTTAGTCCATAGCCTTTAAAAGTTTGAAAAATATTTGTTTATTACAGTTAGGAGAGCTCAAGATGGAAGATGTTTTACGGCCAATATATCAAGAAAGAGCTAGCAATAAAGACACACTAGGTATTTTACTGATTGAAAAAAAGAAATCAGAATCTCCAGTGACGGATAATTTGGATGCTATCTTATTTATTGTGACCAAAACTACAGAAACGTCTCTTTTTATTAAACAATACGAATATGAAAATGAGCGTGCGGCACTTTATATGGCTTCTGAACAGCAAATGAGTGAATGGATTATGAATGGGACGAACCGCCGTATTATTGATTGGATCTTAAATGGTAAAGTGCTATTTGATCGCAACGAATATATGGAAAATTTAAAGAAACGCTTAATTGATTTCCCTAGAGAAGATCGGACAAAGAGAATAGGTGTCGAGTTTGCTAAGTTGATTCGCCGATTTAAAGAAGGAAAAGACTTTTATGCGTCTAATCATTATTTAGATGCATTCAATCATGTCATTCATGCTCTTCATCATTTAGCACGACTGTCTGTGTTGGAAAATGGATTTCACCCAGAAGTGACAGTATGGAACCAAGTGAAAAAAATAGAACCTGAAATTCATCGTCTTTACGAAGAACTAATTATTAGCCAAGAAGAGGTTAGCAAGCGTTTAGAGCTGCTTTTCTTAGCGAGTGAATTTCTAGTAAATAAAAAAACTGAATTGGGTGCCAAGCATCTTGTTCATATTATGAAAAGTGAAAAGCAGGAATGGACGTTTAATGAACTGGTTCATCATCCCGAAATACGCCCTTATGCTATTGATTTAGGAATACTTCTTGAGTTTTTAATTGAAAAAGATATCATTATGGTAAAAAAAGTAGAAACCAAGGGAAAGAGTTTGTACCATAGACACTATGTGGCGAAATGATAGAGAGGATAAAGGGTATCTGATACGGTGCGGTTATGACGTGTAGATACCCTGACATATGACTTTATAGCCTGGATAAAAGGTTTTTCTAAAAAAACACGATTTATTTTAAAAAATCTATTGACGCTTTAAAATATCCGTGATAAATTTATATACGTCGCCGATGAGCGATACTAAATTTATCAAAAACTTGAAAAAACTTCTTAAAAAAGTTGTTGACAAGAAAGAGATAAACTGGTAAGATTAAAAAGTCGCTTAAGAGCGGCGGTTGAACTTTGAAAACTGAACAAAGCGACAAACGTCAACGTTAATTTTTATTTTTTAAATGAGCAAGTCAAACATTTCTTCGGAGAGTTTGATCCTGGCTCAGGATGAACGCTGGCGGCGTGCCTAATACATGCAA
>NZ_JBHZOX010000008.1:0-138184 GCF_042787905.1 Priestia sp. YIM B13551
TAAAAAATAAAAATTAACGTTGACGTTTGTCGCTTTGTTCAGTTTTCAAAGTTCAACCGCCGCTCTTAAGCGACTTTATCATCTTATCAAGTTATCAACGTAATGTCAACAACTTTTAAAAATTCTTTTTTCAGCTTCGTTGTTAACGGTATGTCTCAACGACGCTTTATAATAATAAAATATATTTCAACTAAAGTCAACGGTTTTTAAAGAAAAAATTAAAAACTATTATTTATAGATTTGAACAACGACTACTGCAACGTATTATAGTAAATATTATAGACAAAAGCCAGCTGTAACTTTGCCTTCTTTGTTCCTGCGCTTTTACATATTCTTTTTTATTATTCTTATAGAAGAAACTAAAAAAGAGCTGTCCATTAGACAGCCCTTTCTTATTTCCCTTTAAAACTAGGTCTTCTCTTCTCAGCAAATGCTTGAAGCGCCTCGAGACGATCTTCTGTCGGAATCGTTAACTCATATGCTTTTCGTTCAATTTGCAAACCAGTCTGCAAATCGGCCTTCATTCCTTCTTTGATAGCAAATTTTGCTTGCTGAAGTGCAATTGGCCCATTTTTCAATAAAAGAGAGATAAAAATATCTATTGTTTCTTCTATTTCATATCCGGGAGCCACCTTCGTTACTAGACCACATTCTTTCGCTTCTGATGCTGAGAGACGCTGAGCTGTTAAAATTAGTTCCATTGCTTTTGCTTCCCCAACTAACCGAGGGAGACGCTGTGTTCCTCCTGCGCCTGGTATGATCGCTAAGCTTGTTTCCGTTAAACCCATAAGCGCTTCGGTTGAAGCAATCCGGAAATCACATGCTAAAGCCAGCTCCATTCCTCCACCAAATGCATATCCATTGATGATTGCTATCGTTGGCTGAGGAAGCTGCTCTATCTTCGAAAACACTTCTCCTATTTTGTAAATATTGCGCTTTACTTCTTGATCAGAGAGGGTTTTACGTTCTTTTAAATCGGCCCCTACGCTAAAAGACTTTTCACCTGCCCCTTTAAACGTCACAACTCGAATATCTTTTTGAATACGAATTCCTTCAATTACTTCTTCCAATTCTTTAAGCATATCGTAATTAAAAGCATTCATCGCTTCCGGACGGTTCAGTATCAAATGGGCGACGTGTCCCTTCATTTCATAAGAAATAGATGACATCCTTTTACCACCTCCAACTTGGAATCGCTTTCATTTTATCGCTCCTGAGATACTTGTTGCTTCAGTGCACGCCGTAAAATTTTTCCCGTTGTATTTTTAGGGAGTTCTTTTAAAAATTCAATTTCACTTGGCACTTTATATTTAGCAAGGTGCTCTTTGCAGTAGGCAATAAGCTTCTCTTCCGTTATCTCTTGATTATTGCAAACCACGTAACACTTAACACATTCACCTAAAGAAGGATCAGGGACTCCGATAACAGCCACTTCTACAATATCTGGATGCGCATATAGCACTTCTTCTACTTCGCGAGGATAAACATTATATCCTCCTACAATAATTAAATCTTTTTTACGGTCAACGATATAAAAATAACCTTCCTTATCCATTCTTGCTAAGTCACCTGTATACAGCCAACCATCTCGGAGAGCATATTCCGTGTCTTCAGAAAGCTTATAATACCCTTTCATCACGTTAGGGCCTTTGACGATAAGTTCGCCAACTTGTCCTACTTCTACTTCTTCTCCTAGTTCGTTTACCACTTTATTTTCAACATTCATAATAGATGTGCCTATAGAACCGGCTTTTCTCTCTCGGTCAATCGGATTGAAACACGTCACAGGAGAAGCCTCAGATAAGCCATACCCTTCTGCTACCATTACCCCAAACTTACGTTCAAAATTGGTTAGAAGTGCCACCGGCATTGATGCCCCGCCTGATATACAAAGCCTTACCGTGTGAAAGTGCTCTTTTTTCCCTTTGTCATGCTGAAGTAAGAAATTATACATTGTGGGAACGCCGGCAAAAATAGTCGCTTGTCGATTTTGAATTAATTTAAATATAGAAGATGGACTGAATTTTGGTTCAATTAATATCGTTCCTCCATTCATTAAAGGCGCATTCAATGAAACAGTTAAACAAAATACGTGAAACATCGGCAAAGCAGCTACGACTCGGTCATTCCCATTTATACTTAAATAATCTGCTACGTCTTGGGCATTTGAATAAATATTCTTATGTGTAAGCATAGCTCCTTTTGGTTTTCCAGTCGTTCCTGACGTATACAGAATGATGGCCACATCTTCTTCTTTTAACTCAAGAAAATCATATGTAGCTTCCCCTCTGTTTACAACTTGGGAAAACGTGTGAAAATAAGAAGGTATATTTTCCACTGTATCTGTCGTTTCACATAAGATAACGTGTTCCAAAAATGGAGTGTTTCCAATGATTTTCTTTAAAATAGGGAGAAGTAAATCAACCGCAATAACTGCTTTTACATCTCCATCCTGAAGCATGTAGTTAATTTCATCCGCTGTGTAAATAGGATTAATGGGTATAACAGTAGCTCCTACTCGAAGAGCACCGTACAATCCAATAACAAAATGAGGCGAGTTGCCGACAATCAAAGCGATATGATCTCCTTTTTTTACACCTAATTGCTTCAGACCATTAGCAAACTTAGATACCGATGCATCAAGATTTGCATAAGATGTTTCTTGGTCCATAAAAACATATGCCGATTTTTGTGGAAATTGCTCAGCTGTTTTATGAAGCTGTGCTGACAAATTCATCTCATAACTTCCTCCTTTTAATAACGAATGAATGAACAACCATTCATTATTAAGTCATAATAATGTAAAAATTCTAACTTCTTCTATTCTATTATAATGTTACTGCTGTTCTATTGACAAGACTCATCTGTTTAAAAAGAAAAAAAGCCTGATGTAGCAGACTTTTTTCTTAATAGATTAATTCAACAAACTCTTCTTTTGTAATATTACCAAAATAATGTGGAATATCGATGTCTTCTAAGGCTTGTTCAATAGAAGCTTTTTCATAGCGAACACCTGTTAATTTTTCCTGTACTTCCTGGACATCCCCCACTCCAAAGAAATCTCCATAAATGGTGCAAGCATCGATTTTTCCTTTATTCACTTCTAAACGAACGTCAATTTGTCCCACAGGAAAGCGGTGAGAGTGCTGTAAGTTAAATTTAGGTGATTTTCCATAGTTCCAATCCCATGACTGATAGCGCTCTTTAGAAATTTGATGAATCGTTTCCCAATCTTTTTCCGTTAGTTTATATTCTGTTATATTTTCTTCTCCGTCAAAGATATACCGAAGCAGCATTTCTCTAAATTCTTCCACCGTTACTTTCTGTTCTAAAAATTCGCTGATATTTGCTACTCTATTTCGAATAGACTTAATGCCTTTGGATTCAATTTTATCTTTTTTTACTTTTAACGCTGATACGACGTTTTCAATCTCTGAATCAAAAAGAAGAGTTCCATGGCTGAACATTCTCCCTTTCGTTGAAAACTGAGCATTTCCAGAAATTTTCCGTCCTTCGGCCATTAAATCATTTCGTCCGCTTAACTCAGCATTAACTCCCAATTTCTTTAACGCTTCCACGACCGGCTCGGTAAACTTTTTAAAATTATGAAAGCTATTTCCATCGTCTTTCGTAATAAAGCTGAAGTTTAAATTTCCTTTATCATGATAAACGGCTCCGCCTCCAGATAGACGTCTCACTACATGAATTTGCTGATCTTCAACATATTTTGTATTAATCTCCTCAATGGTGTTCTGGTTTTTTCCAATAATAATAGAAGGTTCATTAATATAAAACAGCAGATATGTCTCATTAATGTCTAGATGCTTGAGCGCATATTCTTCAATTGCTAAGTTAATTCGGGGATCATAATTTTTTTGATTATCAATAAATAACATTCATTTTCCTCCTTGTTATTCCCATACATATCCTGATTCAGCTAACGTAAGCGTACCTCTATAATGAGCAGCGGCTTCCTCTACTAGCTGTTGATGTTCTCCGTAGTGCGGAAGGTGAGTAAGCATGAGGTGTTTGACACTTGCTTTTGAAGCAAGTGTACCGGCTTCTGTACTTGTCATGTGTCCAGCGCCTCTTCCATCTTGATTGGCATAAAAATTACATTCACAAATAAGAAGATCTGCTTCTTCTGAGAAGGAAACAAACTCTTCTAAATAACTAGAGTCCGCTGTGTACACGACAGTTTGATTGCCGGCGCTTATTCTCATGGCATAACAAACGACTGGATGTTTCGTTTTCATAAATTCGATGGTAAAAGGCCCAATTTCAAGTTTTTGACTCGGATCATACTCTACCCCTTTAGTAATTCCTTTATGAGTAAGTTTGTTGAAGCTTTCCTGATCATATGTATGTCCGTAAATAGAAAGTTCCTTAACAGCGTTTCCTAGATGAGTCTGAATGAGGCGTGCATATTGAAATACTCCGACATCAGCCACGTGATCATGATGATAATGAGATAAAATCATAGCATCTATTTCTTCTGGCTTTGCATATTTTTGCAGCTGAGCCAATGCACCGCTTCCACAATCAACAAGTAGCTGAAATCCATCGTGCTCCACTAAATAGCTAGAAGTAGCTTCTGAAACAGCGGGATATCCTCCCCAAAAACCAATAACAGTTATTTTCATTTCAATCACCCTTTCGTACTATTTTTATTAGGTTCAGTATACCCTACTTTTTTTTGAAAACTAACTGAAAGGCACTCGTTTCGGCCATTTTATCGAAATAACTCATTGTTATACAACAAATAACCACTTAGAATAGCAAAATAGGCTAAATTGTTATAAAACATAATTGACATTTTATCATCTGTTATAATACAATGTTAGTAACAAAAACAACGGAGGGGATTTAAAATGTTAGAAAAAATGACTGAATTTTTCAAAAGATTACCCAATAAAAAGTGCGTAGAATGCGGAAACGACATCGAGGAACAGCATGAATGCTACGGAAACAAATGTGATCACTGTCTAGATATCATGAAATAAAAAAAAGCTGAAACTGTTATAAAACAGTTTCAGCTTTTTTTATACGGTCAAACTGCGATACTCGTTTGGCGTAATGCCTTCTACTTTTTTAAACACTTTTCGAAAGTATTTATCATCATGATATCCAATCATATTCGCAATTTCATAGATTTTTAGTTCTTCATTTAGTAAAAGTGATTTGGCTTTATTCATTCTGACTTTCACCATATAATCTGAAATGTTTTCTTGAAATTCTTGCTTAAACTTTCTCGAAATGTATTCACGGCTTAGATAGAAACGTTCCGATATTTCTTGAAGCTTCACATCTCGATGAAAATTTTGCTGCAAATATTGTTCGATTTCATAAATAACGTCGCGATTGTTTTGCTTGCTATACCTTTTTACTACTTTTAAAAAGCGCTTTACTTCACGCTTCTTTCTCTCTACATACTTTGCTAGCTGAAACTGCCCATCTTGGTTATAGAAAAAAGAAAGAACATATTCAGGACCGTTATTTATCGTATAAGGAATGTGATATCTTTTTAACCAATGCTGGCTTAACAGCTGATATTCCTGCTCAAAATGCAGAATTTGCTTTAATGAGAGATAATTTTGCGCTTCAAAAGCTGTGATAATTTCGTTGAATACCGGCAAAAAGGCTTCAAACTTCCCGACTTGCAGCGCTTCTTCAATTTTACTGTTATAGTCCATCATATTTATTAATAAAGCACTTGCTAAAACGTCTTGCTTGCCGTAGACCTTCACTTTATTTCGATCAAGAACATTGCTTAATAAAAGCGAGTTTTTCGCATCTTCATAGGAGTTCATTAGCTGATCAATAGAAGAGACTTTGCACCCTCTTGCAATCCGACAGCTCACGTCTAACGTACGGCGAATTGCTGTATGTAAAGCCGTCAGCAAAGAGGTTATACGTTCAAAATCATTCCAAAATATAATGATAATTTCCCACTTATTTGATAAATAACGGAAGGCTACCCCATTTTCTTCTGCCATCAGCATTTCATTGATTACATTTAAAATTGAAAAATAGGCTAAATCCCGGTCACCGCCAAAAGAACGAATGATGGATTCATCTACACGTACAATCCCCACTTCATACTCTCTAGTCAGATGGAAACCAAACTCTTCATAGATTGATTGATTTAGCAAATAATTGTTCATTAACTGCGTCAGTTTTCGATCTCGATAAATCGGCTTCATTTCATTGATTAAACGATAGCTGCTATTATGGACTTTTCTGGACTCTTCTTCTTTCTTCCATTGGGTTACAGCTCGTACAAGGGTATCGTTTAAAATCGAAGGATCCACTGGCTTTAGAATATAATCCGTACTTCCAAAATGAATAGCTTTACGCATATAGTGGTAATCATCATACCCTGTTACCACAATCGTTTTACTAGAAGGCGAATTCTCTTTAATCCACTCCAACAAAGCAATTCCATCGATATTAGGCATCTTCATATCAGTAAAAATGATTTCCGGTCCTTGATCCTCGATAAGCGCAATCGCTTGCTCACCGCTATCAGCTTCTATCACATCTGTAATTTCATGCTCTTCCCACTGTCCAAGCAGCTTTATTCCTTCTCTTACATGCTCTTCATCATCCACGATTAATACTTTCATCACTATCCCTCTTTTCTTCAATTGTTGTTAGCTTTATGACAACGGTAAAATCGTGATTTTCTTGACTGCTAATTTGCATTGAAGCATGATCTCCATAGTAGATGCGAAGTCGTTCATAAATGTTTTGCAACCCAATATGCTCATCTGTTTGATTATACGATTGCTGAAGTCTCGTTTTTAATTGATTCAACTCTTGTTGCCCTATCCCTTTTCCGTTATCAGAAACAGTTAGAATCAGTTCTTCGCCGTTCAAACCCGCTGAAATCAACAGCTTTCCGCTTCCTGTGCGGGTTTCGAATCCATGCTTAAAAGAATTCTCAACAAGAGGCTGCAAAATCATTTTCGGTATTCGCATAAGCTCTGCCTCTTTTTCAATATTTAACTCATACTCAAACTTTGAACCAAACCGCTGCTTTTGCAGACTTAAAAAAGCTTTTACGTGATCGACTTCTTGCTTTAAGCTAACGATATCCTCTTTCATATTCATGCTGTAACGCATAATGTGCGAAAGTGAGGTTAATAAAGAATATACTTCAACTGCTTTATGCTTAAGAGCAAGAGTTCCAATCGATTGAAATGCGTTGTATAAAAAATGCGGATTAATTTGTGACTGCAGCACTTTTAGCTGCGTTGATTTATTTTCTAATTCCAATCGAAATTTACGTTCAATCAAGTCATTAATTGTTTCTACCATAGAGGTAAAATGCCTTCCTAAAACACCAAATTCATCGTTTCCAAGCGATTTAAACCGCACCTCAAATGATCCTTTTTCCACTTCTTTCATATTGCGAATCAATACGTTAATCGGCTGTGTAAAACGTACTGATATAAAAAGCGTAGCGATAACGAGCATACACAGAAATGGCAGGCCAATTAATACATTCATAAGTGCTGTCTTTCTTGCATCCTCATATAAAACACTGTAAGGAATTCGTTTCACAATGTACAAGTCCTCAAAGGGCTGTTTAAGCTTTTCATACATTAATACGCCTGAGAAGCTTTTATCCTCCCATTCCATGCTATGGTCTTTTTGAGAAGTGAGCGCCTTCACCCACGCGTAGTTTTCATTTTTTCCAATAACCTTTGAATCAGAGGAATACAAAACCTTCCCTTTATTGTTCATTAAATAAAAATCTTCTGACTCTTCATTATATAGACGCTGCGATATAGATTGAATTTGTGTCATATTAATGTCTAAAGATAGATAAGCTAACAACTTGTCTGATGGAATCTCATCAATCCGCTGATGAAAGCTAATAACTTGATTCGGCAGTGAATCAATTAACGTTGATAAATTATTGTAGCTATAAATTTCATGGGTAGGCTCAATCACAAGAAATTTATGATTTTTATTTAAATAAGAATAGTAAGGCTGAGTGTAAATATCATCGTACTTCCCTCTGCTGCTCACTTTCGAATTATAAGCTGTATATGAGTCATGCCCGTTTTCAATGTAAAGATGGAGTTGTTCAATCTCTGGACGAGTATTATATAAATAAAGAAGAGTTCGTGATATTTCCAGTTGATTGGCTCCTAAGTCACTTGATACACCTTCATCTAACACTTTAATAAATGGGTGGTAGCCGTACAGCCTTTTTGTAATATTAGCAATTTCATTTAAGTAATCGCTCAAATCATTGCTTCCATTTTTAATAACTTGATAGTTGGTAGAAATAAATCGGTTCTTAACCGTTTCTTTTGTGTATTGATACGTAAAAATCGTCGAAATTAAAAATGGAATAACCGTTGCGAATAAGAAAAACAAAATTAATTTCTTGCGTATGCTCCAGCCTTTCACAAATAACCTCCTTTGACTAATGTCATACATTATGACTATTATTATACATTAAAAGCGCTTTCAATTGACTATTATTTTTTCATAACTATGAATCTAACCAGCTATTTTTTCACACCAAAAAGTCCGCGTTTTCCACGCGGACTTTTTGGTTATTTTTTCATTTTTGCCCAAATTGTATCTAATTTCTTCATAAACTCTTCTTCTGTCATTTGCTTGCCTGCGTAAGACTGCATTGCTGCGCCGACTTCTTGAACCGTTCCTTCCGGATACTTAAACCAGTTCCAAGATAATGTTTTACCTTCTTCAGAGTATTTTAAGATATCATCAGATAAAGAATCGATTCCTTTTCCATCGATGTTTTTGAACGCTGGAATGAACTTGAACTTTTCAACTAAGAATTTTTGACCCTCTTTAGAAGAAACCATCCAATTTAAGAATTCCTTCGCTGCTTTTTTATCTGCATCTGGCGCATTTTTGTTCACTACCCAGTTATTTGGAACTCCGATTGCTAGTTTATCATTTTTCTTTGCATCGTTGCTGATTGGCATTGGAATAAAGCCCATTTTCATGTCCGGATTGATTTTCGTAATCATATTTACCGTCCAGTTACCTTGTTGCATCATTGCTGTTTCCCCAGAAGCAAATTGAGTAACTTGTGTATTGTAGTCTGTCGTTAGTGGATTTTTATTTCCATACTTTAACGTTAAATCGAACAGATTCATAAATTGCTTAAACGTTTCATTGCCTTCAAATTTTGCTTTTCCTTCGTTTAGACCTTTAATAAACGCATCTGGATCGTCTTGCTGTGCCATTGGAATATTAAATAAGTGGTTGCCTAGCACCCACCACTCGCCGTATCCATTAGAAAATGGCGTAATGCCTTTTGCTTTAAGCTTTTTAGTAGCTGCTTCTAATTCTGACAGCGTTTTAGGTAATTCTTTAATGCCTGCTTTTTCAAATAAATCTTTATTATAAATAAAACCATAACCTTCTAAGTTTAGCGGCTGACCATAAATTTTCCCGTCCATTGTCATCGGTTCTTTGGCGATATCATACAGATTATCTACCCACGGCTGATCAGATAAATCTTCTAATTTATCCTTCCACGTTTGCGCTTCTTGGAACCCTCCATTGTTAAAGATATCAGGTTCATTTCCAGAGGCAAACTGTGCTTTTAATGCTGCACCATAGTCCGCGCCTCCGCCGACTGTTTGGATGTTAAACTTTACGTTTGGATGTTCTTTTGTATATTCATCCGTTAATTCTTTCAGCTGATCTGCAATTTCCACTTTGAACTGGAACATATCAATAACAACTTGATCACCTGAGCCTGTTGATTTACTTGCTTTTGAATCCGTACCTGAGTTTGAACATGCTGTCGCAAATAAAAGTGATGTTGCTAGCACGCCAGACATTATTGAAAGCCTTTTCATTTTCATTCGTTTTGCCCCCCTTGATATCTATCTCTCTTTATTTTACCGATTCTAGGACATTTGAACAGGTAACAATATTGAACAACCGAGTGGAAAATATTGAACACCCCCCTTCAGCACCCTTCGACAGGTCTCTCTTCTTCCGCAAAAATTTCTATAAATTTTTTGTCTGTTTTATTCCACCTAATAACATTTATAGACAAAATTATGTTAATATGTAGAGTGATAGATTCATAAGAAAATTTATGAATTTTTTTAACTTGTATAAACAAAGTGAAGGGGTTTACATGAAAACTAAAAAGCGCAAAAAAACACATGTCTCATTTCGAATTAACTGGCTGTTTATTGTGGTTTTCCTGCTTTTTTCTGCACTCATTTTACGATTAGGCTTCGTACAGATCGTGTACGGAGAGAACTATAAACGAGAAGTTGAAAAAACAGAAGATGAAACGGTAGATTCACCGGTTCCTCGCGGAAAGATGCTAGACCGCTATGACCGCGTTATCGTGGATAATAAACCGTTGAACGCTGTCACGTACACGCGTTTGAAAGGCGTCACTCAAGAAGACAAGCTAAAAGTAGCTAAAAAGCTTGCCACTCTTATTGATGTTCCTGTTATAACAGACGTGTTTGGCAAATCGGATAAAAAGAAAGATAAAAATACGATTAAGCTAACAGAACGCGACTTAAAAGATTATTGGATTGCAACTCATCCAAAAGCAGCAGCGAAAAAAATTACCGCAGCGGATAAGCAAAAAGTAAAAGAAGGTCAACTTTCTGAAGATGATTTATATCCTCTTCAGCTGAAGCGCATCACAAAAAATGAACTTTTATCGGTGAAAGATGACCTTGAAGTGATTGCCATTAAAAGCAAGATGGAAGGCGGGTACGCGTTAACTGCTCAAATTATTAAAAGCGGCTTAACCGATAAAGAGCTTGCCGTTATTAGTGAGCAGCTGGGTGACTTACCGGGCGTCGATACGACAACTTACTGGGACCGTATGTATACATACGATGACTTACTTAGCACGCTGCTTGGTAAAATCACATCAGCAGATGAAGGATTGCCAAGCGAAAACTTGCAGTACTATTTATCACACGGCTACAGCCGTAACGACCGAGTTGGAAAAAGTTATTTAGAAAAGCAGTACGAAGACGTTCTTCGCGGTCAAAAAGCTCGCGTGCAAAACGTAACGGACCGCTCGGGCAACTTAGTGAGTCAAGAGACCGTTACAGAAGGTCAGCGCGGCAGTGACTTAATTTTAACAATTGATATGGAACTTCAAAAACAAGTCGAAGATGTTTTAACAAAAGCTGTGACATCCGGTGCTGCTGGTTCGCGATTAATGGATCGCGCGTTTGCTATTATGATGGACCCTCACACGGGAGACATTTTAGCGATGGGCGGAAAACAGCTTGTTACCGATAAGCAAACCGGAGCACGTAAAGTACAAGACTTTGCTCTTGGTAACATGACCACTTCTTATGAAGTGGGTTCCGCAGTTAAAGGAGCCACAGTTCTAGCAGGACTTGATTCAGGTGCTATTCAGCCTGGTACGGTTTTTTACGATGCGCCGCTGAAGTTTGCTGGAGGAACAATTAAAAAATCGTCTCACCCAATTGGAGCAACCGGGATTCAAAATGCTTTGGAACAATCATCAAACGTATTCATGTACCGTACGGTTATGAGCATGGCTGGTGAAACGTACCGTCCTGGCGGTAAACTTAACATTCCACCGTCTATCTTTAATAAGCTGCGCTCATACTATAGCCAGTTCGGGCTTGGAATTTCAACGGGCATCGACTTAGAAAACGAATCAACGGGTATTCGTAACAGCGTCACAAATGAACCAGGTAAAGCGCTGGATTTTGGTATTGGACAGTATGATACGTACACACCGCTTCAGCTTGTTCAGTACATCTCAACGATTGCTAACGGTGGATATCGCATGAAGCCACACTTAGTAAAAGAAATCCGCGAACCTGAGCTTGATAGCGAACTAAAAGGAAGTATTCAAAGTTCTGTTGAACCAGAAGTGTTAAACCGTATTACGATGGGCCAATCAGAAATTAACCTTGTCAAACAAGGATTTCGCCAAGTAGTTACAGGGTCACATGGTACAGGGCGTTTACTTAATACAGGAAAATACCGTCAGTATAATATTGCTGGTAAGTCTGGTACCGCGGAAACCTTTAATAAAGGCGTAAGCGTTCGTAACTCTACATTCGTTTCATACGCGCCTTATGATAACCCGGAAGTAGCAGTAGCGGTTGTTATTCCTTCTGCTTATGTAGCCGGTACATCTAACACGTTAAGTAAAACTGTTACCGGTGACGTGATAAAAGCTTACTTCGATCTTAAAAAAGAAGGCGAAAAAGAAGTAGAGCAAAAAGAAGAAGATGCAAAAACAGGAAATACAGAATTAACTGGCGTAAAAAAAGATGATAATGAACAATAAAAAAGGTCTCGTCATGAGACCTTTTTTGTTTTTTCTATGAAAAAAGCCCATCTCACTGAGACAGACCGCGTAAAAAGTATAGTTCAATTAATTCAGCAATTTTTTCTTCTGAAAGCGGCTCATGCCGTTTTTCCCAATCATAGACGAGTGCAATGTACATTTTAAATAGTAAAAAAGCTGTGAGCTCCGGGTTGCACGGTTTGATTTCTTTTTTAGAAATCGCAATTTCGATTTTGTTTTTTATATAAGTCAAAATCTCTTCTTCTACTCGCACCAGCACTTCTTGCACTGCTGTAGTGCCTAACTGCTGTTCCTGTACCAGCTTCAGCATGAGCTGATGCTCAGTGCGGAATTCTAAGATTCGAAAAATGGCTGCTTGGGCATTTTCAAAAAAAGGACGGTTGCTATCAATGACAGTTTCAGCTGCATCTGTCATTTCTCGAATCATTCGTGTAACAATTTCATCGAATAACTCTTCTTTGTTTTTAAAAAAAGTATAAATCGTTCCTTTTCCGACATTTGCAAGCTTCGCCACTTGCTCCATAGTCGTTGCTTTATATCCAAACAGCGCAAATGATTTTGACGCTGCATCCACAACTGATTGCTTTCGGTCTATAGCCACGTTATCCCCTTCTTTCTGACCAAATGAATATTTCAGTCAACAAGTACGGTTTTACTATAGCATAAGTTTCTTTTGCTTTTCAACCACAATCTCTTCTCTTAGTATAACCTTTCTCTACAGGTAGTAGACAAAAAAGCGGAGCATTGATTCACCGCTCCACTTCTACAGTTGCTGCACATATTTAACTGCTTTTTTAGCCACATCTTCTCCTTGCTCTACACATTCTGGTATACCCAGACCTTCGTATGAGCTTCCCGCTACATAAAGACCGGCCAGCTCTTTTTCAAGCTGTTCGTTCATCGTATCTAGCATATCGTGATGTCCGACCGTATATTGAGGCATTGACTGCTTCCATCTCGTTACCGCGTAAAATTCAGGCTCAGCAGAAATGGTGATGAGCTTCTTCAAATCCTCCAGGACAATTTTGAAAATTTCATCGTCAGGCTGATCCACCACAGCTTCATCCCCGGTTCGTCCAACTAAACATCTCAGCAGCACTTTTCCTTCCGGAACCGCATGCGGCCACTTTTTATTTAGCCATGTGCACGCCGTAATCGTGTAATCGCTATTTCTTGAAACGGCGATGTTCATTGCATCTAGATTGTCTTGCAGCGCTTCTTGTGCAAAGGCTATCACAACAGTAGCTACTGAAGTGGAAGGCATATGCTTCAACGGCTCGAATATTTTATATTCCGAAAGCATAGACTGAGCAGCTGCATGAGGAGAAGTTACAATAACGCTGTCTGCTTTTATGACTTTCCCGCTATTTAACGATAATTCATATGTGGTATCTTCTTTATAAATTTTCTCTACTTTTATTCCTTTTGTAATAATATCAGGATCTATTGCTTTTTCTACCCCATCTACTAGCGATTGAAGACCTTCTTTTAATGTTAAAAAGACACTATTTTTTTTAAACTCCGAATCATCACCGTGCTGTGGGTGAATTTCTTTTAGCTTTTTCATTCCAACAATTAAGCTTCTGTACTTATGTTCAGCATGCAAAAACTGTGGAAATGTTGATCTTAAACTCAAACGATCAACGTCTCCTGCGTAAATTCCTGATAATAGAGGCTCAATTAAATTTTCAACAACTTCATCACCAAACCGTCTTCTAAAAAATACGCCTAGCGAACGGTCATCCTGATTTTTTGTCTTCGGTATAAAAAAATCAGCTGCTGCGCGCAGCTTGCCAACAGGTGAAAATAACCCTGTTGTGATAAAAGGAGATAACTTGGTTGGTATCCCCATTACAGCACCATCAGGCAGCGCATGCGGTGTATCTTTTACTAGAATATAGGATTTTCCCTTTTCATTTCCGACTAGCTCCCTACCTAACCCTACTTCTTTTGCAAGTTTTGTAGCAGCTAGCTTACGCGCTAAAAATGAATCAGGACCTTTTTCAAATAAATACCCGTCTCGTTTGACCGTTTGAATTTTTCCACCAAGCCGATGCGTCGCTTCTATTAGTTGAAGATCAATTGGCAGCTGATGATCCTTTATTTTTTTTTGCAAATAATAGGCAGCTGAAAGACCTGTTATTCCTCCACCGATGATGACAACCTTTTTTCGTCTATCCGTCATGTTATCATCGCCTTTTCTGTAAAATTCAATATAAAGAGAAGCGATTATGGAAATCCATAGCTCGCTTCTTACTTTTCTTTATATTGATTATAAGTTACTTTTCGTCCCTATTCAATGTACAAAGAATCTATACTGACTTAACGGGCAATCTGTTTTAACACAACTGTAGCTAATCCATCAATAAATTCAGGCTGTGCATTGGGCATTTCAGGGCGGTAATAATCAGCCCCAATTTCATCCGTCACCACTTTACATTCATAGTCGTTATCATAAAGAACTTCTAAGTGGTCTGCGATAAATCCAACCGGAGTATACACGAACGATGTATAACCTTTTTCTTCATGCAATTCTCTTGTTAAATCTTGGACATCAGGACCTATCCATGGCTCAGGCGTATTTCCAGCACTTTGCCAGCCAATTTCGTAATGTTCAATACCAGCTGCTTGTGCAATTAAATCCGCTGTTTCTTGAAGCTGATTTGGATATGGATCTCCTGCTGCAATAATTTTTTCCGGCAAGCTATGCGCAGAAACAATCAACACGGCTTTTTGGCGTTTCTCTTCGTCTATTAAATCAAACGTTTGTTTAACACGTGTAGCCCAGTACTGAATGAACTTTGGCTCACTGTACCAGCTTTCTACTGAATGAATGATTGGTCCTCCTAATTTTTCAGCCGTTTCTTTGGCGCGCCCATTATAGGATTTTACGCTAAACGTTGAAAAATGAGGTGCAAGCACAATGCTGACCGCTTCTTTAATTCCGTCTTTATGCATGGCTTCTACTGCATCTTCAACAAACGGTTCAATATGTTTTAAGCCAAGATACGCTTTAAATTCAATTTCATCCTGCACTTCATTCAAGCGCTTTTCCAGACTTTCCATTTGCTGTTGCGTAATTTTTGCAAGAGGTGAAATGCCCCCGATTGCTTCGTAGCGGTTTTGTAAATCTTCTAAGGCTTCCGGTGAAGGTTTACGTCCGCGGCGGATATGTGTATAGTAACGTTCAATATCTTCTTCTTTATATGGCGTTCCATATGCCATTACAAGTAATCCCATTACTTTTTTACTCATGTGTTCGACACCTCTTTGTTAGATTCAATACTTGTCTTCATTTTGCCATGAATAAAAAGAAAAATTCAAAGTTTAGCGCTCCAAATTATTTGACAATTTATTGTCTATTCGCAGAATATTCATGAATAAAGGTTGTTAAACGCTTCAACGTTTCCGGCTGAACCTGTGGAAAAACGCCGTGCCCCAAGTTAAAGATGTAACCAGGACTGGCCATCCCTTTATCTAATATTTCTGTTACACGTTCTTCAATAACTTCCCATGGAGCTAACAAAATAGCAGGATCTAAGTTTCCTTGCAGTGTTTTTGTTAAGCCTAATGCACGTGCTTCATCCAGCTGTGTTCTCCAATCTAAACCCACTACATCCAGCGGCAGATCATGCCATTCTTTTGCCAAATGACTTGCCCCTACTCCAAACATAATGAGCGGTACATTTTTTTCACGTAAAGAGGTGAAAATTCGCTCCATAACAGGTTTTATAAAGTAACGATAATCCGCTACATTTAAAGCACCTACCCATGAATCAAAGATTTGAATGGCTTTTGCCCCAGCGTCAATTTGCGCTTTTACATATGTAATCGTCATATCTGCTAACTTATCCATTAGTGCAAACCATGCTTTAGGTTCCGTATACATAAATGCTTTTGTTTTATTGTAATTTTTTGAAGGTCCTCCTTCAATCATATAGCTTGCCACTGTAAAAGGAGCACCCGCAAAGCCAATTAGAGGTACGTTTAACTGTTCTGTTGTTAACAGCTTAATGGTATCTAATACATACGGAACATCTTCTTCCGGCGTAATTTCTCCTAGTTTTTCTACATCGCTTAAAGATTGAATTGGATTAGAAATTACGGGACCAATTCCTGACTTGATTTCAACATCCACTCCAATTGAAGGAAGCGGTGACATTATATCTTTATATAAAATAGCTGCATCCACTCCGTACTGTTCAACGGGCAGGCGTGTTACGTATGCCCCAAGCTCCGGCTGATGAGTGATTTCAAATAAAGAGTACTTCTCTTTTAGCTTTCGGTATTCCGGCTGTGAACGCCCTGCTTGGCGCATATACCAAACCGGAACATGATCCGTTTTTTCCCCTCTACAGGCTTTTAAAAAAGTATCGTTAAACGTTCCTTGACTCATAATTTCCACCTTTCTCGATTGTCTTCCATCCGTATTTTCTTCGATTAGACAGACAATAATCAGCAAAGGAACATACCGGTTCCTCTACTGATTAAAGTTTCACGTTATATTCTCTACTTGTCACTATACCCATTTCTTTACGACTTGTATAGCCACCTGCTAAAAATGTCAAAAATTCGCCCTACTCTTCCTTTTTTTATTGAAAAAGAGCAGGTGTTACTTCGTTGGATTTTTTTCCTTTTTGTTTTGTTTGGGAATTGTAAGGAACTACATAATAAGTAGGACTGTCGAGCAGATTCACACGCTCTTTTTCAAACGCTCCTTTTCCCTTCACTTTACCAATTACTTCGGCTTTATCTCCTTTTTTCTCATAAACATAATAAACAGCTCTTTTATCAGGTGAAGGTGTCCACGATAAATTTACCGTTAGCAAACCAAATGGATGAAATGTTAATTCTTGTTTTAAGTCTTTAACTTGCTCTAAGCGTATTGGTTTTGGCAAATCTTTAACGCCTGCTGGCTTTTGAAATGCAGCTTCGTCGTAACCAGCTCTTGTGAGAATGTCTTTAAATAATAGAGTCGGATAAGAACTTCCTTTTGTTAAATAATGCTGGTCATTTGTAGAATCATATCCCATCCACACGCTTCCTACAACATCTGGCGTATATCCAACGAACCAAGCATCCCTTGTGGCTCCTTTAACATTCGTATACGAAGTAGACCCTGTTTTTCCTGCTAACTCTCCTTTAAACTCTCCTTTTTTTGCCGTTCCTTCTTTAACAACTCCTTGAAGCATTTTTGTCATATACCAAGCCGTTTGTTTTGAAAATGCTTTGTGAGTGTCGGGAACAGCTTTTGCAATTACTTTTCCGTCTTGATCTTTTATTTCTTGAATAAAGTACGGTTGGATATTTTCTCCGTTTTCAGCAAATGCCCGGTACGCTCCTGCTAATTGAAGCGGTGTAATTCCTTCCTTTAATCCTCCAAGAGCAATCGCAAGCCCTTTATCTTCTAAAGGAATTCCTAGCTTTGTGAGGTACTGCTTACTTGTTTCAACTCCTAGCTGATTCAATGTCCAGACAGCAGCTGCGTTTTTAGAATCTTTTAGGGCATCGTACATCGTTACCTTTTCAGCATATTGGCCGTCTACATTTTTAGGTGTGTATCCCCCGTAGCTTGTAAGCTTGTCTTGCAGCAAAGAATAAGGCTTGAATTGACCTTCTTCTAACGCAGGGCCATATACTGCAATAGGTTTCATCGTAGAACCTGGCTGTCTTTTGACATTTACGCGATTGAGCGATTTTTGTACATAATCTCGTCCTCCCATAACAGATAAAACTCCTCCGCTTTTGTTATCGACTAATACAAAAGCACCTTGGGCACTGTTATCTGTACCTGGAAAATAACGATTTTCTTTCATCAGCTCGTAGGCGGCTTCTTGTACTTTTGTACTCATCGGTACTTTGACCGTATAACCGCCGCGCAGAAGCTCATTGCTCGAAATGCTGTATTTCTTCTCTGCTTCTTGAATAACCATATCGATATAGGTTAAATATGCTGGGTTTTTAGCCTGTTCCTTTACGTTCAACCCCAGCGTTCTTCCTTGCAAACGGACATTTTTTTCAGCTGATAAATAACCTGCTTTTTGCATGGCATTTAACACAACATTTCTACGTTCTATACTTTTTTCTGGATGTAAAATAGGAGAATAAGAATTCGGTGCTTTTGGCAGTGCAGCAAGCAGTGCACCTTCTTCTACCGTTAATTCGGAGACATCTTTATTGAAGTAAAGCTTGGATGCAGCTTGGATTCCATAGGCTCCGTGTCCAAAGTATATTTGGTTCAAATACATTTCAAGCAGTTTTTGCTTACTGTAACGCTGCTCCAAGTTAATGGCCACCACTACTTCTTTTGTTTTTCTAAGCAGCGTTTTATCATTAGATAAAAACACATTTTTAGCCAGCTGCTGTGTTAAAGTACTTCCTCCTTCAACACTTCCTCCAGCCAATATATCTCGGTATAATGCTCGGCCAATAGATTTAAAATCGATTCCGTGGTGTTCATAAAAACGAACGTCTTCAATTGAAATAAATGCTTGTTGCACATGCTTTGGAATCTTATCAATTGAAACCAAGTCCCGATTTTTCACATAGAGCTTTGTTAATTCGTCTCCATTTTCGTCCACTAACCTCGTAGCCGAGTCCATGATGATCTTTTTCTCATCAATTACATAGTTTCCAAGAAACAAGATGATAATATATCCAATCAGTCCTAATAGAAAAATTCCAACTAAGGCAGCAATTGCGTATAAGCCTTTTTTGTACATCGTGCCACCCCTTTTCTTTCGCTAAACTTTTGATAATATGGAAAACAACTTCATCAATGTTTTACTTTACCATCTTCATTAGAAGTTCACAATTTTTGAATTTTTGTGTGTAAAATTTTATAATTTTAGTATGATTTACAATTGTAAATTGTATGCAATTCCCAATTAGAAAGGAAGTATAATCCATGAAGATCTTTATTACTTACGGAACAGGCCCTTACCTTCAGAAGTTGATCGACGAACATCCGAGTGAACGTTTGTTACTGCTTCACAAAGATGACGATCAATTTGCACTAGTCCACGAAACAGATGGAGATACAATTTTTAAAGAAGGACATGCTTATGAAGTATTAGATGCTTCTGGAGATCTTGCAGATAGCGGATTTGCTGTACTAAATAATATTTCAGTTACAGATGAAGGCCGTCCTTTGTTTGAACAGCGATTTAGCCAACGAGCTCGTTTAATTGAAAATGAAGCAGGCTTCTCAGCTATTCGTGTGCTTCGTCCACTGCAAAATGACACATACATTATCTTTACAGGATGGAAAGATGAAAGTTCATTTAGCGATTGGCAGTCTTCAAAAGCCTATAATGAAGCACACAAAAAACGCGGTACGTCAGAAGGCGTGGATCAACAGCCATCGATTTTCTCTCGCCCTTCTTATGTGACCTCATACCACGTAGTTAAATAAGCAAACATCCTCCTAGTAGGCGAGTATCACAATAGGCACAAACGTCATATTGTATACTACATCACCTATTGGGAGGAATTTTTATGGGCATAGAGCTTGGAGCTCTTCATTGGATGTATGTCCTTTTTATCGCCTTCATTATCGGCTTTATGATTATGCGGCGAGATACGAGTATCCTTTGTATACTCGGGATTTTTTTGCTTTCCTTAACGGCTACCTCTTCGTTAAGCCACTCCGTCAGCGCTGTTTTTTCCAGCTTCATTTATGCCATTACAGAACTGCTTCCTACCATTTTAATTATTTCAATCATTGTATCCATGAGTAAAGTCTTAATGGCTACAGGAATAAATGAATCGATGATTTCACCTTTTGCTCGCCTCATTAAAACGCCTGCTCTTGCCTATTGGGTTATTGGATTAGTTATGATGACCATCTCCTATTTTTTCTGGCCTTCTCCAGCCGTTGCTTTACTTGGAGCCGTGCTTTTACCAGTGGCCATCCGCGTAGGGCTTCCAGCTATAGGCGTAGCTGTAGCGATGAATTTATTCGGCCACGGCGTTGCGCTTTCAGGAGACTTTGTTATTCAAGCTGCTCCTAAGATAACAGCTGACGCAGCAGGTCTTCCAGTTCACGAGGTGGTTCAAGCAAGCGTCCCTCTGGTCATTGTGATGGGAGTTGTTACGACACTCTCTGCTTTTTACTTTTTAAAACAAGATATGAAGCACAATAGAATTCACGTTCAACCGACAATGTTAACAAACAGTTCTTCTGTCCAATCCACACCTCTTTCTTCTTCAGTACGCCGGGCTTTAGCCATTATAGTTCCCCTTTTCTTTGCTATAGACGTATGGGCAATGTTCGCCCTTCATTTACAGGGAGGAGATGCGACTGCTCTCGTTGGCGGCACAGCCCTGTTTATTTTAGTGGTGGTTTCACTTATTGCTCACAAAGGAAAAGGTCTCGAACAAACAACTTCCTACTTGATTGAAGGCTTGCAGTTTGGTTTTAAAGTATTCGGTCCCGTTATTCCCATTGCAGCTTTTTTCTATTTAGGAGATGCTGGATTCACAACAATCATTGGTGACTTTCTTCCGAAAGGATCACATGGACTTGTAAATGACCTAGGCGTTGCGCTTGCTTCCACTGTGCCGTTAACCGCACAGGTTGCTACTGTAACGATAACTGCTCTAGGAGCTATTACCGGATTAGACGGTTCAGGCTTTTCAGGCATTTCACTTGTAGGCTCTGTCTCTCATTTATTTGCATCTGCTTTAGGATCGGGCGCTGCCACCCTAACTGCTTTAGGGCAAATTGCTGCGATTTGGGTTGGGGGAGGCACGTTGATTCCATGGGCATTGATTCCAGCTGCTGCAATTTGCGGAGTCAGTCCGTTTGAACTCGCCAGACGTAATTTAAAACCTGTAGCGATTGGATTGGTCGTTACAACAATTGTCGCGATGTTCTTAGTTTAAACAAAAGGGGCTGGGACATAACGAAATGAATTCCATCCAAAGACGAACAAGCTGGATATATAATCTGGACAGCTTGCTCGACCGCAGTTGATTTCCGTTCAAGGCTTCGCTTTCCGCGAGAGTCTTCGCCTTGCCCTCCAATCAACTGCTAGAAGCAACGAAACAGATAAAATCTATGTTCACTGTAACAAAAAGAAACGAACCACTAATCGAACAGTTTGATTAGTGGTTCGTTTTTCACTTCGGCTATACTACTTTTTCCCAGACTCCATATGTATATATTTTTTACATGCCTTTTGGAAACTCTTTTTCCGCTGAAGGCCTTACATACGCATAAACAAGCGTATAGAAGAAAATGCCTACAATAAGCCACATAATCCCTAAGCTGTAGCCAGCTAAGACATCTGTTAAAAAATGTTCTCTTAATAGAATACGGCTCACACCTATTAATAAAACGATTAAAGTAATTGCAAGCTGATACCGCTTGGCTACCTTTTGACTGTTCATATGCTTTGTGAGAAAAAAGATAATCAGACCGTAGATAAGGATTCCCATCATCGCATGGCCGCTTGGAAAACTGTAGCCTTCGATGCCTTGAAGAGGACGTCCTCGTTCTACCGCATCTTTAACTGCTTTATTAATAATATCACCGCTTAAAATAAGTAAAAATGCTGATATCATACCGATATAGTCCTTTTTGAAAAATAAAAAAACGAGAAGTACAGCTAAAAGAACCATAATCATCACTTTTGAAGCTAAAAAAGACAAGCCATGAAAAACAGATGACGATGACTGAAGAATAGTGCTGTCATCTATAGCTGAAACAAGCCAGTGGTCTCCTTGAAAAGAATCTGTCGACACAACAAACAACACTCCTAAAAAAACAAGACCTGCAACCCCAAACATCCACATCAATTTTTTGTACAGGGATACAGTTTGTGAATCTACCATATCGTTACCTCCTATTATCTCATGAGAAAATTGGTAAAAAACTCATTCTTTATCCCTATTCCTCACCTTATGTATCTATTATGTATATAAAATATTTCATGATTCAATTACTTTTTTCAATAATAACGCTTACATTCTTTTCTTTTTAATAGATAATGATATAATGATTAAAATGTCAAAAAATTCAAAACTTTATTCAACTTATACAGAAAGGATATGGTCACGTGAATTCCAAGCTACATACTTTACTTGAAGAAAAATTTGATGAAATGGTTCAAATCCGCCGATATCTGCATCAGTATCCAGAACCGTCTTTTAAAGAATTTCAAACCGCTGCCTACATTCGATCTTTTTATGACAAAATCGGTATTTCTTACCGAGCAAATGTAGGAGGAAATGGTATTGTAGCAAGCATTCAAGGAGGAAACCCTGGTCCTACTGTAGCTTTGAGAGCCGACTTTGATGCCCTTCCTATTCAAGATGAAAAAGATGTACCATATCAATCAACTGTTCCGGGTGTGATGCATGCGTGTGGTCACGATGGTCATACGGCTACTCTTTTAGTCCTTGCTAAAGCGCTTTTTGAAATAAGAGATTCTCTCCATGGTAAAATCGTCTTCATTCATCAGCACGCCGAAGAGTACGCTCCCGGAGGCGCCAAGTCCATGATTGAAGACGGATGCTTAGACGGTGTGGACGCGATATTTGGAACACATTTATGGTCATTAACTCCGACTGGTGTGGTTCAATATCGAACGGGTCCTATTATGGCTGCTGCTGATCGCTTTGAAATTACGATCAAAGGAGCAGGCGGACACGGTGCACAGCCCCACAAAACAAAAGATTCAATCGTCATCGCCTCTCAGCTTGTTGTTAATTTACAGCAAATTGTAAGTAGACGTGTAAACCCAATTGATTCAGCGGTTGTGAGCATAGGTTCTTTTGTAGCGGAAAATGCATTTAATATTATTGCTGATTCTGCTCGACTAATTGGAACGGTAAGAACATTTAATGAAGATGTGCGAAATGATGTCGAAAAAGAAATCGAACGAATTGTCCAAGGTACATGCTTAACAGCTGATGCTTCTTATGAACTGAGTTATACTCGCGGCTATCCTTCCGTCGTCAACCATCCGGAAGAAACGGCCTTTCTTGCTTCTGCTGCTTCTCAAATCAATGAAGTTCATACAGTCGAAGAAACGGAGCCTCACATGACTGGGGAAGATTTCTCTTATTATTTGCAGCATATTAAAGGAACGTTCTTTTTTACAGGAGCTCAGCCAGAAGGTGTAGATGCTCCGTATCCTCATCATCATCCTAAATTTGATTTTAACGAAAAAGCAATGCTTATCGCAGCTAAAACGCTTGGTACGGCTGCTGTTGAGTATTTAAGAGAACAAGCTCCTTCTAAAAACGTAATAAAAGCGAATTAATCATTCAGCAAGCATTCGTACGGATAAGCAGACGAGTGCTTGTTGTTTTATTTTAGGAACCTTTTTCTCACTTAAAACGTAGTATTTATATCGACTGAAATGAGGTGATTTTTTTGAATACGTATGAAGAAAAAGTGTTACAAGAAGCTGAACATTGGAAATTCAGCATGTTGAAACGACCTTCTAAATTTCAACGGACCGCAAAATCTTTACAACTTAAAATAAATGAAAAAATCCCTGCTAAAGTCCATAAGATTATGACTGAAAGCATAAAAAAAATGGTGGAAACCACGCTTGTTGGGTCCGATTTCACCACTAAAAAAAGAGATGTCAGCGGTCTTTCGTTTGAAGAAAAAGAGAAAAGAATTTTGGAGCTCATACCTAAGTACAAAAAAACTGCTGCTGTAGAAGGAGCTGGTACTGGTGCAGGCGGTATCCTTTTAGGTGCAGCAGATTTCCCGCTTCTTCTTTCCATAAAAATGAAGTGCTTATTTGACATTGCCGCTACGTATGGTTTTGATGTAAAAGAAAAAGAAGAACGCATTTATATGCTGTATATTTTTCATCTTGCCTTTTGCAGCGACGACCATAGAACGAAGCTGCTCGAAGTAGTAGAAAACTGGGAAGAAAAAAAAGAGGAACTTCTTGAGCTTGATTGGAAAGCTTTTCAACAAGAATACCGCGATTACATTGATGTTGTAAAAATGTTTCAGCTTATGCCGGGAATTGGAGCTGTTATAGGTGCATATGCTAATTATCAGCTTCTTGACCATCTCACAAAAGTAGCAATGAACGTCTATCGCTTCCGTATATTATCTTCGTCTCCAAAGTAGTCTAAAAACGTAAAAAAGCTCCATTCGGAGCTTTTTTTACGTTAATTTTTTATTTACATATGCATTTACAAATAAGTGAATAAATATAGCACCTGCTGCCACGGAAAGCAGTGCAGCAACTATATTAGAAAAAGCCACCGCTATGGCGAGCACAAGAATTTGTACATACAGCGCTTTTTTCCATACGTCCAAAAATGCCTTTTTCCGTTCTTTAGCTTCAACCGGATAAAGAGAAAGCCATAAAATCTGTTTGTGCTGCTTCCAAAGCGGGAGTAATTGAAAACCCGTCATGTATACAACAAATAAAACAACCACTATATTGCCGTATTGAAACGGAGCAGCTACAATTAAAAATCCGCCAATGACAGTTAAGCGAACGAGCAAACTTAAATAATCTCCTGATCGCAAAAATGTTCTGGTGTACAAGTAATGGTAAGTGGCACTTTGACGAAATGGAATACGTGCTAATAGCCAATCTAAATATCTACGGCGTTTGATTCGCTCTTTCACCTGAGGAACGTCCGTAAATAAATTAGCTAATCGATAAAAATAGCCCATGCGCTTTTCTTCTAAGTCAATTAGCTTTTCCCATTTGATCGGCTTTCTTTTTGTAAGGGAGCGATAATAAATGGCTAGCGCAATCATAATCACCGCTACGACTCCTGTAAACAATACGTATGCATGCGAAAATAAGAAGTACGTAAAAACTGCGTTCAAGAAAAACCTGACGATATAATCTGTCCACTTCGCCCACTTTTCTTCAAACCATACAGCCCACCAAGACATGCCTAAGTTTACAACTTTCAAGATGAGTAATAGCAGAAAAAACACAAAAACGTTTGAGTAAGAATCATGCATTACCTTTACGTGAAGAGGTGCTGCTGCACCAGTTGCAAATAATAAAATATAAAGCTGAATCGTAAAGGTAAACCAAAAAGATTTTTTAAAATAAGGCTGCAGCTTCGTCTCCAAAGGAAGTAAAAAGACTAAATCAGGTCGTTTTAAAAACGTTTGAATTTGACCCATGGTTAAAATCAATCCCATAAGTATCGCAATCACTACAGCCGAAGGAAACGCAGGTGTTAATGTACTCAACCACTGTTGATAATAGTAGGCCAAACCGCCAATCGCAAAAATTAACACTAATTTAATGTGGTCATTTAAGATATATTTTGTATATCTTCTTACATCCACTAAATACTGCTGAAACCGTTGCTTCCATAATGCATCAATCTTACTCATAGCCTTCTTCCTTTGTTAATTCAATATAAATTTCATCAAGAGTAGCATTGCGCATCTGAAATTCTTCTTGAAGGTCTTTAAGCGTTCCTTGCGCTCTTACTTCTCCGTTATGTAAAATAACAAATTTATCGCAGTAGCGTTCCGCGGTCGCCAAAATGTGTGTGGACATTAAAATGCCTGCACCTTGCTTTTTCATATCCGTCATCAAATCAAGTAAAGATTGAATACCAAGCGGATCTAAACCTAAAAAAGGTTCATCAATAATATAAAGATACGGCTGAACCAAAAAAGCGCACATTATCATAACCTTCTGCTTCATTCCTTTTGAAAAATGCGCAGGGAACCATTTTAACTTCCGGTCTAAACGAAATTCTTTTAAAAGCGGCTGCAGACGTGCTTCATATGTTTGAGGCTCAAGTCCATAAGCCATAGCTGTCATATCTAAATGTTCTTTTAATGTTAATTCATCGTATAGCACAGGAGTTTCTGGAATAAACGTAAACTGACTTCGATAACCTGTTGGGTCTTGTTGAAAGGTTTTATTATTAATGGATACACTTCCTTTTTTTGCTTCCATTAATCCAATGATATGTTTAATCGTTGTACTTTTGCCGGCCCCGTTTAACCCGATTAACCCGACTAATTCACCTGCATTTACATCAAACGATACATCTTTTAAGACGGGAGTTTTTGTATATCCCCCTGTAATATTGTTAATTTGCAATAAAGAACCCATCACGATCTCCTTTTATTTGTTCTTTTTTGTCTTCAAGCGCAAGCGCTATTTGCTCTATTGTACCAAATCTTTTTCTTCCTCACATTGTTTTCAATTTTTTCGGTTAATTTTTCCAGAATATAATCGAAATATCGGGACATTCTATATAGGGAAGAAGGAAAACAAGTTATTGATTACAACCAATCATTACAAAGCTTCTTACATTTGGGATGAGGTGTCTACAGCAGGCATATTTCAGAAAACCTTATTGTAAATCGATGTATGTTTGATTCATAAGGGGATGGTAGTCATGAACGTAGTAAGAATATATATAATGGGTAGACAATAATGTTCATTTATTACTGTGTAAATGAGGTGTTTGTCAAAGACCAAGAACGATTTCGTTCACATTGTATATTTTTTAGCTCAATGCTTAAATGAGGTGTTTGTTAAAGAGAATATACTTTTTCAAGTTACTGTTTCATTAGGCAATGCAATTACGTAAATGAGGTGTTCCTTAAAGATCATATGCTGCATTAAAAGCTATTTTTTCCTTCTTCACATGACGGGATGCATAATCGTTTGCATCCCGTTTTTGTGTATAAAATGCCAGTAGCTATTTCTTGCCTGCTGATTGCATTTCTACTTTGTGGTAAAATAAACGTACATGTATACCCATACATTTATATTGGTAACGGAAGGTGAACATAATGAGCACACATGATGAAAATTGTATTTTTTGCAAAATTATTCGCGGTGAAATCCCAGGTGCAAAAGTATTTGAAAATGAACATGTATTAGCTTTTTTAGACATTAGTCAAGTAACAAAAGGTCATACGCTGGTGATTCCAAAAGTACATAAAAAAGACATTCACGAACTAACGCCGGAAATTGCGCGCAATTTGTTTGAAGTGGTTCCTCAAATCGCAAATGCAATTAAAAAAACATACAGCCCAATCGGCTTAAACATCTTAAATAATAATGGTGAAAAAGCTGGTCAATCCGTGTTTCATTATCATATGCACATTATTCCTCGCTATGGGGAAGGGGATGGATTCGGTGCTGTATGGAAAGAGCATACAAGCGAATACACGCCTGAAAAACTTCAAGAAATCGCTGGCAATATTTCTTCTCGCCTTTCTTGAAACAAAAAAAGCTTACACATGTAAGCTTTTTTTGTTTTATCTATTCATTTGACACATGTTTAATCAGTTTGTGATATAAAACATCGTACGGCTTTTCACTTATTATGAACGACTTTCCGCCTTAACTTCTAAATTCATACGTTCTTCAATCAATTTTGTTAATGCTCTTGATCCTTCAGGTACCAAGTGGACACCATCTGATGTAAAGTATTCAGGGTGCTTAGAAGCCTCTGAGTACCAATCTACGAGCGTGACGTGACCAAACTTTTCAGAGGCAGCTTTCAAGTTCTTGTTCACCGTGCTTTCCCACGAACGAGGAACGCGCGTATTCACTAAGTAAACGTCCGCGTGTGAAAAAGCTTTTACCAGTTGTTCAAGTTCTTCATTTGTAAAATAGCCGTTTGTTCCTAACTCAATAATCACTGCGCTGTTCGGATTATTAAATGCTTGATAGCTAGGAGTTAGCTGCAGTGCTTCATTGAGCTGCCTTCCTACTTTTCCGTCAATCGTAATACTAAGCGGCATCTCTTTAAGATTTGGAGCAATATCCAGCATGACCGAGTCTCCAATCGCAAGAACATCTCTGTAAGAATTCGGCTGCTGTTTTTCTTTGGCATCAGATTTTTCTTCCGCGGAACTCTTTTCCGCGTTCTCTGCTTTTTTATCATCCGCTTTGTTCTTGTCTTTGACAGAAGTTGAAGCATTTTCTTTATGATTCGTTTGAATTTTAACCTCTGTCTCTTTTGCTGTCGTTTCATCCTTTTGCTGCGTACTAATAGCAAAGCTTGTCATATCCGCTGTAAACAGCGCCAAAAAGAAAATGAGACTGCCCAAAACCGCTTGTCTCGAACGAGAGAGATTACGCCATT
Source organism: Priestia sp. YIM B13551 (assembly GCF_042787905.1). Lineage (NCBI taxonomy): Bacteria > Bacillati > Bacillota > Bacilli > Caryophanales > Bacillaceae > Priestia > Priestia sp. YIM B13551. The sequence goes on from NZ_JBHZOX010000008.1 coordinate 28,412, forward strand.
TAAAAAGCTCTCTCGGATGGTAGTGCCGGAAATAATAGCGAAAGCCGCGTGTGCGGATAGGCACTTCGATGTAACGGTAAGAAAGTTCAGCAATGATAAATGTAAGGCCTACTTGTAACAGCGCATGCCAATAGACCGGGCGGCCAATCTCGGATACAGGTGTTGTAAGAACAATAACCGGATAATGCCACAAATAGATACCGTATGATCTAGTACCAAGCCAGCGAAGCGGTTTAAACGACAGAGCTTTTCCTAAAAAACTACTAGGATGACTAATCGTTGCAACCAGTACAGCAGCGTTTAAACAAATCAGCAGCATTCCACCTTGATAAAGAAAAGATGCATGAGTATACTCATCAACGCTCCATACGCAGAGAATAAATATAAAGAAACTCACTATACTTACCGCGTTTAATACTTGCTTGCCTACGGCTGGAAGATTTTTTGATGACAAACGATACATCGGCCAGACAAATGCAAGTAAACAGCCGATTAAAAGGGCAAACAGCCGAGTATCGGTTCCATAATAAATGCGGCTAGGATCTCCTCCTGGCTCATATAAAAAAGACATTAGAATAGCTGAGGCCATTACTCCAGCTAAAATGAATAGAGAAAGAATTCCTCTCTTTTTGATAAATTTTAAACCCAACAATAAAACAAGTGGCCACACAATATAAAACTGCTCTTCAATAGCAAGTGACCATAAGTTCTTTAATGGTGACGGTGACCCAAAACTATCAAAATATGAAACTTTATGAAAAATAAACCACCAGTTACTCATATAAAAAATAGACGATAATGCATCGCCTCGTAGCGTTGTTAACAATGGTCGGTTAAATAAAATAACCCAAGCTGCAGTTAATACGACCATCACATACACAGCTGGAAGAAGTCTTCTCGTTCGGCTGATCCAAAAATGCTTCAAATTTTTCAAAGGATTTTCCCAAGATTGCACCAGTAAAATCGAGGTAATTAAATACCCTGATAATACAAAGAAAACGTCAACTCCTAGAAATCCTCCAGATGCCCATCCAAATCCTAAGTGATATGCAATGACAGACATAACAGCGAAAGCTCGAAGTCCATCCAAACTATATATATACCTATTTTTCTTTTCCTTTGCACTCATAAAAATGCCTCCAAGCAATATGTACAACAAATTTCTTTCCCAATCAATATTAAGAATATTACGTAATTGTTACATTTTTGTTACAAAAATCATTATATACAATATTATTACTTTCTTCAATATATCACTTACTTAAAATCAAAGAATAAGCAAAAAGAAACAAATTCATTATCTATCTTATTCATAAATTACTAATTTAGTAGTAGTCATATCGATTCTATCTGCGCAGTACTAAAGCCTAACATCTTTCTTTCACCTTACCCGTTTCAGAAATAGAAAAACTTCACACAATTGGTGAAGTTTCTAAGGTGTCTTTAGCATATCTACGTGGGGAAGCCCTTCATCTGAATAAATATCGGAAATAGGTCTAAAACCAAACGATTCATAAAATGTTTGAAGTCTGCTTTGAGCTTGAATTTTAATTGTCTTCTCGTGCAACTCATTCTCTAAAAAATCAATTCCTCTTGCTACTAGCTCTCTTCCGAGACCTGTACCGCGCTGTGCTTGTTTCACAATAATGCGCCCCAGAGAAGCCTCCCGATAGCTAATTCCTTTTGGTAAAACTCTAAGGTATGCGATAATTTTCTCATTCTCTTTTTTGAACAAGTGATAAGCAAGTTTGTCTTTTCCATCTACTTCTAAGTAAGCACACTTCTGTTCGACAACAAAAATAGCAGTGCGAACCTGTAGAATTTCATAAAGCTCATCGTTTGTCAGCTCTTGAAATGATTTTATGCACCAAGTCATGATCCGCTCACCTTTTCTTATTGTTCTTTTTCAATTAAATTCAGCGTACGTTCAAGCCAATTGATATAGCTTGTCTCCCGGTCTTGAGCGCGAGATAGCACCAAATAATGACCAAATTGAGGAGACGAAACGGTAATGTGATGATTAACTTGTTCCAAAAGATCATCCATTCGTTTCTTTAAAAAAGTTAGCTTCACTTTCCTGCTTGATAGTTGATTATCTATTTGTTGCTTTAACTCTTCTATTGACATGGATGAAGCAAAATAAGCTTTTAACATAAATTCATCTTTAGTTGTTTCAGGAATAGGATCAATTGTAGTGAGCCACTTGCTTAACTCGGCCCTTCCTTCTTCCGTTATCGAATACATCTTTTTTTCTAATTTCTTGCCTTGAATCACGGTTTCATAGCGAATAAATCCCTCTTCTGTTAATCGCTTTAACTCGGGATAAATCTGGCTGTGCTTAGCACTCCAAAAATTACCGACCTCTTCTTTAAAAAGTCTGGTAATGTCATACCCGCTGAGCTCCTTCTGATCTAAGAGCCCTAATATTGCATATTTTAATACTCTCATTCTGTTCCTCCACATTATTTCTTCCATCAGTATAGCATATAAACATTTCATTTACATGTTTGCCAAAACATGTTTGCGTATACTTTTTATTTATCTTTTTTCTATTATTTTCTCTTTACAGATTAATTTAAATTTTTGAAAAGTTACCTCCACAATCAATGGTTTTCATGATAGTATAATGATATTCTTTCTGACATCAGTCATTAGCCATTTTGTATGATGAGTGTTCGAACTAATTTGAGGAGGAATTAATGTGATTACGTTAAACAGAGCTTATAATTTTAATGCAGGTCCGTCTGCGCTTCCCCTACCTGTCTTACAACTTGCTCAAGAGGAGCTAGTTAATTTTAAAAATACGGGTATGTCTGTGATGGAATTATCACATCGCAGCAAAGAGTTTGAAGATGTATTAACACATGCTAAAGAAACACTCACGGAATTGCTTAATATTCCAGATACACATGAAATTTTATTCCTGCAGGGCGGAGCAAGCCTGCAATTCTCTATGATTCCAATGAACTTCTTAGCTCCCGATCAAGTCGGTGCATATGTACTAACTGGATCATGGTCAGAAAAAGCATTAAAAGAAGCAAAGAAACTTGGAAAAACAGCAGTGGTTGCTTCTACTAAAGAAGAGAACTACCGCTCTATTCCAGCTTTAGATGATGTAAAGCTTCCAAAAGAAGAGATTGGGTACTTGCATATCACGTCCAACAATACCATTTTTGGTACACAATGGGCTGACTATCCTTCTATTGAAGGAGTAGACTTAATTGCCGACATGTCAAGCGACATTCTTTGCCGTCAAATTGATGTATCTAAGTTCTCACTCATTTATGCTGGTGCTCAGAAAAACCTCGGACCATCTGGTGTCACGGTTGTCATTTTGAAGAAAGAATTGCTTAAACGTATTCCTGAAGGTTTACCAACAATGCTGAATTATGAGACACACGTAAAGAGCAACTCTCTTTACAACACTCCTCCAACGTTTGGCATTTATATGCTTTCACTTGTTTTAGATTGGATTAAAGAACAAGGTGGCGTTAAAGCAATTGAAGCCCAAAATCATAAAAAAGCTAAGTTACTCTATACAAGCATGGAACGTTCAAATGGTTTCTATACCCCTCACGCTACAGAGGAAAGCCGATCAATTATGAACGTAACGTTTACTTTACCAACCGATGAGTTAACGACTGCGTTTTTACAGCAAGCAAAAGAAAAAGGCTTCGTAGGATTAGCTGGACACCGTTCAATCGGCGGATGCCGCGCTTCTATTTACAATGCTGTACCGCTTGAAGCGTGTGAAGCTCTTGCCGTCTTTATGGATGAATTTGCACAGGCAAACGTATAATTGGCAGAATCAGCTGATTCTTTTTTCACATAAATATGTTATAATCAGTATGTAAATATATGCAATGGGCATAGACGCACTATTGGTATATTTCGAGCTTAGCTTAGAAGAGGAGAGATGAGAAATGAATACAAAAGTTTTAGTTTCTTTAGCGTTATTAGTCGGAATTGGAGCGGTTCTCCACACGGTGGTACCTCCTATTTTATTTGGAATGAAGCCAGATATGATGTTAACAATGATGTTTTTGGCAATCCTGTTGTTTCCTAGCGTAAAAAATGTTGGGTTAGTTGCCCTAACAACAGCAGCTATTTCTGCTTTAACAACAAGCTTTCCTGGCGGACAAATTGCAAACTTAGTTGATAAACCAATTACAGCATTTGTTTTCTTTGCATTATTTATGCTTGTGAAAAAAGCAACAGGCATTAAAACACCAGTTGCCGCTGCTTTAACAGCTGTTGGCACACTCGTATCAGGAACCGTATTCTTGTCAGCTGCCGCGCTAATCGTCGGCTTGCCGGGCGGAAACAGCGTCATGGCGCTTGTTGCTGCGGTTGTATTACCTGCAACAGTAGTAAATACAATCGTTATGGTCGTTATTTATCCAATTGTTCAATCCGTTCTAAAACGCACAAGCATCAAAGCAAAATTATCGTAACGTCAAGAGCCTGATTTAATTAAGAATCAGGCTCTTTTTTTACACCAAAAGCTAAGGCCCGCCAAAGCGTGGCGGACCTTTAGATAAAACGGTTCATTTATAGTATGTTGCTGATCTTTTAGAGACAGCCTAAAGTTCGACTCTTAACTTTTTGTTTAAAAAGAAATGGTACAGGATGCTTTTCACTTAAATTTCATTTGCAGCTCATACAATAGGTATGAAGACTTACTATGTAATAAAGGTTTAAGTTCCCCATCCTAGGTTACATAATAAAGTATAAGCGCCAATAAAAAACTCGCAAAAGCCACTGTCGCACATGTAAGAGACTTTTGTTTCAGCACATGTTTAGGTGGATATGATGCCGTTCTAGTCGTAAGGCTAAACCATTTAAAGGCAGCCAGAAAAAAACTCAGGCTAATCATCAAAAGAATGAATAAAGCTACCCCATGTTGATAACCTCCTTCTTTTGTATAAATCTATGCTATTTTTTTATGATTATGTCAGAAGGAAGTGTTAGCAATTACTTTACTATATAGGAGGAAATAAATAATGAGCAGAATGAAAAAACTAGCAGCTGGAGCAGCAATCGGAAGCACCGTAGCCGCTATTACAACGCTTCTTGTTACTCCATATTCAGGACGAGAACTTAAACAGCGTGTCAGCTCTCGAAAAGACCGAGTTAACGCTTCACAACAAGAGCTCTCAACAAAAATAAAAGCTGTTTCTCAACAAGTACAAATGACCGCCAGAGAAGGAAATACTATAGTGAAAAATATCGCAAGTGACCTTTCTACTACCCTTGGTCAGTTTAAAGAAGAAATTGTCCCTCATAAGGAATCCCTTCAGCATCATTTGAAAGAAATCCAAAATTCTTTGTCAAACCTAGAGGAACATGTACAGACAACTAAAAATCCCAATGAAAAAATTGACAAAAAAGAAGGTTAGAACGCCTTCTTTTTTAATTTTTTAAAATTTTGTAAATTTATATCTTTATAATTTTTTATTTTATTGGCATAATAGAAGATAAATAAAAAAAGAGACTAAGTAGGTGGGAGAAGATGAAAAAGACTAGTGATCAAGATTACAGTTTGAAAGAAGCACTTCTATTTAGCCAACGCATTGCCCAATTAAGTAAAGCCCTTTGGAAAACCGTAGAGAAGGATTGGCAGCAATGGATTAAGCCTTATGACCTTAATATTAACGAGCATCATATTTTATGGATTTCATATCATTTAAACGGGGCTTCCATTTCCGAAATTGCCAAGTTTGGAGTTATGCATGTTTCTACTGCATTTAACTTCTCCAAAAAACTAGAAGAACGAGGTTTACTTGAGTTTTCTAAAAAAGAAAGCGACAAGCGAAATACGTACATTCAGCTGACAGATAAAGGCGAGGCCATTTTATTAGATTTAATGGAACATTACGAACCTTCTAATAATTCAGTGTTCAGCGGCGCACTTCCGTTGCGCGACTTGTACGGCAAATTCCCTGAGTTTATGGAACTAATGACCGTCATCCGCAAAATTTACGGTGAAGATTTTATGGATATCTTCGAGCGATCTTTCCATCATATCGAAGAAGAATTCACTGAAGAAGATGGCAAGCTTGTCAAGAAAGATAAAGAGAACCACCAGGAGACTATTTCAAACTCTTAATGGTTAGTCCCTTATCCATTGAATAATTTCAAAAAATTCATTCATCACATCTTGATAAGAAGGTTGATAACGAAGCGATTCGACCGTCTCTCTAGGATTTAATTTATAATTCAGCATGCCAACAAATTGTGTAAGAAGCGGAACAAAGTCTGTTAGACCTTCCGCTTTTTGCTCAATATATTCGTTTTTTGTATCTTCACACAGAATTAAAATTTCCTCTACTTCCTTCTTTGTAAGCTGATTTCTTACCACTAAATCAATAAATGGTTTAGCTTCTTGTTCAGATGTCCCAGATAACAGTTTTATGTAATATTCTAAACGTGATACTCGAGATTCTAAAGTTTCCATCCGCTTCCCCTACTCCTTCAACGTTCATATACCTCTACTCCATATTGTACATGATTCATTCATGTTCTTCCAAATAATTCTTTCTTCGTCATTCACATTTCCTGTTTGAGTAGCACCTTATAAAGATTTTCATATACTGATTATGTACTCACTGCATATATTAATATAAATCCCTCTGTCCTTTTTAACAATCCTTTTGCACAATGGCTAATTGTTACTCATTTCTTATCCATTCACTTTGCTATTTCGTTTAAAACCTATTTCTCAACTTCTTAACTACCCTTTATAAAATAAAAACCGCATTTCTGTGTAAATACCTTTTGAAATTCTTTGCTCAACTGTATATATAACTATCTATTTTACCGCTTTTTTGGTAATGTTAATATAGATATTTGTAAATTCATACAAAGCTGTACTATATAAATGACTATAAGACTTTTTGTCTTCGTCACACTGATTTTGTTAGGGGGATTTTTATGTACATATTCTTTATTGTATTTGCACTATTCATTTTATTCTACATCAATGCACTAACAAATACATTGTGTATTCAAAAAGAAATTCCAGCTGAAAAACAGCCTAAAGTTTTTCGTACGATTAATGTATTAATTACCATTTTATTAGTTTCATCTTATATTGAAGTATCATTTACATAAAAAACGGTGAGATGTCTCACCGCTTTTTTATAGGCTTAGCAAAAACAGCTAGCTCCGATGATAACTAATAAGATGAATAATACGACTAATAGCGCAAATCCACTGCCGTATCCGCATCCGTAAGAACCCATATCTATCGCCCCTTTCCTTTTATATTCATCTGTTTCCTAGTGATAACATGCACAACCAACAATGACTAATAAGATAAACAGTACAACTAATAGTGCAAAACCGCCTCCATGTCCGCATCCGCTCATTTGAGCACCCCCTTTGTTTACTAATACTGCATCTTATGCATCAGCTCAAAAAACGTCTAGGCTTTTAGCCCAAACTCCATAATTTATTTCTCTTGCTTCTCGTTTGGAGATTACTCTGTGAGTTTGTCCACCATTTTGAAAACGCTTTATAAAAAAGCTATCATAAGCGTATAATCACTCCATGCTTAGTGGAAAATAAATGTAAATTTACGTGGTTTTAACTTCATTTGCTAACATCAGGAAATGTGATATAGTAAATCTTGAGTCAAGCTACATAAGTAAAAATGATGAGTAGGAGTGTTTACGTATGAAAAAAAGCTTAGTTGCACTAACAACGGCAGCCAGTCTCGTTGCTTTATCAGCATGCAGTGGGGGAAATGATGCTTCAAATGCAAACGATTCTTCAAAAGTAATTGTAGAAACAAAAGCAGGCAATATCACTCAAAGTGATTTGTATAAGCAAATGAAAGATACAATCGGACAAGACCAATTTAATACACTCGTACGAAGCGTTACCGAAGAAAAAGTATTGAGTAAAAAATATAAAGTAACGGATAAAGAGCTTGATCAGCAGCTGAACATTCTAAGAGAACAATACGGTGATCAGGTGGATTCAGTTATTAAGCAAAAAGGCGAAAAAGAAGTCAAAGATATGCTAAAAGTTGATATTCTCCGTGAAAAAGCTGCTACAGCAGGCATTAAAGTATCGGACAAAGAACTGAAAAAAGCCTATGATGAGTATAAAGCTCAAAAACCTCAAATTCGCGCAAGTCATATTTTAGTAAAAGACGAGAAAACAGCAAACGAAGTGGAAGCGAAAATCAAAAAAGGCGAGGACTTTGCTAGTCTGGCAAAAGAATATTCAACGGATCAGCAGTCTGCCGCTAACGGCGGGGATTTAGGCTACTTCGGTGAAGGCCAAATGGTTAAAGAATTTGAAGAAGCGGCTTACAAGCTGAAAAAAGGTGAAGTAAGTAAACCAATCAAAACAGAGTACGGCTACCATATCATTAAACTAGTCGATAAAAAGAAAGTAGAATCGTTTGAGAAAAAGAAACCCGAACTTGAGCAGCAAATCAAACGTTCAAAAGTAGATCAAGCAGAAGCAAACAAGAAGATTCAAAAAGAGCTTGATAAAGCAAAAGTAGAAGTGAAAGACAAAAATGTAAAACCAATTTTCGAAGAAGGTGCGACAGATAGTCAATCTGGCGTAGAAACTCCTCAGCAGTAATGCTAAGAGCCTGTCACTCATGTGACAGGCTCTTTTATATAATCAGATGGAATCGCTGTTGCGTCTTTCTTTTTCCACTTGCATTCTTTCGATGAAGACTTGTCCCTCTTTTTCAATAAACGAATCATCCACTTGCTTATCATGTTGTGCAGCACGAATCGCCATAAATCCACTAAAGAAAATGCCTGCTACAACTAAATAAATCCAAATTGGTAGTGTCACCATATATTGATCCCCCATCACAGTTATTTACAACCACTATATGCGAAGGAAGAAAGACTTATACCTTTTTAATCAATCGTTGGTTTATAAAATGAGCGATTATCAAGTGCAAAAATACGCTCTGTAAACTCACCGGGCTTCACTTTTGTTAATGCTCGGTCCAGCATATTCATTTTAGCGTCTACATTGTCAATCAAATGAAGCATCTCAGCCTCTTTAATTAACGGCTTTTTCGGACTTCCCCACTCTTCCTTACCGTGATGCGATAATACAAGGTGCTGAAGAAGCATAACCTCTTCTCCTTCGATCGCTAATTCTTCTGCCGCTTTTCCAATTTCATTCACCATAATCGAAATATGGCCAAGCAGGTTCCCTTCGACTGTGTATATCGTCGAAACAGGACCTGAAAGTTCAAATACTTTGCCAAGGTCATGAAGAATAACTCCAGCGTACAGCAAGTCGCGGTTTAAGCTTGGATAAAGGGTTGAAAATGACTCAGCCAGCTTCAGCATAGACACCACATGGTAGGCAAGTCCCGATACAAACTCATGGTGATTTTTAGTTGCTGCCGGATATTCTAGAAATTCCGTTTGATATTTTTTAAACAAATGGCGAGTAATGCGCTGGACATTCGAATTTTTCATTTCGAATATACTCTTTGTAATATGTTCGACCATTTCTTCTTGAGATAAAGGCGCCACTTCTAAAAAGTCAGATGTGCGCACTCCGTCCTGCGGCTGTGCAGGACGAATGTTGCGTATTTTCAGCTGGTTGCGCCCGCGGTAATTCATTACTTCTCCAGCAGCTCGCACAATCTTTTGAGCAGCATAATTTTCCTCGTCATCTGGGGAAGCATCCCACAGCTTGGCTTCAATATCACCTGTTTTATCCTGCAGGATTACCGTTAAAAATGGCTTTCCATTGCTTGCAATTCCTCTCGTTGAGGATTTAATTAAAAAATAAAGATCAACTTGCTCTCCTACTTCGTATTGAGCAATTCCTTTTGTCATGATCTTTTCCTCCTTACTACTTCATTCTATGTATTTGATAGCAAAGCTCTTATCGCTTCGTCCGCTTATTTACAGCTCTTTACATTTCATTTTACCATCGCTTGGCACCGAATGCACGGGTAGACGCTTTTTCATACAAGATGAGATTGCGACATAACAAAATCAATGCAATCTAAAGACGAACAAATTGGATAAAGGAGCTGAACTGCTTGAGACACCGCTGTTGATTTCCGTGCAAGACTTCGCTTTCCGCGGGAGGGCACTGAGCCTCCTCGTCGCTTCCGCTCCTGCGGGGGTCTCACCTATTCCGCTTTTCCCGCAGGAGTCTTCGTCTTGCTCTCCAATACACAGCTAGAAGCAGCCACATATATGAAAACTATGGTCACCATAGCAATAAAAAAATCCGAACGAGTTGGATTCTCCATCAAGAATCTAGGTTGTTCGTTCGGATCTTCCTTCAACTAAACTACTTTTGTCTCAGCCTCTCACTTCTTTATGTTTCTTTTTTCGTTAGCTGCAGCGCCTTTTTAATATCTTTAAAAGAGGTAGATTGCCCATACATAAGGACTCCTCCCTTATACACACGGGCACCAAATATAGCTAAAGCAGTAATCGTCACAACTAAAATCCCTATCGATACACCCACTTCCCATACAGGAACATTTAACATACCTACACGCAAAAACATAATCATCGGAGCAAAAAACGGGATAAAAGATGTGACCGTAATGATTGTGGTTTCAGGATCACCAAGTCCAAACATAGCAATTAAAAAAGCGGCCACAATCACAAGGGTCATAGGCGTAATCATTTGCTGTACATCTTCAATACGGCTCACAAGAGAACCTAAAAAAGCCGCGAGCGTAGCAAAAAGGAAGTACCCCAATATGAAAAAGACAAATGCATACACGAATGTAGTCAGCGGAACATCATTAAATCCGAGATAAGAAAAGATACCGTTATGATTTGTTTCCACACTGGCTTTTAACGATGTGTAGCCCACGCTCAGTATCACTGCAAGCTGCGTTAAGCTGAGCAGTGCAATTCCAATGATTTTAGCAAACATTTGTGTAATAGGTGATACGCTCGATACAAGGATCTCCATAACGCGGGATGATTTTTCAGTAGCTACTTCCATCGCAATCATGCTCCCATACATGATAACGGCAAAATAAATAACAAACAGCAGCACATACACAAGACCTCTTGCTTGATTTAGCTCTTGTTCTGTTTTGGCATTTTCAACTAACGCTTTCTTTTTAAATGAAACAGGGCTGTAAAGCTGATCAATTTGCTTTTCTTCTAAACCGATTTTTACTGTAGCCATAGCCACTTTTGTTTGCTGTACCGCCTGTTCTAAGGTAGAAGAAAGGTTTGATTCGGCCAAAGAGTTAGCTTTGTACACAGCTTGAGGCAGCTGCTTATCGTTTAAAGATAAAAGTAAATAGCTATCGAGCTCCCCGCTTTCTACCGCTTGTTTTGCCTTAGACTCAGACGTAAATTCTTTTAAATGAATGTCTTTATCCATGACATTTACATTTTGTTTGAACAAAGTATATACGCTTTCCACGTCATAGATGACACCCACATTTGTTCCATTATCGTCTGAATTAAAAACGTCGATAATTTTCTCCATATTTGTAAGAGCAACTAGAATAAGAGCAGTAATAATCGTCGTAATAATAAAAGATTTTGTTTTTAATTTATTAAGATATGTATGAAAGACAATGACCCAAAATTTATTCATAGGAAGCACCTACCTTTTCAATGAAAATATCATTTAATGAAGGCTCTTCCACTGCGAATTTAGATACAAATGAAAAGTGTTTAAGTTCTTGAAAAATGAGTTGTGATACGGATTCATGTTGAATTTGAACAATCATGCCTTCAACCGTTTTTTTTACCTTTACAACGCCTTCAAGCTCTGTAATTCTCTCAAACGGACCTTTTCCGTGTACAATGACGTTTTTCTTTCCAAATGAACGTTTGATCTCCGGGAGCCTTCCATACACTACAGGCGTGCCATGATGCATAATACATAAATATTCACAAAGTTCTTCCACATGTTCCATTCGATGACTTGAAAAAACAATCGTCGTTCCGCGTTTTTTCAAATCAAGCACCGCTTCTTTTAATACCTCTACGTTTACAGGATCTAAGCCGCTAAAAGGTTCGTCTAAAATAAGCAGCTCGGGTCGATGAATAACGGAGGCAATAAATTGAATTTTTTGCTGATTCCCTTTGGATAGCTCTTCTACTTTTTTGGAAGCATATTGAGGAATATTAAATCGAGACAACCAGTGTTCCATTTCTTGCAGCACGTTCGCTTTTTTCATTCCGCGCAACCGTCCAAGATATACGAGCTGATCTTTGACTTTTAATTTCGGATACAGTCCCCTTTCTTCTGGAAGGTAGCCAACTAGATGACTTCTACTGTAAGTTAAAGATTTATCATTCCATTGGATGTGACCTGAGGTTGGTTCAATGAGCCCTAAAATCATTCGAAACGTCGTCGTTTTGCCAGCACCGTTTGCACCTAAAAAACCAAACACTTCACCTTTTGGAATTTGCAAGGATAGCTCGTTTACAGCTGTAAATTCACCGTACCTTTTTGAAACTTCACGGATAGAAAGAGACATTTAATTCCTCCTTTGTAAATAAACCTATGTTTATTGTATGGAAAAAAATGATATCTGTAAACCTTAGCAGGATTTAGAGGAATAGGACGAGAAATATGTTGAATACGCTTACAATTATACTATAAGAGGAGAGTAGATTTTATGAGTACTTACACATTAACCGCTTTTGAAAAGACTGGAGAAAAATTAATAGATGAAAGTTTTGAAGCAGCTTCTGAGACAGAAGCAAAGACTATCGGCACCAAGAAGTTAGAAGAGCTTTCCTATTTAGAAAAAACATATCGATGCGTTAGCTCTAGCGGAAAACTTGTATTGTTTCATCGTTAATACAAAACGCCGGAAAGTTTTAGCTTTCCGGCGTTTTATATTACTTTACAGCTTCTTTTAGTTCTTTACCAGCTTTAAATGCCGGTACTTTTGATGCTGGAATTTGCATTTCTTCACCCGTTTGAGGGTTACGGCCTGTACGAGCAGCACGCTCGCGTACTTCAAATGTACCGAAGCCGATTAACTGAATTTTTTCACCTTCACCTAGCGTTGATGAAATTGTTTCTAGTAATGCATCAACTGCTTTAGATGCATCTGCTTTTGTTAACTCTGATTTTGTTGCCACTGCGTTTACTAAATCTGTTTTGTTCATTTCCAATCACCTCATTAGTTTCTACATTATCTTGTGTTACCACTGTTTTGCAACTTTTAAACATGCTCTATCAATATGATAGACAAAAATATTGGCTTTTAAACTAGTTCACTTAATTTTCGGAAATATCTTTTTCACTTTGATTAAAAACAGGCGCTCGCTTTTCCAGAAACGCACGTACACCTTCCTTATGATCCGAACTTTGGCTCATAGCAAACTGACTTCTTTTCTCAAGCGCAAGCACTTGCTTTAATTGTGAAACAGATGTCTCCACATAAATTCGCTTTGTTTCCTTCAAAGCACGTGAAGGTTTTTTTAGCCAATATGAGAGATAGTCTTCTACATGCTTCGCCAAATCTCCTTCTTTTATTTCATCAATTATGCCAAATTGATGAGCTTCCTCTGCTTTTAATGTCTTTCCTTCCCAAATTAGCTGTTTTGCACGATGAGCACCGATGCGCTTTTCTAGTAAAAAGTGACCGCCTCCGTCTGGAATTAGAGCAATGCCGATAAAGTTCATGGCAATTTTTGTGTGTCTTTCTGCAATAATATAATCAGAAGCAAGCGCGATGCTCAGCCCTAGCCCTGCTGCCGCACCGTGCAGTACACTTATCGTCATTTGAGGGAGGCTGTATAAAGTCAGCACGGCTTCATTAATCAAATCCATTACCTGCTCAAAACGTTTTGATTGTGAAGGTGACATCATCATATTAATATCTCCGCCTGCTGAAAATACTTTTCCGTTTCCTTTTACTATTAAAAAGTCGGCTTCACTTTCTTCGACAACTTTTAAACATTGAATAAACTGCTCTAGCACTTCTTCGTTTAATGCATTTAACGCATCCGGCCTGTTAAACGAAATTGTGGCGATACGCTCTTGCAAAACTAGTTCTACTACTTTTAATTCGACGGTCATCTTACTCACCCTTTCTGATAATGATTGAGGACTTGTTCACGAAGCGTACGTTTTAAGAACTTTCCTACCGTTGTCTTCGGGATCTCATCCATAAATAAAATGTCATCTGGAAGCCACCATTTCGCGAACTGCGGCGCTAAAAATTCCAGCAGCTCTTCTGACGAAACGATGCCTTTGTATGCATCTTTTAACACGACACAAGCAACTGGACGCTCTTGCCACATCTTATGAGGGACTGCTATGACACAGGCTTCGAAAACAGCTTCATGGGCAATAAGCGCGTTTTCTAGATCAACCGATGAAATCCATTCTCCTCCGCTTTTAATTAAATCTTTTGTTCGGTCTACGATTTTGATCGTTCCCTCTTCGTCAACCGTCACAATATCTCCGGTATACAGCCAGCCGTCTTTAAACGTATCTTCTGTTCTTTTATCCTTGTAATATTCAGAAGCTACCCATGGGCCCTTTAGTAATAGCTCACCCATTTCCACTCCATCCCAAGCAATTTCTCCATTTTGACCTATTACTTTCATTTCAACGCCAGGAACTAAGAAACCTTGCTTCGCTTTTACGTTGAGCTGATACTCAAAGTCTTCGCTGTACTGATAGCTTTTTAAACGGGAGACGGTCACCACAGGGCTTGTTTCCGTCATTCCGTATGCATGCATAAATTCAATTTGATATTTTTCCTGAAATTCTCGAATGACGCTTTTTGGAGCCGCTGATCCGCCACATAAAATAGCTCGCAAACTATCGACTGCGTAAGGCCTTTTTTCTATCTCTTGTAAAAAGTTTAACCAAACGGTAGGTACTGCTGCAGCCAGAGTTACTTTCTCTTGTTCAATCAGAGAAGCAATCGTCTCTGAAGTACAAAAAGCACCCGGCAGCACGAGCTTTGTTCCAAACCAAACGGCAGCAAAAGGAATTCCCCATGCGTTCACGTGAAACATTGGAACGATAGGCATAGCGGTATCTGCTTCTGATAATCCAGCACTATCAGCAAGCCCTAGCGCCATACAGTGCAGATAAATAGCTCGATGAGAATATACAACGCCCTTTGGCTCTCCTGTAGTAGCAGAGGTATAACAAAGGCCTGCTGGTTCTTCTTCGTTTAAATCTTGAACAAAGGAATGCGATGCATGCCCTTGCTGAATCCAATTTTCGTAATGATAAACTGGCAAGTCTGTTTCTGGCAGCTTATCTTCATCTGACATAATGATATAGGCTTCAACATGTGGAAGCTTTTGATGAATGCTTTCGAATAAAGGTAAAAAGCATTCATCAAGTAAAATGACTTTATCGCGTGCATGGTTAATGATGTATACAATTTGCTCAGAATCTAACCGGATATTAATTGTGTGAAGAACAGCGCCTATTCCCGGCACAGCAAAATAAGCTTCTAGATGTTTATGATGATTCCATGCAAACGTTCCGACTCTTTCTCCTCGCTTCACTCCAATTCGTTCTAGCATACTAGAGAGCTGCCGAGTCCGTTTTATTAACTGATTATAAGTTAAACGCTGAATTCCTTTTGAAGATTTAGAAACCACTTCTTTTTTACCAAACAGCTTTTCAGCTCTTTCCATCATAGATGTTACGGTTAACTGTACATTCATCATTAAGCGGCACCTCGCATCGCCATAATAAGAAAACGCTTACAACTTTTTTATATATTCAACAGATTCCGACATTTCCCTGCTGAAAATAAAAAAAGATCACTAAAAAGTGACCTTTTTATTTCCTAAACAATTCATCTAAAATCTTGAGTTTCTCTTGGGTGTAGTGCTCGAATCCATCGTTGTACGATTTTGGGTCTTTTGGATTCGCAAACCTTGTAATAATGCCTGTTTCTGGATGCACGAACTTACTGGATGCCCCGCATCCCAGACCAATAATCGTCTGCTTTTCTTCCATGATCATAATATTGTACAGGCTCTCTTGACCAGGGAATGAATATCCAACGTTCTCTAAATTACCTAAAATATTTTTTTGGCGATATAAATAATAAGGTTCATACCCTTGTTCTTGAGTCCACTCAGTCGCTAAATCCATCATTTTACCAATTTCATAGCGATCTGCCACTTTGTATTTCCGTTTATTTTGAGTCATTTCAGACGCGCGTTTAAACGATAGCGTATGAACAGTTAAAGATTCAGGAAGCAATTTTTTAGATTCGTCTAGCGTATGCTGAAATTCTTCTACACCTTCATTTGGAAGACCAATAATTAAATCCATGTTAATGTTATTCATCCCCATTTTTCGAGAAAGATGAAATTTATCAATAGTTTCTTCAACCGTATGATGACGTCCAATAGCTTTTAAGGTTTCTTGAATATAAGACTGCGGATTTACACTAATCCGGTCAATATTCCATTTGTTCAAAACAGCTAGCTTTTCTTCCGTAATCGTATCGGGTCTTCCTGCTTCTACCGTAATTTCACGGATATTTTGTACATCCGGGAACGATTCATACATCTCTTCATACAGCATATCCATTTCTTCAGCGGTAATGCTCGTTGGTGTGCCTCCGCCATAATAGACGGTTGTAATCTTGACGTTATTGTCTTTTAGCCATTTTCCTACTTCACGCATCTCATAATGCAAGCCGCCTAAAAATGACGTAACGGATCCTTGACGTCCGTTAATCGCATAGGCTGGGAATGTACAGTATGCACACTTCGTCGGACAAAACGGAATGCCTATATAAATGCTTACCTCGTTCTTTAACTCATGTAAATCGGGAATAGCTGCTAGTTGACGATCCACAATATGCTGCATTAAATTAATTTTGTCATCGGTGATTAAATATTCTTCCTTTAGCTCACGATGCGCTTGTTCTTTACTTTTGCCTGACTGCAGTTTCATATGAAGCAGCTTCGTCGGACGTATACCAGTTAAAATACCCCATTTTTGAACAATGCTTGTATACTCCTGTAGTACAGATAAGTAGACGCGAAGCACCACATTTTTTATTTGCTTAAATTTTTCTTTTTCTGTTTCATACGGCGTAAACGATTTAGCAAGCTCTTCTGTAAACACCTTGTCCGTTTCAGCGTCATGCAGCACTGCTTTCGCATAAATTTCTTCATGAACTTTTAGCTCTACTTCGACCTTCAGCTGAGCTTCGTTATCATCCTCAAAGGAGACGTTGCTTTCTTCAAAAAACAAATCTGAAATTCGGTGAAGCGGACGTAAAAAACGCTCATCTTCTATACCTTTTATATAAATGTTCAATATAATCACCTTTCAAATCAATTCTATCTAAGTAATCAGTTTACAAAACCTACGTATGTCCGGTCAAGGTGCTCAGCTCAAGGGAATGCGCAGACAGGAAACAAACGGAAAAAGAGATTGAGCCATAACTACATTAATTCAATCTAAAGACGAACAAATGAGACACATGAGCTGAACCGCTTGTTACACTTTGTTGATTTCCGTGCAAGGTTTTGCTTTCCGCGAGCGGCCGATGAGCCTTCTCGTCGCTTGCGCTTTTCCCGCAGAAGCCTTCGCCTTGCCCTCCAATCAACAGCTAGAAGCACCTACATATATGAAACCTACGTTCACCCTACCAATAAAAAAACCCGAACGAATTGGATTCTCTATCAAGAATCTCGATTCATCGTTCGGATCTTCCTTCGGCTAAACTGCTTTTGTCCTAGCCACTTTTTTCCTTTATTTATTTTAAACGAAAGCTGTCAATTTGATGAAGATAACCAAGGCGCTGCTGCTTTCTAAATAATTCTTTCACCATATAGGCTACACCATTTTCATTATTAGAACGAGTAACCCAATCCGCAAGCATTTTTAATTCTGTTGGTGAATTGCCCATGGCCACACCCATTCCTGCATGTTCAATCGTTTCTAAATCATCATAGCAATTTCCAATTGCTACTACGTCTTCCATTGGTATTCCTAGACGATTTGCTACATAACGAACGCCGGCAGCTTTTGTGGCTCCTTTTGGCGTAATATAACATCTATTTTCATTTGGATACGAAAACCATTCAATATCCGGAACTGCACTAGCAATTGTTTGCTCGGCGTATTCTTTTTCTCTACGATCTGCAAAATACACTTCTATTTTTGGCGTAGAAACAGGTTCATCACGAAGCGTATCTCCTAATGAATCTACGAACTGCACGGGATAAAAGAGCGGTTCTCCCGTTTTTAACACGCTTTTAGCTACAATATTATTGGGAAGCTTTACACGATTTCCAATTGAAAACCTTTCATGTAAAATGCGGACATGACAATTAAAATTTTCAAAAAGCTGAATGAGATTAAATGTTTTTTCCTCGCTAATTCTCTTATCTAGTATCGGTTTGTCTATCGATGTTCCGATAAAGGCACCGCTATGAGTAATTAGCATTGCTGGATGAACTTTAAGTGACCGAGCAATTTTTTTAGCAGACGGAAAATGCCTGTTTGTTACTAACGTAACGTAAACCCCTTTATTTTTCACGAATTGAATTGCGTCTTTCGTTTCTTTTGTAACGCGCCCTTGGCTATTTAAAATGGTTCCATCAATATTCAACGCTAGCAATCGATAAGCCATATGAGAACCCCTTCTTTCATAGATGTCTAATCCGTTAGGATACGGTTATAAATGACCTTTTCATGATAGTCGGCATGTGTAGCCTTGTTACTAAGCTTATGAGCAGAACAGCACAATTAGAAGGAATTTCCGCATAAAAAAAAGAGGAAAAGATTTCTCTTTTCCTCTATCCTCTATCTCTTATTCAGCCGCACCGTAAAGTTCTTCAAGTGGCTTCATGATAATTTTGTTTAATTCACCAATTACCATGCTCATACGTTGCTCAGCTTCCATTAGCTTCGCGATATTTTGATCTTGTTGAACGATTGCAACTGTTTGTTGAGCTTGCTGAACTTCTTCTTCAGTGATTTCTTGGCCCATCATTTGCTTTTGTTGCAGCTCCATTTGCATTGTACGGAAACGCTCAAATAATTGTTTTGAACCTTGATCAGCGTTTACTGCTGCATATAAGTTTTTTAAGTTTGTGTAATCGTCGCTTTGACGAATTGCTTTTTCTAAATCATTTGCTACATCATGTAAGTTTACAGACACGTTAAGTTCCTCCTAATTAAGTTCTATAATTTCTTGACTTCCCTAACTATAACAAATTATTATATAAAATTCAGCTTAAGACCTTTATTTTCTCAGAAAACGATAAATTCTCTTCACAGATTGGGCTAATTCCTCATAGTATATATCAGCATTCGCCTACTAAAGGAAAGAAAAAGAGGATTCGTTTATGAATACTTTTACCATTTCTCTAAAACCACTAGAGAACCATATGAGCAGCGACATTTACATTAGTTCTGCTCTGTTCTCCCGTGTGAAGTGCAAGCACGAGTTTACGTTAACAGTAGGCTCCATCACGAAAGAAGTCAAAGCCACCGTTTTTCAGCATCGAGAATGCTGTTTCATGATGTCAGAAGCTCTATTTACAGACTTTCGCTTTCCCTATGAAACGCATCAGCTGAGAGGCATTTATGAAGAGAACACGTTTAGGTTGGGACCCGTAATTAGCATCGTAACAGAAGTTCGAGAAGATGAAGAACTCTTTGGCTCCATTTCTGTATTTTGTAAGGAATTTGTTCAAGCTTGCAAGGAGTTAGGGTGTTTTTGCTATGTGAGCAAATTAAGCGACGTGAAGTCATTATCCCCTAAAGGATATGTTTATCGCGCTGATCGATGGGTTTATTCAGACGTTCCCTTTCCTGGAATCGTACACAATCGGATTCATGCCAGGAAAACGGAGCAAACCGCTGATTTTCAAACCTTTAAAACATTTTTAAAAGAACATGACGTTCCTTTCTTTAACGCACGCTACTTAAATAAATGGACGGTTTTTCAACAGCTTAAAGACGTCGTACACTTGCTTCCATATTTGCCAAAAACGTATCAGCTTCGTTCACGTCAAGATCTTCTTGACGCTTTGGAACTTCATGACGATGTTTTTTTGAAGCCTGTTCATGGTAGCCAAGGAAAAAACATTTTTAAAATTTCCAAAAAAGAGAAATATATTTTAGACTATACAACGTTTACGCAGACGTATGAAAAAGAATATGAATCTCTTTATGACTTATTTGAAACGCTTTATAGTCAATTAAAAAGGCAAGGATTCCTCATCCAAGAAGGAATTTCACTGCAGACATACAAACAGTGCCCTTTTGATTTCCGCATTCTCTGTCATAAAAAAGACGACTTGACGTGGAAAATCACGTCCATTGTCACACGTGTATCAAAACCCGGCAATTTCGTCTCAAATCTTGCCCGTGGAGGAGATATTCATCCTCCTCAGCAAGTGTTAACTCAGCTCTATGATTCAAAAACTACGCGCCATATCCTTTCACTTTTAAAAGAGATTGCGATTGAAATTTGCACGCAGCTTTCTCATCCGTCTGAACTTTATGCAGAATTCGGTATTGATTTAGCGATTGATCAAGAAGGAAAGCCTTGGATTATTGAAGTAAATGTCAAACCTTCCAAACAATCCGATTCAAGCGCTTTCTCCGTCCGTCCATCAACAAAAGCACTGCTTGATTATTGTCTGCATGCAACGAATTTTCAATTTCCCAAGGAGGATTTACGATGATTTCATTAGGCTTTTTAACGATTCACCCACAGCAAGAAGTGGAGTACGTGACCGAAATTGCTAAACATGCTTCTGAGTTTTCGATTGAAATATACCGTTTTACTCCTTTTAACATTCATCCTAACACCGAAAATATTGAAGGCTTCCGCTACGATTTACAACAAAAGAAATGGATAGAAGATTCCTTCTTACTTCCTTCGTTTATTTACGATCGCTGCTTTTATCGAAAAGACTCTCTGTCTAAAAAGGCTCGCCCTATTGTAAACTGGCTTAAACAGCGGGAAGATGTTACATTTTTAGGCCATGGATTACCCAATAAGCTAGATGTCTATGAAGTAATTAAAAAAGATAGCTATTTATCTTCATATATTCCTCCTACCACTCCAATCGAAAGTGTAGAGCAACTTGTTCAGCTGCTTCGAACAAACGATAGCCTAATGATTAAACCTGCCAACGGCTCACAAGGTAAAGGGATTGTGAAATTAAGACAGCGCGGACGTGAAATTGAAGCTTCTTATCAACAAAATGACATTGTAAACACCATTCTATTTTCCTCTTTTCAGGAGTTTAAGAACTGGTTTACGAAAACGACCCGTGATGTACTGTATATTGCTCAGCCCCATATTTCATTTTTCCCTTATGAACGCACTCCTTTTGATATAAGACTGCTATTACAAAAAGGAAACGATGGTGCTTGGAAAGAAATTGGAAGAGGAATTAGACAAGGTGAACGGGACTCCATCGTAACAAATGTAAGTTCAGGAGCATCTATTGTACCCTTTGAGAACTTGCTGCCTCGCATCCCTCGCGTTCATCGTCAATATGTAATGGATGAAATCAACACCATTTGTAAAACGATTCCGTCCGTACTGGAAAATCACTTTCCTTCTCTTTTTGAATTAGGTATTGATTTATGTATCTCGAGAGACTTCAGCATCTGGATTCTAGATTTAAATTCGAAACCGGGAAGAAAAATAGTAATGGAGACAGCACCTGAACAAAAAGAAGTCATGTATAAAAATGTCCTGTCTTACTGCGTCTATTTAGCTAACACACTATCGTATCGTAAGGAGTAATGCTATGAAAAAAACTCTTACTCGCCTTGTTGTAGTAGAGCAGCTAGGCTGCGATCTTTCTGTTCCTGCATCTCTTTACAAAGACTCCTTGAAACAAGCAGCTTTTGGAACAATGACAGCTCCATGCCTTATACAATCTTCAGAACGTGAAGAAATTCAGATTTCAGCTGAGCTAATGACAAAACTTCAAATTCCTTTCGCCCATATGATGCAACCTATTATTGTGAATGAGACCATTCACTTAGGACCTTTAATCGGTGTGCTATCCGCTGGTTTTACTGGTTCTCTGCTGCGGCCAATTGGAAAGCGTTCCCTTCACTTAGCTAAACTTCTTTCTACTGCAAGTATAACAGGGGGACTGCCTTTTATTTTTGGAACTCATCATATCAACTGGGAAACCGGGACCATAAACGGCTATTTTTATGAAGAAAGCGGCTGGACACAGCATGAAATCCCGCTTCCTAACGTTGTATATAATCGTTTGCCAAATCGAAAAACAGAGGGGTTAGCTTCTTTTAAGTTCATTAAAGAAAAGATGATGACTGATTACGGCATTCCATTTTTTAATCCTGATTTTTTCAACAAGTGGGAAATTCATGAGCTTTTAAAACTGAACGAGCAGACAGCCTATTTGTTACCTTACACAGTTGAAAGTCCTTCGTGTGAGCAAATAAAAAAACTTCTGCTTCTTCATCAAACCGTTTATTTAAAACCGAAAAACGGAAGCTTAGGCCGCGGCATTTATACCCTATCTTTTAAGGATTCCATGTACACGCTGACTTACAAAGGAGAAAAAGGTCTTCATGTTCAAGAAAAAGAAACCTTAGAGGATCTATTATCAGAATTTGAATATTTACTTACTAATCCCTCCTACATTGCTCAGCAAGGTATTTCATTAATCAAAAAAGAAAAGCGCTGTGTAGACTTTCGCGTGCATACGAATAAAGACGGGAATAACCAATGGGTGCTTACTGCTTTAGCTGCTAAAGTAGCCGGTCCCAACAGCATCACTACGCATCTTGATTACGGCGGAGAAATTGAAGCTACAGCCAAAATATTCACCAACCCTTCTTACAAGAAAGAAATTGAAAATAAGCTAAAAGATGCCGCTATCTCAATTAGTCATGTGCTTGAACAGGAGTTGAACGGATTAATTGGAGAGCTTGGATTCGATTTTGGAGTGGATTATCAAGGAAATGTATGGCTGTTTGAAGCTAACTCTAAGCCCGGTCGCTCTATTTTTTCACACCCTGCCTTACGAAAAGCAGATCAACAAACTAGAAAACTTTCTCTAGAATATGCGATTTACTTATCTGGATACTATCTAAATACACCTGAAGGCATCAGCATATGATTACAATTTACTATCACAAAGAAAAGCAGCAGTGGTTTCATCATAACCCTTCAGCATCTTACACATGGGGAGTTCAAGAAATTGAACTTCCCTTTACTCAAAACATTTCTTCTACTCAAGCTTTTCTTCGTTTAAAAGGAGAAAAAGTCGGTCCTATTGTGGGAGTTTTAACGAACAAAGCTGTTTTGGAAAAACTGAATGTAAAACAGCGCCCTTTATTAGAACTCTTACATCATACCCTGCAAGAAAAAGGCGGGCTTCTTGCTTTATTCGCTGAAGAAACAATGTCTCATCACTTCTTTGAAGGGTATTGCTTTGACGGTGCAAAAAAGCAGTGGATCAAAACAACTTTACCGCTGCCAAACGTTATATATAATCGTTATCCAGGAAGAAAATCAGAAATCAAGAAGCTGACATCTTTACATCAAAAAATTAAAGGCAAGCACATCCCATTTTTTAATTCCGCTTTTTTTTCAAAATGGAAAGTATATCAATTATTTTCAAAGGATCCACTACTATCTTCTCACCTTCCTAAAACCTATCGTTTAACACCAGAAATTGATATTGCTAAGCTTCTGCAAAAACACTCTTCCCTTTACTTTAAGCCTATTAACAGCAGTAAAGGTGCTGGAATTTTTCGATTATCTTCCCATAAGCATACGATTATTTACCAAGATCATAAACGCAAAGAAGAATTTTCTTCTTTAAAAGCAATTGACCTTCCCAGGTCTGCTTATCTCATTCAAGAAGCGATTGAGACGCAACCATTCAAAGACAGGCGCTATGACTTACGTATTTTAGCGCATCACAAAGATAGCCGATATGTTATTAGCGGCGTCGGTATTCGACATAGTCCCTATCAATCCATTACAACACATACTTTAAACGGCGGAAGCATTTCACCTTTTCAAGATCTTGAAGATGAAGTAGATACTTCCTTTCTTTCGTCTTTTGTAAATACGTGCGGGCAAGTCCTTCAAAAGTCCTTCCCTCTAGTTGAAGAATTTTCTCTTGATATGGCAAAGTCAGCTCAAGGGCAGTATTATTTGTTTGAAGTGAATGCAAAACCGATGATTTTTGATGAAACAGATATTCAAACGCAAGGTGCTAAACACATATGCAACATATTTTACAAATTAACAAAATTTTTAGATTAAATGATTTTTCATCTCCTTTTCTCATGGTAAGCTTATAATAACTAATTGAGAAAGGAGATTTTCTTTATGGTTTCACACTTTCAGGTTAAACCACTGTATCAAAATAATCGAATGCCAGGCTGGCACATCTCGTTTTATATGAATCGGGTTTATTATGAGGCTGATTATTTAAAAGATGGACAAATTGTATGGAAAACTGCGCTTTCTAATCAAATAGATGAAACACAATTAATTGATTATATTCATGAGCTTATGCTTTTTCACGTTTATGAATAGTAAGCTTTCACCGAAGGGAACGAGCACAGATGAAACAGCTGCACACACTATTTGGGGATAAAATGATTAAGGCTAAAATCCCTTCTCAATTTGAACGTTACAAATGGTTTTCATGTGATGAAGGCTTCATTGGAATTGAACACACGGCTTTATCTCAAAAAGAGCAGGCGTTACTTTCTGCTTTTTTAACTCCTTATGATGAGAAAGTTTCTTTACTGACGCCAGAGCAATTGTATTGGTCAAACCTGTTATTTGAAGCACCTGAAAAAGTCATTCACTCTCATCATACGCACCATTCTTTTCGCTTCACCCAGTTTTTAATTAAACGTTTGTTTGAACAAAAAATAGAGTTTGAAAATGCGCTTCATGCCTTGTATTCTACCTCTGTTACTGTGCTGTGGATTGATAAACAATCAGGTATCGTTATCGAAACCTTTGATGATCCTAATGACTTAACTGAAAATTTATCAGATTCTATCGAGGTGCTATGTCATGATTTTGAAACTTCGATTCAGTTCTTTGAAGGACAAATTCACTTTTTTCCGTCTTCACCGCGATTAATTTTTGAGCGTGAAAAGAAATGGTTTTATCAAATTAAGCATACAGTCGAACAAAACCATGTTATCCATTTTACCGACGTTTTACCCCATTTGGTTCTGCAAGAGTCTTCAGAGGCAATCCAAAATCATATGATACATTTACTTGACTTAGTAAAAGATGATGGAGATCTTTTAGAAACGATTAAAGTTTATTTAGAATGTAATTTAAACGTATCTCTTGCTGCTAAGAAATTGTACATGCATCGCAACAGCTTGCAGTATAGAATTGAGAAGTTTATTGATCGCACACACCTTGATATCAAACACTTCACAGGAGCTGTGTCTGCTTACTTAGCCATTCTTGCTTTAAAAAATTCGCAAGATGGAAAATAAAATGAAAGGGTTTTCGTAAATAATGCACGAAAACTCTTTCTTTTTTTTGTGCATGTTTCCCATTTACCGTTTCATTAAAAAAAATTACACTAGAATTAAGAAAACGGTTTCATAGAGTACATACAAGGGGGAAATGGAAATGGCTGAATTACGTTTAGAACATATTTATAAAATGTATGATAAAGATGTGACGGCGGTAAAAGATTTTAACCTTCACATTCAAGATAAAGAATTTATTGTATTTGTTGGGCCTTCCGGCTGCGGGAAATCGACAACGCTTCGTATGGTTGCAGGGCTAGAGGAAATTTCCAAAGGTGATTTTTATATTGACAGCAAGCGTGTAAATGACGTTGCTCCAAAAGATCGCGATATTGCAATGGTATTCCAAAACTACGCATTGTATCCGCATATGAGCGTATATGACAACATGGCTTTTGGCTTAAAACTTCGTAAATTACCAAAAGATGAAATCGACCGCCGCGTAAAAGATGCCGCTCGTATTTTAGGACTTGAGCAATACTTAGAGCGCAAACCAAAGGCATTATCCGGCGGACAGCGTCAGCGTGTAGCTCTAGGTCGTGCAATCGTTCGTGATGCTAAAGTCTTCTTAATGGACGAACCTTTATCAAACTTAGACGCGAAATTACGTGTGCAAATGCGCTCTGAAATTGCGAAGCTTCACCAGCGTTTGGGTACAACGACAATTTACGTAACGCATGACCAAACCGAAGCAATGACAATGGCTTCTCGTTTAGTTGTTATGAAAGATGGGATTATCCAGCAGGTTGGTACACCAAAAGAAGTATATGAAAAACCTGAAAATGTATTTGTAGGCGGGTTTATTGGTTCTCCTGCTATGAACTTCTTAACCGGAACGTTAAAAGACGGAAAGGTTCAAGTAGGCGATTCTCTTCTTGCAGTTCCGGAAGGTAAAATGAAAATACTGCGCGAGCAAGGATATTTAAACAAACAAATTATTTTAGGCATCCGTCCTGAAGATTTCCATGATGAGCCTGTATTTATTGAATCTTCACCTGGCACAAAAGTTACAATCAAAGTCGATGTATCCGAGTTAATGGGAGCTGAAACCATGCTTTATTCTAAACTTGGCGGACAAGATTTTGTAGCACGCGTAGATTCAAGAACAGATATTAAACCGCTTCAGTCTCTAGACTTAGCATTAGATATGAACAAAGCGCATTTCTTTGATGCAGAATCTGAACAGCGCATCCGTGCTGAACACGAATAAAAAAAGACCCCTAGGGGTCTTTTTTTATTCCTGTATTTGCTTCAATTCTTCACTGTGACAAGTAGAGCAGTAAAAGAGATGAATACATTGGTGATTTGCTAAATCACTAGGATAACCATTTTCTACTTTTAACTGATCGATTTCCATGTAAGCACTGTAATCATCAAAATAATCGCTGACTTTTCCCATATCTCCCAGCACTCCTCCACATGTTTTGCACGTCATTTGTACATCACTAAACCCATTACATAAGGAACAAATCGACATCCGCACACCTCGCTTTACCTGATCAATATGTACCTATAATATGCACGGAATAAAACTCTCTTACTCTTTATCAAACTCCACACAAAAATTTCTATAAATTACCAATAAATTTCTATGTATATGTTTTTTTTCCTTTCGCCATAATACTAGTAACAACCGAGCACAACAGCTCGCAAACATTGAGTTACGCCGCGGTAGGCAAGCAGATCTAATCGATGCATCTGCTCGGCTGGTTCAACTCCAGCTAACTCAACCATTACAATCTATTTTATCTAACGAGGAGATGAATACACATGGCAAATTATCAAAACGCATCAAACAGAAATTCATCAAACAAGTTAGTAGCGCCTGGTGCTCAAGCTGCTATCGATCAAATGAAGTTCGAAATCGCTAGTGAGTTTGGTGTAAACTTAGGACCAGATGCAACAGCTCGTGCGAACGGATCTGTTGGTGGCGAAATCACAAAACGTTTAGTACAATTAGCTGAGCAAAACCTAGGCGGCAAGTACTAATATTAACTAATTTCATATTATGGCTTTAGCGCTCCAAGATTTCTTGGAGCGCTTTCTAGTTTCTTTTAATCAGCTTCCTCGTTCTTATTCGCAAATGATTTTACGGAAACTTTGCGAATACGTCGATTTTCTACTTCCTTAATGGTAAACAATATCTCTTCATATGAGAAAAAGTCTCCTTTAGCAGGAATATGATCAAACTGCTCATATATCCATCCCCCTAAGGTATGGCACGTACTGTCAGGAGAACTAACCGCTATATAGGTTAAAAATTCATCAATAGGGATGTCGGCGTTAAATTCGTACTCCTTTTCTCCTATCCGGTGTACATACTTAACAGCTTCATCATGTTCATCCCAAATCTCTCCTACAATTTCTTCTAATATATCCTCTAAGGTCACAAGACCGGCCGTTCCCCCAAACTCATCAACTACAATTGCCATGTGAACCTTACTTTTTTGGAGCTCTGGCAATAGAACAGATATTTTCATGGATTCTACTACAAAAATAGGTTGTCTCAACAAATCACGAATAGAAATCTTTTTTCTTTGGACTAAACAGGTTAAAAATTCTCTTTCTGATAAAATGCCAATAATATTATCAATATGATCTTCATATACAGGCACTCTCGAATATCTCTCTTCAAGAAACATTTGACAAACCGAATCAATATCGGCATTTACGTCAACTGCTGTGACATCTATTCTAGGTTTTAAAATTTGCCCCACCACAATGTCATTAAAATTGAGTGAACGATGAACTAGCTCTTTTTCAATATTATTAATCGTTCCTTCTTCTTCGCTTAAATCTACCATGACTTTAATTTCATCTTCTGTAATCGTTGGTGTAGGAGCAGACGCTACCAAGTGAGAAGTTCCTTTTTTTACCTGTAAAAATAAGAAGGAAATCGGGGTTAACAATTTAATAATAATAAATAACAAGGAAGAAATCATCAGCGCAAAAGATTCGGCATGCTCTTTAGCTAACGATTTTGGCAAGACTTCACCAAAAATCAAAATGATGATGGTCATAACGATGATACTAATCACAAGTGCTAGGTTTCCTTTAAACATATCGAGGGCAATTTTAGCTGCCAAAGAGGACGCAGCAATGTTTACGACAATATTTCCTACTAAAATTGTCGATAGCGTCTGCTCAAAGTGTTCAGCAATATGCAGCGCTTTTTTACTTCCCCGATATTTTTTCTCAGCGTAATGTTTTAAACGAATTTTATTTACGCTTGAAAAGGCTGTCTCAGCAGATGAAAAGAAAGCTGATAACATAAGCAAAACGACTAATATCATCATTTGATTCAGAGGCAAGTCTCCCAAAAGACATTCACTCTCCTATTTTTTGATTTTTCTGTCTTTTTATCATATCAAATTTTTTTGTTGTTGAATATTTCATTCATCAACTTTGTATTACTTTATGCTACGCATGCTTTTTATTATGAATAAGTATACAGATTGTATATCCTAAAGAATAGATACTATCTTTTATAGAGGGGTGTAGCCAATGAAAATTTTACTATTAGGCTCTACAGGGCGAGTTGGACAGTCTTTATTAAAAATGATGCTAAAAGATGAAAACGACGTTACTGTACTTGTTAGAGACCGCACTAAGCTACAGGTTAGTCATCCAAACCTACATATCTTACAAGGCGATGTACTTCATCAAGAAAATACCAACTTTGCCCTCAAGCACCAAGATATCGTAGTCAGCGCGTTAAATACAGATGGTGCAGAGACGATTTCAAAAAGTATGCCGCTTATTATAAACAGCATGAAGTATTACGGCGTTCATCGTATTCTTACTATTGGAACTGCAGGCATCTTACAATCACGAACAGAACCAGAAAAGTATCGTTTTCAATCAAATGAATCAAAGCGTAAAACGACCAGAGCAGCAGAAGATCATTTAAAAGGATACTTACACTTGAAGGAAAGTGATCTAAACTGGACGGTTATATGCCCAACATACTTGCCTGAGGGTGAAATAACAGGCACGTATCGAGTGGAAAAAGATATTTTACCAGCTGATGCCGTTAAAATTTCAACGGGAGATACCGCTCACTTTACCTACCATGAGATATGGGCTCAAAAATTTTCCAAATGCCGCGTTGGAATTGCTTATTGAAAAATCAGGAGAACTTTTCGTTTTCAAAACGAGAAGTTCTACATCCAGAAAATACCAATTATAGCTAATCCACCTAGAACAAAACCTCCTATTTGACCAACGAGAGCCGGTGTCAAAACAGGCTTTCCTTTTTCTTTCTCTAATGTGCTAATATCAAGCTTCATCTGATACATTTCTTCTTTTAAATCTTCAATCTGGCTGTGCAACGCTTGAATCTGACGTTCTTGGTCACTCATCGACTATCTTCCCTTCCCTTTTTTATTTTTATCATATGCGTAAAAAAGTTAAAGCTTTACTTTTCAGCATCACTTTTTCTAAATGATAAAAACTCCTTTCCCCGGCTTTAGGATAAAAAACTCTTTCCTTCTCATAATAAAAAAGAATAGAGTCCTTAGTCACTGTTGAAAGGAGAACACGATGATAAAACTTGTGTTGATTCGGCACGGACAAAGCGTGTGGAATCTGGAAAATAAATTTACAGGCTGGACGGATGTAGATCTTTCTAAAAATGGATTGCAAGAAGCGCGAGAAGCTGGAAAAGTGCTAAAGAAAAACGAATATACTTTTGATATTGCCTATACTTCTGTTTTAAAACGATCCATTCGCACTCTATGGATTGTCTTACATCAAATGGACTTCATGTGGATTCCCGTATACAAATCTTGGAGGTTGAATGAACGGCACTACGGAGCTCTTCAAGGTTTAAACAAAGAAGA
The DNA here is from genome assembly GCF_042787905.1 of Priestia sp. YIM B13551. Classification (NCBI taxonomy): domain Bacteria; kingdom Bacillati; phylum Bacillota; class Bacilli; order Caryophanales; family Bacillaceae; genus Priestia; species Priestia sp. YIM B13551. The sequence continues at coordinate 58,735 of NZ_JBHZOX010000008.1, forward strand.
AACCGCAAAAAAATTTGGAGAAGAGCAAGTACATTTGTGGAGAAGGTCGATGAACGAACGCCCTCCTGCTTTAAAGACAACAGATATTCGCTATGAAGCTTCCAACCCTAAGTATAAGGAATTAGCTAAGGGACAATTTCCTGTAACGGAAAACTTAGCCGATACAGAAAAGCGGGTTCTAGAATATTGGAACGAAACTATTGCTCCTTCTATTAAAGCTGGCAAAAAGGTTATTATTTCCGCTCACGGTAATACGATTAGAGCTCTGATGCAGTATTTGGATAACATTTCGCCTGATGGCATTGCGAACTTGAATATTCCCACAAGCGTGCCGCTTGTTTATGAGCTTGATGATAATTTAAAGCCCCTTAGACATTATTATTTAGGCATCGATGGAGAGATTCCTACACATATTCCTTCTTCATAAAAAACGTGCCTAGATTGTAGGCACGTTTTTTTTATATGTTTGAACGAAAGTATTTTCTATACGCCCAGTGATTAGTAGGACCGTGTCCGGAACCAATTTCAAGCGTATGCTTAATCGCATAGTGAACAAAATCCGAAGCGGTTTGAACTGCTTCAACCACGCTTTTACCTTTCGCTAATTCAGCCGTGACGCAAGCAGCAAACGTGCATCCCGTTCCGTGTGTATGCTTTGTATTCATCTTTTCATGCGTGATTTCAACGTACTTATGACCATCATACACTATATCAATCATATCTTGATGAGATTGATCATGTCCGCCTTTAATTACCACGTGCTTTACACCTAGCTCATGCATCTGTTTTGCCGCTTCTTTTCGGTCTTCAATCGTGTGAATTTCTTTACCCGTGATGACTTCCGCCTCCGGTATGTTCGGCGTAATGACTTCACAAAGAGGCAATAATTCTTTTAGAGCCTGTACAGCTTCTCTTTGAAGAAGAGACTGACCGCCTTTTGCAATCATAACGGGATCAACTACAACATTTTGCAGTCCGTACTGTTTGATTTTACGAGCCACTGCGTAAATAATATCAGCACTGAACAACATACCTGTCTTCACTGCATTAGGAAATAAGTCAGTGGCAATTGAATCTAACTGCGTTTCAACTGCTTCTACTGCTAAAGGATAAACTCCTTGAACGCCAACTGTATTTTGTGCAGTCACAGCTGTAATAACAGACATGCCAAAAACGTCACGCTCTTGAAATGTTTTTAAATCTGCTTGAATGCCTGCTCCTCCACTGCTGTCTGATCCAGCAATGGTTAATGCTTTTGGTACTGTCATGCCTGAAACCTCCATCTCTTTCTTACCCAATATACCGATGATAAAGTGACTTTGCTTCTACTATATCGTTTGTTCCATGGACAAAGACGCGCCCATCTTGAAACATCACTAAACGGTAATCATCTACATAAAAAGAAAGCAGATACGGATTTTGTTCAATTTTATATCCTTTTTCTTTTAATCGTTCACCTAAAGACTGCAGCGGCTGCTTGGCTGATTTGCCCGGACGGATTTGTACCGTGTTTCTTCCGCATAGCACAGCTGTTTTCGTTTGATTTTCATATTGTAAAAAGGGATACGTTTGTTCACTGCCGCATGAGCGGCAAGCAGATTTGCGAAACACGTTCACATTGATGCTCGTATACTCATTTTTCCATACGTCAAACGAAACAAGTTCCCTCCTGAGCGCATTCCAGTCTCCGACTAATATTTTTAACACTTCTGTTACTTGATGAGCGACTACCATTTGTACAGCAGGACTAATAATCCCCACTGTATCACATGTTAACCCTCCAAGCGGTACAGATTCAAGCAAACAGGATAAACACGGTGTTTCACTTGGTATGATAGTATAACTAATTCCATAACTTCCTACACATGCTCCGTAAATCCAAGGAATATCATATTTTTGTGATAAATCATTCATTACAAGGCGTGTGTCAAAATTATCGGTTGCATCAATCATAACATCTACCCCCTCAACAAGCTGTTCTAAAACTTGAGGGGTACCGTCTGCTACGTGCGCTTCTACTTTTACATCATGATTAATATCGTGAAGCCGTTTTTTAGCGGCAATTGCTTTTGGAATTCTTTTATCAGCATCTTTTTCACTATACAATTGCTGCCGCTGAAGGTTGCTCCACTCTACATAGTCCCGGTCAATGAGCGTTATTTTCTTTACCCCCGCTCGCGCAAGGGCCTCGGCGTTCCCTGTTCCAAGAGCGCCTGCTCCTACAATCAGAACATGCTTTTCTTGAATTTGCTGCTGTCCGCCTTTTCCAATAGGTTGAAACAATTCTTGGCGGGAATAACGATTAATCAACCGATACTCATCCCTTCTGTTGGACTGCTTGCCGTTGCATATTGTTTCTTTTCAATACGTCCTGCTTCAAATGCTGCTCGTCCTGCTTCAATCGCTAGCTTCATAGCACGAGCCATTTTCACAGGATCTTTTGCTCCTGAAACAGCTGTATTTAATAACACACCATCTGCTCCTAGCTCCATAGCTTGAGCTGCGTCTGAAGCCGTTCCAATACCTGCATCTACAATTACTGGAACAGTTGATTGTTCAATGATAAAACGCATGTTCAACGGATTAATAATACCTTGACCTGAACCGATAGGCGAAGCTCCTGGCATAATGGCATGTACGCCTAACTCCTCTAAACGACGCGCAAGTAAAACATCATCTGATGTGTAAGGTAAAACGGTAAAGCCTTCTTTTAACAGTTCTTCACTGGCTTTTAATGTTTCAACTGGATCAGGAAGCAGCGTTTTATCACATCCAATTACTTCTACTTTCACCATGTCACAAAGTCCAGAAGCCTTTGCTAATTTAGCAATACGTACGGCCTCTTCTGCATTTTTTGCTCCAGCAGTGTTAGGCAAAAGAGTGAAACGCTTCACATCAAGCGCTTCTAATAAATTAGGCTGATTTTGATCAAAAATATCCATTCGTCTCACAGCAAATGTTAAAATTTCTGTTTCTGACTCTTCTACCGCTTGACGCTGAGTCGTAAAGTCCGGAAATTTCCCTGTTCCTAATAGTAAACGTGAATTAAATGTATATTGTCCAATTTTTAACATACTCTTCATCCTCCTCCGACAAATGAAACAACTTCTAATATATCGCCATCTTTTAAGCATGCATCGCTATGTTCTTCTTTTTGCAAAATGTTCTTGTTTAGCTCAACAATTACCACTCGTTCATGCAGGTTCTGAGCCTGCAACAAGTGCTCGACCGTTTCAATTTCATCTCCAAAAGTAACGGTCTTACCATTAATGATTAGATTCAATGAACTCCCTCCATTACTCTTGTTAGCTGAAATGATGTAAAAAATGAATGATTCGGCTTTTTCCCTAACAAAGCATCAGCCATAATTTTTCCAGTTGCAGCACTTAATAAAATACCGTTTCGGTAGTGGCCAAACGCCATGTGTAGATTCGCTATTTCAGGATGCGCTCCTAAATAAGGCCAGCCATCATTTGTTTGCGGACGAAGACCAGCCCATGCTTTTTCAAATGTGGCTTCTTTAATAGCCGGCAGAAGCGCAGAAGCTTTATTCAGCAAAAATTGAATACCTTGTGCAGAAACCGTCTTGGTAAAATCATGCTGTAGCTTAGTTGCCCCGATTACGATTCTTCCACCAGTCTTAGGCACTAAGTAAAAACCTTCATCTAAAAAAATCGTTTTAGAAAGCAGCGGCTTTTGACTTTGAAGAGCAATACACTCCCCTTTTACGGGAAACACCTGACCTACATGTTCAGAAGAAATAAAGCGTTTAGCCCATGAGCCTGCTGCAATAACTACTTTTTCTCCATAAAAAGAGCCTTTGGACGTCTGTACACCTTTTACTGTTTCATTTTCCATAATAAGAGAATGAACGTCACAGTATTCGAATACATCTGCTCCGTGATACAAGGCTCCATGAGCAAGAGCTTGCGTTAACTTAGCCGGAGCTAGCTGGCCGTCTCCCGGTATTGTAATGGCTCCGTATATGTCTGGAGAGAGCCCGGGTTCTAACAAACGCGCTTCTTTTACATCGATCCATCTTACATGTTCATCCCACCGGTGGTGCTGAGCGGCTTTTTTCTTTAATACGTGTGCATCTTCTTCTGTTACAGCGACTTTTAATAAGCCTTTTTGAATGAGCTCTACATCGATGGCCGTTTTTTCTTTTAGTTCCTTCACCAGTTCAGGAAACATGCTTCTGCTCTTAATAGCAAGGTCTAAAAGAGGACCTTCTTCATTAATTTCAGCTTGAGCACCTAAAATACCAGCGGCTGCACTTGAAGCTTCACAACCAATTTGATTGCGTTCAAGAATAGCTACTGACGCTCCTTGTTTTGACAAATGATAAGCGATAGAAGAGCTGATTATACCTCCTCCGATTAACAGTACATCATAATGCTGCTTCATTTTCTCCACCTCCAGATGTCCATATATGAGAATATTGTTTAATCGCTTTGAGGGGATCTTGCGCAAGCATGACACCAGACATCACAGCTATACCGTGTGCTCCTGTTTGAAGCACCTCTTTGGCATTTACAGGTGTAATTCCTCCAATGGCAATAACCGGTATCTGCACAGCGTCTACTACTTCTTTTAGTGCTGCTATCCCTCGACTTTTTAATCCTTTTTTTGAATGTGTTGAATAAATATGTCCGTATAGAATGTAGTGAGCACCATCTTTTTCAGCTTCTAAAGCCTCTTCCACAGAGTGAACTGATTTTCCGACAATAAGAGAAGGAAATGCGTCTATAACAACCGAAACGTCTAAACTATGATAGGCAAGCTGTACGCCTTTTGCTTTTAAAGCATGCGCTACATCAACTCGGTCATTCAAAATAATTTTAGAGCGACAAAATGGCAGGCTTTCTAGTAAACATTGAATCTGCTTTGCCGTTTTCTCTTTTTCTCTAATATGAACGGCGCCCGCAAAAGGCGCGATAGCCGTTAAAATTTTTTGAAGCTCTTCGATTGGCTGCTTATCTGTTGTAATGACATGAAATTTAGGAATATCCACATGATCGAAACCTTTCTATTCAGAATAAAGAGAAATTTCAATCACCTCATCTTGTGTAGAGGGTTTTATTACATACAAAAAACCACTCTACAACGTAGAGTGGTTAGCATGCATCGTTATGTAAACATGATCACCACTTCCCTACGCTGGTCCAAACCAGATCAGGTTCAAAGGGTCCGAAATACATTCGTCTCAGCTTCAAAAAGCTCCCCTAGTGATTGCTATTTATTGATTTTGTTTTCGCACTTAAAATTATAACACAACTAGATGTAAATACAATATCTCTTTATGCTCTTACAGCTCTCTTCTTTTTATAGATGTATCTTTTAAGCTTCTTTAGTAAGTAAGAGGCCCGGCGCACCGCATCATTCTGCTTTTTATATGGTTAGTAATCGGTATAGTCGTCAAATTCTTCTTTGTCTTTTTCCTTTTTCCGATCCCATATAAACAGCAGGAGTAACATAATAAAAGTTAGAATATAAAAACCGTAAAAAATAAATGCCGCGACAACATTTATAAATAAAAATAAAAAACCGATGATCTGACCTGCAACAGCTACAATCAACAAAATGTATTTCCAAACTTCTGCTTTTCTATCCATTCTCTACTTCTCCGTCTTTTTGTTTTTCCCTACTAGAAACGTTCTCTTTACTTAAATAAAAACGTTCCTGCCAGTAAACCGACTGTAAATAAACCAACTGTTCCAAATGCTGAAATCCCCACATACGCCAACATTTTTCGATAAGATTTTTCTCGAATTAACTGTACGGTTTCCACACTGAACGTTGAAAAAGTGGTAAAGGCACCAAAAAACCCAATGCCAATCATTAAAAATATTGAATCATCATAAGCATGACTCGGAACCTTTCCATAATAACTACCGTAAAAAAGACCAAGGCCAAACGCACCGAGCAAGTTTACAAACAGCATTGATACTGGAAAAGGAGGGTTTGAAACTATTTTTGTAACTTTTAAACCCAAAAGATAACGGCATATCCCTCCAGCTGCCCCGCCAAGTGCCAAGCTCACTATGCTCATTTACTTCACCTCATGTACTTTCACTAAATTTTCCCCTGCCGCTTCACCGCATAGATAGCCTGCTAAAGCAAGAAGGATTCCACCTACTAAAGAGACAATTACATAAATGGCTCCCCAAAATAAATGGTGCTGAGTGAGAGAAATGACGTCTCCTGCAAACGTTGAATACGTTGTAAAACCGCCGCACACGCCAACTCCTAGTCCAAGCTTTATCCATTCTTTTGGCTTTTTCCACACAAAAAATCCTGTTAATAGGCCTAGTATGAAGCTTCCTAATAGGTTTTCAATTACCGTTCCTATTGGATAGCCCGTGTATAATAAGGAAAGATTCAGCAAATAACGTGCATATGTACCAGCGATAGCACCAAAGGCAATTGAGATTAAGTTTATGGCTTTCATCATATCGCTCCGTTTCATAAATTCTTCTTTAAGTGTACCATAAGGAATTTATTTCTACCTTAACATTTAACTATATGTTTATTGCACCAAAAGTCATGAAAAAATGAAAGAGAAAATCGTCGCATGAAACTTCCTTTTTACTCCTCAAATCTCCCTTAAAAATCCACTTAATCCAAATTTTAAAATCTTTCTGTATCCTTATGACAAACCGTGTATAGAAGGTATATTTCCCTTATTTTAAGTCACATTAATCGTATAAGTTTTTTTTGTTGACTTTTGCTGTGTTCTTGTTTAGTATCACAGAGTATCATTTCCTATCAGAATACTAGGGGGTTTAGAAAATGAAGAAATTTGCTGCACTTTTGTCGCTACTATTAGCTTTCACAGTTGTGCTTGCCGCATGCGGTTCTAGCTCAAAAAATGAAGCAAACAATGGAGACAATAAATCTTCACAAGGGGATTTATATAATAAAGTGAAAAAAGATGGTGTATTAACAATTGGAACTGAAGGTACATACCCTCCGTTCACTTTTCATGATGACAAACAAAAGCTAACTGGGTTTGATGTAGAATTGGCTCAAGAAGTAGCTAAACGTCTTGGCGTAAAAGCTGAGTTCAAAGAAACACAGTGGGATGGCATGTTTGCCGGATTAGATGCTAAACGCTTTGACATGATTGCTAATGAAGTGGGTATTCGTGAAGATCGTCAAAAGAAATACGATTTCTCTGACCCATACATCCAGTCAGGCGCTGTATTAATTGTTCGTAAAGACGAAAAAGATATCAAATCATTTAAAGATTTAAAAGGAAAAAAATCAGCGCAGTCATTAACAAGTAACTATAAAGACATGGCTCAATCTTATGGTGCAAACATTACGAGTGCTGAAGGTTTTGCTCAAGCAGTAGAACTAATGAGCGCAAACCGTGTTGATGCTACAATCAACGATAAATTATCGTTCCTTGACTATAAGAAAAAGCACCCTAACGCACCTATCAAAATCGCGGATGAAAAATCCGATGGTGCTGCAAGCGGCTTTATGTTTAGAAAAGACAGCGGTAAGTTAGTGGATGAAGTAAACAAAGCATTGAAAGATATGAAAAAAGACGGAACATACGCAAAAATTTCTAAGAAATGGTTTGGCGAAGATGTTTCTCCTAAATAATATTTTTCCTGATGGAGAGCGATTGAATCAATTGATTTCAATCGCTCAATCATCTCTCCTACCAATGCTAAAGGGAGCTATTCAATATTCTATTCCACTAACATTAATCACGTTTGTACTCGGTATCATTTTAGCTGTCTTAACAGCCTTGGCTCGTTTATCATCTATAAAAGTTTTAAATATAATTGCGCGCATCTATGTATCGATTATTCGAGGTACACCGCTGCTTGTGCAATTATTTATTATTTTCTACGGCTTACCCAATTTAGATATAACAATTGATCCATTTATCTCTGCTATTATTGGATTTTCATTAAGTGTAGGTGCGTATGCATCTGAAATTATCCGAGCAGCGATTCAATCTATTCCTAAAGGACAGTGGGAAGCTGGTTACTCACTTGGTATGACCTATTCCCAAGCATTAAGACGGATTATTTTACCGCAAGCAGCACGTGTATCGATTCCGCCATTATCTAACTCTTTTATTAGCCTTATTAAAGATACGTCACTTGCATCGCTCATTCTTGTTTCTGAGATGTTCCGTAAAGCTCAAGAAATTGCTTCGACTAACTATGAATTTTTACTTCTTTATAGTGAGGCAGCGCTCTTGTACTGGATTATGTGCACAATCTTATCCATTATCCAAGGACGCATTGAAATAAGACTAGATCGTTACGTATCTAAATAACCGTTTCGAGTAGCTAAAGGAGTTTTTCATATGATTAATATCAAAAATTTGCATAAATCATTCGGTGATTTGCAAGTATTAAAAGGAATTGATTTAAAAGTTGAACAGGGCAAGGTAATTGTATTGATTGGTCCTTCTGGATCGGGTAAAACTACTTTTTTACGTTGCTTAAATCTTTTAGAAATCCCAACAGACGGCACGATTGAACTTGATAAAAAAAGCATGAATTTCACCAAACCTGTTCGTAAAAAAGACATTACTTCATTTCGAAGCCTAACAGGTATGGTCTTTCAAAACTATAACTTGTTTCCTCATAAAAGTGCGCTTGAAAATGTTATGGAAGGTCCTGTAATTGTAAAAGGCGTTTCTACTCAAGAAGCAGAAAAAAGAGGGAAAGAATTATTAACACGAGTTGGCTTAGGAGACAAGCTTGACTTTTATCCTTTCCAACTATCAGGCGGACAACAACAGCGTGTTGGCATCGCCAGAGCAATGGCGATGGACCCAAAAGTTATGCTGTTTGATGAGCCTACTTCAGCTCTTGATCCTGAGCTTGTAGGAGACGTTCTTCAAGCGATGAAAGACTTAGCAAAAGAAGGAATGACGATGGTGGTGGTAACTCACGAAATGCGCTTTGCCCGTGAAGTAGCGGATGAAGTTATTTTTATGGATCAAGGTGTCATTATGGAAAGAGGTACACCGGATCAAATATTTTCAAATCCTCAACAAGAGCGGACACGTCAATTCTTGAATATGATTCATTAAAAAGGTTGCACACTTTCATGTGCAACCTTTTTCTTTATTTGGCTACTGCTTTTTTCATTAAATCTGTAATGTACGTAAAGAACGCTTCAGCTGTGACATCATATACGACATCTACAGGTCGTCCCTCTTGGGAAATTTCTGTTCTTCCTTGGCTCGGTGTTTCTGTATGCACAATACTCGAAACGGTTTTTACCTTCACAAGTGTTGAATTCCCTGTAAATGCTGTTGTGAGTACATCCCACAAATAATATGTTGAATTGGTTTCAACATGCACAAGCGGCGGACAGGCCGCGTAGCACTGCCCTACAAAGTCTACTCCTTCATACCTGCGAAGTGAAGCCCACATTTGACGAATAACCGGTGTTAATGGAACTTGATTCGTGCTTTCTAAAGCAACCATCTCAATTTTAATTCTGCTTTCCCATACTTTTGCTACTGCTTCTGGATCCCAAAAAGCATTCCATTCCGCCGTTCCATCATGTTCAGGCTCCTGTACATTTCCTACTTCTTGAAATGTACCGCCCATCCACACTAACTTGTCAATTTTCTCTTCTATTTCCGGCGCTTTTTCAAGTGCTCTTGCCAAATCAGTTAATGGTCCTGTAAATAATAAAGTCGTTTTTCCGGCTGTATGTTGTAATGTTTCAATTAAATGATCGTGAGCAGGCAGCTGACTTATTTTTGTTTGCACTTCCCCTTTTTCATTTAAAATCGGCAGTGCATCTACATAAAATGTATGCATGCGCCATTCCTTTGGAAATGGGTTCATACCGCGTGAAGTAGATTTGGCTACCTCAATATCATAACTTCCAAAACGATCAATAATTTTTTGGCTTGCGCTGATACCTGGCTCTAGGTATCCGTCAGCGGGAATAACAGATACCCCTGTTACCTTTACATCATCCATTTGCAGCAGTAAAAAAAGGGATACTAAATCATCAATACCTGCATCATGGTTAAAATATATGTTTGTACTCATTTCTCTTCTCCTCTTTCCTATGTATTGCTAACTAATGTTTAGCTATACCGCTATTTTATAATGAAATGACTCGTTTCGTAATCAAAGTATTATGAACTTCTTTTACTATTTTCTATAATGGGTATAGAAATAAGGTAATCTATGTATAGACATATACATCTCAGTATAGAAAGGAGAAATAAAATGGAGCAATCATTTTCAGCATTAGTGGTAGATAAAAAAAGGGAAGACCAAGTGGAGGCGTCCGTCCAAGAACTGACGCTAAACGATTTGCCAGAAGGCGATGTACTTATTCGCGTTCATTATTCAGGGGTGAATTATAAAGATAGCTTAGCCAGCATCGCAAACGGCAATATTGTGACAAGCTATCCGTTTGTCCCAGGAATCGACCTAGCAGGAGTTGTTGTATCTTCTGACAGCCCTGATTTTAAAGAAGGTGATCGTGTCATTGCAACAAGCTATGACATTGGCGTATCACACTTTGGAGGCTATAGTGAGTATGCGCGCATACGCAGCGAATGGATTGTCCCTCTTCCTGAAAATTTAACGTTAAAAGAAGCAATGATTATCGGAACAGCTGGCTTTACAGCTGCTTTATCTGTGCATCGCTTAGAGGAAAACCATACTAGTCCATCTAATGGCTCTGTGCTTGTAACAGGCGCTACGGGAGGTGTAGGAAGCTTTGCGGTTGCCATTCTTTCAAAATTAGGCTACACAGTGGAAGCAAGTACGGGAAAAAGCTCGGAAGCAGCTTATTTGAAAGAGCTTGGCGCTTCCTCTATTGTAGCGCGTGAAGACGTTTATAACGGCAAATTAAAAGCATTAGGCAAGCAAAAATGGGCCGCTGCGGTGGATCCTGTGGGCGGAGAGCCTCTAGCTTCTGTTCTCAGTCAAATTCAGTACGGAGGCTCTGTAGCTGTCAGCGGGCTAACAGCTGGAGGCAAAGTGCCAACAACCGTCTTTCCCTTCATTTTAAGAGGGATTAATTTATTAGGTATCGATTCTGTTTACTGTCCAATGCCTACTCGAAAAGAAATTTGGAATAGACTCGCTAATGACTTTAAGCCTGAAAGCTTCGAACTTTTCATTCAGCAGGAAATTTCACTACAACAGCTCCCTGAGGTACTTCCGACTTTATTAAAAGGACAAGCTCGAGGACGAACAATTGTGAAGCTATAAAAAAACGGAGAAACCTAGGTTTCTCCGTTTTTTTTACGAACAGAAGCATGTTATTATGCATCTATTTTTGCTATTAAATCCGTCACTAATTCTTTCATGGTCACATCGGCTAAGACTTGTTCCATGGCATCTTGAGAACGTTTTAAAATCAATTCAAGGACACTTTGAATATTGGCTCCTACAGGACACTCCACATTCGGATTTTCATGCATTTGAAACAATTCTCCTTCTTCCACTGCCGCCACCGCTCGATAAACGTCTAACAACGTTATCTCTTCTAAATCTTTCAATAGATAAGCTCCGCCAGCTCCGGCTTTTACACCCACGAGTCCAGCTTTCTTTAACATCCCAATTACTCGTCTTATAACAACAGGATTTGTATTTACACTGCTAGCAATCCACTCTGAAGTACTAGGGTGACTGCTATCTACTTTAATTAAAGATAGTATGTGAACGGCCACGGTGAATCGACTGCTAATTTTCATTGCTCTCACTCCTATTTTGTTGTAATCATTATAGTTACAACATTTATGAAAGTCAAGCATGCTTTTTTAGGAAAAAATGTCCTCTTCTACCGCCTCATAAAAGCGCAGCGTTTTCTTGATTTCCATAGCTTCAGAACATGCTTTCATTTTCTTTTTATTCGCTTCTTTATGTTCGTTCACATGTTCTTCTCTTGAGATCCACGCTTGAAAGAACTGCTTGTCTTCCCACTTGGATACAAAGACATATTCAACTTTATCTGCGGAATCTTTTTTCCAGCATTCGAACGATAAATTTCCTTTGGCTGCCTCAATTTCTGCTTTGTTTTTGTTAGCTTTTTGCTTGAGCTGTTCTTCAAATTTCTTTTCTGTTTCAAAACTTGCGTTTACAACAAACATCTTATCTTCCTTTCTAAATGAAAGTAATTCTCATTCGATTATTGCACAGTAATTTTATTTTTTCAATTTATATGGATAAATTACAGAAGCCCAAAAAGACCGCTGTTTAAGCGGTCTTCTTTTTTACAAATGTTTTCTATGCACTGTTTTTCCATCATACGTAAAGGCGATTGGCTTGCCTTCCATTACCGTTTCTAAATGAACGGGGCGGCCCCAAAGCTGATGAACGTACGGTACCACTTTTTCTAAGTATTTGACATCTAATTCAATTCCTTCATACCAGTGTTTTAAATAGAGCTCTCCATTTTTTAAATAGTCTCCATTGGTTACTGTGATGTAAGGAAATCCGCCGTTTACGCGCATATTAACAAGCTGATCTCTAACTTCTGTCCACTCTTTGTCGACGATTTTATAGTCTTTTCCTTGTTTTTGGAATAAGTACATATCCTCCCGCATGACTAAATCTTTTGTTAAGTAATTGCGGATAAAGGAAATATCTGATTCAACCTCACGTACCTCAAACATCTTCTCTCTTCCTGATCCAGGCTCCACGCCCCGGCGAATCATATCTTCTGTTGGATTATTGTAGCGTTCTTCAATGTCTTCAAAGATTTTTAATCCTAAATAATATGGATTGATTCCCGTCTTAGACGGCTGCACAACCCCTGCATTTAGCTTGGCGAATTCTATCGCTTCATCACTCGTTAAGTCCATTTCTCGAATAATGCGCTGATGCCAGAAAGAAGCCCAGCCTTCATTCATAATTTTTGTTTCAAGCTGCGGCCAGAAATAAAGCATTTCTTCTCGCATCATCGTTAAAATATCCCGCTGCCAATCCTCTAAATAAGGACTGTATTCTTCAATAAATAATAAGATGTCTTTTTCAGGCTGAGGCGGAAATTTTTTAAAAGACTTTGGAGGTTTTGGTTTTTTCTTTTCTTTATAATCCAAATTCCATAAATCATCGTAAGGAGAAATGATTTCTTCTTCCGATGATTCTACATCATCTATGCTCCAAGAAAGCTTGGCACGCATAAGAGACGGATCAATATGTTCCTGAATCGATAGGACAGCATCCAAAAACTTTTCTACTTCACGCTTACCGTGCTTTACTTCGTATTCTTTAATTCGATCAGCGGTCGCTGCCATACTTTCTACCATATCCCGTTTAGTGTTGGCAAAACGGCTGTTATTTTTAAAGAAGTCACAGTGGGCTAACACGTGAGCTACAATTAATTTATTCTGAATAAGCGCATTGGAATCCAATAAAAATGCATAACAAGGATCTGAATTGATAACTAATTCATAAATTTTACTCAATCCAAGATCGTAGTGTAATTTCATTTTGTAAAATTGTTTTCCAAAGCTCCAATGTGAAAAACGAGTTGGCATCCCATATGCACCAAACGTATAAATAATATCTGCCGGGCAAATTTCATAGCGCATCGGATAAAAATCTAAGCCGAAACCGCTAGCTATTTCCGTAATTTCATCAATCGCACGGTATAATTGCTTATAATCTGCTTCTTTCACGACAGCTCCCCCTTTCACTCCTTACTTCAATCTATGTACAAACATGTCAATTCATGTGTTTTCATCAAAAAGAAGCTTTATTTTTTCAAGAAAAGGGGATTTTTATTTAGTTGTCTTAAATAATGGATGTAATATAACTGTTATGCTGCATCATTCTTTGCCTTTCTTATCATTTATCCTGTGCTGTACGTTTATTCTTCTTGCATAATGACTACAACCTCTTTTAATTATGCACTGGTCTTTTGCCCAACATTTACAGCGTAAGAATTCCCGCAAATATCATACACTAATTTCAACTCCTCAAAAGGAGGAACGTTATTAATGGATGTAATTGATTATGATCGAGCTTTGTATTACACACACCGTTCACAATGGGATAACTTATTAATTTTAATGGTTCGAACAGACGACGATTTTCTTTCAAAAAAGATTGAACATTTTTTGCACGCCTACAATTTTGAACGAAACTACCGCATCATTCAAGAAGAGCTTTATTCTTTACTACGCTACATTGATCATGCAACGGAATATTCGGAGCACAACCCGGAGCTTCTGGAAGAATCATTGTACTAGTATTTTTGATACACACACTTGGACAAAGAAGGGATGAATTCCCTTCTTTATTTTTTTATGTTGCACTAAAAATATGCATACTTTATTTCAAAAAACATCAAATAATATATGTAAACACATTTATTTTTATCGTTGACATAAAAGTGAATTCGACGTACAATCTTCAGTACATACGCTAAGATATTTCAGTACATACTGGGAGGAACATATATGAGTACTAATAAAAGGTTTCGCACATTAGATTTAACGCTAGCCGGTATGTTTGCGGCTCTTATGGCTATTGGTGCAAACATTACTTCTTGGGCACCTTTTTTACAAGTAGGTGGCGTGCCTCTTTCACTTCAGCCTTTTTTTGTTATATTAGCAGGAATTTTACTTGGGAGCCGAATGGGTTCTATTTCGATGATTGTATACGTATTAATTGGCATTGCCGGCGCCCCGGTATTTGCTCAATTTAAAGCAGGAATTGGTATTTTATTTGGAAGCACCGGCGGCTTTTTGCTTTCTTATATCGTAGCAGCATTTATCACAGGAAAAATTATGGAAATGCGCGGCAAGCCAACTTTTTCTATCTTTTTAATTTCATCGCTAGTTGGTATTGCCGTTATTTATTTAATTGGTACTACGTATATGTATGTAGCGGTTAATTACTGGCTTGAAGCTCCTGCAATGACATATGCAGCCGCTTGGAAGATTATGTCGTGGTTTGCGGTAAAGGATCTTATTTTTACTGTTCTTGGGGCTATGCTTGCTCCGAGAATTTATAAAGCCCTACGATCTTCTCCGTATTTGTCAAATACGCAATCAAATAAAGTATCATAAAAGAAGCCTGCTCAAGTTTGAGCAGGCTTTACTTTTATACCCTTTTCACTTTATCTAATACACGTTCTACTTCACCCATTACAGCTGTTTGTACAGCTTCTAAATGGGCAATGCTCGTTGCTTCATCTTCTGACACGACGCCAAAATAGAACTTCACCTTTGGCTCTGTACCAGACGGACGAAGGCAGAACCAAGAACCGTCTTCTAAGATATATTTTAATACATTTGATTTTGGTAATGTAATTTCTTCTACTTTTCCTGCTTTAATATGCTGACGCTCACTTAATGTATAATCCTCTACAACCGAAACATTTAATCTTGCAATGTCAGTAGGAGGTTCATTTCTAAATGTAGCCAAAATATGCTGAATTTGCTCAGATCCTTCTTTTCCTTTAAGCGTTAAAGATTTCAGACCTTCACGATAGAAACCATATTTAGTAAACACTTGCTGAAGCGCTTCATATAGCGTCATGCCCTGCTTTTTATAATAAGCACAAGCTTCTACTGCTAGAATGGCTGCTTGTACAGCGTCTTTGTCACGAGCAAAGTCACCAATTAAATAGCCGTAGCTTTCTTCATAACCGAATTGGAATGTATACTCGCCCGTTTGCTCATATTGCTTAATTTTTTCACCGATAAATTTAAAACCTGTTAGAGTGTCAACAACTTGCAGTCCAAATGAACGAGCAATTTGTGCGCCGATTTCTGACGTTACAATCGTTTTTAACACAACGCCATTAGCAGGCAGCACGCCTTTTTCTTTCTTTTGAGAAAGCAAATAGTGAAGCAATAAAGCACCCGTTTGGTTTCCTGTTAATAACGCATATTCACCGCTTGGATCTTTGACAGCAATTCCCAAACGGTCTGCATCTGGATCCGTTGCGATTAAGATATCTGCATCAATTTCTTTTCCTTTACGAACAGCATATTCAAATGCAGCCGGCTCTTCAGGATTCGGAGATTTAACCGTCGAGAAATTTGGATCAGGAAGTTCTTGTTCTTCAATAACCGTGACATTTTCGTAACCGATGGATTGAAGCGCGTTGCGAACTGGCTTATTAGCTGTACCATGTAGAGGTGTAAACACTACCTTTAAGTCTTTACCTGTTTCAGAAGCTAGCTCTGGATTAATTAAAATCGTTTTTAGTTTCTCATTGTATGCTTCGTCAATCGCTGAACCAATCATTTCAATAAGACCTTTTTCTTTTAGCTCCGCTTCAGATTGAACAGCTAATGTAAGTTCATTTTCCACAGCATTTACAAAGCCAACTAGTTCATCAGCTTCTTTTGGCGGCAGCTGACCACCGTCTGGACCATATACTTTGTATCCGTTATATTCAGGAGGATTGTGGCTCGCTGTAATAACAATACCTCCAAATGCGTTTAGCTCACGCACTGCAAATGAAAGTTCAGGTGTTGGTCTTAGCTCTTCAAATACATACGTTTTAATTCCGTGACTTGCTAATGTTTTTGCTGCTTCCATCGCAAATTCAGGCGATTTGTGGCGAGAATCATACGCAATGACTACGCCTTGCTTGATAGCTTCTTCACCAGCTTGTTTAATGTACTCAGCAAAGCCTTCGGAAGCTTTTCGGATTGTATACGTATTCATACGGTTTGTACCCGCTCCAATTTCCCCACGCATTCCGCCTGTTCCAAATTCCAATGTTTTGTAAAAACTATCTTCTAATTGTTTTTCATCACCTTTGATTGCGTCTAAATTTTGACATAATTCAGGATCTAAATTTGGATGATTAATCCAAGATGTATACGTTTCTTTCCAACTCATAAAAAAAAGCCTCCTTATATAAATGTAAATATGTATGAAAAGAGAAAAACGAGTAATCGTCTTTCTCTTTTTTTAACAGTCATATTATATTTCTTCGTCCAAATTTGACTTCCTGCTATTATATTATGGCTGTATTGACAAATTTTGAGGTACTTTTTTATTTTATCATGAAATACCTGTCATACGGTTAACTTTTTCATCTACTGGTACAACTGCGTCATGAAGGTGCTGTTCTAATTCATCCGTATAAGCTTTTGTTTGCTCAGGCGTCCACTTTAACTCTTCGGCCATATGAGCAATCACTTGTTTTTTCCAGCTTCTTACCCAGTTGATATCAAAGAATAAAGCGCCCGTACGTCTAATGAAGAAGTCCACTGGTTTTGAAACCATTTCTTCTTCTATGCCATATTGAATTTGCAGAAATACACTAGCTGGAAGGTCGCTGTTTTTTAGCTGATCGGGACGTTCAATCATGTAGCGGTATACTTTATCTACGTTTGAACCATAGCGTTTTACAAGCTTTTCAGCAGCGTCACGTGATAACCCTAGTTTGATGCCTTCCTTGACTTTTTGCTCTACAAACGTTGGGAACCCACCTGAACCGCCTACATTACCTCCAGAAATCGGTAAATGTTTAGTTTGACAGCTTTCAAATTCGCGTCCTTCTGCTTTAAAATCTTCAGCTACGCGATTTACGACAATTTCAGCCATTTTACGGTACCCAGTTAATTTCCCTCCAGCGATTGTAATTAAACCTGATTCTGATGTCCAGATTTCATCTTTACGCGAGATTTCAGAAGGATCTTTTCCTTGTTCGTGAATAAGTGGACGAACACCCGCCCAGCTTGATTCTACGTCGTCTACTGTAATATCAACCGTTGGGAACATATAGTTAATCGCATCAATAACATATTGACGGTCTTTTACAGTCATACGCGGATGTCTAGCGTCTTCTTTATAGACCGTGTCTGTTGTGCCCACATATGTTTTTCCATCACGCGGAATTGCAAACACCATACGTCCATCAGGTGTATCAAAATAAATGGCTTGTTTTAATGGAAAGCGCTCTTGATCAATAACTAAGTGAATTCCTTTTGTTAATTGAAGCTGCTTGCCTTTTTTTGAATTATCTTTTTCACGCAGCGTGTCCACCCATGGACCTGCAGCGTTGACGATTTTTTTTGCATAAATATTATATTCTTTATTCGTAAGCTGATCACGAACAACAACCCCTACTACTTTTCCTTTATCGTAGATAAAGTTTTCCACTTTTGTGTAATTGACTAAGTCTGCTCCTCTTGCGGCAGCTTCTTTAGCTACTTCAATCGTTAAACGTGCATCATCTGTTTTATATTCAACGTAGTAACCGCCGCCTTTTAAATCTTTAGATTTCACCAATGGCTCGCGGCTAAGCGTTTCTTCTGCGCTAAACATTTTGCGGCGCTCTGAGCGTTTTACACCAGCTAAAAAATCATATACGCGCAGTCCAATTGAAGTTGAGAATTTACCGAATGTTCCACCCGTATGGAAAGGTAACAGCATCCACTCCGGAGTCGTTACATGAGGCCCATTTTCATATACGATGGCACGTTCTTTACCAACTTCGGCTACCATTTTAACTTCAAACTGTTTTAAATAGCGTAGACCGCCGTGAACAAGCTTCGTTGAACGACTAGATGTTCCTGCTGCGAAATCCTGCATTTCAACTAATGCCGTTTTCATGCCTCGATGAGTCGCATCAAGCGCAATACCTGACCCAGTAATTCCCCCACCAATTACTAGTAAATCATATTGATTTTGTGTCATGTCTACCAATTTATTCGAACGTGTTTGACTTGAAAACATACGTCATTCCCCTTTCAATTTTTAAAGATATCAAAATTTTCCAATATACAAAAAAGAGAGACCACAAATCACATATATAGTATGTCTATATATGGATCTGTGGTCTCTCCGATTCTCCAACCAATTTATTAACTTGATTAAATTATATCATACATGCGCTTTTAATTAAAGTGTTTTCATCAAATAATTACTTAAAAGCCATTGTTGCATGTACGGCTTTTTTCCAGCCGCTATATAATTCTTCACGCTTTTCTTCTTCCATATTTGGTTCGAAAGATTTTTCCATATTCCACTGCTGCGCAATTTCATCGCAATCTTTCCAGTAGCCGACCGCAAGACCCGCTAAATATGCTGCCCCAAGAGCCGTTGTTTCATTCACTTGAGGACGCTCAACCGGAACGTTTAACACATCACTTTGGAACTGCATTAAGAAATTATTCTTAACTGCTCCCCCGTCTACACGCAATGTTTTTAATGTAATTCCAGAATCTGCTTCCATCGCACTTAATACATCTCTTGTTTGATAAGCCAGTGATTCAAGCGTTGCACGGATAAAGTGTTCTTTTTTTGTACCACGAGTCAACCCAAACATCGCTCCCCGTACATCGCTATCCCAATAAGGTGTTCCAAGTCCTACGAAAGCTGGCACAATATATACACCGTCTGTAGACTCTACTCGCGTTGCATAGTTTTCAGTTTCAGCCGCATTTTTAAACATTCTTAAACCGTCGCGAAGCCACTGAATAGCAGATCCTGCTACAAAAATACTGCCTTCAAGCGCATATTCTACCTTACCGTTAATCCCCCATGCTAATGTAGTTAATAAGCCGTGATCGGACTTAACTGCTTTTTCACCCGTATTCATGAGCATAAAGCAGCCTGTTCCATAGGTGTTTTTCGCCATTCCTTTTTCATAGCACGCTTGTCCAAATAAAGCGGCTTGCTGATCCCCTGCTGCTCCAGCAATTGGAATGTTTTTACCAAAGAAATGATAATCTACTGTATGAGCGTATACTTCAGAAGAAGGCTTTACTTCTGGAAGCATTGATTTCGGTACCCCTAAGATATCTAGCAGTTCATCATCCCATTTTAAATCGTAGATATTGAACATAAGCGTGCGGGATGCGTTTGAGTAATCCGTTACATGCGCCTTTCCGCCTGATAGCTTCCAAATTAACCATGTATCAATTGTTCCAAATAACAATTCACCGTTTTCTGCTTTTTCTCGTGCACCTTCTACGTTATCTAAAATCCACTTCACTTTTGTTCCAGAGAAGTATGCATCAATTAATAATCCCGTTTTGTCGCGGAACGTATCGTTTAATCCTTTTGCTTTTAATTCTTCACAAATACCAGACGTTTGTCGAGACTGCCATACAATTGCATTGTACACCGGCTTCCCTGTTGTTTTTTCCCATACTACTGCTGTTTCACGCTGATTGGTAATCCCAATTCCTTCGATTTGATCCGCATGAACACCTGACTCAGATAAACAAGATGCGATAACTGCTAGGATAGAACCCCAAATTTCACTTGCATTATGCTCTACCCAACCTGGTTTTGGAAAGTACTGTGTAAACTCTTTTTGAGCTACATGTACAACTTCACCTTTTTTATTAAATAACATTGCTCGTGAGCTTGTTGTTCCTTGGTCTAAAGATAAAATAAATTTTTCCATATCAATATCCCCTATTCTCTGTATATTGTCGTTTCTTTATTGTACATAGTTAGATGGTAAAGCTCATTCATTTTTTCGGTACTACTGCTGATTGAATCTGTGCTGCCTTTTGTTTAGAAACAGCGTAGATAACTGCTAAAACAATCAGCGCTAGACTTAAAACAACCCATAAGCTGCTTGACATTTTATTTAAAAATGCCGCTTGGTAAAATACTGCCCCGATTGATCCGCCTACTAAAGGACCCACTACTGGCACCCAAGCATATTTCCAGTTCGAGCTGCCTTTGCCAGGTATGGGCAAGATAGCATGAGCAATACGAGGTCCTAAATCACGAGCAGGGTTGATGGCATAGCCTGTTGTTCCTCCTAATGATAAACCAATACTTACGATTAAAAATCCTACTACTAAAGGATTTAATCCATCTGTAAATTTATTTGCTCCAATTGCTAAGATTCCTACTACTAATACAAACGTTCCAATCGCCTCACTTAAAACGTTTGCAAATGGGTTAGCAATTGCTGGCCCCGTTGCGAATACGCCTAATTTTGTACCAGCATCTTTTGTTTCTTTCCAGTGTGGAAGATAGTGTAAATAAACAACTGTTGCACCAAGAATGGCTCCAATAAACTGAGCTAAGATGTACATCGGTACTTGTGACCATGGAAAATCACCTGTAATAGCAAGCGCTACGGTTAACGCTGGATTTAAGTGTGCCCCACTCATATTACCAACCGCATATGCTGCCATCGCTACTGCCATTCCCCATCCCATTGTGATAACGATCCATCCCGAATTAGCAGCAAACGATTTTTTTAAATTGACGCCCGCACATACACCAGCGCCAAGGATAATTAAAATCATTGTTCCAATTATTTCTCCTAAGAATGCTTGCATATAGATAACCTCCCCTTTGTATGAAAACGATTAAGATGACAAGAAAATAAGAAAATCCACAATACATCCCCCTAATAAAATCATTAAAAGGCTATACCGTGGATCTCCTATTCTCCCTCACATCTATTAACTTATCTAGAAGTTTACTAGATGATGAAAGCGTTGTCAAACAGTTTTTTTAAGTTGAAATACTCCACAGTTCTCTATTTGATGTTGTAACAGCAGAAGCCCCGGCTTCTAAAGCATTATGAACTTCTTCTGCCGTTCGTATTAAGCCTCCAGCTAACACCGGAATGCCCGTTTCAGCTTTAACTTCTTGGATTAAAGTGGGCACAATTCCAGGAAGAAGCTCAATATAATCCGGTTTTACTTTCTTCATTAACTCATAGCTTTTCTTCAAAGCTGTGCTGTCCAATAAAAAGACCCGTTGAATGGCATAAATCCCTCTTTGTTTAGCTTTTAAAATAACGTTTGTTCTTGTCGAAATAATTCCCGCAGGCTTAAACTCCTGACACAAAAAATCAACCGCATACTCATCGTGCTTTAAGCCATGAATTAAATCTAAATGAATGATTAGCTTCTTTTCATGCTTATGGACCTCTTTCATAATTCCTTTTAGCATGCCCACTTGATTGTCTAAAAGAACTCCGTACTCATAATTACTTACTAAAAATTTTTCCAATTGCTTCATATCTCGAACAGCGGGTAATACCGATTGTCCATGAAAACTCATGTTTTCCCCTCTTTTCCATGGTTAGTCCACAAAATTCATTGTAATAGTTTTTATTATGGCAAAAGTTGAAATAAAAAACACCATGCATTTGCATGATGTTTTTAGAAACTGCGTTATTTTTTATATTTAATATTGTAAACGTCATGGCGTCGGTCTTTTAATTGACGAACCGTTCCCGATTGACGCTGGCGGCGAAGAATTTCTAAATCTACATCTCCAATAACTACCATTTCAATATTAGGATTACATTCTCCTACAATACCGTCTCGTGCAAATTCAAAGTCAGACGGTGCAAAAATAGCAGACTGAGCATACTGAATATCCATGTTTTCTGTTTCAGGCAAGTTTCCAACTGTACCTGCGATAACCGTATAAATTTGGTTTTCGATCGCGCGCGCCTGAGAGCAGTATCTTACGCGCAGATAACCTTGACGGTCTTCCGTACAGAATGGTGTAAAAATAATATTTGCACCTTTATCGGTAGCAATACGGGCAAGCTCCGGAAATTCAATGTCATAGCAAATTTGGATCGCAATTTTACCGCAATCTGTATCAAACACTTCAACTTTATCTCCTGGGCTAATTCCCCACCATTTTCTTTCATTAGGTGTAATATGCACTTTGTACTGCTTTTCAATTGTTCCATCTCGGCGGAATAGATAGGCAATATTAAAGATATCTCCATTATCTTCTTCGACAAAGTGGGATCCTCCAATAATATTTACGTTATATTTAACCGCTAAGTTAGTAAATAGCTCAATGTACTCTTCCGTATATTCTGCTACGCGCTGAACCGCTTTGCTTGGGATCTTTTCATTCAAGAAAGACATTAGCTGAGTTGTGAAAATTTCCGGGAATACGCAGAAGTCGGCTTTTGCATCATAAGCAACATCTGTATAATATTCTACCTGTGTTGCAAACTCTTCAAATGAATTGATCTGTTTCATCATATACTGAACAACACAAATACGCACTGGGAATGATGTTTTAAAATGGCGTTTTGAACGGCGAACGTAATCTACGTTGTTCCATTCCATCAACGTTGCATACTTATTAGAAGCTAGATCATCAGGAAGATAACCAGGGTTTATACGCATAAGCGTAAATCCGTTCATTAGCTGAAAAGATAGCACTGGATCATAAATTTTATGATGAATAACTTGCTCTACATATTCTCTAGGCGACATTTCAGCTGAATGCTTATGGTAATTAGGAATTCTTCCTCCAATGATGATACTTTTCAGGTTCAATTCACGTGCTAAATCTTTACGCGCTTCATATAAGCGGCGTCCTATTTTCATGCCGCGATACTTTGGATGAACCATTACTTCAATTCCATACAGATTGTAGCCTTCCGGGTTATGATTTGTAATGTATCCTTCGTCTGTAATATCGTCCCACGTATGCTGATCATCGTACTCATCAAAGTTCACAATCAAGCTTGAACAAGATCCGATAATTTCCCCGTCGTACTCTGCACATATTTGTCCTTCTGGAAAAATGGCCAGGTGACTTTCAAGTTGTTCTTTTTTCCACGGATCCATTCCCGGGAATGATAGCTTTTGAAGTGCTAAAATTTCATCTATATCGTCCGGTTTGATGTTACGAATAATCATTTTTTTCTCGAATTTTGATAAATCTATTGTAGACATACGCTCAAACAACCCTTTCTCTCTCTTCATTAGGCAATTAGTTTCCCTGTTTTTTATTATAATAAACATTATTAAAAATTCAAAAAATACCGTTCATATAGTCAGCTATATGAACGGTATTTTCTATTTGCAAATATCTAATTTTATGGATGTTTTTTTATTAGGATAATTTTCAATAAATCCTGGCCCTAAAGAGACTTTAATGCCATCTATTTTATATACATTATAGCGTTCACCGCGATTTAACGTACGAATCTTTACCCATTTTCCTTTTTCTTCCTTCAATAAAACCATCGGTGATTGAATCGTTACAAAACCAATTTGGCCTTTTGAGAGCTTTTTCGTTTTACAAAGATTCTGGGCGACTGGAGCACTGCTTACTTTGTATTTGTTTTTAACAGCGATTGAATCAAAACTTTGAGAATGGAATTGACCAATAACCACTTTTGTACCGGTTTGAACACGGTCAAACAGCCAGCGTACCTCTTCATCATACATACGAATGCACCCAGAACTTGCGTAAGTCCCGATAGAACTTGGATTATTATTTCCATGAATAGCATACGTCGTTCCATATGTTCCGCGCGCATTTAATCCTAGCCAGCGATCACCTAGCGGATTCCTAGGATCTCCTCCCCGAATGTTGTCTTTATAATAAGGCCGGTTTTTAATTTTATTCACAATGCTAAAGGTACCCTCTGGTGTATAACTCATCTGCCTCCCCGTCGCAACTTTGAACGTCCTTACTAATTTTCCTCTATCATAAAAAGCAAGGGTGTTAGTAGATTTGTTAATAATAATAAGTTGATTTGACGCCGCAGACGCATTGCCTGTCAGACCCATCCCCGCGAGTAAAAAAACAAGCCCAACAAAAAAAACAGCCACCTTTTTCATTTATCGACTCCCCCAATTTCTCTTATATCTATATAAGAAAAGTATAGGATGAAAGGCAAACCATCAGAACACTTTTTACCTTATAAGTCAAAATACAATAAAATCTTTCACGCACCCCTTTTTACTGACAAGAAACAATAAATGTACATAACAAAAAAACGGCCCTTTAAAGAGCCGTTTCATTTGTATTTAAAGCTTCACTTCAACTTTTGCATTTTTCTTAAGTTCTTCAACTTTTTTCTCCAATGCTTCTTGTTTCTTTTGTTGTTCAAGCTGCTGCTTAATTTGTGGCTTTACGTCTTCAAGCTTTGGCATTTGAGATTGTTCTTTACCGCCGCTTGCTTGACTTTGGCTTTGTTTTGCAAATTGATCGTAATAATCTTGAATTTCTTTATCTGTTACTTCTGGTGTTTGGATGTCTTTATCTAAGTACTGCTGATATTTAATGCTGTCAGCCAGCTCAGACTTTAATTGTGATTGAGTTAGTCCTGCATCTTTTAAAGCCGCTTTAAACTGTTTATCTGTTTTGAACTGCTTTTTCGTTTCTTTTAACTTTTTATTTACTTCTTCATCAGTTGCTTTATAGCCTTTTTTTTCAGCTTCTTGCAATAGCAATGTTTGACCTACTAAATTGTCAATTGTTTGCTGCTTTACTTGTTTAGCTGCTTCTTTAGATGTTGGGTCTTGTCCCATTTGTTGGTACTGATTTTGTGATGTAGCCAGGGCTGCATTATATTCTTCACCAGAAACTTTTTTACCGTTTACAACTGCTACGGTTTTCTTCTCATCTACTTTTTGTTTATCTAATTTCTTCTGCATTTCTTTTGCTTGCTTTTCCTGCTTTTCCTGAGCCTCTTTTTGCTTCTCAGTTTGTGCAGTTTTCTGATCATCACTTTTTGATTGCTTTGCATCATCGTTTGAACCGCATGCTGTTAAAGCTGCAGCAATTAACCCAATGAGCAATGTATACATCAGTTTTTTCATGATTAATCTCCTTTCATAATCCTAAACGATTATTAGCTATTCGAAAAAATCATCTAGGGGGCATTGTATATGATATAGGCGTAAAAAGAAACCATTTAGGCTAATTTTAAACATATGTAATAAGATTGAAACGTTCTGTAATCTTATGAAAGGTAAACAATTTCGTTTATACGACCTGTCTAATCATAACATTATTTAGTATGATTTACATAATTTACAGCAAGTTATTCATAGTACATTCTTTTCTTTAAAACTTTCTTTACATTAAAGATGACAGTATTCGATCACATAATCTCATCGTTTTTACATTGTCACTTCCACTGGAAAGAAGTTCTTTATCACTTGTACAACACTCAATGAAATGAGCCATCTCTCCAACAAATCCACGAAGGTAAAGATCTCGATATGCTCCTGACATTGGAGAAGTAGAAGGTGTAAACACACGGTCGTTTTCTTTTAATGACTTCCATGGTAATTCATCAAAAGTCTGAGATTCGTGAATAGTCAATGCGTTTACTTCATCAGCAAAAGCAAAGCCATTGTCAAATGTCACTAATAAGTTTTCGCTTTCGCGAGACCACGCTGTCATGCCAGTAAAATACAGGCTTCCTACCGTGCCATTTTCAAACTTCAGCGAAATACTATTTGAAATATACTCACCATGATTATTTCTGAACCCTGTCACGTGAACGACTTCGCCGAACAAGTGACGGACAAGATCAACGATATGTATGGCAGCAAGCTTCATAAACTGCTCTTCATCTTTACAAAAAGGGGTACTGTCTACAGCAAACCTCGCTTGAAATGAACGGACGTTTCCAAGGTTTCCTTCTTCAATTAGCTCTTTTAGTTTTATATAGCAAGGTGCATAGCGCTTCATAAAACCTACCATTACTTTTACGCCAGCTTCCCTAGCAGCATCTGAAATCTCTTTTGCTTCTCTTTCATTCATCCCCAAAGGCTTGTCCACATAAACATTTTTTCCCGCTCGAATGCAATCAAGCACCAAAGCAGGATGATCTTCAGGCTGTGCCACAACTACTACTCCGTCGCACTTTTCCTGCTTCAGCATTTTCTTATAATCATCGTATGGCGTACCGCTGCTCCCAAATCGCTGAAGAGCAGCTTTTGATCTTTCCATACTGCGTGTGGAAATTGCTTTAATTTCTGCTCCCGCTTCAATAACGGACGGATAAATGTTCGTTGATGCGTGAAAGCCTGCACCGATAAAACATAATTTTGCTTTTGTCATGTTTTCGCTCCTATTTGTTTTTTGTGATGGCTTTATACAAGTTTGACCATATCACAAGCTCTTTTTGAATGTCCAATTGAAATCTGAAATATGCCAATAAAAAGAAAGAAGTTGAGACACAACTAAATGAGTCCAATTGAAAGACGAAAAACTATTATACATGAGCTGAACCGCTTATGACACCACAGTTGATTTTCGTGCAAGACTTTGCTTTCCGCGGGCGGGCGCTGAGCCTCCTCGTCGCATACGCTCCTGTGTGGTCTCACCTGTTCCGCTTTTCCCGCAGGAGTCTCCGCCTTGCCCTCCAATCAACTGCTAGAAAGACCTCCCCTCAAGAAACCTACGTTTACCATAACAAAAAAATGAACCACTAATCAAAAATCTCGATCAATGGTTCGTTCTTCACTTCGTCTAGAATACTTTTGTCCCAGCCTCTTTCTTTAATTTATGTATGAATTATAAAACGATTCATACGAATACGTAATCAAATTGTTTTCTTTTGCAAAACACTCAATGGAAACAGGAAATAAGAACCCGTATTTTTTTAAAATTGAAATATTTTTTTCGAATTGCTCGCAGTCGCTTTCTTCAATCGGCCGATGTTGAATCGCTTCAATCACGGCAATTATTGTCTGAAGGCTACTAATGACTTGCAATGCTTCATCGAGTAAGCCATTATATAAATGGTCTGTACAATAATCTGGGTTTAATAATTCATCAGGATTAAGCTTATCTACAGATACATACCGAGGTAACAAGTCATAGCGAAGCTGTTCAGTCAACTCTTCTATGTAATTCTCCATTTCTGGCGGAGCTGCTTGGGCAATTTTCATGGTTACCCCCCCTTTTTTCTCTTAACTTATGTCTCTTTATTTAGCATAACACAAACATAAAACGAGAACTTCAGGTAGTTATTTCCTCCTAATTATTTACAAGTTCTTTTAAAAGATTAAAGGATATTTACTAGTATGTAAGGAAGGGATTAAATATGAGTATACACGGCCAATGGCTAGAAGATAAAATCGCAAAAAATGATGCAGGGCAAACAATTGAAGATTATTTAAAAACGAAATGGCGTATTCCTAAAAAAACGTTGCATCAGTTTCGGATGAATAAAAATGTCCTTATAAACGGTGAGCCTTTACCATGGAGAAACACGCTTAAGGAACATGATAAAATGTCACTCCCTTTTTTTGAAGCAGAGCCTAATGAAATAACACCTTACAATGTTGATATAGAGATTTTGTTTGAAGATGAGCACGTACTAATCGTAAACAAACCAATAAACCTAGATACTCATCCTTCATCAGAGCAAGACCAAAAAACTCTTTTGAATGCTGTAGCTGCTTATTTTCAAAAAATAGGCCTCAAAACAAAGCCTAGACACGTTCACCGTTTGGACAGCGATACATCAGGTGCTATCTTATTCACGAAGCATTTTGTAGCAAGCTCTGTGTTTGATCAGCTGCTGGCTGAACGTAAAATTAATCGGACTTATATTGCCCTCGTCCAAGGAATCATAAAAAAAGAGGACGGCATCATCAATGAACCCATTGGACGCGATCGTCATCACGCTACAAGAAGAAGAGTATCTAGAACGGGACAAGCTGCCAAAACACGTTATCGGGTGTTAAAACGCAATACGGCAAAAAACGAAACGCTTATTGAACTTTCGCTCGAAACCGGACGCACTCACCAAATTCGTGTTCATATGAGTCACATCGGCTATCCATTACTTGGCGATACGCTTTATGGAGGAAAGAGATTAAAAGAGCAGCAGCAAGCTTTACATGCCATTAAGCTTTCTTTTATACACCCGTTTACACATCAGCGTGTGTCAGCTGTTGCACCTCCAACTCAGCAAGTCTTTTTGCCTTACAGCAAGTTGTTTTCCTATTAAACATAAAAGAGAGATTAAGACACAACCAGCTAAAGGCAAACAAATAGGAGAAATATGCTCATATGGATCGCTTGAGACACCGCTGCTGATTTCCGTGCAAGACTTCGCTTTCCGCAGGCGGCCGGAGTCTTCGTCTTGCCCTCCAATCACCAGCTAGAAGCAGCAACATACATGAAACCTGCGTTCACCATATCAATAAAAAAAATCCGAACAAGTTGGATTCTTTATCAAGAATCTCAATTCACCGTTCGGATTTTCCTTTAACTAAAATACTTTTGTCCTAGCCTCTTTTTTTTCTATTGAATTTTAAACTGACGAATCAAGTTAGCTAATTCTTCACTAATCTCTTGCAGATGTTCAGCTGATTGAGAAACAGTAGAAATAGCTCTAATTTGTTCTTCTGTAGAAGCGGTAATTTCTTCAGTTCCCGCTGCTGATTGCTGTGCAATAGCTGCTATGCTTTGAATTGCCGCTACCACGTCTTCCTTATGCTCATCGATACTGTCCATGCTGCTTGTCACATGTTCGACAGCCGCTGCCACTTGTTCAATCGTAGTTGCAATTTCATGAAAAGCTCGTTCTGTATCTCCTACCACAAAGTCTTGAGACTTTGAAAGCTCTTCTGTACGGTTGCATTCTTCACGCGCAGCAGCGACTTCCCCTTGAATCGCTCCAATCGTATGGCGAACTTGTTCAGTGGCCTGAGAGGACTGTTCAGCAAGTTTTCGCACTTCTTCAGCTACTACCGCAAATCCTTTGCCATGTTCTCCTGCACGAGCTGCTTCAATACTAGCATTTAATGCAAGTAAATTTGTCTGATCTGAAATACTATTAATCGTGAAAATAATAGATTCAATTTTTTTCATCTTATTTGTTAATTCTTCCATTACAGCTTGAACAGCGTGAATCGTTTGAGACGATTCAGTGGTTTGGTTGCGAAGGAGCTGCATCTGTTTTAAACCTTTTTCATTGATGCTTACAGCTTCAATCGTCATTTTATTAATCTGTGCGTTTTGTTCAATGACTTCTTCAATTTGCGAAGATAAACTCATCGTTTTATGATTAGTAGAGTCAGCATCAGAAGCTTGCTGCGTGGCACCGCTCGCAATCTCATGGATAGCCCGGCCGATTTCCTCACTGGATGCAGTTGCTTCTTCAGATACGGCGCTCAAGTCTTCAACAGACGTTTTCACTGTCTCAACAGACGTCTGAACCGTGCCGATCAATGTTTTCATTTTGGCTACCATATCATTAAATAAATGAGTAAGCTCACCAATTTCATCTTTTGACTTCGTCTTCACCTGAACCGTTAAATCGCCAGCTGTTACTTTGGCTACTTCATTTTTCAAGCGGCGAATCGGATTAGTAATGATTCTTGAAAAAAAGATGGTTAACACCACTGATAATAAGATGCCAATTAACGCAATCCAGACAATAACAGTCAGTAAATGATGAGCGCTTGAGAGCATTTCATTATAAATAAAGGCATTTCCTATCTTCCAATTCGTCCCTTCGAGAGTATCATATGCCATCACTCTCTCTTCACCTTGAAAGGTATACTTCATGAAATCTCTATTCCGGTCTGCTTC
This sequence comes from Priestia sp. YIM B13551, assembly GCF_042787905.1. Taxonomy (NCBI): domain Bacteria; kingdom Bacillati; phylum Bacillota; class Bacilli; order Caryophanales; family Bacillaceae; genus Priestia; species Priestia sp. YIM B13551. Next base: position 88,980 of record NZ_JBHZOX010000008.1, read on the forward strand.
GTACATTTTTTTCATAAATGGCTGATTCATTAAATTTTTCCCAGCTTCTGTTGGATGAACGAGCGCTGTGCCATTTTGATCAAATAAAAATGCATACCCACCGTGATTTACTTCTGCTTTACCTACAATGTTTTTTAATGCATCTAAGTCTAAATCAGTAGCTATAACGCCCAGCACATTTTTAGTATCTGGATCTAAAATAGCCTTTGCAATTGTCACGACCGTCTTTTTTGTTGCTGCATCTTCATATGGATCCGTATAAATAACCTCATCAGGTGATTCTACCGCTTGTTTGTACCATACCCTTGAAGTCGGATCATAGTTTGAACCAAACTCTTGTTTAGGAACAGAATACATTCCTTTATTTTTAGTGCCTATGTATTCAAGTACTAGGTTTGGATACTTTTCTTTAAACTGTGTAAACTCTTTTTGAACTGTGTTCCATGTAAAATACGGATTTTTCTCTTGGTTTGTTTGATCTCCTTCCTGCTTAACAAAATTAACAATTACATCGTTTTCACTATACGTCAGCAAAGAACGACTATACATGTCTAAGTATGTATGAATCGTTTCTTTTAACTCTTTCACTTGACTTTGAGACTGAACTTCTACATCTTTTTCTATTTGCGTTTTGGTAAATTGATAAACAGCCCCTGAAACAACTAATAATAAAATAGCTATAAAAATACTAAAAAATACTACGAGCTTTGCACTTAACCTCTTCATTCCCTCACCCTTCTACAAAAATCTTTATATTACTAATAACGGCTTTTCATTTTCATTTTTGAAGAAGTTTTTGTGATTTATTTCAAATTCCCGCAAAATAAAACCAGCGCATCCTTTCATAACGAAAGAACGTGCTGGTCTTATTTTTGCTTTTCGTATGCATCAGGTTCAATATGAACAAGCGTATCTTTAATTTGATGCTTATCGTTCATCATATGTTCAATTTGATCAGCAATTTCATGGCTTTTGATAACATTTAAATGGGGATCTACTTTAACAGTTACATCAATCACGACTTGATTACCAAGCTTGCGCGCTTTCACATCTTCTACTTCTTTTACACCTTCTACAAGCTCGATGCTTTCTTTGTAGTGCCCTAACTTCTCTTCGTCGAATCCGTCCGTTAAGGAATGAGCCGCTTCTTTAAAAATCTCGATGGCTGTTTTACAAATAATAATTCCCAGAGCAAAAGCAGCTACCACGTCCAGCCAGGGCAGGCCGAATTGTGAGCCGAAAATTCCCACAACAGCCCCTATACTCACAAGTGCATCAGACAAATTATCTTTAGCAACCGCATATAAAGACTGGCTATCAAGTTTTTTAGCAAGCTTAATATTATATCGGTAGACACCACCCATAACAGCAGCCGCTCCAAGACCTACCCAAGCAGCCAGTAAATTAGGCGCTTCAGATTTGTCCATAAATAATGACTGACCCGCATCGACCAATACTTCTAGTCCGATGACCATCATGATAAAAGAAGCAATAAGTGAAGAGATATGTTCCGCTCTGGAATGTCCATAGGGATGATCATTATCGCGAGGTTTTTTAGAGATTTTTAAGCCGACTAAGACGGCAATTGATGCAATAATATCTGTAACATTATTAAGACCGTCGGCTTTTAATGCAGAGGAAGCGGTGACACCCGCAATGATAAGTTTACATGCTGATAAAAAGATATATGATAAGATACTAACCCAAGCACCTTTTTGGGCTTGCTCATAGTAGTTCTCCATCCTTTCCACTCCTTTATTCAAAATAAGCAAACTTAGTGTAACAAATGGATTTCGTGTGGGTCTATAGAAACATTATTGGCTGCTAACATACAAATAGAGAATGTTAAACTCTTTAGCTTTCTGCAAAACAAGTTGCCTTTACTCAACACTTTAAACGTTTAAGATCTTTCTAAATGTGGCACTTCATGTAGAAGGACATTTTTTTAAATCGCCCTGTAAAATTGTTTACTATTTTTTAAAGGGTGTGATTTTTATCACAGCTGAAGCTATTTATTCTTGTTACACTAACATTGTGAAAAACATCACAAAATAAAATTCAAAGGATGATACAAATGAAAACACAATTTACACCAAAAACACGAAAAGTTGCCGTTATCGGAACTGGTTTTGTTGGCTCAAGCTACGCTTTTTCAATGGTGAATCAAGGTATTGCCAATGAATTAGTGTTAATCGATATGAACAAAGAAAAAGCAGAAGGTGAAGCACGTGATATCAATCATGGAATGCCATTTGCCACACCGATGAAAATCTGGGCTGGAGATTATAAAGACTGTGCTGACGCTGATTTAGCAGTTATTACAGCGGGCGCTAATCAAGCTCCAGGGGAAACACGCTTAGATCTAGTTGAAAAAAACGTTAAAATTTTCGAATGCATTGTAAAAGATATTATGAACAGCGGATTTGACGGCATCATTTTAGTGGCAACAAATCCAGTTGATATTCTCGCACACGTTACACAAAAAGTATCAGGATTACCAAACGGACGGGTAATTGGTTCAGGAACGATTCTTGACACAGCTCGCTTCCGCTACTTGTTAAGCGACTATTTCGAAGTAGATTCTCGCAACGTCCACGCTTATATTATGGGGGAACATGGAGATACGGAATTTCCTGTTTGGAGCCACGCGCAAATTGGCGGTGTGAAGCTCGAACATTTTATCAATACTGCCGCTATTGAAAAAGAACCGGATATGCAGCATCTATTCGAACAAACCCGCGATGCGGCTTACCATATTATTAATCGAAAAGGAGCGACTTATTACGGAATTGCAATGGGGCTTGTACGCATTACCAAGGCTATTTTAGATGATGAAAATTCTATTTTAACAGTATCTGCTTTATTAGAAGGACAATACGGTATTTCTGATGTGTATATCGGCGTACCAGCTATCATTAATAAAAACGGCGTGCGTCAAATTATTGAATTGAATTTAACTCCTCACGAACAGCAGCAGCTCGAGCACTCTGCTAGCATTCTTAAGCAAACTCGCGACAGAGCTTTTGTGTAACATCTAAAGATTTTTGCGGGGGACTCCCCCGCTACCTTGTTTTAAATATGTAGTAGAGGTGTATGAATATGACGTGGACTCAGGTATATAATCCTTTAGATAATATTTGGCTTTCTGCACTAATTGCACTCATTCCCATTATCTTTTTCTTTATTGCTTTAACTCTTTTGAAATTAAAAGGACACATTGCTGCCGGTATTACGGTGCTTCTTTCTATGATTATTGCTATTTATTTTTATGATATGCCTGCCTCAATGGTTTTAGGAGCCACAGGCTATGGGTTTCTGTATGCACTTTGGCCCATCAGCTATATTATTATCGGAGCGGTGTTCTTATATAAGCTAACTGTCAAAAGCGGACAGTTTACTACCATCAGACAATCTATTATTTCAATAACCGATGACCCCCGCTTGCAAATGCTGCTTGTTGCTTTTTCCTTTAATGCTTTTTTAGAAGGGGCAGCGGGATTTGGAGCTCCAATTGCCATTACAGCAGCGCTTCTAGTTGGACTTGGGTTCAAACCGTTAAAAGCAGCGGCGCTATGTTTAATTGCTAATACAGCTTCAGGAGCGTTTGGCGCCATGGGGATTCCTGTCATTGTCGCAGGACAAGTATCTGGCATAGATCCAAAAGAAATTGCTCATTTTCTTGGCACGCAGCTTCCGATTATTTCTTTTCTTATCCCTTTTTTACTTGTCTTTATTATGGATGGGATAAAAGGATTAAAAGACGTATGGAAAGCAACGAGCATCACAGCCGTTTCCTATGCACTGACACAGTATTTAACTGTTACATACATCGGCCCTGAACTTCCAAATATCACATCTTCTATTGTGAGTTTGCTTGCTCTTGCTTTTTATATTAAACGAACAAGCCCGGCAGCAGCTAAAAGCTTCAGCCTGTCACCAAAACAGATTTTAAAGGCTTGGTCTCCTTTTATTCTATTAACGATACTCGTTACGGCTTGGAGCATTTCTTTTGTCAAAACGATGCTTGAACATATGAACCTGCTTATTAACGTCCCATTTTTACACAATCACGTAATTAAAGCAGCGCCTTTAGTAAAAGATCCTACGCCTTACGCTGCTGTCTTAAAAATAGACCTATTTGCAGCAACAGGTACAGCAATTCTTATTGCTTGTATCCTTTCAGTTTTCTTGCTTAACGTATCGCCAAAAGTGGCATGGACCACTCTTTTAGAAACCGTAAAAGAATTATCAAGACCTATTATTACTATTATGATGGTCATTGCTTTTGCTTTTATTTCAAATTATTCAGGACAGTCTTCTACACTTGGATTAGCGCTCGCTACATCAGCTGCTTATTTTCCATTTTTATCTCCATTTCTTGGCTGGATCGGCGTATTTCTAACGGGGTCTGTCGTATCAAATAATGCGCTGTTCGGCAACTTGCAGCTAACTACAGCTCAGCAAATTAATGTTTTGCCAATTATTCTTGTAGCGGCCAATACTGCCGGCGGAGTGATGGCTAAAATGCTTTCTCCTCAATCAATTGCCGTCGCTGCCGGAGCAGTGGGACTGGCTGGAAAAGAAAGTGAACTGTTCAAATACACGCTCAAATACAGCATGGGATTTTTGATACTAGGGGGATTTGTTACCTTTTTGTTAGCTTGGTGGTTATGATAAAAAACTGCTAAAAATCCTGTTATTACCTTGTTTCTTTCATTTAAACAAACGTTTGATTATATAAAAAGGTCCCCAGTTAGCGCTGGGGACCTTTTTATTCTGAAATAAGTAAACCTATATTGCCAAATTGTTTTCCTTTATCTAATCGTTCGCAAGCTGCAGCTGCCTCTGACAACGGATAGAATCGATCGACGATTGGTTTAATTTGATGTTTCTCTATAAAATCCATCATGTCCACAAATTCTTCCTGACTTCCCATAGACGTGCCAAGTATATTGAATTGAGGATAAAAAATAGTTCTTAGAGGCAATTCAACTTCATTTCCAGAACTCGCCCCAAAATTAACAATTCTTCCATTTGGCTTTAATATTTCAAAATAAGTAGGAAATAAAGCTGCCCCCACACTATCAAGTATGATATCTACTTTTCTATTGTTGATTTCTTCTTTTAGACTGCTTCCACTGTCTAATGCATAATCCGCTCCATGCTTTAGAGCTTGCTTTCTTTTTTCATCGCTTCTAGAAGTGACTGTTACGTTAGCTCCGATAGCTTTTGCGAATAACAATCCATAGGTCGCGACTCCGCTTCCTATACCGGGAATAAGGAGGTGCTCTCCTTTTTTTAACTGCCCTTTTGTAAATAGAGCTCTATAGGCAGTTAAAGCGGATAATGAAAGAACCCCCGCCTGTTTCCAAGATAGATAAGATGGCTTTTGCACAACATTATCCGCTTTTATGATTACATACTCTGCAAATGTTCCATTCGATGGACCACCTAAAATTTTAGGTGTAAACGGAATGTCCTCTACACGATCCCACTCCAGACTTGGATTAATGATCACTTCTATTCCAGTTTTTAAACCTTTTACGCCTTCTCCCACTTCTTCTATAATACCTGCACCGTCTGAACCGGGAATAAACGGCTTATCTCCTTTACCTCGATTTTTCATAACGAACAAGTCTCTCCGGTTTAAACCTGCTGTTTTTAACCTTATTTTTATTTCTCCTCTTTGAGGTTGCATCTCCTGAAGATCTCTGTAATTCATGCCTGCTATTCCACTTTTTTCACTATGTATAATGCCTTTCATCATTTCGCCTCCTCTTAATCTACCCTACTAAAAAGCTGAAAATGGTAAAAGAAATATGCCTAAAAAAGGGAAAAAAAACAGTTTTCACATTCACTTTTTCACCGTTTTATCTTTATTTTTCTGTATCGTAAAGGTATTAAGCTTCTTTTATTACAGTTTTGTTACAAACAATATTTTTGTAACAAAAAGATTAAAAAGTAGAAAGAAACGCCTGAAAACGTTGATAAATCAACATTTAACTGGTAATTCCCTTACTATATCTATTTTAGAAACTAGTAAAAAACTAAAAAAATTTAAGAAAAAAAAGACAAAACACTTTCTTTTGTTACAGATTTATTGTAATATAAATGTAACAAAAGAAATATAAAACACATAATTGTTACATAAATAAGGTTAATTAATTAGGAGTGAGTTAGAAATGAAAAAAATTGGACTAGTTTTATCATCAATCGCTATTTTCTTTACACTAAGCACTGGAGTTACAGCACAAACAACATCTACAACACTAACGGATGCAAATGCTGTCAAAATTGCAGCTAGTGCCAGCAATCATTTCTGGAGTGCTCTGCACGGTTATAAAAACAAACCATGTACAGAACGTACATTTGAATATAAAGGAACTGAGTACGTGTATCTTTGCCCTGAATTTGATACAAAAGCTGAGCTATCAAGCTACTTATCTGAGACATTTACAAATAGTGCAGTAGAAAAAGGATTAACAAATTATGGCTATATCACATATAACGGCAAACTTGCACATCCAATCGGCGACGGATTCAGCATGTTAGAGTGGTCAAAAGCAAAAACAAAGCTTGTGTATCAAACAGCAACAGTTCGCTCTTATGAATTCACAGTTCCAACTGTAGATGGCGGCAGCGTAAAACGCACTGTCACATTCTATAAATCTAATTCTCAGTGGAAAGTAAATAAATTTGACGCTGTTCAATAATAAAAAAAGCAGGCCTGCTTGAGCAGACCTGCTTTTTTCTTTTTTATCGATAACATAAATAAAACTTCTACTTACAGCGCTCTAATAGCTGTAAATAGAAGTTGAGATCACAAGTTTAAGTAAATCAAATTTTGTCGAATCCTGTAGAAACAGTGATAAGTTACGTTTTATATTACAGGCTAAATTGCTTATTGTCAACATAATTCAGCAAAAAGATAGGGCAATATATTCAGAGCATAATAAAGACATTAACTTGGATTTTGTTCATGTTCCTCTGGGTTATCATGTACAGGATGCGCGCCTGGAAATAATCTTTGCGCTTTTTCATGAAGATTTTTGTTTTCATAATTAAATGCGCTATACGTTCGCTGCCCTTCTTCCCATGAAGCAGATTTCCCAAGTTTTTGATTAACAGGAGAGCCGAAAGGACCGTCTGGAAATTCTTCAGCGGTTATATACTCGTGGCTTTTTTCTACTGTAGAGAAATCATCATACGGTTTGTGTTCTTTCAATGATTTCACCCCTTCTTTCTAGAAGATTTTCTACTAGTATGCACACTTCTTTGTAAAAAACCCTCTTAAATTAGTCTAAATCAGGGTATGATAACTATACATTTATTTTTTAAAGGAGTTGAACAGCTTGGAACCTAGACCTCAGAAAGGAACTTTTTTCCGAGAAAAAATCTTAAATAATAAATTTGTTGTATATACAATTATTATTTTTATTCTCAGCATGACTATTTTTTCGTTATCAAAAATCGGATTTATTTTAATTCCTATCTCTATTTTTATTAAAACAATCGCACTGCCGATTATCTTAGCAGGAATTTGCTTTTATTTATTTAATCCGCTTGTTGACTTTTTAGAACGAAAAGGTGTAAAACGAATTATTTCCATTCTTGTTTTATACATAGTGATTATCGGCGCATTAGCCATTATTATTTCATCGGTTATTCCGCCTCTAAAAAATCAAGTTGACCGTCTTATTGATAATATCCCAGAGCTGACGCATGACGTTCAGCATGCGGTGACGAATCTTTCAAATAACCGATATGTCGAGCAGGGTCTTCAGTCGGCCAACACAGACCTAGACAAGCTTTCAAAAGATGCTTCCAAACACTTGAGTAAATATGTTTCTGGATTTTCAAGCGGTATCGTTAATTTTGTCGGAACCATCACAGAAATAATATTATCGGTTGCCGTTTTACCCTTTATTCTTTTTTACTTGTTGAAAGATGGAAAAAATCTTCCTAATTACATTGTGAAGCTGCTTCCAAATCGTTCTCGTTCTGAGGCTAAGTTTATTTTAGCCGATATGAATCATGCACTAAGCGCATATATTCGCGGGCAAATTTTCGTTGCAATTTGTATAGGTGTACTGCTTTTCATTGGCTATCTGATTATTGGATTAGACTATGCATTACTTTTAGCGATTATCGCCATGGTAACCAATGTTGTGCCTTACCTTGGTCCTATTATCGCCATCATACCAGCAATTATTATTGCGTTTATTACCTCTCCTTTCATGCTTGTAAAACTAGCCATTGTCTGGGCAGTTGTTCAATTGCTTGAAGGTAAAGTAATATCTCCGCAAATTATGGGAAGAAGCCTAGACATTCACCCGATTACAGTCATTTTTGTCATTCTAACCGCCGGAAACTTATTCGGAATCATAGGTATTATTTTAGCCGTCCCTGGATATGCCGTTTTAAAAGTTATTATTACGCATATTTATCAATTCATCCGTTTGAATTCTACTATGTATCCAGATAAAAAAGCATAATAAAAAGCCCATCGATTTTCGATGGGCTTAACTTTTTACTTTTGTTCTTCTTCATCTTCACGATCAAACCAAAGGAGCTCTTGATCATCTTCATCTCCATTATAGTTGATGAGAATTTCTTCTCCTGCTTGGATATCCGTATATGCATAAAAATCAAAGGTATGATTGTCAAAATTAATTTCATACGTAGCATTGGGTGTATACGAGTGATTAAACAGCATACCGTATCCCAAAAGAATAGCCGTATGATTCACTCCATATTCAAAAGCATAATCCGCTAGTGTTGTTTTCTCAATAAAATCATGCTCTTTATTAGGATAAGCGATAACAGGAGCTTCGTGAATAAGCGTTCCTTTTTTAATATCTTGCTTAGCAAATACACCTCTATTAAATTCTCCGTCGCTTATCGCAGACACTTTTATTTCGATCATATTCGTCACCTATATATTCTTTCCTCTAAGATTTTTTTCTTCCTTAAGCTTGACAGTTTCTAATGGGGAAATCAACTGTTTTTCATAACCACTTGAATATAAGCTGAAGGAGCGCTTATCATGCACACTTGTGTAAGCACTTACCTTATTAGAAACATGCAATTTGATTTTATTTTAGACATGGAAAAGCAATGACCTTGCGCATAGCGCTTTTTTGAGCCATTCAACATGTGAAGAATCGTTTTTCTCTGTGATATAATCGTTTATGCTGCTTTTTTATGTTAATCTATGACTCTTACTACCAAATGTATCTCATGTTAGAAAGAAGGTTTTAAATGAACTTAAATCATGACAAAGATAGTGTAACGTATGCAGTCCTTTCTTATCTTATGTGGGGGCTCACGCCAATTTATTGGAAGCTGGTTCACCACGTAGCACCAGGGGAGATTTTAGCTCAGCGCGTTTTTTGGTCTTTTATTTTTATGCTTATTCTTTTATTGATAACAAAGAAATGGCGTACATACATTACGTTTGTAAAAGAAATAATGAAAAAACCATCCTTATTCTGGTCCCTTTTGACTGCGTCTGTACTTATTAGTGCAAATTGGGGCATTTTTATGTGGGCTGTCATTGATGGAAAAATAGTAGAAGCGAGCCTTGGACAATATATTAATCCCCTAACAAGTGTTTTATTAGGTGTTATTGTCTTAAAAGAGAGATTAAGCGGGGCTCAAATTTTTGCATTTATACTAGCAGGGATCGGCGTATTAACACTCAGTCTTCATTATGGTGTGGTTCCTTGGATTTCGCTTAGTTTAGCTCTTACTTTCGGATTATATGGTTTCGCAAAGAAAAAGATTAAAACTGATTCAACAATGGATTAACTCTTGAAACGATGGTCATCTCCCCTATTGCATTAGCATACATAGGCTACCTCACGTTTCAATCACACTTGCAGTTTTTTGATTTTTTTTCAACAAGTCTTTTATTAATCGGAAGTGGAATGGTCACAGCTCTACCACTCTTATTATTCACAAAAAGTGCTAAAAAAGTATCATTATCAATGCTTGGTATTCTTCAATATATTTCACCAACCTTATCTCTGCTAGCAGGAGTAATTCTATACCATGAATCGCTAACAAAAGCTCATGTTATTGCTTTTAGTTTTATTTGGTTAGCTCTTATTGTTTATACGTTTTCATCTATTACTAAATGGGGGAACAAAAAACACATAAAAAATAAGATGGAAGCCTAACAGAAGCATACATTTTCTTACGTATTATTTCTAAACAAATTGGGCTGAAAGGAGCGATATTTATGAAACAAATCATTGACGCTCATATTCACCTCGATCAATATGAACCGAAAAGCTGGAAAGACATAATAGAGAAGGATCCTTCGTTACAAGCGCTTATTTCTGTATCTTCCACATTACAGTCTTGCCAACTTAATCAAAAAATCAGCCAATTGTATTCCTGTGTGAAACCAGCCTACGGATTTCATCCTGAACAAATACTGCCTTCTTCAAATGAATTAGCGGAGCTGTTTGCCTGGATTGATCAAAACAATGAAGAAATGATAGCTGTTGGTGAGGTTGGTCTACCTTATTACTTAAATCAGACCTATACTCTTTCTCTAGAGCCCTATTTGGAGCTGCTTGAAGCTTTTATTATTCATTCAAAAAAGTGGGGAAAACCGTTAATTCTTCACGCTGTATATGAAGACGCTGAAATTGTGTGTGACTTACTAGAAAAACATTCCGTGTCTAAAGCTCACTTCCACTGGTTCAAAGGAGCTAAAAAAACCGTTGAACGAATGAAAAACAACGGTTACTATATTTCAGTTACACCTGATATTGTATATAAGCCTAAAATCCAAGCGCTTGCCATGGAATACCCTCTTGACTACTTGATGGTCGAAACAGATGGTCCGTGGCCATTTGAAGGACCTTTTCAAAACCAGACAACGGTTCCATCAATGATACATCAGTCCGTTGAGGAAATAGCACGTCTCAAAGGAGTTTCTGGAACGGAAGCATATGATTTTTTATATCAAAATACGTCTTGTTTTTATAATCTCTCCACATAAAAGGCCTTTCCCTAAGGAAAGGCCTTTTATATCTAAATTCGTTTCACAAGTTTTACGATTAGCACAATCACTGCAATGACAAGAAGAATGTGAATGATGCCGCCGCCAATATGAAAAACTAATCCTAATAACCAAAAAATAAATAAAAGTCCAATAATCGTCCACAACATAATTTTTTCTCCTTTTTTTATATGTAGTATTTGTTATAATTCTATATTTCCCTAAATGTGCATAAATAAACGCATTTCATATACATCTTTTCACTAAGGAAGGTTCACATAATGTACAAAAAGTACTCATGTTCTCTGTGGTAAAATAAGTATGTAATCTTATTTCATTTAAACTATAGCGGAGATGATTAACTATGACGTGGATTGTATTACTTTCCATCATTCTTGTAAGTGCACTCAAAATATTAGTAACGTGTCTTCCAACTCCAGTGGTCAAATGGCTTATGACTAAATTTCAATTACACCCAACACTTGATGATCAAAACGTTACTGTCACAGTTGATGGGAAACATTTAGAAGGCAAAGACAAAATGCAAGTGATTGATTATTTTAATAAAGCAACATTTTTAAAACAATATTATGTCCATGAAGGAAATAAGGACTATTATAAACACCTAGAAGACAGTGAAACTCCACTGGTTATCGATACGAAAAAAGGAAAAAAAGATGTTCGATTATGCGTATACAGTTATGATGATCATGTCGATGTCGTAAAACAGTATAAAAAGAAAATTATTGCTTACAGCCTGCTGTCTGATCACCTTCAAAAGCAGTCCATAACAGCTGACCTAGCTTAAACCAGTCGCCTATAAGGCGGCTGGTTTAGTTTTAGGTTGAAGCTATCTTATTTAAAAATTCCAAACTTTAACATTAATTCTAATGCTATAATATAAATTAATTGGTTGAAGTAGATTTCGGCGAGCATCAAAAGTTTCTTTTCAAGTGGGCCTTTGGGACAACTATTGTCATGACAATTACAGCCATTTTAACAAATGCTATTTCCCTTTAGAGTTCTACCATAAAAAAGGAAGCCGACTACCATAAGGCAATCGGCTCACACATGTAGGATATTGATTTAACACTAACAAAGTACAACACAACACTAGTAATTATATAATATATTTCATTATTTTGAAAGCGATTTCATATATATTTTCAAAAATATTTTGTTATTTGTTTTTCATAGAAAAAAACCACGTTTCAGCCAATTCGAAACGTGGTTCTTTTCTGTAAGGACTTGCCCTACAGGCTATAAATGTAAGTACGTTCATTATAGCATGAGCTCTTATCTAGATTCCATGGTAATTACTGTATAATATCGTTACATTACGACCGGTTGTATTTTTCTGTCCATATGCAGCGTATTCCATGGCTCATCCTGTTCAGCAAGCCTTTCGATAAAACCTTGTGAAATCCAGAATGGGATAGCCCCCGGTAAAAAAGGATGAGTATGCAGATACAACGTGTCATAAAAATGATTTTGAGCAAATTGTTCCACTGCCTTTAACAGCTGCTGTCCAATGCCTAGACGCCGGTATGCTGGATCGACATAGCATTTTACAATCTCGGCTGCAGTTTTATGTTCATATCGCTTTTTTAATGCATGAAACCTTCCATCGTAAGCGTATAAACCAATTGTTCCAATTACTTGTTGATTTTCCGTGACAGCTGCAAAAAAAGCAGCGCCTTTCGCTTGAACATAATGTTCATTAAAATGAAGCAAATCCACAGAAAGCTGATTTTTTTCCAGCATAGGAAATAGCTCATTCCGCATATTCATGACAAACTGAATCACTTCAGCATCCTTTTCTTTTACTTCTTTAATTTGATACATTTGTACTTCTTGCACGTTTACTGTCACATCCTTTTATCTATCATTGTATCCTTTCTCTTTTTCCTATAGGAACAACGATATTGACTATGGCGTTACGTCTAAATGCTGAGTCAGCATATAATACTCGCTTGGATTTGTTGTCCAGTTTTTCACTTTTTGATTATAAGCAACAACAATGTTTGGATGTACAATCGATGACGTCAGCATTTCCCCATTAATCAAAGCGGTTGCTTGCTTGGCTAGCTGATCTCGTTTTGCGTCATCTACTGTTGAATTTAACTGTTCTATCATTTTTGTTAGCGTATCGTCATTAATCCGGCTGGCATTTAAACCACCGCCCGGCAAATAGTTCGTGCTTAAATAATAGCTGGCATCCCCTCTAGGTGCTGTGATAAGGCTGTACAATGCTAAATCCCAATCATCTTTTGCCATTACATATTCATCGCTGTCTTCAACTAGGTGAATCTTAATATTAATTCCTAACTCTTTCGCATTAGACTGTATAAGCTGAGCAATCAAAGGAAGTTCTGGCAATGAGCTGTATGTGACAAGAGAGAGGGATAATGGCTTTCCATTTTTGATTACTTTGCCATTTTTGAGTTGATAGCCTGCTTTCTCTAAATATTTTTTAGCATATGCTATTCCTTTTGTCTCACTAGCAGTATTATCAGCAAAAGGAAATTGGGGTAAAAATGGACCTCGAGCCGCTGCCGCTTGATTGTTCATTATGCTGCTGACAATTTCTTTCCGGTTCAGTAAGGTATCGATAGCTTTTCTTACAGTTTCGTCTTTTAATGCGTCATTGGTTTGATTATAAAGCAATAAATGAGTACGCACACTAGGTACTCCACTTACTTTGAAAGACGAATTCGCTTGTAAAGTGCTCAAGCTTTCTAAAGGCGGGCGATAAATAATATCGGCTGTCCCGGACTGAAGAGCCGCAACTCGCGCATTAGCATCTTCGTTAAATGCAAAGATCGCATTTTTCAATTTTACTTTCCCATTCCAATAATGTTCATATCTTTCTAACTTCACTTGATTTCCTTGATCGAAAGTCAAAACGTGAAATGGCCCTGTGCCAATGGGCTTCTTAGCTATACTAGAAACATCAACATCTATAATAGCTGTGTTTGGATGCACTAACTCAGAAGGAAATTTAGGCATTGGTTCTTTTAATGTAATTGTCAGCGCATGACCGTTCGCTTTCATTTCTTTAATATTTAAAGCGTTTTTCATCGCATAGCTTTGATCTATCGTTCTTTGAAGAGAAGACTTAACGGCATTTGCATCTAGCGCTTTGCCATTTTGAAACGTAATGTTCTTTCTTATCGTAAATGTCCACGTAAGACCGTTATCTTTCGTTTCCCACTTTTCAGCAAGCCAGGGCTTTATTTTTAAATCATTGCTGATTTTAACAAGCGTCTCCCCTACTCCCGCACGAACTGCTGTATAATTATCATCCGTATGAGGATCAAGCGTTGCAGATGTAAAATTAAATAAAAACGTCACACTTTTATCCGTTTTCTTTCTTTCTTTTATACTTATGCTCTCTTCATTAGGAGCGCAAGCAGTGAGGCAAAGTAACACAAGAAATATCATAGATACGAGTTTTTTATTATTTATCATTGATTTTTCCACCTTCTATTTTAATACACAAAAAAGCACTTCTAAAAAGAAGTGCTTGTCTTCACAACAAATTCAGATAAACGTATCCCTTGTTTATCCTATTTTTGGTTCTGCCAAAACACCTCCCTATCCTCGTAGGTTATTGTGTGCTGCGATTTATGGCAGGTCTCCTGGCTTCAAGTCACTGCCTTATACCGCCTTCCCGTCTCTAAATAGACAGTGGCTTTTTTGACATAAGGCTCCTTGTTACAGTGGCGGGACCGCTCCGGATTTGCACCGGATTCCCTTTTAAGGCAATTGAAAAACAATTGCCACCATAAAAGCTGGTTATTTAATTTAGTAGCGTGCTCTTGAAACTCTAGAAGTAGAAGCTGATGGTGAAACATCTTCATCATCAAATCCAGTGGCAATAACGGTTACCATCATTTCGTCCTTTAAATCTTCATTGATCACGGACCCAAAAATCATATTTAAGTCCTGATCAGAAGCAGACGTGACAATATCTGCTGCTTCCTGTACTTCGTAAAGACTCAAGCTGCTGCCGCTCGTAATGTTCAACAGCACGCCTCTTGCTCCATCAATCGATGCATCTAGCAGCGGACTAGAAATCGCTTTTTTCGCTGCTTCAATTGCCCGGTCTGATCCGGAAGCTCGTCCGATACCCATAAGCGCAAATCCTTGATTAGACATGATTGTTTTTACATCAGCAAAGTCAAGGTTAATCAGCCCCGGAACAGCGATTAAATCTGAAATACCTTGAATACCTTGGCGAAGAACATTATCTGCTTCACGGAATGCTTCAAGCATAGGCGTCTTTTTATCGACAATTTCAAGCAAGCGGTCGTTTGGAATCACAATAAGGGTATCTACCGATTCATTCATCGCAGTAATACCGCCTACTGCTTGCTTCGTACGTTTATTTCCTTCAAACTTGAACGGGCGAGTGACTACTCCAATTGTTAAAGCATTTAGTTCACGGGCAATTTGGGCAATAACCGGAGCTGCTCCAGTACCGGTTCCTCCGCCCATACCAGCTGTTACGAATACCATATCTGCGCCTTGCAGTACTTCTTGAATTTGTTCTCTGCTTTCTTCGGCTGCTTCTCTTCCCACTTCTGGATTAGCTCCTGCACCTAATCCTCGCGTTAAGGCCGCACCAATCTGCATTTTCACATCTGCTTTAGATAAGTTAAGCGCCTGAGCATCCGTATTAACGGCGATAAATTCTACTCCTTGTACACCGTGTTCAATCATACGGTTAACGGTGTTATTTCCTCCACCGCCGACCCCAATTACTTTAATTCGCACTAGTGGCGATACACCTGCATCAAATCCAAACATTCTAAGTTCCTCCTCAATGATCAAAATTACTTTCTCTTATTATCCGAAAAAACACGTGAAGAACCTTTTACTCCTATGTTTAACGCGTAACTGTTCTTTTGTTTTACAGATTTTATACACTTCTCTTTTAACCTTTAAATCTTTACATCTTTATGTAAATTTATTGTTGTTCTAAAATTAGTACGCCGAACTCTTTTATGGTTTTTCCACTCAAAATGGCATATAAGCTTATTGTATCATTCATTTGACAGATGTCTGTATTTAATTTTGAGTAAGATGTGACTAAGAGAATAATATTTTTATAGACAAAATGAGAAAAAGCCCTTAGAAATAAGGGCTTCTCTAGATAATAAACCGTTTTATAATTTCCCAGTTAAGAATTGAGCTTCTCCCATGCCAAAGCTCCAGTCAGCATTACCGTTTTCAACAATCGAAATCATAATGTCGTTTGGCTGAATGCCGCAGCTCTCTCCAAGCTCTTTTACAATTAATCTGTAAAGAGCTTGCTTTTGCTCTTCTGTCCGCTGTTTACTCGTTACACTTATAATAACCAAATCCTTGCTTCTCTCAAAGCCAAGACCTGTATCTTCAATAATCATTTCATGAGCAGGATGCTGATGTACAATTTGATAACGGTCGCGCTCCGGGACGCCAAAGGCTTCTAGCATCGCTCGGTGAGCAGCGTCTAGTAATGTTTTTAACTCTTTTTCATCTCTTCCTTCTATTACATCAAATCTAAGTAATGGCATACTAAGTAACCTCCAGCTTTTTGTCTAATGTATTATTGCTTCATCATATCACAACTATCATTTGTTAAAAAAAGATATGCTATTCACAATGTGCTCTCTAGTGAAAGAGACCTCAAACGCTTCAATAAAAGCTGAACCTAATAAAAAGAAATGAGCAGCATAACGGCTCATTTCATTAGTACAAAAACATTTATAATAAGAGCTAAAATACATACAGATACAATGGCAATGAGTACGTTCATCACAAGGTTTTGCGAGGATGTTTTGGCTTGTTTTTTCATATCAGCCCGACTCATCTGTTGCTTTTCATGATCACTTTTAGACATCACGTAGCCTCTCCTATTCATCAAAATGTCAGCAGTGTGTAAATGATTTTTGAGAAACCTTGATCCAGTTCTTTTGTATAGACAGCAGCACATGCAGGTTATCACCAGTTATTTTAGCATGTTTTGTCAAATAAGTGGACTATGTAGCGCTTCAATTTAGTATTCACGGGCAAATATATTTAAATTCGTTGCTTTTCTCTTCTTTTCTCGCTATTGTTTGAGAAGAAGGATAATTAGATACGATAAAGGATGATACGATATTGAATAACCATACGCAGCTGCCTCAGTATATCTACACATACGCATGCAGCGAAGAGGAACTCTCACTATGTCAATTAGAGAGACGCTCTCTTTTTGAAATTGAAACTGAGAAACCTATCATAAAAAGTGCCGTTAAACTTGATCCAAGCAGAAGCCCTTTTATCAAAGAGCGATTAGATATTATGTATGAATCAGATGACCTTGCAGATATTTGTAAACAAGTAGAAGATATTGACCTTGGAGACAAAACATTTAAACTCATTTTCATGAAAATTAATGACTTGGAAAAAGATCAAAAAATAAGTTATAAAGGTCAGCGTGCTATTGAACGTGATGTGGGTTGGCATTTTGTAGCAGAAGCAGACTTGCATAACCCTGACCATTTGTTTGGCATTGTTCCATTTGAAGGACGCTGGTATTTTGGGAAATATCAAAAAAGCGAAGCGGTATGGCTGCATCATTTGAAGAAACCGCGTGAATACTCTACAGCACTCAGTACCCGCCTTGCAAGAGCTGTAGCTAACATTGCCGTTCCAAACCCTGAAGGAATCAAAGCGATTGATCCATGCTGCGGTATCGGTACAGTCCTTGTAGAAGCCCTTTCAATGGGCATTGATATTGTAGGACGCGATATCAATCCACTTGTGACCGACGGATCTCGTGAAAATATTGCGCATTTCGGCTTAAGCGGTGATGTCAAAACTGGACCGATTTCAGATGTTACAACTCACTATGATGTAGCTATCATCGACATGCCTTACAATCTCTACACCCACGCGACGCCTGAAGATCAGCTTTCTATTTTAAAACACGCTCGCCGCTTTGCGGATAAAGTAGTCGTGATTACAGTAGATACGATTGACCATATGATTCATGAAGCTGGCTTTTCTATTTCAGATCGCTGCGTAGCGCGCAAAAGCGTATTTTCTAGACAAGTAGTTGTATGCGAATAAAAAAGACACCAGTCTAACAGGCTGGTGTCTTTTTATTTACCACTCTTTAGGTTCATAGTCTAATTCTTTGAATAGCTGCGTACGCTCTTTTTTCGTTAAATCTCTCCATTGCCCAACAGGTAAGTTGTTTAAATGGATATTCATAATACGCGTGCGCTGAAGGCGGTATACTTCATATCCGAGCACTTCACACATACGGCGAATTTGACGATTTAAACCCTGTGTTAAAATAATTTGAAACTCATACTTAGACAGCTGTGTCACTTCACAAGGAAGCGTTTTTGTGCCTAAAATTTTTACTCCCTCAGACATGTTTTTGATAAACTCTGGTGTAATTGGCTTATCTACTGCAACAATATATTCTTTTTCATGCTTGTTTTCTGCACGTAAAATTTCATTAATAATATCGCCGTCATTTGTAAGTAAAATTAAGCCGTCTGAATCCTTATCAAGTCGTCCAACGTGGTGAATACGCAAAGGGTGATTGACTAAATCAATGATGTTTCCCTTTACTTTTTTTTCACTCGTACTTGTAATGCCGACTGGTTTATTAAGCGCAATATATACATTATTTCGAGCAATCCGAAGCTGTTGGCCGCTTACTCGAATATCATCGCCAGGCTTAACTTGATCTCCGACTTTTGCAACCTTTCCATTAACGGTTACTCTTCCTTCACTAATTAACTTATCTGCCCCGCGTCTTGACGCCTTTCCAGATTCGCTAATAAATTTATTCAGTCTCAGGTGAATCACAACCTTACATTTAAAAATTTTAAAATTTGTCTCTTCTATTAGAAACAGACATATGCCAATTTCTATACCGTCCCTATCGTAACATGCTATACGCTTCTCGTCTGCTTTTAATTTCATTACTTAATCATATTTTTTTAACAGTAATAGAAGTATAGCTCCAAAATACTTTGTAACCTTATTCTTAACATTTCAATCAATGCTTACACCTGTGAAGCTTGCATCAATCTTCACTTATATACAAGACCTAGACGTCTGGATTGACTGATCAGTATAGAGTTGCTACCATTATACTGACCGATCAACTAGTAATTATATCAGGGAGCTGTTTTCATGGAACCAACCAATTCAAAAGAAAAAATTTTAAGCGCAGCTGCTAAACTTTTTCGCAAAAAAGGCTATCACGCCACCAGTCTAAGTCAAATTACAAAAGAAAGCAGCGCTCCGAGAGGATCTATTTATTATTATTTTCCGGATGGAAAACAACAGTTAGCAAAAGAAGCTATTCAAAAAACGGGAGAAAGAGTCAAAGCTTATATCGAAAAATCCCTCGCTTCTCATGAAGATGCCGCGGCAGCTATTCAATATCATATAAAAATGATGGCTGATCGAATGTTTGAACAAGTGGAAAATGAAGAGGATATCTCTCTCGCTGCTATGTCGAGTGAAGTATGGTCATCAAACGAAACGCTTCGTATGGCCTGTGAAGACGTGTATAACGAGTGGGAGCAAGTTTATGCAGATAAGTTAGTTTGTTCAGGTTATGAACAAGAGAAAGCAAGACAGCTAGGTTCAGCTATACAGTCTTGGATTGAAGGTGCTTATACTCTTTCATTAACTAAAAATAGTACAGTCCCTATGCAAATTGCAGCTGACCAAATTGGTAAGCTGTTTGCAAACAAAAATTAATTTAGTAAAAGGAGGTCACTTATGACACAAACAGAAGAAAAAATGAGTACACAAAGTAAGCTTATCCTTTTCATTTTGATTCTAGGAAATTTTTTATGCTTAATTAGTGAAACGGTAATGAACGTGGCCTTGCCAAGTATCATTTCAGATTTTCACATTAGAACGAGCTCAGCTCAGTGGTTAACTACCGGATATATGCTTGTAATCGGCATCTCTGTTCCGGTGTCTGCTTTCTTAATTCAACGATTCACATTAAGACAGCTGTTCGTGACGGCTATGAGCTTTTACTTAATTGGGTCCTTCATTGGATTTATTACTCCATGGTTTTCTCTGCTTTTTGTGGGCCGTATGATTCAAGCATTAGGGACAGGCATTATTTTACCTCTTGTGATGAGCACAATGTTAACACTCGTGCCTGTTAGCAAACGCGGCACCGTAATGGGGATTTTTAGCGTAGCTATTTTATTTGCACCGGCAATAGGACCGGTTCTTTCAGGATTAATTATTCAATATTATTCGTGGCAAATTATATTTCTAGGTCTTTTAATTGCAGCGGCGCTTATTTTCCTATTTGCTCTTTTCAAGCTCAGTAACGTTTCTGAAACATCTAGACCAACAATTCATATCCCATCTGTGATTCTTTCTACAATTGGGTTTGGAGGAGTTGTTTATGGATTTAGCGCAGCTGGTGAAGAGACGGGATGGAGTAATCCTATCGTATGGCTTACGCTCATAATTGGCGTCATAGCTCTTGCTTTATTTGTCAGACAGCAAAGCAAGCTGAATTCTCCTATGATTAATATGAAGCCTTTTAGATCGTCTGTGTTTTCAAGATCGATTTTCTTAATGTTTCTTATTATGATGATTCAGTTTTCAATGATGTTAATTTTGCCGCTATATTTCCAAACGGCTGCGGGACTGTCTCCTTCGCAAACAGGGTTTCTTATGCTTCCAGGCGGCGTAACGCTGGCTCTAACAGCTATGGTGGGAGGACGTTTGTTTGACAAAATTGGATTTAAACCGCTGCTTTTAACGGGCTTAGTCCTTTTAACAATTATCTTAAGTTTGTTCACTACTATTTCAAGCGGAACAAACACGAAGACTGCAGCCATCTTATACGCAGCCTTTACAATTGGCGTAGGTTTAAGCATCGGGCCCGTGATGACGCTTGCTTTAAATCAAGTACCAAAACCGCTTCATGCTCACGGTTCAGCTATTTCAAATACGATTAACCAAGTTTCAGGCGCGATTGGACCCGCTTTGTATACAAGTATTATGACCATGGCTTCTCAGCACTTTATTCAACAATCAAATGAAACGAATAAAACGCTGTTACAAATAAAAAGTATGACAAGCGGGGTTCATACCGTCTATTATGTAGCCATCGCTTTCGCCGTCGTTTCGTTCCTGCTCGCTCTTACGTTAAAGAAAAAAGACCAGCAGCTTGAAACACAATAAGTAAGAAACTGATAAGAGCTGCTCACAATTTGAGCAGCTTTTGTTACATGCAGAATTTATATTATAAATGTAAGAGCAATCATAGATACTATTAAAACAAGGATAACAATACTTTTCTTTCTATCTTCCATGCTTCAATAGCGCCCACGACACCACCAATGACTAAAATAAAAGTACCTATAACGTGCAGAGGCAGCAGAGATAACAGCTTGCCTAAACTCGCCATAACTCCTCCGGTCAATATAAATCCTGTTGTTACAATAGATTTTACAGATGTTAAGTCTCTTATAGCTTCTTTTTTTCAGTTTTACTCAGTTTAAAGTAATCTACTATACTAAAAACAGCGGGTGTTCCCCATAAAATAAAGAAGCTAATCAATCTATCGGTGTCTACACTCACTGTTCATTCACCACCTTTATCAATCCCTTACGCTCAGTTCCACCATTTAACAAATAGTTATATATTATTCTTGCTTCAAGGATCCTCCAAAAGAAAATTGATGGTAGTCATCAAGCTTATTCCAATACCCTATGCACTTTACGTCAGGCTCATCAATAGCTAACGCTGCTTTATTAGTTCCTTTATAAGGAAGAAATGCCGTTAACTTAACCTTTTGTTTTGGCTTGATATTTAATTTATTTCCTTCTGCTAACACCTTAAATTTATTATCAGAATAACCGTTTTTCATTTTTAAAGGATACGATAAAAATACATTATTTTGTTTGATGGTCAAATCGCTCTTGTTTACTAATTCCATTTCATATGAAATCCCTTGCTTCATTTTTTGTTCTTTGATTACGTTAATACTTATCTTTTCTAGTTCTCTTAAAGGAACGTTGTCTTCTTCTTTTGAACACCCGGCAAATAAGATGACTAACGCTAATAAAACAAGAATTCCTAACTTTCTATTCAAAAAACAATCCCCTCTCTAGTAACAAAGGTTATTTTACAATCATAACTCAAAAAAGTTATTTAATGGTAAAAATACAATTAAAAAAGCAAACCGTCATCGGTCTGCTTTTTTAATTGCTACGCATAGGTAATGTGTTGTTGTGCGAAAAACTTTTCGATAAGGAGTTTGCCAACTATATGTATATCGTAACAAAAGAAAAAAGAATGCGCTGTGAGATTTGTCACTTCTTGTTTCAAAATAATCTAACCGGATATTTCCTATTGCCTTAAGCAAAAAGAGCAGAACGCAAACGCGATCTGCTCTTTTTACATGCTAGATATGGGTAATTTGTCCATGCGTGAAAAGCTCTTCAATAAATAAGGGGTTTATCACTACACCTATAGAATAACAAAGAAAAAAAGATGCGGCTGTGAGATTTATCACAGCCGCATCTTTTTTATTCAACTAGCTTATTAAATTGTACACGTTTATTAATTGCCGCCATAATTGGTGCTCCAACAAGCATAACAATGAACTCACCAACAGCCGTTGTTAACCATGTAAAGAAAAATGGTAAATCAAATGCTAAGTGCAGTTCAAACGCAATAATAAACATCGTGAACGTAAATACAAGTGTATTAACAAGCATACGAGCCCACATATTTTTAATGTAGCGCATAGAAAAAATGGTAATGAGTAATGATAGCACAGATTGTCCTACCCCAAACACCAGATCATAAGCGACCATTGGTGAAAAAAACAAATTCGTCAGAAATACTCCTAGCACAATGCCGTACACGTACTTTTTATTAAACACAATTAAGTGATTGAACATTTCCGATATACGAAATTGGATATTGGTGAAGCCAAACGGCTGAATTAACATGCTGACAGCAATATACATAGCAGCTAAAAGACCGTTGACGCAAAGTGTTCTTATATTCATCTTACTATTCTCTCCTTAGTTTTTTAACGTGGGATGGTTACGAACCACGTAAACACTCAAAGAATCATACAGCAAGCTTAAGCTTTCGTCAATCTAGCTGTTTACAAACTACTGCCGGTTTCTATATCTTGCATATTGACTGCTCTTTTTTCTTACTTTTCTTTAGTATAAAATAAAAGACGTATCAGTATACATAGGTGACATCAAGTAGTTAACCCTTTTGATTTGAAATACGAAAGGATTTGTAGCGATGTTAGACAATACAGATAAGCGCATACTAGAAGAGCTATCAAAAAATGGACGTATAAAGATGAAAGAATTAGGAGAAAAAGTGCATTTAACCGGACAAGCCGCTTCTGCTAGAGTATTAAAGTTAGAAGATGAAGGCATTATCAAAGACTATACAATTAACATTGATGAACGAAAACTCGGCTACATCATCCATGCATTTTTAAATATCTATACGCAGAGCATTCATCATCACCCCTACCTTACATTTTTAGAAAGTCAGCAGGAGTACGTTATCAACAACTTTAAAATCAGCGGCGATGGCTGCTACTTATTAGAATGCAAATTTCATTCAAATGAAGAACTAAATGATTTTTTGACAGAGCTAAATCAGCATGTGAATTACAAACTTTCAATCGTCATTAACAAATAAATTTTTTTAAAAAATAAAGGTATATTAATTTATGAAAATGGTAATCCTAATAACGTATTCCCCCTATTCCAATAAATTTGAAAATCCTTTGCGCCATCGCAAAGGATTCTTTTTTTATGTAGGAAACCGCCTTCTATTTTTTGAAAAGTTGAACATCTCTCACAGCGTTGACATAGCGGTCAGAGGTTTATATAATCGGTGACATCGAAGCATAGAAAAGCAGGATCAAGACCTATACACGTATCGTAATTCTTCGTCTTAGAAGTTGATCAGTTTTATAACTAGACAATTTCTAAGACGTTTTTTATTTCATTATTTGTGAAACACTAGTAAAAACAAGATTCCACGTGAAAATATCCTAATAATCAAGGAGGTTTGTATATTGAAAACAATCTATAAAGACATCATCTTAATTATTGTTGGAGCACTTTTAGTTGCTGCATCCATTGATTTTTTCGTCATTCCAAATAAATTAGGTGACGGCAGTACAGTTGGTATTGCTCTTGTTTTATATTATTTATTTCATATCCCTACAAGTATCAGCACATTTCTTGTAAACCTTATATTTATTGCCTTAGCCTATAAATTTCTAACCAAAAAAACGATTCTTTATACGATTCTAGGAGCCGTCATGACGTCCGTTTTCCTCGGTCTAGTCAGCTATATTCCTTTTCACGTTCACGACATGATTTTAGGAATTGTATTCGGGGCTTTACTAATGGGAACAGGACTTGCTCTCATTTTTATCGCAGATGGATCTACCGGTGGAACAACTCTTTTAGCTTATTTATTAAACTATACAAAAGGCTATAATATTTCTAAAAGCATGTTCTATATGGACAGCGTCATTATTTTAGCATCAGTTTTTGCTATTGGCGTCAACAACACACTCTATACTTTTATATTCGTCTATCTTTGTGCCAAAATCGTAGATGTCGTTATTGAAGGTTTCCACAACAAAAAAGCAATGACGATTATGTCTGATCAATACAAAGACATAGCACAAGTCATCACCAGTGAATTTGGAAATGCAGCTACCATCTTTTACGGATATGGCTACTACGCCAACAAAGATAAACGTATTATTTACGTTGTTATTAAAAAGAACGAGTTATTAAAAATTAAAAAGAAAATCCAGCAAATTGACCCGAATTCTTTTATTGTCATCCACGAAGTAAAAGAAGTTGTCGGCGGAAAATTTGGATTTATCGGCAATTCGCCTCATGAAACAAAAGCCGCTGCTAAATAAAAAAATCCACCTCTTGGTGGATTTTTTTATGAAAAAACCGTTAAGAAAAACGAAAAGATACCTGCTAAAAAGTAAACCGACCCTAACGCAATTGCTCCTGTAACGACCGTAAATACACTTAATCCTATAGCCACCTTCATTTTCATCCACATCCCTTTTTAGATTAGTAGTATAAGTATGTCCAAGGATAGGAGATTTATAACTATGCCCTCCTATTTATTTCATATATCGATGCAACAATTGTCTATTCAATGTGTTCTAAAACCACCCCTGACGACATAATGTATAGGAAGGATTTCATATACACATCTTTGTATCACACATATCATATGAAATTAGGTGAGATAAAATGGTGGCTGTCCACTTTTTTGAAAATAGAAAGCTTCTATTAAGCCAGCTGAGGGAAAACATTCCTTCTACGGGTGATGATTTAAAGATTAAAGGACGAAAAGGAACCGTCGTGCTTGTGAATGACATCGATGAAAAAAATGTTCACGTGGAAGTTGCTTTAGAAAAAGTAGTGAAAAAGAACTTAGCGTTAGATAACGCTAAAAAGAAAAGGAGATAAGCGGCTTACGCTTATCTCCTTTTCCTTTTAATTTATATACGAATCGTCTGTATCTTTTGCTTCAGTTTCCAAAAAAAAGAGACTCCTAAAAAGGAATCTGCAGCAAAGAGCGATATCATCGCCTGAATATTAATACAAGCTACATTTTAACATATAAAAACATATTTTACAAAAATAAACTATTATTTTACGCATAATTATTTTTTATTCGAGGTTTTTCAACATTTGAAACCCATTTCGTATAAAGATCTTTCTTTATTTTTCAGGCCAAATTTTTGCATCCGGCTCTAATAACCACTTATGCTCTTCTTCCATAATACGGTCTGTCCACGGATTATTGTCGAGATGGCGAATCATCCAGCAGAAGTACATCGCATAGCCAGGAGCCGTTGCTTGAGGATGATCCAATTCACCAGGAATTGTAATAAAACTATTATCAACTACACGGTACGCATCTTCTCCAACCATTGCGCAGCCAAATCCTTGGGGCTTGTCAAAACGATAGTAATACACTTCGGGCTGGTCATGATGATGAGGCGGATAACTCGACCATCTTCCTGGATAAGAAATAACTTCTCCAATAACAAGGTTAGAGTAAGGAGCGTTATTGTAGTCAAAAATTGTTCGAATTACACGCTGAGCAGTACCTTCCCATACTCCTTCACCAGCCACTGTGTTTTGACAATCTTCAGGCGTATATAATTTTGATGAAAACTCTTTTTCATTATCCGTTTTTTGAATTAGCACTTCACTATCGGCAAGCCCGGTAATTTTAACCTCCACATTTTTTGAAACGTGCAAACACCAAGGCTCTTCTTCAAATAGGGACTGGCGCTGAATTTCTTTCGAATGGCCTTCCCACTCTAGCTTTACCTTTCCTTCTAGTAAAAGAATAGCCGTTTCACTGCTACTGTCTAGTAAAGTTTCCTCTTTTCCTTGGGCCATTTTATAAATCCCAATATCCATCAGCATATCTTTGTGCTGACCGGTCATTTCTGTAAGTACGTTGTATCCTTTATTTAATTCACCTAATTTACCTAACATGCTTAAATTCCTCCTTTATGTAGTAGCGCAATAAGAATTTACTAATTACTCATTTTTTCTTCATAGACTCTCTAAATTCTTTTGAATATGTGACTATGAGGATTTTTTATTAACGGCAATATTCTTGATTGTGTTCAATTATTTGTAGATGCTGTGGCTTCCCTTCGTAACGGAGCCGTTGATTTCCGAACAATCAATTTTGGCTCAAGAAGCAAATGTTCTTTATGCATCGCTGGATATTTCATTTCTCTAACCAGCAAATCCACTACGTTTACAGCCATTTCTTTTGTCGGCTGTGCTACCGTTGTCAACATGGGCGTGATGGTAGTAGAAAGAACCGTATTATCAAAGCCAATCACTGATAAGTCTTGCGGCACATCAATTTTGAGTTCCTTTGCGGCTTGCATAACGCCGATAGCCAGTAAATCGTTACAAGCAAAAATAGCCGTCACTTTCTCCTTCATTGAAAAAATTTGCTTAGCACTTTCATATCCTTTTTGAATACTTGCTTCGGTCGTAATAACGTGCTGAGGCGGCACGATGATTCCATTTTCTTGCATAACTTCTCGAAAAGCATCTAAACGGGCGTGATTACTTTTTGCATTTTCTTTAATAATCGCAATTTTTTTATGATGCAAAGACAGCAAATAATCAGTCGCTAAATAGCTCCCTTTGTAGTCATCCACTGTCACTGTATTAACGGATATGTGAGGAATTTCTGAAGCAATAACGCTAATCGGTATATCTTGCTTAAGCATATTTTTTAAAAGATTAGCATTGCGAAAAGCAGAAGCTACAATTAAACCGTCGATTCTCTGACGTATTAACAGCGATAGATATTTTTTCTCTTTTTCCGCATCGTTATCGGTATTGCACATTACAACATGGAAACCTCGCTCATGACTTCGGTCTTCTATGCTTCTTGCCAAATCGGCAAAAAAAGGGTTGGAGATGTCAGGTACGAGAAGCCCAATCGTTTTAGTGGGTTTTCCTGTTAAAGCAGATGCTACGACGCTTGGATGGTAATTCAACTGCGCCATAACCTCAATTACTTTTTGTCTTGTTCTTTCACTAATATGACCGGTTTGATTGATGACTTTTGATACGGTAGAAATTGATACACCTGCTTCTTCAGCCACACTATAAATGGTTGGCTTCATTTCCTCTCCTCCTTTCCTTTCATAAACACATAAAAGGCGTAAAATCTTTTACAATGGAAATTAAAGACCGCTTTTTTCTTTAATAAAGTTTCTTGCTTTTAAAGCATATTCAAAAGGATTAGCAAGGGCTGGATCCTGTTCTGCTTCTACGACAAACCATCCGCTATAATCCGAAGTGGCAAGCGTAGTAAATACCTCATCAAATTCAATAGCTCCGTCACCTGGAACAGTAAAGGCTCCTTCTTTTACCGCTTGCAAGAAGCTCAAGTCTTGTTCTTTGACTCGATCAACTACTTCTTGACGAATATCCTTTAAATGAACATGCTTAATACGGTGCAGATATTTTTTTAAGATATAAAGAGGTTCTTCTCCTGAAAAGACAAGATGACCAGTATCAAATAGCAGCGAAACAAGCTCCGGATTGGTAAGCTCCATTAGCTGCTCAATTTCTTCTGTTGTTTGTACACCTGTGCCCATATGGTGATGATAGACAATATGCATATCTTTCTCTCGTGCTAGTTTCCCAAGATGGTGCAGGCCTTCTGCAAGTCTGTTCCACTCTTGCGATGTGAACACAGGCTTTTCTTTAAATAAAGGAACATCCAGCAGCCCTTGAATGCTGTGCCCTTGTTCAGACACAACAATTACTTTTGCTCCCATTTCGTATAAAAAATCGCGATGTTCAATAAATGGCGTCACCGTTTCTTCCAGCGGCTTTGTTGTTAAAAATGTACTAAACCAGGCACTTGCAATTTCCAAATTTCGAAGCGATAATGCCTTTTTTAAGATTGAAACATTTCGCGGATATTTATTTCCTACCTCACTTCCTTTAAAACCGGTTAAGGCCATCTCACTGATACACTGTTCAAATGTATTTTCAGCTCCTAGCTCAGGCATATCATCGTTTGTCCAACCAATTGGAGCAATCCCCAGTTTGACCGTATTTTCCTTGAACATCTCTTCCTCTCCCTTATATAAAATTAAAACCTCTTTTATATTTATCGAATGTTTCTCTTCAACAACCTCATTTTCTCCTACTCCTTAATAAACTCTTGCCATTTCAAGGTTTTTCACCTTATCTTCATAAGCTTCCTGTACATGCTGATTTTTAGATACCTCTGCTACTCCTACATGCCACCATGATTCATAACCGTTCGTCATAGTTTTTGGCAGCACTTTAATATCAATTAGCGTAGAAACCTCTTGTTTTTGTGCATCTTCTATCGCCGTTTTTAATTCTTCAAGAGAACTTACGCGATACGTTTTTACACCGTAGCCTGCGGCACTGGCTGCAAAATCAATTTTCATCACGTTTCCGTTTAGTTTTCCTGTTTCATCGTTTCGATAACGAAACTCTGTGCCAAAGCTACCCATACCGTTTGACATTTGAAGGTTATTAATGCACCCGAAGCCTGAGTTATCAAACAGTAAAATGTTTATCTTCTTTCTTTCTTGAAGGCTTGTAATAAGCTCTGAATGAAGCATTTGATAGCTTCCATCTCCAACCATCGCATACACTTCTTTAGCTGGTTCTGCCAGCTTAACTCCAAGTGCGCCTGATACTTCATATCCCATACATGAATATCCATATTCCATATGATAGGTATTAGGTTTAGTAGACTTCCACATTCTCTGTAAGTCGCCTGGAAGACTTCCTGCTGCACCAACAATGACGGAGTTGTCATCAAGGAGCTTATTCACCTCTCCAATTACTTCTGTTTGCGTTAATTGAGTACCAAGTGATTCTACATATTCAGCTAAGCTTTCATCTAAATGACCTTGTATTTCCGGAACAAAATCTGCACCAGTAAAACGTATGCTATGTAGACGCTCTAATTCTGTATCCCATGCGTCTTTAGCACTTGTAATTTCTGTTGTATAAACAGACTGATAGCCAATTGATTTTAGCTCTTCCCTAAGAGCAAGCAACCCTTCTTTTGCATCAGCTACAAGTTTCACGGCATCAAGTTTATTTGCATGAAATTCAGACGTGTTAATGGTAAGAAATTGCACGTTGGGATGTTGAAAAAGCTGTTTAGATGCTGTTGTAAAATCAGTAAATCGAGTGCCTACTCCAATTACTAAATCTGCTTCTTTAGCGATTGTATTAGCAGCTGAGTTCCCTGTTACACCTATTCCGCCCAGATTATAGCGATAGTCACTTTCAACGGCACTTTTCCCTGCTTGAGTTTCTCCAAATGGAATATGGAACTCACTTGCAAATTGTTTTAACTCTTTTGCAGCTTCTGAATACCGAACGCCTCCTCCGCAAATGATGATTGGCTTTTTCTTTGTTTTCATTAATTGAATTGCATCTGCTAGACTGTCCCTAGTCGGAAGGCGGCGCTCAATGCGGTGAACGCGCTTTTGGAAGAAATAAGCTGGAAAATCCCATGCTTCTCCCTGCACATCTTGAGGCAAACAAATAGTTACAGCTCCCGTATCTGCTGGATTCGTTAACACACGTATCGCATTAATCATAGCTGTCATCAATTGTTCAGGGCGGCTTACGCGATCCCAGTACTTACTCACTGGTCGAAAAGCATCGTTTGTAGAAATAGATAAATCATATGACTGTTCAATTTGCTGCAAAACGGGATCCGGCTGTCTAGTTGCAAATACATCACCAGGAAGCAGCAAAACTGGAATATTATTAGCTGAAGCAGTGGCTGCCGTTGTAACCATATTTGCTGAACCTGGCCCCACTGAAGATGTGCAAGCCATAATCTGCTTTCGATGTTTTTGTTTTGCAAAAGCCATCGCTGCATTGGCCATTCCTTGTTCATTACGTCCTTGATATACATCTAGATTTCCTGGGTCTTCTTCCAAAGCTTGCCCAAGACCTACCACATTTCCGTGCCCGAAAATTGTAAAAATCCCTTTAATAAACTGATGCTGCTTTCCATCAAATTCAACATACTGCTGATTTAAAAACTTCACTAATGCTTGTGCCGTCGTCATTCTAACTGTTTCCATGCTTCTTTCTCCCTTCTAGTACTAGATTGCGATTTTAAAAAAGGAAGCATAAGGAATATCTTTAATTCCTGATACTTCCTTTTTAAATGAGATGCGATTTTTAACGAATCACTTACCAGCGCGTTGTTACCATTTTCTTTCTTGTATAAAACTCCACGCCGTCCGTACCATTTGCATGAAGATCACCATAAAAAGAGTCTTTCCAGCCAGAGAATGGGAAGAATGCCATAGGTGCCGGTACCCCTACATTTACTCCTAACATACCAGATTCAATATTTTCACGGAATTCACGTACGCTTGCGCCGCTATCTGTATAAATACAAGCACCGTTTGCAAATCGAGAGTTATTAGCTACTTCAATAGCTTCTTCTAATGTTTTCACACGTACAATGGACAGCACAGGTGCAAAAATTTCATCTTGCCAAATTTTCATTTCTTGCGTAACATGATCAAAAATCGTTGGTCCGACAAAGTAGCCATTGCCATTTACTGCTGCATCTGTGCGACCGTCACGAATAAGCTCTGCTCCTTCTTGCACGCCTGATTCAATATAGCTGAGCGTACGCTCTTTATGATTTTCACGAATAACTGGTCCTAAGAAGACGTTTTCTTCTAAGCCGTCGCCAATTACAATACCATTTGCTTCCTCTACTAATCTTTCAATTAGCTGATCCGCAATTTCTTCTTGTACAGTAACAACAGATGCTGCCATACAACGTTCACCTGCTGAACCAAAAGCAGCTCCGATAATTTGTTTTGTTGCTACGTTCAAGTCTGCATCATTTAATACGATCGAGTGGTTTTTAGCACCAGCTAAAGCTTGAACACGTTTTAAGTTTTCCGTACCTTTTTTATACACGTACTCAGCTACAGGCTGTGAACCAACGAACGAAATAGCTTTTACGAGCTTATGTTCAAGAAGGCCATTCACTACGTCATGAGCACCATTTACAATGTTTAGCACGCCTTTTGGCAAACCAGCTTCTTCAAACAGCTCAGCTAATCTTGCAGCTAAAAGCGGTGTACGCTCAGACGGCTTTAACACAAATGTATTGCCGCAAGCAATCGCAAGCGGGAACATCCAGCAAGGAACCATCATTGGAAAATTAAACGGCGTAATTCCTCCAATTACACCAATTGGATAGCGGTACATGCCAGACTCAATGTCTGTTGCAATATCAGGAAGCTGTTTCCCCATCATTAACGTAGGAGCACCCGCCGCAAATTCTACACATTCAATACCACGCTGCACTTCGCCTCGCGCTTCGTTAAAGCTTTTTCCGTTTTCAACCGTCACTAACTTTGCTAATTCATCCCAGTTATCTACTAATAGCTGCTGATACTTGAACAAAATTCGTGCGCGTTTAGGCACGGCTGTTTTTGCCCACCCTTTGAAAGCTTCATTTGCTGCTTGCACCGCTTGATCCACATCTTCTTTTGTAGAAAGAGGCACCTGTGCGATTAATTCACCTGTCGCTGGGTTATACACAGGTTCTGTTTGTGATGTAGCTGATTCAATCCATTGTCCACCAATATAGTTTTTTACTGTTTTTACTGCTGTTTGTGTCATAGAATATCTCTCCCTTTATCTGATTTTAATAAACTTCTATTCCTTTAATCTCTCAAGATTTTCCCTTTGTTTATTAAGCTTCCTGCAAAACTTCCGTTGCTGTCTCCATAAAGTTGAAGAGCTCAACGCTTGTCGGCATAGCATCTGAACAGCTGTGTTTTGAAATTACAATCGAAGCTGAGGCACCTCCCAATCGCATTGCCTGCGGAATTTCAAGCCCTTGCATCAATCCGTAAATAAAGGCTGAAGCATAAGAATCACCAGCGCCAAACGTTTTCAGAACTTTTGTTTTAAATATTCCTCCACGGTGAGAATCGCCGTCTCTTGTATAGGCAATAGATCCTTCTCCACCGTGCTTAATCACGACGATTTGAGCATGGTAAGAAAACCAGCGCTCTGCTGTTACTTGGTCATTAGATTCTTTATAATTTAAAAGTTTTTCCATCATATCAAACTCTTCTCGCGTACCAATAATCACATCTGATTTTTCAGCGGCTAAATTAAAGTAGACTGCCGTTTCAGCTTCTGATTCCCATGTATATGGACGATAGTCGATATCAAAAAACACTACAACTTCATGCTTGCGTGCGTGTTCTAGTGCTAAAAACACGGCTTCACGAGAAGGACTTTGGGCAAGAGCGGTTCCAGATATTAAAAGAGCCTTTGACTTCTTAATATATTCTTCTGATACTTCTGTAGGATCTAGTTTTAAATCCGCTACATTATCTCGATACATTAAGATGCTGCAATCTGTAGGGCTTTTGATTTCCGTAAAAGCTAACCCCGTTACGGCCCCCGTTTTATCAACAGCAATGCCATCTGTATTAATCTTATTTTTTTGAAGATAGCCAGTAATGAAGCGGCCCATTTGATCATCTGATACTTTTCCGATAAAGCCGGTTTTTAAGCCTAGCCTTGCTGCTCCAATCGCAATATTAGCCGGAGAGCCTCCTACATATTTAGTAAATGTTTTAGTCTCTTCCATTGGACGCTGCGTTTCATTTGCATTTAAATCAATACATAAACGGCCAACAGCGATGAAATCTAACCCACGATTTTCTTTAAAAACAAGCGGATTCATCTTTATTCCTCCTTAGTTAAGCGCTTTCCTAAAAGGGTAGAAAGACCAATTTCTTTCATCCCCACGTTTACCGTCATTAATTCACTGCGTATTTTTTATGTTCAATCTTTACTGGCTGCCCGGATAGTAAAGATTCTTTTGCTGCTTTAGCAATTCGTTCTGCTTGTAACCCATCGTTCCCTGTACAAATAACGCTTTGATTTTCCATAATTGCTCTTGCAAACTGTGTCACTTCCGCTATGTACGCTTGTGTATAGCGCTCAAGAAAGAAATACAGCGGCTTCTCTTTAACTACATTTTCGCCTGTTGATATTTCCACTGTAGTAGGACGGCAATTGTCAGCGGCAGCTGCACCTTTTTCACCAAAAACTTCAAGGCGCTGATCGTAACCGTAGACAGCTTGACGACTGTTATCGATTACACCTAAAGCTCCATTTGCAAATTTTAATGACACAATGGCTGTATCTATATCTCCCGCTTCTTCAATAGCAGGATCGATGAGCGTCGTGCCGTAAGCCGATACTTCTATTACTTCGCTTCCCATTACATAACGAGCCATATCAAAATCATGAATCATCATATCCATGAACAATCCTCCTGAAGCGCGAACATATTCCGGACTCGGCGGCTGAGGATCTCTAGACGTAATTTTTAGAATGTGCGGCTGTCCTACTTCTCCTTGCTGTACAAGATCATGCACTTTTTTAAAGTTGGGATCAAAGCGTCGGTTAAAGCCAACTTGAAGCTGTACGCCATGTTCTTTTACTACTTCTAACGCTTGGATTGTTTCTTCTACTGAAAAACTAACGGGCTTTTCACAGAAAATATGTTTTTTCGCTCGAGCAGCTTCTTTAATAATCGATGCGTGCGTATTCGTTGGCGAACAAATGAAAACGGCATCAATTTCTGGATCAGCTAATAAATCTTGATAATTTGTTGTTAACGTCGAAATTTCTTTACTTGCAGCCCATTCATGCAAATGATCTACTACCACATCTGAAACCGCTTTAATTTTTATTTGCGGCATTAATTTTAAATTATCAGCATGTAATTTCCCTATGCGTCCAGCACCAATTATTCCAATTGTAAGAATCCCCATCTTATTTTCCCCTTTAATTAAAAGTTAAGAAAACATTCGCTCAAACCTTTATGTAGGTTAAGCGCTTTCCTAATCCCAATTATACATAACGTTTTCTGAAATGCAAACTTTTTTTATAGATTATTTAGAATATTTGTTTTTTAACAATCTAAACGTATACGATAAAAAAACTATTTTTATCTATTTATCAATGAAATATAAAGAAATTCTTTATATTTCAGTATTTTTATCATGAATTCAGTGATTATTGCCTTACGTACTAATATTTTTATGATTAAAATAATTTAATTGAAAATTATATATATTTAAAATTTTAATTGACGTTCAAAAAATGTAAGCGTATACTTTTTATCAAATAGATTAAGCGCTTAACCAAATTAGTTTGATGTTTTACACAAAATAATCGATCTGGTGGTGTGGAAAATGAATGAATTTATTTCCAGAAAAACGGCTTTAGACAGGATTGGGATCCCTTCTCATTTAACGTGGGGATACATAGGTATTATTGTTTTTATGATTGGCGATGGTTTAGAACAAGGATGGTTATCTCCTTATCTTGTAGAACGAGGTTTAACCATTGAACATGCTGCTTTACTGTTTACTGTTTACGGCATTACGGTCTCTGTTTCTTCCTGGTTCTCCGGCGTACTGGTTCAGCTGTGGGGTCCTAGAAAAGCAATGGCATTCGGCTTGATATCCTTTATTATTGGTTCAATTGGATTTATAGGTTTAGGACTTCATATTATGAATTACACAATTATACTAATTTGTTATGCTCTTAGAGGATTTGGTTACCCTTTATTTGCCTACTCATTTTTGGTCTGGGTGTCTTACCGCACGCCCCAGGAAATGCTTTCAAAAGCAGTAGGCTGGTTTTGGTTTGTCTTCCAGCTTGGATTAAGCGTAATCGGAGCCTTTTATTCAAGTTATATGGTTCCGAAAATTGGCGAAATCGCTACCTTGTGGAGTGGTTTACTTTTTGTTTTGATCGGTGGAATCTTTTCGATTATTATGAATAAAGACAAGTTTACCGTTCAAAAAGTAAACGATAATAAAACAAAAGAATTAATGAAAGGGATTACAATCGCATTTGAGAACCCTAAAATAGGCATCGGAGGCATCGTAAAGATTATTAACTCTGCTGCTCAATTTGGATTTGTTGTTTTCTTGCCAACATATATGATGAAACATGATTTTACGATGAGTGAATGGTTGCAAATCTGGGGTACATTGTTTTTTGTGAATATGGCTTTTAATATTATTTTTGGTATTGTTGGAGATAAGTTTGGCTGGGTAAATACAATCAAATGGTTTGGCGGAGTTGGATGCGGAATTGTAACACTTGCTCTCTACTATGTACCGCAATTCGTCGGACATAATTATTGGGTGATGATGATTGTCGCATGCTGTTACGGTGCAACACTAGCAGGATATGTTCCTCTTACAGCGTTAGTGCCTTCTTTAGCTCCTGAGAATAAAGGAGCGGCAATGTCTGTGTTGAACTTAGGATCTGGACTTTCTGCTTTTGTAGGTCCTTTAATTGTGACCGTTTTTATTGGTCTTTTGGGCACGGGCGGCGTGATTTGGATCTTTGCTTGCTTATACTTCTTTGGTGCTTTTCTAACTGGTTTCCTTACGATTCCAACAGAGACAACTATCAAAGGCGAAACAATAAACGAAGTCAAAAGTCCAGTCTCTCTATAAATATGCTTAAGCAGAAAAAGCTGCGGGTGCCTCAACACCTGCAGCTTTTTTATTTTCTCTCCTTTATAACTTTTTTACCGACGCACGTTCTACTAGTTCGGGAATAATCGTTACTCTCTGTTTCGCATGCTCTTCTTTTTTCATAGACTTTAACAGCTGTTCAAACGTACTAGTAGCCATCTGAGAAATAGGTTGTTCAATCGTTGTCAAACCCGGCTCAGCAATATCGGCATATATCGTATTATCAAATCCAATTACCGACAGATCTCCAGGGATCGAAAGCCCCTGCTTCCTTGCCTCGTTTATGAGCGATACCCCAATTAGATCTGTACATGCAAAGACTGCTGTTGGCCTATTAGGCAAGGAAAGCAGCTGTTTACTTGCTCTCCTGCTATCTTCTACTGTTGAATAACAGCTGATAATGGACTGATTTTCTAGTGATAAATTTGCTTCTGTGAGCGCTTGTTTAAATCCCGCTAATCGCCCCTCACTGCTTTTTCTATCTTTTTCAGTCATAATCGTTACCGATTGATGACCTTTTTCTATTAAATACGTACCCGCAATATATCCTCCGCGAACGTTATCAATTGTCACTACATGCGTTG
This sequence comes from Priestia sp. YIM B13551, assembly GCF_042787905.1. Lineage (NCBI taxonomy): Bacteria > Bacillati > Bacillota > Bacilli > Caryophanales > Bacillaceae > Priestia > Priestia sp. YIM B13551. The sequence continues at coordinate 125,767 of NZ_JBHZOX010000008.1, forward strand.
AGATAGAAGGATGGTCAACTGAAAACAATACAAGCGGTACATCATGCTTCACAATTTTCTTTACGAGCTTCGTATCATTTAGTTCGGTTGCGATAATGATTCCATCTACTTGTTTTTTAAATAAAAGATCTATATATTCATGTTCGCGCGCAGTTTGATGATCTGTACTGCATAAAAAAAGCGTGTATCCGGCTGCTCTAGCACTATTCTCAAAAGCCCTTGCTACCTCTGCAAAAAAAGGATTCGAGATATCAGGAACTAGAACACCAATCGTGTACGTCTTTTTTCCTGTTAACGCCGCTGCGACACTGCTAGGCTGATAATCTAATTCCATCATTACTTCATTCACTTTTTTTATCGTTTTTTCACTAATACGGCCTGTTTGATTGATTACTTTGGATACAGTGGCTATCGATACCCCTGCTTTTTTCGCAACATCGTAAATGGTTGGTTTCACTTTCACTGTTCCTTTCTTCGTGATCTCTTCCTTTATTTTATCACGAAAGTATTCAATCGTTTTATATATTACCATAAGCATATTCTATAAGTCCCTGAAAAAAATTTTTTATTTTATGTATAAAAACTATCTATTAATCAAATCATAATCTTAACCTTATAAAAGGAGTTGATTATGATGGCAAACAGCAGAAATAAGAGCAGCAACGAATTAGCAGTACACGGTGCTCAACAAGCAATCGATCAAATGAAATATGAGATCGCTAGCGAATTTGGCGTAACTCTTGGTCCTGACACAACTGCACGCGCAAACGGCTCAGTAGGCGGCGAAATCACAAAACGCCTTGTGCAAATGGCTGAACAGCAACTTGGCGGCGGACGTTTCTAAATCACTATCATAAGCAATACGGCTGGAGGAAGAGCGAATGACCGTTCTTCCTTTTCCAATTTTTACATAATCTCTTATCGCGTTCCTTCTACTCTATATGTATCTAAAACAAAACCACTACCCCATAACGTTCACATCCCGTTATATAAGGTTCTCTTTCTCTCACAATAGAGTGTTTATGATAAAACATAAAAAGAAGTTCCTTTTATAGGAACTTCTTTTATCTCACTTTATAAATGTGCAAGCTCTTTAGATATCTTTTCAGTCTTTGCTTTTAGCTGTTCTTGCTGACCTTCTAAGTCAGCAAGAACAGCTAACACTTCCGTATTCTCTGGTTCTTCTTCATACTGTTTTAACGTAGCAACAAGAGACTGTGAAACTTTGATGAGCTCTTGATTAACTTCTTGCTGCTGTTTTAAATAGTCAAGTTCATATTCCGTTTTTTCTAGATTTCTCATCGGTCCCCTTCCTTTCGTTAACTAGCTTTTATTTAAGAACGCAGTCTTTTATTATCTCATTTAGTTACTTCAACATTACCTTATTTTATTTTCGTGATTGCCGTATAACATTTTTTCATTCATCGGGTCAGCTGATTTTTCAGCAGGTGTCACTGTTTGTCCTAGAGATGAATTGTGTTTATCATGCTCAACTGCGTCTACCATCAGCAAAACTTTTCCTTTTTTAAGATCAGATACATATGAGGAAGCTTCTGCAGCAGGTACACCATATTCGGTTAATTGATTTTCGATTCGATTAACATCTTGATCCATTTTTTCTTCAGACGGCGTAAAAGCATTTTTTATTTTCTCCATAAAGGATTGATGGTGCTTTGAGTGTTGATCTGTATCAACTGTTTGCACATCAATTCCTGCAGAATGCTCAATCGCTTCTGTATTTTCATGATGGGAACCACTGTTTGTCAAAACAGAAAGTGCACTGTCCGGATATCCCTGTGTTTTTAAATTTCGAATCGCTGTAATAACGGCTGCCTCTGAATCATACGTACCTACTACATTTTTTGTCATTTTCTATTCCTCCTAGGTATTATCATTTTTTAGCTTGTTATAGTATTAATACCCTTGGATTTTTTGGTAAAACTTTTTAACTTTATCTCTAGCTCTCCTTACAAGGAGAAACCAATAAAATAACAGACTTGAATCTAAAAATTCAAGTCTGTTTCATGATATCAATGATTTGTATTATAAAATTGGTGACAGTAAGCGAGATACCGCTTCTTTAAATTTTATAAGAAGAGAGCGCTCTTTATATCGTTCGAGCGTTAATTTTGAACTGCACTGCACATCTTCAAGAAACAGGTTCTTTAATTTTTTGGCAATAGGCTGGTCATATACAACTGCATTCACTTCAAAATTAAGGCTGAAACTTCGTGGATCAATATTCGTCGTTCCTACAGAAGACACTTCACTATCTACTACAATTGTTTTAGCATGTAAAAAGCCTTTTTCATAGAGATAAATATTCGCACCATACGTCAGCAGTTCACCTACGTGAGACCACGTAGCCCAATAAACAAAAGGATGATCGGGTTTGTTTGGAATCATAATATGAATCTCTACTCCAGATAATAAAGCAATTTTACAAGCATCCATAAAGCTTGCGTCAGGAATAAAGTAAGGCGTTTGAAGGTACACGCTTTCTTTGGCCGACATAATCAATGAGATATACATGTTTTTCAGATGCTGGGTAGTCGAGTTTGGCCCGCTTGCTACAATTTGTACAGGAACCGTTCCAGAATGAGTTTCTGTACGATGCAAAAATTGTTCCAGTTCAATTGGCTGCTTTGTTGCTTGATGCCAATCTAAAATGAATCTCCCTTGAATATCGTTCACTGACTCTCCTTTAATGCGAAAATGAGTGTCTCTCCAATAACCCATTTTTGGATCTAACCCTAAATATTCATCTCCTACGTTAAATCCTCCTATGTATGCTACTTCACCATCAATAATACAAAGCTTTCGATGATTTCGATTGTTAATCCGAAAATTAATTAAGCGAAGAATTGAAGGGAAAAATGCCTGTGCTTCGCCGCCATATGAAATAAGCTCCTTAAAAAATGATGGCGTCATTTTTCTAGATCCTACTTCATCATAAAGAACGCGAACCTTTATGCCTTCTTTTGCTTTTTTTGTTAGCTCATCTCTTAATTTTTTCCCAAGATTATCTCGTTGAATAATATAATATTGAATATTAATTTCTTTTTTAGCATTTCGAATGTCCTCAAACAATGCATCAAATTTCTGATTACCATCACTAAAGATATCAATTTCATTGTCGGTGCGCACGAGTGACTTAGAAGAATTTAAATTAGTGAACAGCAGTTTATTATGTTGAATTAATAAATCATTTCGATATTCATGGGTAGCTTTAAGTTCTTTTAATTGTTCATCTACTGAAGATCTTAAATATTCCCGCTCATCAGATGATAACTTATAAAAGTTCTTCTGTTTTAGCTGTCTTCCAAAGAATAGATATACAATAAAGCCGACAATCGGTATAAAAAATAAAATAAGAAGCCACGCCCATGTAGATCCTATATCTCTTCGTTCGATGAAAATAAGAATACCGGCTAATAAAATATTAATAGCTGTTACAACAGATACACTTAGTGTAAAGATATGGGCAAATTCCATCCTTTTACTCCTTTCTTTCTACTGCATTGCTTTATTAACTCATTCCCGTTTTTAACGTTCTCATTCACTTTACTATACATAACACAGATCGCTTCCTTTTTCATCTTTAGTATCCAAATTTTATTGTTTTTTTATTTTTTGCCACACTAAAAATGTAAAATATTCGCTTTTATTGTGTATTAAAAACAAGGGGGAAATAATTTGTTTTTTTCTTTTATTTTTCTTAGCCTCATCAATGTATTTATCAGTATTAGCCTGGGGTATACGGCTTATCAATTATTTAGAAAAGCATTTATTGGAGGTATTCTTACGTGTATCCTTGCTTGCAGCGCTCCTATCATGTTTGTATGGCCTTTCCTGTTTTTATCAACCCGGCATATCACTTTTTCTCTACTTTCTCATTATTTACTCAAAAAAGCACATATCATCTAATATGTAAATAAAAAACACGAAAATCTAAGATTTCCGTGTTTTTTATTTACAAGCTGTATACGTAATAATCCTGCACGTGATATGAATTGAAACCGCATGTTTCGTAGAGTTGCAAAGCGCGTTTGTTTTTCGCTTCAACCTCAAGAAATATATCATATCCTAGCCGAAGCTGCTTTAAAACAACTTGTTTTAAAGCAGCTTTTCCTATTCCCAATTTTTGATAAGAAGGTAAAATACCAAATCCATAAATCCATGCCTCGCTTTTATCATAAGATACCCTTAACTTTCCAACCGCTTGACTATTGTACTCTACGATAAAATGATTTTGCTGTTCTTCCGTTTTCGTTTGTTCATAATAAGCAACTGCTTCTGTTAAAGACATACCAAAGCATTCCACATCAACTTGTATTTCCATTTTCATATCGGTATCTGATTGGGAAGAGCGAAGTGTAACAAAGGGATTATCATCTTCCAATTCTTTTTGTGTCCACTTCATTTGATATTCTGAAAAAGTAAATGAACATGGAATTTGCTTTAAGAACTCCCTGCCTGAAACCGAATCGCCAGGAGCATTTAATAAAATCTCTGTATACCCACGCTTCTTACATATATGTAAAGCTTGAGAAAACAGCTTTGAAAAAATCCTTTTTCGGCGATAGCTAGGAGCGACCATTCCGCATATTTCTACTGTATTCCCAAACCCATAAAGACCAATAAACCCAACAAGCTGATTATCTTCATAATGAAAAAAATCGTTAACTTCATTTTGTTTTCGACTTCGTAGCATATCAAAATTCAGCTTCAGCTCTATGTGCTCTTCTTGTTCGCAAATAGACTGTAGCTTTTGTATATCTTCTAACACATGTTGTTCTAACATAAAACGCCCCCTGCATTCTTCTTTTTATTATAAGTTCGGCTTTATTTAACTTTTTCCTTTCATCTTTAGCGCAACAGTCGAATAATTATAGGGTAAAAGCAAGATCAAAAAGCATATAGAGTAATCAAACTAAATAGGCGGGGTGCTTATGAAAAAGACCATTTTAATAAGTTTTATTGCACTAGTTGCTTTAACCATTATTTATTGCCTGCAGAAAGAATTTATTTTCGCTTTAGCTTTGTGGAGCATTTATGGAACAGTATTATCTGTTTTTGTATATTTTTCTTTTTACAAATCAACGGAAGATCGCGAGGAACAATAACGATAATGCTATTAAAAGGTCTGTAAAATAAACCTTTTTACAGACCTTTTATAAATTTACAACTGGGATATATGTTGGTAACAATTTAGAAACAAGTATTCCTTATTCTTAGTGTTATAGAAAAGTTATTACCTATTTCACTAAGGAGTTGGATATTTGTATGAAGACAATTACAAAATCTATATCGGTTTTAGCATTAGCAGCGGGCTTTACTTTTTCATCTCTATCTGGAACACTGCCATTCACTCACGAGCAAACAGCAAGTGCAGCAGAAAAAATAAACGCACCGTTCAGCGTATATGAAGTGACCGCAAACGTACTCAATATACGTTCAAAACCTAGCACTCAGGGAAAGATTCTTGATACATTAAGAAAAAAAGATCAAATTGAAGTAGTCAAGTTTGTAAATGCAGATTGGGCTGCTATTAAAATAATTGGCGGCACCGGATATATCAGTACTTCCTATTTAATGAAAGTCCCTTCTACTGTTCATACAGCTGCTAACCTTAATTTACGTACAGGACCTAGCACAAGCAACAAAGTTGTAACAACTATTCCTAAAGGAAAAAGCGTCAGCTTCTTAGCTTGGGGCTACTCAAAAGATAACAAGCTTTCATTTGATTGGGCTTTTGTAGAATACAACGGCTTTAAAGGATATGTAAGCACTTCGTACTTACAGTTACCTACTTATAGATAAAAACAGATAACTCCCTTGAATTATTTCAAGGGAGCTTATTTATGGACACCGTATTAATAGTGCCCTGCCCATGAAGCACCAATGATAATTAGTAAAATAAATAGCACAACGATTAACGCAAAGCTACTTCCGTGACCTGCTCCGTATCCGTACCCATAACCATAACCTCCGTAAAAACTCATTTTCTTTCACCTCCTTTTTTGTAGAATATGTGAAGGAAAATGAAAACGAACATGAGTATTCTTTATCACAAAATTCATTATAATTTATAAACGTTAACTCTTTTACTAGTAAGGCATAGGATATAGCATCCCGTGGTTCATCTCTACATCTTTCCCTCGTTCCCCCTTTTAAAGTAAGGGTATATTCGAGCAATACAAAAAAGAAGAGTTTATATAACTCTTCTTTTTTATTGAACTGGATTATCAACTTGCATGTAGTCATTATAATATTCTTCTAACGTAATTCCTTTCTTAGACACTTTAGAGGCGAGTTCTTTCCCGACAAATCGTATATGCCACGGCTCATATTTATAACCTGTAATCTGCTGCTTTCCTTCTGGATAGCGAACAATGTATCCGTATTTATATGAATTTGCTTCAATCCATTTGGCTTCAGGAGTATCTTTAAAACAATCTTGAGCTGCACACTTACCGGTGCTGCTTGATACATCTATACTTAAACCAGTCTGATGTTCACTGCTGCCTGGATGAGCGCTGTAATGATTAGCTGCCGCTTCTCCATCTTGTTTTATATACGCTTGATAAAGAGATTCTTGACGGCTTTGAGAACGATAGGCAGAAACACCGGCTAGGTAAATTCCTTCTCGTTCAGCAGCTGAAAACATCCTTTCTAACGCTTTTGCTGCTTCTGTACGCATTTGGCGCTTTTCAATTTTTTCTTTAAATATAAACCGAACGTCTGGGTATACAAGGTCAGTGGGTTCATAGTGATCAGGAAGAAGATTTTGTTTATTTACTAACACAGCAATGGATTCTGGGTTCCCTACAATTTCTATACTATTCTGCTTCTGTTTAGAAGAAGATAAAGGATTATGATCAGACGTATTCAAATGATCGTCGTGCTGAAATAATCCCTGATAGCCTAGATACGAGAATCCTGCAATAACACCCAGCACTATTAGTAAAGCCATTTTTTTATAAAGTTTCATATTTCTATACTCCTGACATATTTTCAGCTTTTTAGGACACTCAAACATTGTATATAAATCAAGAAATAATTACTAATATAACAAACTAATTCCTACTATAAATTTTAGTATGCCCGGACCTAATTTTTTCAAACGTTCATTTTAAGCATAAAAAAAAGAGATGTCTCCTAAAAGACATCTCTCTTTACTTCTATTCTATAAGACTAGTATTAGTCGATAACTGTAATTTTAACTGATCTTCTGCCCCAGTCTTGTGCAGCACTATCTGAAGAAACGAATACATCAATTCGATTTCCTTTAATTGCGCCACCTGTATCTGCTGCTACAGCTTGACCATAACCTTCAACGTATACTTTTGAACCTAATGGAATAACGCTAGGATCAACCGCAATTACTCGTTGATTTGGATTTGATTTTAAATTTACTCCAGTAGCTGTTGTACCACTGCATCCAGCACAGTTAGCTGTATAAGCTGTTGCTTCAACAGTCATAGACTTGCCGCTAGCTTGCTGTTGAGACTGCTGTTGCTGCTGTTGAGCTGCTTGTTGCTGTTGCTGAGCTGCTTGTTCTTTTTGTGCTTGCTCTTGTGCGGCCTGTGCTTGTGCTGCTGCTTGAGCTTGCTCTTGTTCTTTTTGTGCTTGCTCTTGTGCGGCCTGTGCTTGTGCTGCTGCTTGAGCTTGCTCTTGTTCTTTTTGTGCTTACTCTTGTGCTACCTGTGCTTGTGCTGCTTGAGCTTGCTCTTGTTCTTTTTGTGCTTGCTCTTGTGCTACCTGTGCTTGTGCTGCTTGAGCTTGCTCTTGTTCTTTTTGTGCTTGCTCTTGTGCTACCTGTGCTTGTGCTGCTTGAGCTTGCTCTTGTTCTTTTTGTGCTTGCTCTTGTGCTACCTGTGCTTGTGCTGCTTGAGCTTGCTCTTGTTCTTTTTGTGCTTGCTCTTGTGCTACCTGTGCTTGTGCTGCTTGAGCTTGCTCTTGTTCTTTTTGTGCTTGCTCTTGTGCTGCTTGTTCTTGCTGAGCTTGTGCCGTTTGAGGCTGCTGCGCTTGTGGAGCTGCCTTTGCTACTGGCGCACTAGCTGTTTGAGATTGAGCTGCTTGTGCCGTTTTAATTTTAAATTGTTCTCCAGGGAAAACTAAGTCTGATGTTAAACCGTTCCATTCTTTAATTTCTTCTACTGTTACGCCATAATGTTGACCGATTGACCACAAAGTGTCACCACGTTTTACAGTATGTACGATTTCTTTTATGCTAGATAAGTTTAGTGTCTGATTTGGATAAATTAGTGTTGATGTTAAGTTATTAGCATCTTTTAGCTCGTCTACGCTCACATTATGATTTTGAGCGATTTTCCATAAAGTGTCACCTTTTTGTACTTCATACGTTCCGCTTGTAGAGGCAGATGCTGCACCCACAAATCCTGCTGAAAGAATTGCCGTTGTCCCTAGAGTAAATACAAATTTCTTCATTTTCCGAATACCTCCTTATTTACTCAATGACTGAATGATACCACCTGTTCATTTCACTTCCATTACAGGAATATTTTACTTTTATTACGGATTTAATTAATTTTAAACATTTTCTTGTAATATTTCTGACAATTCATTTTTGAATAATGATTAAATTTCATCAAAATCATGTCAAAATTTGAAGAAAACTCTATAAAAAGTTGGAGTTGTATTCGGTGATAAAAGTAACTTATCAGCAAAAAAAACCTTCTAAAAGCAGTTAGCTTTTAGAAGGTTTTTTTACTGATATGAAACAGTTAAAGTTGGAGCATATGCAGGACTGTCGCCCCCATAAATTTCAACTACGTCACTTAAAAAGTCCGCTGGACCTGAGCTTGACAAGCGAAATTGAGTTTTGCCGGTCCTATTCATATATCCCCAAAGTGAGGAAGGAAGTTGAATAGTTGTATATCCATTATTGAGTGAAGGCACTGACATTTGGAAGCCCGCTGAAATAGATGGTGAAGCCTGATAATCTATTTGTTCTAAAGCACTGCTAGTTCCAAATACACCGCTTTTAATATCGCCTTTCAAAGATGAAATATTACCAGTTGAAGATTTGCGATAAATTTTTAAAGATACATCCGTAATGATTGCATCATCAGGTAAAGAACTTGTGTCAAAAGATAAAATGGTTCGGTATGTGTCGGTATTGTACATTCCTTTATCCCCAATTTTATGAATAGAACTACTCATACCGTCAGCTGATAAGTTTCCGATAAATCCATCTTCAGCAGCAAGCGAAGAAAATACTGAAGGTTTCTCTGAAGTTCCAGAAATTTGATAAACTTCCGTCTTTACTTCCTCTTGGTTGCCTGCTGCGTCTACACTAAAAAACTTTACTGTTTTGCTAGAGTTGATGGTAATAGGCTCAGAGTACTTTAGAGAATTAACAGTTGGTATGCTTCCATCTAATGTATAGTAAGTGATGGCAGGTTCATTGGTTGATAATGAAACAGAAACAGAACTTCCATACGTTCCTCCCGCTGGTGAAGCAGCTGTAACCGGTGGGGATATATCTCCTGAATTAGGAGCATCACCATTTTTCGGATGGCTTTTAAAAAAGTTCCAGCTTAATTTAGTTGCATTTGGTCCTTTAGGATCTGTATAAGAACCGGATGTACTTCCCCCTGACCAAGCATGTCCCATTCCTTCTATCATGTACTTTTCCATTACTGTTTTTCCAGCTGTATCTTTGTAAATATATTGCGTATAGCTTCTTCCACCAGATACTGTACCTGTTACAGTTTGATCTGCCGTATCATCAATATTGTTATTATCCAGCCCATCAGACGCTCTATCATTTGTTTGAGTCCATTGCGATAATATTTGATGCGCATTTATAGGCGCAACAGTGTAGTCGGCCGTCCCATGAAACAAAATAACTGGAACCACTCGTTTATGATCTCCCATGGCTGAATAGGCTAAATCTCCTTGTTGGATAGGATTAGGACCTCCACTGCTCATTGCTGTATAAGCACCTGTCACATTAGTCGCTGCTTTATATTCTAAGCCAGCTCCAACGCTAATAGCTGCAAATATGTCTGGATAAGTAGCTCCCATAATAACACTCATAGCTGCACCAGCAGATAGCCCTCCAACAAAGACTTGGTCGGCATCTATTGAATAACTGCTTTTTATTTGATTGACCATTCCAGCAATTAACGCTGGTTCACCGCTTCCCCTTGATTGATGAGCCGTATCAAACCAGTTCCAACACTTATTTGAATTAGCAGAAGAAGGTTGTTCTGGATAAAGAACAAGAAACTTCTCTGTCTCCGCCAGTTCATTCATTTGTGTTCCTGCTGCAAATTGATCAGGGTCTTGAGTACAGCCATGTAGCATAACTACTAGAGGTAAGGCAGCACCTCTCTGATAACTGCTAGGTACGTACAGTTTGTATGTCCTTCCATTATATGTTTTAGAGGTAAAACTTCCTGCGGCTGAAGAAGATACAGCACCTAAAGATAAAAAAAGTATAAAAATCATCCCTGCTATAAATAATCGTTTCATCTTCCTGCTTCCTCCTTATATTGATATGGTTATACTTGGCAGCAAACGTACATATCGGTATGGTAGGGAAATGAATAAGAGTTACTAGTAAGATGATAGCAAGGTTTTATGTAATAAAATTTATATTAACTGCACGATTTGCCTACGCTTATGAGGACAAATAAAATCATTCATCTTCCAAATAAAGAAAACGCTTACATAAAATTGTAAACGATTGTGCCGATAAATACTATAAAAAAGACATACCTTTTAAAAATAGGCCGGTATGTCTTCTATGGATTGCTTACTTAAGTATTCATATTGTGACTCGCTGCAATTTACCATAGCAATGGATTGAGGATAACGTTGTAAATGAGAAGGGAGCTCCTTAAACCCAAACTGATGATAATATTCAGGAAGAATATCGCTATACAGCATAAAAATAGCGCTGCGCTTCTCTATCTTCATCTTTTTAAAAAAGTCTTCAAGCATATCACGGCCATACCCCATTCGTTGATAAAGCTGGTGTACAACAACGGATCCAATACCATGCAAAGCAAACTTTAATCGAGGAGTTTGTAAAAGAAGCAAAATAAATGAACCAATAATTTGATTCTCTTCATTTACGTATACATACCGAATTCCATATGTTTCTTCTTTTTGATTATCTCTCACATACTCTTTGTACGTCCTGCCTTTAGGCCATGCGGCATATCCCATTTGATAGACTTCTGCCAATTCTTCAGACTTTATTTTTCTTAATAACATGAACATCCCCTCTTTATTTATAATCCCATACGTCAGCAGACATTTTTTATAAAGTTAAAAATAGTTCCTGTATTTATATATTATACTTCATCCTACGGAAGCTTTCTTGCTCTGAGTGCTATTAACAGCTAATAGTGAGCTACTTTCTCAAAAAACTAGAAAGATTCCTGATAGTTGTTCCTTACCCATAGCAGTCATATATGTAAAGATACTCTTTATCATTCCATAAAAGCATAGAGATGTAAATGTATTTCCAGCTTCATTTAGCATTCATTACGTATTACTCATCAAAAAAAGCATAGAAACTACGTTCTATGCTTTACAGTGAAAGTACTCATCATTTCTTAAGCTTTTTCGTTCTCTACATACTCCACTAGATGAAAGAAAAAACGATATGTAAGAACAAGAGCTTCACCTATCGACATTTTTTCATTAAACTCTTTTATAGCATCTAACTCAATATTCACATCCCATAATCCATCTTTATCATTAAATAAAAGCTGGACGCTTGTTAGGCTTTCATTAAGTTCTTTAGCAAAAAATTGTTTTAGTAAAGAACCGAATTTTTTTTGCATATGTAACCCCGTTAATACTTTATATGTGCCAAACACATCATCCACTTCAAAAGAACATCCATCAAGCTTAATAAATTCGAACCATTTTGATTCTACATATAGAAATTCACTTCTGTGTTCTTTCAAATAAGAAATAGGAGTATCTAAAAATGAAAGAGGAGATTCTTCTGTGATCAGCTCGTCCGTTTCTTTCTCTACTCTTTCGATATAAGAATCTTTAAAACGTAAAGATGCCTCTTTTTCTTCTATCATCAGGTTTTGCGGTACCAACTCTTTTTGCAACGCATATTCCTTTTCTTCCTGGTATAGAGATAAAGATTGACCTTGAACGTTCATTTCTTTTTCAATATAAGTTTGAATATTACTTTGTAACATGAAAAAACCTCCTGATTAATCTGCATCACTATCTTATATCATAACCTAAACAAGTGTTTATAAATATAACCAAACAAAAAATCCTTAGGCATAGCCTAAGGATAATAATGATATATTCAAGTATGTATAAAAGATAATTTGGTTGCGGGGACAGGATTTGAACCTGCGACCTTCGGGTTATGAGCCCGACGAGCTACCGAACTGCTCCACCCCGC
>NZ_JBHZOX010000009.1:0-121410 GCF_042787905.1 Priestia sp. YIM B13551
TCACCCCAAGTGCAAGTGCACACAAAAATGGGTCCCCCACTCCTTAGTGGATTAAGCGATAAAAGGTATGAAAATAGCAAGATTATATATGTATGTTAGGTACTATACGCCTGAATATGACGTTTGTAAAGAGAGATTCCAATTAAAATTAATATTTAATATAATTCGTTTTTTTCTTTTATGTAAATAAATAAATTTTGATATCTTGAGCAAACTATTTAAGGTCCAACAAAGCGTCAACACAACATTTTAATCACTGTACAGAAAGTGACTGCCTCTTCTTAGTGAAAAGAGACAGTCTTTTTCTATTTTCCGACTGTATAGAGTCTGTATTTTTAGTTACCATAATCATCATTATAGGGACGAAAAGGAGCTCAAGAACTAGTTTACTAGTCCTTGAGCTCCTTTTCTCCAGTGTCCTGGGATAGTTAAAGCAGAGGGCAACTTTGTGTGTAAATCACCTTTTGCTGCATTCACCTGAGCTTGAGTAAGAAAAATACTTCCTGTAAGATCAGCACCACTTAAGTCAGCATCTCTGAAGTCTGCTCCAATAAGATCCGTTAATCTAAGGTCAGCCTCTCTAAGATCAGCAGCTATAAATAATGCTCCCTTTAAATTAGCTCTTCTTAACTTAGCTCCAATATAATCACTACTACGCTTAAATTTCTTTCCCAACTTTTTACTAGATGTTTTGGGACGGATCAATTCACTTGTATGTAAAAGTAATTCTCTAACTTTCATTCGATGTTCGTGCACATCAATTTTTAAAATGTTTTCTGGTGTTTGTCTAATTAAACGTTCCGTTTCTTCAAAGGAAATCCTTAAATCGTTATGAATGGAATTCGTAGCTTGGAATTCAAGTGCCTCGCTTAAATACCAAAGCATTTCATGCAATTGCTGAACAATTGGAAACACATTAAACATTTCTTTAGCTCTTGTTTTGTTATGTCTCCAATCATTTCCTCCATAAATCATTTGAGAAACCCTTTGGCCAGCGCCAAAACATTCATATCTCACACAGCCTTTGAATCCCGTAGTGATAAGATTTTCGTGAATGGAACATGAATAGTTTGACTGTAAATGACGGCAAGGAGTTCCACCATCTTTGTCAAAGGCAAAATCAGCAGATTTTGCGTAAGGTAAAGCTACGCAGCACAAACCAAAACAATTTGAGCAGTTCGAACGTAAATTTTCTCGAACTTTATTATCTATTTCTAGTTTGTTAGGCAAAACAATACATTCCTCCCCTATAAATTTCTATAATTTTATAATAATAAGAATTATAAGAAAAATAAAGGTTGTTAGTGGTTTGGATTTATTATTGTATATGATATACAAAGCTAGTTTACATAAAGTCTCTTTCCGGTACACACGCAAAAAACAAGCTCTTGGTACACAAGGGCTTGTTTGCTTATTCGTTTTGTCATTTATGCAGAATTTTATACATCGTTGTTACAGCAATGCTTTAGGAGGCACTGAACGCGCGTATAGTTGCATAAAAGTAAGCTTCCAATATCGTTTTTTCACCCTCTGTATCGTCCATCTTCATATGGAGAAACTAACTAAAACAAATACTAACAGGAGGATAACGGATGAAACGATTCATCGTCGCCACAGCTCTTGTCCTATGCTTAACAGGAAGAATGGCCACTTGTACAGAAGCTGCTCCCAAACCGTCCATCACACAAAAGCATACGGATTTCTATGATGCCTTTTTGATGCTGCTGAACCCCTATGCAGAGAAAGCGATTCGAACGAAATACCCTGATCGTAGTTATAGTTTATGGAATGCAAATATTTTGAGTTTGAAGCGTGTATCGGGTGGGTTTTCGAACTATGATTTCGTGGTGAAGGTGAAATACCATACGTTTACAGGTCCACACAACCCACCTGAAGGACCTTTGGTAATCACATTTTCGGTGAGCAATGAAGTCAAGATTCTGAAGGTTGAAGGATAATGGGTAAATAAAAAGCGTTAGAAACGTTTCTGACGCTTTTTTCTTATATTTATTGAAGTGAATAGAAAAGGAATATGAGATTTTAACTGTCATTGTTGTTCCCATAAAACCATATTTCCTACATCAATGCTAAAAAAAGTTATTTTTCTTCAATGAAGGAATGGGAAAAGCTTTACGTGAAGTTTACCATATTCGGATTTATAGCTATGTAATGAGGCATCCAGCAATCTGAATTCTCAGTACCAATTTCATGGTCATTTAAACAGACTCTGTTCATACCGTCTAAGCCATCTAAACCGCAGCATCCGTTTAAACGATCTCCATCTGGATGATGCTTAGAATTGATTAGGTCCTTCATATTTATAATAATTGTACCTTTTTCATCGACTTTATCTTCTTCATTCACAATTAAGAAATAACCTTGAGGAATATAATCTTCCTCCATTTCCTCTTTGATCAGGCTTATGTCATTTAGTTCTGTTAATACGTTAGAAATTTCTATTTCGCAACTTTTACAAACTAACTTCAATATAGTAAAACCCCTTTGACTAGTTTATATTCAAACACAACACTTATAAATATGATGCTTTTTCAATAATTTGTCTAGTTAAGTGGTTTACTATTTGGGAATTCATACTGCTTTGTTTCCTATATAAAACTCCTGTTTAGTTTACCTTACCTTGTACTACTTTCACCTCAAATAACAATGATTATCGGTTCTTTAACCTTAAGGAAATATTCATAGACCTATAACATTATCCTAAAGTTGAAAAAGCGTTCAAAAAAGTATACGTTCACAAACTTTTATTTTTTATAAGTAATCTATTGTATTGATTG
This sequence comes from Priestia sp. YIM B13551, assembly GCF_042787905.1. Taxonomy (NCBI): domain Bacteria; kingdom Bacillati; phylum Bacillota; class Bacilli; order Caryophanales; family Bacillaceae; genus Priestia; species Priestia sp. YIM B13551. The sequence continues at coordinate 2,796 of NZ_JBHZOX010000009.1, forward strand.
TTCGCTTTATCATGGAATTAAAACCCAAAAGTTTTTATATAACCACTTTTTATATTTTAAAATATAGTGTAGAAAATTTATTTTTCTAGTTAAGAATTGTTTTTGTGTGCCCTCTTATTTTCCTTTTGAAGCTTTAAAACTATCTACTTGTTTTATGTGAAATTCATATTCCCCTTATACTTTCTTTTTCATTATAAATTACTTATCATCTTTTCATTTTATGAGAACCACTCCCTAACCTTTATCTCTTAACTTTATAATAAGTTCAACTAATCAAATTTAATTGTTGATATATGTAAGTTTTTGATGATAAATAAGTTCAACTTAAGGATTGAACATTACCCCTTTTTTGTGTATAATGAGTTCAATAGAAGTTCAACTTAAAAACGAGGTGTATAGAGATGAAAATTTCACGTTTTAACAAGGACTGTGGGAACTCAGTCGATATGAATATTATGGATGGATACCTATTTGACTTTCCAACCAACGTAGTAGAACTCCAAAAAGAAGCTGCTGATTCATTCTTTACAGATGCGGTAACTGCACCAGAAGAATTTAAAAAGCGTATCCTATTATCTACAACAATTGGTGACGAAGAGACAGAGCGTTATTTCCTAGTGGGTGACATTGCAGCAAGTCAACAACTTGCCAACAATCACATCAATCGTTTACATAACAAAATTACAAGCCATATTCCTTATGTGACATTTTTGGCTGCCATTGCATACTACCATGCGTTGCATGCAAAAGATCAGAAGGATAACAACATTGCAATTGACTATTTCTCTACGATGTTACCAATCTGGTTACTAAAAAAAGAAAGTACCTTCGGTGAAGCGCAAAAAGCCATGGCCACTCGCTTCTTAGGTAATCATACATTCCGTATTCATACTCCAGGGTTTGAAAAAGAATTAAAAGTAGCTGTGGACGAAAGTGCTTGCCTAAAAGAAGGCGAAATTGCGCGCTTTGCGTTAAAGAAAGACCTAACACTTCAAGACCGCGAAGACGCCAATGAATATGTAGAATGTGAAACTGTGATGGTTGATATCGGTGGGGGATCAATTGATGTCGTTATTTTACCAGAAGGATTAAAGGCTGCGAACAGCCGTGAATCATTCCAAAGTATTGAAGGTATTCCCTATTTAGCTCATATTGATAAATTGCGCAAAGAGAAGTTCCCTGAGCTGTTTACAGATTTACGTGCTTTTGATCAATTTATTTTAGATAACTACAGTAAACAAAAATTCGAGTTAAAAAATGAAAACACAGGTGCATCCATTGATTTAACAGCTCAAATTACATCTTCTTTGAAAGAATATGTAGAGATTTTACTAGCGAAGTTAAATGATGTGGCCCCACCACCGGCAAATAAAATCCGTAAATACGTATATAGTGGTGGTGTTGCTCCGACACTAAAAGTAGCCATTATGACAAGCATGATCGAAAAGATTGGTGAAGAACGTACAGAGAAATATCATAAAGTACCAGAAGATAGCCGTCATTTGAACTTATTTGGCTTAGAAATCCGAAGCATCGGTTACCTTCAAAAGAAACAAGCTGAAAAGAAAGCCGTTAAATCCTAACAGCGTAGGTGATAACCATGTCAGAGCGTCAAAACGCCTTTACAATTAAGACCAACCAGTTGAGTGATGAAGTCTATGACATACTTGCAAAATATGCGAAGTCTCGAAAATTAGGAGACTATATTTCATCTTTAATTGTTCGGGACCTTCATCGTTCATCTAACGACCAAGTAGATTCAGGTCACAGAACAGAAGAACTTCTTGAACATATCAATTCAGAACTGAAGGAATTAAAACAATTAGCTAAGGCTAATGGCTTTGTAGTCAAGCAAGAGGATATAGAAGACAAGCCTTCAGAAAGTCAAACCTTAAAAGAAGGTAAGATTGCAGATTTAGAACAGGTATCTGGCTCTCTAGATGATGATGATTTAGAGGAATATAGCGATTTTTAAGTAAAAAGCTACTAGGAATACTAGTAGCTTTTTTGCTTTCAGTCGTTTATTGGTTTTAAATGTATTCTCATATGTACAAAGAACGTCCTCGAATTAAAAGAATAATGGCAAAGAGGATTTTATTTATTAGCAATAGCAATCAGCACGAGTACTTCTATTTATTCTAAATACTCTTCTTGCTTCTTTGTCCGAAGAACATTCATAATTAGGTGTGATAAATACCGTATTGATACTCAATTTGTTCCTAAAGTGTTAGATAGAAGGAATCAGTACAGTCATGGTATACTAATAACAAACATGGAAATGATGGAGGGTATTATGAAAAAACGATTAGACTTGCGTGTCGACTTTGCATTTAAATCACTATTTGGCACACATGGGAATGAATCTATTTTAGCTGCTTTTTTAAACGCAGCACTCCGTTTTCCAGTTGATAAAAAATTCAGACGGTGCAGTTATTAGACCCACATTTTAATAAAGAAAACCAAGAAGATAAACGCTCTATTTTAGACGTACACGCACAGTTAGAGGATGGAAGCCGCGTCAATATTGAAATTCAGCTTAATAACAAACATGACATGGAAAAACGAACACTCTATTACTGGTCTAAAATGTATAGTAGTCAAATGAAAGAAGGCATGGACTACGGAGAGCTTTGTAAAACGATTACCATTAATATTGTGAACTTCCGTTATTTATCTCATATTCATAATTATCACTCGACCTTTCAGTTATATGAGCGAGAGCAGAAATTACTCTTAACAGATATGCTAGAAATTCATTTTATGGAGTTACCTAAGTTACTCATTAAATGGCGTAACAGAGAGGTAGATCCACGAGAAGATCAACTTGTGCGATGGTTATTATTACTTGAAGCATCCGAAGATGAAGAAATCACTCAGGTATTGGAGGAGATTGCGATGCAAGAAGATCAAGTATTAAAGAAAGCGATGGATGAATGGGAACGTGTTAGCCAAGATCCAGAAGTGCTATTAGCATATGAAGCACGAAGAAAAGCATTGTTAGATGAAAAGTCAGCGTTAAAAAGAGCTGAAAAACTTGGAGAAGAAAAAGGAAAACAGATAGGTGAAGAAATAGGCGAAAAGAAAGGAATCATAAAAGTAGCTTTAAGTATGATTCAAAAGGGTTTAGATAACCAAACAATCGCTGAATTTACAAACCTTACACCAGAAGAAATTGATAAATTACGTCGCCAATAATCATATTTTGAAAAGGTACTGCCTGATAAATTACTTTTATCAGGCAGTATCTTTTTTAACTTTTCTCTATCGACACATCTAATTTGAAGCTATGGTATTTGTAATATTAAGGAAGTCATTTCTTTTTTATAAGATTTACCCACATTTATCGTATCTTCATTACACAGTGGAATAAATGTTATTGCGTACTATAGTAGAAAAATATAAGTCTTCTATTTTTTATTAAATTGAAGACTTTTTCTTATATATCCGGCTTTAGGTTGCGCTAGCATTTTTCTTTTTTTTTACAGGCAATCCGTACTTATTAGAGTTTTCTTTTATTTTTTTTGCGATCTCTTGTGCTTCTTCCTTCGTCATTTTCATACAAAAGACTCCTCTCATGTTCTAGTATTATAAGTTTTTTCCACTATCTCAAAAAAATATACATGCTCCTCCCTCCCCTGCCATATACATGTTTTAGGTATGTACAAAAAGTCATTGTCCTAGAGATAATTTTAGATTTTAGGAGTGATTATGTGAGAGTAGAAGAGAAGAAAAGAAAAATCCGAAGTGACAAAAAACGAGATGTAAAACCGTCACTTCCAATTGATCTTAAAGAATGTATTTATCGATTGTCTTATATTACGAATACACCTGTAAAAAGTGTAGTTGAGTCAATTTGTATATCAGGCCTTGCTTCTTCAAAAGTGATGGACTATTTATCAAATTATTTTAGAAGAGGATTTAGTTTTGGCAGCACTGTGTATATGGGCGATATGTCTAAAGAGCCAATTAGACACTTATATAGAAATATAGAAAAAGAGCGTGTTTCTACTCGCTTAAAGGATGGACATGGAGAAACGTATGATGTTCTAAAACGCTTAGCTTACGCTTTAGATTGTTCTCCAGCATTAGCAGCATCTTTCTTAATTGAGGCTAGCATTAGAAATTCTGATTTTGTTGATGAATACATGACTCGCCATTTAGAAGAAGAATTGGACCAGGGAAGAATAAAGGAATTAAAAGAGGTTTTAAAATTCATCAATAAAAATAATCCTTATAAAGAAGAGTACAGTCTACACAATTTGATTTCTTATATTATGGATGAATTAAAAGTAGGAGCAACTAGTTTGGGATCTTCTGTCCAAAATTGGTTAGAGAGTATACAACATAAAAAATAATTCAATAAAAAACCTTTGAATTTATGATTCAAAGGTTTTTTGCTTGTCTTTTATTTCGTTATATAAAATTTTTGCACCTAATGGACTTAGAACTAAGTTATTTGCATATCTACGGCTTTGAGGCGTTATCTCACCTGTGATTAGACATTCATTAGATTCTTTGTATTTTTTTATCTCTATATGATCATCTTCCAATATAATCTCTACTTCATCATCTTTACCTATATCTAGTAGCTTTCTTAGCTCAATAGGAATCACTATACGACCCACTGCATCTATCTTTCTCAACGTACTTAGTCCCTTCATGCTGACTCTCCTTTTATACGTTCACAACTACAACTTTAATATTATACTATAAATGTATAAATTAACCAATAATAAATTTACAAACTCGGTTTTAGGATACAGTTTTAGAACTTTATCTTAGATTGCTCTTGTACGTAAGTACACGTACGCGCATGATCATGCGAAAAGAAATGGTCTTGTTTATGATAAACTTTTACTCCACAAGAGGGGCAAGCAAAGAAACCCACTTTAGGACCTTGAGTCACTTCGTGTGCATAAAACTCACCAGTTGTTTCAAACATCACTACATGGTTCGCTTTCTCAATCTTAGCTCTCATACAAGCATCTCCCACCTTATTTTGAGTTTAATTCCATAATAAGGTTTAATATGTTGAATTGTAAAAGAAAATGTATAGGTATAACCTATATCTGCAGAAAAAAGAAGCATGCCTATGCCATTTACGCATAAGAATGCTTCTTTTTCTACATCTATTTCTTTATAGGTAAATAAAGGTTTTCTAATCATAAAACCATAAAAAAAGACTCCTTTACAGGAGTCCTTTTTTTAATTACTTTTGATTATGCTTTGTGAACGTTAGCAGCTTGTGCTCCGCGTTGACCTTGCTCGATATCGAAAGTAACTTTTTGACCTTCTTCTAATGATTTGAAACCTTCACCTTGAATAGCACTGAAATGAACGAATACATCGTCTCCGCCTTCGATTTCAATGAAACCGAAACCTTTGTCTGCATTAAACCATTTTACTGTACCTTGTGTCATAATGTTGCCTCCTGCTGTGGAATACTCCACAAATGTATTACCACTCTTGCCCAAACATACTATTTCAAGATAAAAACTTCTAATTAGGGTTTTTTCTTTTCTCAATATACCGAACAAAAATAAGTTATCTGCAGTGTAACATGTAGTAGGATTGATAGCAAATAAGGAAAACAATACCTTTAACAATTTCATCTATTCATCTTTCCCCTATCAAAAACTTATGATACGGCATAAATGGCATGGCTTTTCGATGCTCGAATACATCGAATAAAATGAATCGATACATACATATCTCTGTTTATTTTAGCTATCCATAATAAGACTTCGTTATTTAATCTATCTTATAGATGAAGGATACATGTAATCCAAAAAACACCTGTTAGCTTTACTGAATTATAAATAGGCTATTGGGATATTCTATTTAGGGAAGAAGGAAAACAAGTTATTGATTACAACTAATCATTACAAAGCTTCTTACATTTGGGATGAGGTGTCTACAGCAGGTATATTTCAGAAAACCTTATTGTAAATCGATGTATGTTTGATTCATAAGGGGATGGTAGTCATGAACGTAGTAAGAATATATATAATGGGTAGACAATAATATTCATTTATAATTATACAAATGAGGTGTTTGTCCCAGACCAAGAACGATTTCGTTCACATTGTATATTTTTTTAGCTCAATGCTTAAATGAGGTGTTTGTTAAAGAGAATATACTTTTTCAAGTTACTGTTTCATTAGGCAATGCAATTACGTAAATGAGGTGTTCCTTAAAGATCATATGCTGCATTAAAAGCTACTTTTTCCTTCTTCACATGACGGGATGCATAATCGTTTGCATCCCGTTTTTGTTATATATAATATGTACAGTATACTTATTTATTTGTATGTAAGGCTTCAATAAAGGTGAAATTGATTTGTTCTATTTGCTCTTCTGTTAAAACAGGTTGAGCTACTTCTACTTGCTTATTTATTCATTTCTTTTAACTCTCTGTATTACTCTGGCATAGTGGCGAATGGACGCCATTTTTCATTTTATCAAGATTCAATAAAAAAATCTTTTGTTTTAATTGTTTTTACTCATTTAGCTATGTGTACATGGATAATTATTTTTTTAATCTTTCTTCCATTAAAAATCCAGATTGTTGAAAATCTTAAAATTACTATTTTTTATCGAACTAAAGTACCCTTTAATTTAAGTACCACCTTTTACAATCTGCAATCTTTCTTTATTTAAACGTAGTGTTCTCTCATTCGCTTTATATCTACTCTAGGTGGAAAGCCAAACATTCGGGAATATTCTCGACTAAATTGCGATTGACTTTCGTATCCCACCCTGAATGCGACATCAGCTACATCTAATGACTCAGCTAATAGCAAGCGCCTTGCTTCCTGCAATCTCAGTCGTTTTTGAAACTGAATGGGACTCATTGCCGTTACATCTTTAAAATGTCGATGTAGCGATGAAACACTCATATTCGCTATTTCAGCAAGCTCTTCAATACGAAAAGACTCTTCGTAATTATTGATGATATGATCTATAACCTCTCTTATTCTAGAGGCATTGCTACCTTCTAATGCCATTTGTTCAAGCGCTTCGCCATGTGGACCTTGCAAAATCCAATAAAGAATTTCTTTTTTTAATAATGGAGCAAGAACAGGGATATGTTTTGGAGTGCCTAGCAAAGATGCTAACCTTACTACGGCGTTCAACAAAGATGGCTCTATTTCGCTAACGTACATAGCTCGTTTTGCGTTCTTTCCCTGCCCCGTTTTAAAATCTGTGCCATTCAAAACCTCTAAAACTTGGCTAGAGGTAAATTCAAGTTTGAAGGCTAAATATGGGGCATCGGCTGAGGCTTTGATGACTTGACCTGTAACTGGTAAGTCAACTGATGCCACAATATAATGGCCAGGACCGTATAAAAATCTTTCCTCTCCCAATAATACCTCCTTCTCTCCTTGGAGGATAATGCAAAAAGATGGCTCGTTAACCCTAGAAATAGGTTCAGTAATAATGGATTCGCGGATGAGAAATAAAGATGGAATGGTAGTAGGATGAACACCGTCCTGCTTGCAAAGGCGTTCAATGAGTCTAGAAAGTTCATATTGCTGCTTATAGGGTGTGTTAGACATAACTTATTCTCCTTTTCTTTATTTTCGGTTCATTATACCTGATAGTCATAGATTTTGTAAGAAAGTTTGAGAGGATTAGGCAAAAACTTGATAATAATAGGCTAAGGCTTTTTTGATATTTATGACATAATTAAAAGCGTTAAGGAAAAAGGATTTCAAAGAAGCTCACAACCAATCAACTGTAATAAAAGTAGCTAATATAAATGTGAACTTGTCTATTTTTTATCAGGAGGCTTGTTTATGAATCGTATCGAAAAGAGCGAAGAAAAATTCAAACAGCTATTTGGTGAAGGAGTACCTGGTACACATGCCACTGATCCTGATTTCCAGGACATTCTGAGCTATTTTATTTTTGGGGAAGTTTTTTATCAAGGTAATCTGGATGACAAACAGCGTGAGTTAATTACCTTGGTGGTTCTTTCTACTAACCAGACGTTACCTCAATTAAAAGCATATGTTAGTGCAGCATTGAATGTTGGGCTAACACCTGTAGAAATCAAAGAGGCGGTTTACCAATGTGCTCCGTATATTGGATTTCCGAAAACGTTAAATGCTATCAATGAAGTTAATGAGGTATTCAAAGCAAAGAATATCGCTTTACCGGTTGAAAGCCAAAAGACGGTCGATGAAGATAATCGCTTTCAAAAGGGGCTTGCAACTCAAGGAGAGATTTTTAGAGATGGCATAAAAAAATGCAGGAGAGTGCTCCATTAAATCAAAAGCATATGCAGGAATTTCTTTCTGCTTTTTGCTTCGGAGATTTTTATACTCGTAACGGACTCGATTTGAAAACCCGAGAGCTATTAACGCTCTGTATTATAAGCGCGTTGGGCGGCGCTGAAGGTCAAGTGAAAGCACATGTGCAGGGTAACATAAATGTGGGCAATGACAAGGAAACAGTAATCACTGCTATCACTCACTGCCTACCATATATGGGCTTTCCTAGAACACTTAACACATTAGCATGTGTCAATGAAATTATTCCTAAAAATTAAGAGACCTTGCTGAAAAAAGTTGTTACCGTTAAGGTCTTTTTTTAAAAAAGTGTATGACTCATTAGAAAAGTAGGAGGCAATTAAATGAAGTATGTAAAACTTGGTAATACAGGCTTAGATGTATCTCGACTTTGTCTTGGATGTATGGGTTTTGGGGACGCCAACAAATGGCTTCACCAATGGGTGCTTAATGAAGATGACTCTCGCATTGTTATAAAAGAAGCCCTGGACTTAGGGATTAATTTTTTTGATACAGCAAATGTATACTCACTGGGTACAAGTGAGGAATATCTTGGACGAGCTCTTAAGGATTATGCTAATCGTGATGAAGTTGTCATAGCAACTAAAGTACATGGACAAATGCATAAAGGTCCAAATGGCTCTGGTCTTTCCCGAAAAGCAATTATGAGTGAAATAGATAAAAGTCTTAAGAGACTGGAAACTGATTATGTAGATCTTTATATCATTCATCGCTGGGATTACGATACTCCTATTGAAGAAACGATGGAAGCATTACATGACGTAGTGAAGGCTGGAAAAGCAAGATACATTGGTGCTTCTGCCATGTACGCTTGGCAGTTCCAAAAGGCATTACATGTGGCTGAAAAAAATGGTTGGACTAAGTTTGTGTCCATGCAGAACCATTTAAATCTAATATACCGTGAAGAGGAACGAGAAATGTTACCTCTTTGTAAGGAAGAGAAAATTGGTGTCACTCCATATAGCCCTCTTGCATCAGGGAGATTAACCCGTGACTGGTCAGTAACAACACATCGTTCCGAGACAGATCAAATTCAAAAATCTAAATACGATGCGACTGCGGACTCAGATCGATTGGTTGTAGAACGGGTAGCATCCATCGCAGAAAAACATGGTATTCCTCGTACACACATTGCACTTGCCTGGTTACTACAGAAAGAACCAGTAACAGCTCCTATAATTGGTGCTACGAAAACATCACATCTTGAAAATGCAGTAGATGCTTTATCGATTAAGTTAACACCTGAAGAAATTGCGTTTCTTGAAGATCCATATGTACCACACCCAATAGTTGGTCATAACTAAGTGTTTTGCTGATAAATAGGAGGAAACCCAATCTTCTGTAATGGTAAGATTGGGTTTTTCCTTACTTTAACCTTTGATTTCGTCTCCTAATATTTATTTCTATGAATACTATAGATACTGCATATTTTTATTATTGTTATCTACCTTATAAAGAAACAATAATAGGTGAATGACAATCTTTGTATACTTTATATTCACACTTATAATATACTGTTGTTACTTTCATTCCTCTATGTTCCATCTCTTTTTCCTACTTAAGCTTTATGGCCACCCATAAGGCCGTTTCGATAACGAGCTGTTGAATAAGGAAGGTGACTAGACGCACGTAGTACACTATTCTTGCCATAACGCAGTCGAATGTCATCAATCGTTTTGGCAAGAGCATAGGCTCTTTCACGCTGATCGATGTCATCAAATAAGCTCATTTGCTCCTCTTCTTCAATGCTTGTGTTTGATAAGGGGATCCCAATGGAGCGAATCGGCATTCCATTATCATATGTATGTAAGATGGTTAAGCAATACGGGAAAATATCTTGGCTTAAGTTTGAAGCTCTTCCCATTTTCTTTTGTCTGGAGAAGCCTCCACCTGTTTGTTTGCTATAGCCAATGGATAAATGAATCGTTTGAGCCACCACTTAATGCATGCGTAAACGGAAACACACATCATCCAATAGCTCCAACAGCAATAACTCCACTTCTTTTCGGTTTGTATAATCACGGAATAGAATTTGACTCTTTCCAAAGGAACGAGAGCTAGGAATATATACATCAGAAATGCGACTGTAATTAATCCCGTTCGAATGTTGGTGTAACTCTTCGCCTAGTATGCCAAATTCTTTTTGTAACATCTCTTTTGAAGAAAGAGCGAGTTCTTTGATAGAGTGAATGCCCAAACGATTTAAGCGTCTTTCCGTAGCAGACGAGATCCCCCAGAAATCCTTCATCGGATGAATGGACCACAACGTAAAGGGAATATCCTCATATCGCCAATACGCAACTCCTGTTGGGCTATTCTTGGCTTCATGATCTAAGCTCACCTTCGCCAGTAAGAGATTCGGACCGATACCTGCGGTAGCTGTCAGCCATGTCTTGCGATAAATCTCGTTGATGATTTTATGGGCCAGTTCTTCTGGTGTTTTAGCGAATAAATGCAAAGAAGCTGTCGCATCAATAAATAACTCATCAATGCTATACGCATGAAAGTCTTCAGGAGCTACATACTGTAACACCAAACTCGAAATATAGTTCGAAGCCTTGATATATCTCTCCATGGATGGATTCACCACATGGATATCTTTCCTTTTAGGAATGTCAAAGAGGCGACTTCCTGTTTTGATTCCTTCTTTCTTTAATAAAGGTGTGGCAGCTAACACAACCGATCCTGACCGTTTGATATCTCCTACCACCGCAAGCCTTGTTTTCAACGGATTTAAGCCCCGTATGACAGAAGAAACCGAAGCAAAAAACGATTTCATGTCTATACAAATAATCACTCTGTTTGGTAGCTGCCCATAATCCATTGAAAGAACTCCTTAAATAAAAGAACGTTCGTTCTCAATATTATATACGGACAAAAGTTCTTTATTCAATAAAAACTCTAAAGTTTTCCCGATTATTGTTACTATAATAAGAGAGAAGAATATTGTAGATGAATTGAGAAGACGGAGGATTGAGCAATGGTTAAAAAACGCTCTAATTATATTATCTTTTTTTCATGGTTTTTAGTTTTGGTTCTTTTATGGATCGTCATTTCATTCTTTGAAGGTGTAAATGGACAGTGGTGGTCTATGTATCGTTTGAATCCACATAAATACGGTCCGTGGGCCTTAGAACTTTCTTACATAAAGGTTAGTATTGCTACTGTTATCTCCTTGGTAATAGCTTATATGGTGAGTTTTGGCTTCAAAAGACATAAATAAAAAAAGCAAACTCCTTGTCACTAGAGTTTGCTCTTTTACTTTAATGCTTGCTTGTCACTTCTCAACATTTCTTTTAGTATTTTGAAAATATAGTTTAGGGTGGCAGTTAGGATATAAAAGGACATTAATCTGGCTCTTCAGCGAGTACCTAAGGAACTTCTATAATTAGGGCATGGTTTGCCAGATGGATTCGATTTTGGGTATCTTTACTCCAACTTAAATAGCAATTTGCAATTATATTTTATCAAGGATTTAAACTCCCTAAAAATATAGTCACTCGTATTTCTTTAAAACAATAGCTGCATTATGACCTCCAAACCCAAATGAATTAGATACACCAGTATTTATTTTTACTTGGCGAGCAATACCTGGTACATAATCTAAATCGCATAATGGATCCGGATTTTCTAAGTTTATTGTTGGAGGAATTATGCCTTCCTTAAGGCTCATTGCCAAAGCAATTGCTTCAACCCCCCCAGCTGCTCCTAACATGTGACCAATCATAGATTTATTAGCTGTTATTGGAATCTGATAAGCTTGTTTTCCAAACAGTTCCTTGATAGCCTTGGTTTCAGAGATGTCACCCACTTTTGTACTTGTTGCATGAGCACTAATAACATCAATCTCTTCAAGGGGTATGTTTGCATTTTTTAAAGCTGCTTTCATTGCAAGATAAGCACCTTTACCCTCTGGATGTGTAGCAACCATATGGTGTGCATCTGAACTTGCACCGTATCCAATGACTTCTGCATAAATTTTTGCTCCTCTACGCAAAGCATGAGACAGAGATTCTAAGATTAGAATTCCAGCTCCTTCTGACATGACAAATCCATCACGGTCTTCATCGAAAGGACGGCTAGCTTGAGTAGGAGCGTCATTTCTTGTTGATAATGCGGTAGCATTCCCAAAACTGGCTACTGACAAGTCAGTTATAGCAGCCTCTGTTCCACCCGCAAACACAGCATCAACTTCTCCAGAACGAATAAGTCTAAAAGCTTCGCCAATAGCAGTATTTCCAATGGCACAGGCAGAAACTGGTGACATAGAAGGGCCCATTGCATTCCACTTGATGCTAATTTGTGCTGCAGCAGCATTAGAAATCATACCCGGCACGAGAGTTGGACTGACTCTCCTTGGCCCTTTCTGTCTAAGTGCATCAATATTTTCAATTAAGGTTTCAATGCCGCCTATACCTGAACCTACGTATACGCCTAACCTTTCTGGATCTATATGATTGAGATCTAACTTAGAATCTGCCCAGGCTTGTTCAGCTGCAGCTATAGCAAATTGGGAAAAGCGATCTAAACGCCTTGCTTCTTTCTTTCCTAAAATTTCATCTGCATCAAAATCCCGAACAATTCCTGCAATTTTTGCCTTATGGTCAGTAATATCAAATGTATCTATAGAGGAGATGCCGGACTCTCCTTTAATTAGGTTGTTCCAAAATGTTCTGATGTTATTTCCTATAGGAGAGACTACTCCCATACCTGTAATCACAACTCTTTCCACTTTTCATCACTCCAAATCAATAATATACTTGTATTTTACAGTCCTTTTATCCTATTACAAGGGATTGTTTATCCTGGTATAACTACTACTAGGGTAAATTGTATGATGAGGAGTTTTAAAAATGAACGATAAAACTAGGCTTGAGGCCCTGTCTACATTCCTAAAAGCTAAACGTGCTCAAATTAAGCCAGAGTCTATTGGGTTACCAGCTGGAACCCGAAGAAGGACACCCGGATTACGACGAGAAGAAGTTGCACAATTAGCAGGGGTAAGTACCACTTGGTACACATGGTTAGAGCAAGGAAGAGATATAAAAGTTTCTTCTATTGTGCTTGATTGTATTTCTACAGCTCTACAACTAAATAGCGATGAAAGAGACTATTTATATGATCTAGCATTAGAAACAAAGTTAGAAATTGTTCATCCAAAAAAAGATCAATTAGAGCTTAGCCCTTCTCTAAAGCGAATACTAGCTGAATTAACCTATTGTCCGACTATCGTGACAGATCGCCATTGCCATATTGTAGGATGGAACCCCGCAGCAGCTCATGTTTTTCTAGATTTCGAACAAATTCCAAATGATCAAAGAAATCTAATTCAATTAGTGTTCGCCCGAAAAGAATTGAAAGCATTAGCTGTCAATTGGGAGCATTTTGCGAAAGGTTTTCTTGCTATTTTCCGTACCTATTATGGACACTATTTAGGTGATGAATGGTACAACCAGTTTATTAGTCAGATGAGTCATTTACATCCAGAATTCCAAGCCTTATGGAATGAAAGCCAAGTAAGTAAAGCTCCCGAAATGGTTATTGAATTTAGACATGCCAAAGCAGGGAAAATGTTATTTAATTTAACTTCCCTCCAAGTTCAAGGGGATATGGATTTGCGGTGTAGTATCTACACACCGGTAGAGGAAACGGATACGGAAAATAAGTTAAAACGGCTAATGAAAAGAGCTTCTATAGAGAAATTATAAAGAAATCTTATTATAGTAAGCAGATTAAGATGACAGTCTCTTACTTCGAGACTGTTTTTTATGCAAATCAATTGCAAAAATTTGCGATATGATGAAGGCTTGTTATTATTCCTTTGGTGTTCTCTTTTTTACTTAAAATAAAAGAATAAAATGCAACTTCTAGAGCAAACTAAGAGGATAGGAACCCCAATTCCTACTATTCTTCATGTATGATGTTCTAAGGAAAAGCTACTTCCATGGGTAAGGGAGTAGCTTTTTTCTTTAGAGTTTACATAAGTTTGATTATAGGAAGTAGACTTTTCAATCTATTACTTTGCTAAAAACGTTCGTAAAACTACATGTATTTTAAAGAACGTTCGTAAATTATTTTTAAATTTAAACGAACGTCGAGAATGATAAATTTTTTATACAAACTCAACGTCCGTAAAAGTATACTTTTACGGTCGGTACGTTCAATTTTCTTCAAAAATTATAGAGGTAAAGTCAAGAGTTTTATTTGTAATTTTTTAACGCTGTTTAAATAAAAAGTAAATTACTCCTTCTGCTCATTTGTAAAATTAGAACATTTTCCTCTATAATTATTGATAATTTTCAAATTGCAGAATATAATAATAACAAGAGTTTACCACAGGAAACTTTTTAGCATACGGTAAATAAGCGTTTCATCATTTAAAAATGATTCCCTCATTATGAATAAAAAGAGTGAGAGGTAGCCTGGAACTATCTCTCACTCTTTTTATCATTATTTTACTTGTAATTCAGCAATCATATCTTCTAGACGCTCTTTCTGTGCTTGAAGCTCTTCCATAGAAGGTTGATAAGATGAAATAGTTTGTTGTCCACCATATGCCTGTTTAGGTTGAACCAAACGTTGTAATTGCCCACCATTCTGTTCATATAAACGGTAGCCTACTGCGCCTACCACTGTTCCTGATACAAATCCCATTAGAAAATCGCGATTAATCATTATAAAACTCCCCCATAATCCTAAGTTTTTTATATCAATTCATACAAAAGGTATGAATGAATATCTTACGTAATTGTAGATAACTTTTGTGATTGCACTTTCTGCTTTTCATGTAACAATTCCAACACATTCACAATCCATGTAATCATCGCTACATATAGCATATTTGATGGCCCTAGAGATAACATCGTAACAATTCCAGTTAAAATATCTGGGTGCCTCATTTTATTGCTCGTACCATGGGATAAGACCGTATAGCCTGTTGCGACTACTGCTCCATATACGAGTGCATCTGGTTTATAAAAAGAGGATTTTCGAATACCTGCTAGTAGAAGTAATCCCCCAGAAAACAATGTACGTAGCCAATCATTTCGTGTGGCAGGATCCATTTGAATCATAATATCATCTAGTGGATCTAAACGCGTTTGCTGAAAAAAGATAGATATATAACGAAAAATGGTATTGCGAGAAAGTTGTGAAACATCATAGTGAATAAGCATGGTTTGAATGGTGGGTTCTATTCTCACACTTGTTATACCTTTTAAAGCAGAAAACATATGCTCAATCTCCACATGATTTTTCTTATCTCTCAATGCTGGGATATGAAATCGAATACGACCTGGTATATCATGCAGAACGTAGAATTTGGGATTCATTGGTTTCCCTCCCTAACCATAAAATTCTTGCACTATTTATTACTACACCAATAGTGGCCGCATTATGAATAGCTGCTCCCACAATTGGAGAGAAGATACCTAAAGCACCGAATAATATTGCAATACCATTAATAGCAAACGTGGCAATAAAGTTTTGTTTAATAATGTTCATGGTCTTTTTAGATAGTCCAACTAACTCAGAAAGCATTTCTGGGTTATCAGACGTAATAATAACGTCACTGGCTTCTGAAGCAATGTCTGTTCGTTTAGCACCCATCGTTACACCTACATGAGCATGAGCTAAAGCTGGTGCATCGTTAATGCCGTCACCTACCATCATGACAGCTCCCGTTCTTCCATACTTCTTCACATAAAAGGCTTTATCATCTGGCAAAGCCTCTGCATGATACCAGTTCAGTTTTAAGCGACGCGCCATCTCTCTTGCAACCGTTCTCTTGTCTCCAGTAAGCATAATGATGTCGTTAATACCTTGATGTCGAAGATTGTTCACTGCGCGGTGCATACCAGAACGTATTTTGTCAAAAATGCTAACTACTCCTACAAGTGTTTGATCATAAGCTACATAAATCACATTTTCGTCGTTTTGCATGTGTTGAAGTAAGTTGGTTGTTTTAACTTTTAATTCATTCATAAAGCGTAAACTTCCAACAATAACTCTTTTACCATTTAACCAAGTGGAAATTCCTTTTCCTACCGTTGTTTCTACCTGAGCATTATTGTCTCTAATAGGAATTAAAATGTTCCAATCTTTCGCTTGCTTCATAATTGCATCAGCAATAGGATGGGTAGAATTTTTCTCAGCTGCTGCAGCTAAACGAATGACATCTTCTTGATTAAAGCCTTCAGCAGCAATTACTTGCTGAACCACAGGCGTTCCTTCTGTAATAGTTCCAGTCTTATCAAGAATAACTGTATTTAGTTTAGACATCTTTTCAATATGATCACTGCCTTTAACAATAGCCCCTTCTTTTGCAGCACGTCCAATGGATGCGTATAAAGCTGTGGCCGTTGATAATTTAATTCCGCAAATAAAATCAATAACTAACATACTCATCGCTCTGTTAAGGTTTCGAGTGAAAAAAAATGTAAGCAGTGCCAAACCAAAAGAAACAGGAACCATTTTTTCAGCTACTGTATCGGCTATATTTTGAATAGGAGCGCGCTTATCTTGTGCTTCCTCCAATAGTTTCACAATTTTAGAGAGGGATGTATCTTCTCCTACTTTTTCAACTGTTACAGTAACGTGTCCACTCTGCAAAACACTTCCAGCGTACACATTATCTCCACCACTTACCTCTCGTGGCATATACTCCCCAGTAATTGAAGCTTCATCTGCTGTACCATTCCCCTCTATTATGATTCCATCCACGGGAATTTTTTCTCCAGTGAAAACTACAACCTTATCACCAACTTCAATATCCTCGACTAAAACCTTTTCTTCAACGCCCTTTTCCTTTACTCTCCAAGCATATGAGACATCTAATTTTAGGACGGAGTGAATATAATGCTTGGTTTGTTCAGACGTATAGTCTGTTAGCAGCTCACTAATAGTAGACATCAAAGTGATAATTAAAGCCGATCCTGGATTCTTCATATACAAAGAAGCGAATATAGAAGCAGCTGTTAATGTATTAGCATTACCTTTTCGTTCTTTTAGGACATGAATAACACCATCTTTAATTACCTCATAGGAAGTACCAATAGCAGTAAAGGTGCTAACCCAATAGGATAGTGCTTTTACTATAGCAGGATACGAAGAACGTTGAAGGTACCAGTTAACTAAAAAAATAGTTCCACAAGCTATGATAGGTATAGCCTTTTTCCATGAACATGCTGCTTGCTTGAGTGTATGTTTATATTTATGGATGAACGATTTTAGACTGTATAAAGAGAGAGTAATATGATGATAAATGAGTAGACTTCCGGTTACTTGATTATAGCTTGCAGAATATACCCCTGGAAAAGAGCGTAACCAAGTTTCAATATGGTTTGTCTCTAGCTGTTTAGGTATATAAAATCGGGTTCTTCCAGGGAGAGAATGAGCTACCTTTACCCCGAACATCATCACCTATTCTTTTCCCCCTTATCCTTAATGATGTTGTATGACCAATAAAGTAAGCTTGCAGAGAAAGCAGGCGCACTTCCAAACGTCTGAATTCCTTTTCCTAATAAAAATAGAACAAATAAACTATCAAAGTCAGCAAAGCCATTAGTTTGCTTTTTAATCCCTTTATCTATAAATCCAAGTGTGTTAGTCATGCCATTCATCAATGTAGCATCTTTGTTTAAAATGGCGTTAGCTGCTATTTGTACGATATAATTCATCAGTTCATCTAGCTCTTCCTGGTTAATATGAGGTACAACAAATTGAAGCACTAAACTTCCGGTTAGTTCTGAAGCTTCCGATGTTAAAATAAGAGGATGTTTTTTTACTTCTTCCGTTAGAGCATGTGCAATGATACGGTGCTTCCAACTGTCACATTGTATACGCAGTCGCCCCGGCATCGCATGCACTACTTTTATTTTTTGATCACGGAATTGAGACATAATTTTTGGAGCAATAAAAGAGGCACCTAAACCAATTACAGTAGGAAGCATGCTCATCCCTCCCTTTCCTTAAGCTCTATATTCTTCTTGATATATTTGTTCAATAAGTTGAAACCACTCTTCAAGTTCTTTGTTATTTGTCATATAAGAAGCCTTATATGTAATAAGTAAACTCCCGGTATCTGGTGTAAATACTGCGTCATAAACAAGGGGTTGAGACTTCAAATTTAAAATAATTAATTCAACTAGTTTTTCATTCTCTTTCCAAACAGTTGAACGAAGTCTAATTCTTCCTGGAATAAAATGCACAAGATCAATTTGTAACTTATGTAGTTTTCTTTCTGCATGTTTCATTAGTATCTTTTCTTTAATACTCATTAATATCTAGATACCACCAATCATTTTTCTTCATTTTACCAACTTATATATTTTATAACAATATAAGTATTAAAATAATGTAAATTTTATTACGCGCAAGTAAGCAATAAAATTATCTCTTTTTTAAGATAATGATAGATATATTTTTTATAAAAAGAATTAATCTATATAAAAAAGAATGAAAGGTGTTATTCTTTCATTCTTTTTCTTTACTGTAGATGTTTAAAGTCTCTTTGTTTGATAGGTAAAGAATATTTTATTGATTTTTTATAATACCTCTTTCTTTTTAATTAGTTTATACTGAATTGTCACCCTCTCTACTTCATTTTAGAAATAACTACCCCTATAACTATAATAAAAATTCCTAGTAAGGTTTTCCACGTAGGAGCTTCTTTAAAGAAAAGGTAACCCATTAACACGGCAATTATTACTTCCATCCCTTTCGATGTCAGTAAAACAAATGTTAAGTTATGAATAGCTTTAAATCCAAATTTGATTCCATATCCAATTAACATATTAGCGATTAAGAATAACGGGAAAGCATAAATTTGGTATTTTAATGTAGTCCCAAAATCTGGATCAATATGCTTATTTTGATACGAAAACAAAACATTGATTAAAAATAGGCCAACAAACAGGAAGGTTCCACCATACAAATAATTCATATATCCACTCTCACTATATTCATATTTAGTATTAGAATAAACCAAATATTTTTCTTTATACCATTAAATTTTCCTTAAGGAAAATTATTGTCTCGAAAGCAATAAATATGGGTGGTAATGAAGATATAGCTATTCCAAAACGAATCATAAAGAGCAATGTTTATAAGAAATTCTATATACTGTCTCGGTCAGTCTTTCTCTTAATTTAGTTTAGTGTGCAGTTTGCCGTACTAATTTTAGTTTCTTTTATGTTAACGTTAAGGACAACTTTCGCATGGGTTTCTTTAAGCAGAGCTATCCATTTATTTAAGTCCAATCCTTCAAAATGTGTTTTGTAATATTCACCAATTAAATGAAGAGATTACAGAAAGCCAAATCTCCAATTAGTAACTATGTTCTTGAAAAACCCACTATATTCTAGTGCTGAATTCAATGATGCTAAGATAAGAAATGGAAAAACTAAATGTATTAATTTTTCTCAGTTCTATATCTTATAATTTTCACATAATATATATATCAAATCGTAAACATTACGTTTTAACCAAGGGATATAATCATTATTTTAGAGGTTTTTATCTTTTAAATAAATTTTTTATATTAGCTCTTTTTATTAGGTGCATAACTTGTTCAAACTCTATCATATAGTTCTAGTAATTGGAGGTGAAACGATAGATTATGACGACTCTATCACAGTTAAGTAAAGACCTAATTGGTGTGCTGTTACTAATGCTTTTTGGTTACTGTTTTTTCTTTGTTGATATAAATACAAATGATTTAGCCATTCCAGCATCTTTATTAAATGTAAACTCCATTTTTTTAAGCATTGTACTTGAAGCTATCCCCTTTATCTTGCTGGGAGTATTTGCATCTGCCCTTATTCAAGTATTTGTCTCAGAAGAATTCATTCAACGTCTGATTCCAAAAAATCCGTATATAGCTCTTTTACCAGCTGTTCTAGTAAGTGCTCTTTTACCGGTTTGTGAATGTGCCATTATTCCAGTTATAAGGCGGTTATTAAAAAAAGGAATGCCTCTTCATATCGGCATTGTCATTCTAGTTGGGGCACCCATTTTAAATCCCGTTGTCTTTGCTGCTACTTTTTATGCATTCCAGTCAAATACATCCATCGTCTACAGTCGTATGGGCCTGGCTGTTGTGGCTTGTCTGTTAATTGGTTTATCCGTTTATTTCTTTTTTAAAAATTCAAATCAGCTACGACATGTACACGTTCACGAACACGAAGAAGCAAACGTAGGCAATAAATTAAAACAAACGTTATATCATGCCGGTGATGAATTTTTCGACATGGGCAAATACTTATTATTTGGTGCACTCGTAGCAAGCCTGTTTCAAACCTTTTTAGATAGACAATTAGTAACAAGCCTTGCCAGCAATGATTACACGTCTTCTGCCGTTATGATGGGATTTGCCTATGTACTGTCACTTTGTTCAGAAGCAGATGCTTTTGTTGCTTCATCTTTTTCTCATACATTTTCACCTACGGCTCTTCTTGCCTTTCTGCTATATGGGCCTATGATGGATTTTAAAAACACAATTATGCTATTGTCTTTTTTTAAAAAACGTTTCGCATTTAGCCTTATTTTTATCATCACTGTGATTGTGTATCTCGTCGTCATGACTTATGGAATAGTTAGTAGATAGGAGAAGTGGTATGAAAAAAATTGATCAGCAGTTTGTTGTCTATATAAGGGGGATATTACTAATTGGCTTTTCACTACTTATGTTTAAACTCATATTAACGGGTAAAATCGTTCAATATATCGCGCCTAAAATGATGCCTTTTATATTATTTTCTTCTGGCACCTTTTTTTTGTTGGGAATTATACAAATTTGGCGAAGTAGCGTAAATAAGGATCTAACTTGTGAATGCAGTCATGATCATATGGAAAAAGGAAAAATCCGAACAACGTTTATTTACTCTTTATTTCTATTACCTATTATGAGTGGCTTTTTATTTTCAAATCACACACTTGATAGTTCCGTTGCAGTAAAAAGAGGGTTAAGTTTTTCAGTTAATACATCTGATAATCAGCAACAACCCGCAGATGATGAAAAAATTGAAGTCACTAATTCAGAACTGGAAAAAGATACGAATGATTTATTGTCTGGAGATTCAGATGAAACGCCAAAGAATGTTCCAACCACACATCAAAATAGTATTGCTGCTAAAGTGGCCCCTAAAGGTTTCTATGAATTACTCGAAAAGAAGCTAGTCAAACAACCAAAGATTTCTATAAATGACACCGACTATATTCCAGTCATGAACATTATTGAAAACAACACAAATCAGTTTATTGGAAAGAAAATTGAGGTCAACGGCTTTGTATATCGTGAAAAAGGATTTAAAGATAATCAATTTGTTGTTGCTCGTTTTGGGATATCCTGTTGTGTAGCAGATGCATCTGTATACGGCTTATTGTCTACACTAGAAAATGCCTCAGCATTAAAAAAAGATACTTGGGTTCATATAAAAGGAGTACTCAAAAAAACTACGTACAACGGAGAAAGTGTCCCCTATGTTCAGGTTCAACAGATTGAGTCCATTCATCAACCTAATAACCCATACGTATATGAACTTTATCAGGGTGAACAGCTCATAGGTCCTGGTGAATAGATATATTCTAAGATAGATCTACTTCATTAATGATAAGCTATACGCATTCAAAATAGTTATATTCTCCGATTATTATGTTAAAGTACTGCAAAACGTATGATTAGAAATGAAGGTGAAAAATATTAGATGACTTTTCACCATTCTTTCATTTTTCTATGATAAAGTACAAATGTAAAAAGAAATGTTCATGTAAATATTAAAGGATCTTTGTATAAAAAGAATATGATATCCAAAGATTTGTTTGAATTTGCATTTTTAAATAATATGGTCTTTATGGTTTTGATTAAGCTCACTTTCCTTGAGACTACTATTTGTTTATGTTATAAAGATAATTTTTTGTTACGACTATTGTATATATGTATTTTATTGTGAGATTGTCCCCTTTAGGTAAATAGTGTAATATCAATGTTTGTACGTGATATTACTCTCTATTTAAAGGGGCTTTTTTTATGTTTAGAAACAAATAGAAAATTTAAATATAAAGCACCATGATTATTTCTTAGTTGGAGTGAGTATAATGAGTTCATCTCTTTTACAAATGAACACCATTTTTATTAGTATTCTAATTGAAGCTTTACCATTCATATTATTAGGTGTAATTATTTCTGGTATTATTCAAATTTTTGTAACGGACGAAATGATGGCAAAAGCTATCCCTAAAAATAAGTTTGGGGCAATTGTTCTGGCAAGTGTAATTGGAGCTTTATTTCCAGCTTGTGAATGTGGAATCGTTCCTATTACAAGACGTTTAATGGCAAAAGGTGTTCCCTTATATGCTGCTATTCCGTTCATGTTAACAGGGCCTATTATTAATCCTGTTGTCCTATTTGCGACATTTGTGGCTTTCGGTAATGATTGGAAAATCATGATTGAACGTGGTGTTGTTGCCTTTCTTGTATCTTTAATAGTAGGTTTAATTTTAGCCTTTCAATTTAAAACGCCACAAGTTAAAAATGAAATACATGTACACACTGCTTCCAAGAAGATGAGTGAAAAAATAGGAGATGCTCTTAAACATACTATTGATGAATTCTTTTCTGTTGGAAAATTTGTCATTATCGGGGGGTTAATCGCAGCTGCCATGCAAACTTATGTGAAGACCTCTACCCTGATGGATCTCGGGCACGGCGTAGTATCTTCAAATTTAGTAATGATGGGCCTCTCTTATATTTTATCGCTATGTTCTTCAGCTGATGCTTTTATTGCTTCATCGTTTCGAAGTACATTTAATGATAGTGCAATTATAGCCTTTCTAGTATTTGGTCCTATGTTCGATATAAAAAATACATTAATGATGTTGAGCCAATTTAAGACAAAATTTGTTTTCTCACTATTTGTATACGTGTTTATTCTAGTATTAGTTCTATCTCTACTAATCATTCATTAAAAAGGAGGGATATTAATGTTTAGAGTTTTAATTTTGTTAGGCTTTACTATGATCTTTATGCACCTTCATGCAACTGGAGATATTTCAAAATATATTAACATGAAATATTCATGGATTTCATATGGAACAATTTTTTTACTGTGGTTTTTAACTATTGCAGAGCTAGTTTTTTATATGACAGGATCTGATGAGAAAGAGCAAAGTCATGACCATAATTGTGACTGCGGATGCGGTCATAGTCATGAATCACCGAACAAGTGGAAAAGACGGGCATGGTACCCTCTTTATTTCTTACCTGTTTTAACCGTCTTCTTTTTGCCTGTAGCTACACTTGATTCAAATATTGTTGAAGCAAAAGGATTTCATTTTCCTATTTATGATAAAAAAGATCCTTACTCCTCACATCAGTTTCTACAACCAGATACGAGTTCTTTTTATGGAGAAGATGCATACGATAAAATGATTCATAAAGATTTAAAAAAGTTTTCAAAAGGGAAAACCATTAATTTAGAAGATGAAGAATTTTTAAATGCGATGGAAACCATTTATCGATATCCTGGTGAGTTTACTGGAAAACAAATTAAGTTTAAGGGATTTATGTACCACACCAAAGAATTAAAAGACAATCAGTACTTTTTATTTCGTTTTGGAATTATTCATTGTATAGCTGATTCAGGTGTGTTTGGTATGTTAGTTCAATTTCCGGATGATGTATCATTTAAAAATGATGATTGGGTAATGGTAACTGGTGAAGTAAGTACGATGTATTATCAACCATTTAAAAAGACAATCCCCATTGTAAAAGTAACAAAAATAAAACGTGAAGAAAAACCAGATGATCCTTATGTATATCGTAATAATCAATAAATAAGAATAGAAAACGCAGGCTAACAAATGTTAACCTGCGTTTTTAGATTACTGTATAATTAGATCTTTAATAAAAATAATTAGCTCTGCTTCTTTCTTCTTAAACTGAAAATCAATGAAATAATGCCTAATACTAATGCAATAATGGAGAAGACAAATCCGATATTTTTCTATATTAAGTGTCAAAAGTATTGTAGAGGTAAAGCAATAGAATCGAATAGAGAATTTAAGCAGCTTATTTTTCTTACTTATAACGTATGTTTTTTTCTTTACCCTTTCCCAAACTATTTCATTCGATATATGTACCATTATAGGCGTCATTTTTTTGCGCAAAAAAGGCAATCCACCACGTTTTCATGAATATAGATAGGAGAATAATGAAGAAAAGGAAGATGTGAATGATAAAAAAGTCATCTATTCCTATTTTAATTTTAGTGATCCTATGGACAATTATTCTTTGCCTAGAAAAACAAGTTATTGTGGCCTGCTTTTTATGGATCGTTTATAGCGCCTTGCAGTTTTTTGGAAGGAAATAGTCTTCTAAAGATTTTTAGGAAAGTATATGAATAGTACATAAGAGGATTTCTAATAGACCTTTAAATTTCTTTAGCAATACTACGAACTTAATCTCCTTACATAAACAAAAGACACTGGCTCTTAACCAGTGTCTTTTGTTTGTAATTTTATTTTGCCCTCAATAAATTTTATAGAAAAGTCATTCAAGTAAATCATTAGACGCTTTTCAGTTCCCTTGGATCCGTTACTTTGTTTTTGTATTTCTTTTCATATTTATTAAACATGGATATATTCGCTAGTACTCCTACAGCAAACAGAAGCAATGTAAGAGAAGAACCACCATAACTTACAAAAGGTAATGTTACACCTGTGATAGGAAGAAGGCCTGTTACTGCTCCTAAGTTAACAAATGCTTGAATGCCAATCATGACCGAAATACCGATAGCTAACAAGGCACCAAAAGGATCGTTGCATCTTCTTGCTATTTTTAAGCCTTGAAAAATAATAAAAAATAGCAATCCTAATACAAGCAGAACTCCCCAAAAACCTAATTCCTCAGCAATAACTGCCATAATAAAGTCTGTATGAGACTCAGGTAGATATCCAGCCTTTTGAATGCCTTGTCCTAATCCTTCACCTGATAGTCCCCCAGTACCTATAGCTAGGTAGGAGTTAACCAATTGGTAGCCATCTCCTTGCTGATTCGCAAAAGGATGGAGAAAACCAGTAAAACGAGCTAAACGAACGGGAGAAAAAACGGTAGCCATCTGTCCTGTTACTAATAAAACGATGAGCATAATGATCACACCTACTACTCCCAGTAAAGCAATCTTTAGCATGGATTTTCTAGAGATGCCTGAACATAAAACTATCGCTGAAACTGTTCCTAAAATAAGGAGAATTCCACCGTAATCGGGTTGTAAAGCAATTAAGAAACAAATAAAAAACACGATAAGGATAGGTGGAATAATAGCGCGCTTTAAATCGTTGATATACTCTTGTTTATTCGCAAAAACAGCCGATAGATATACAATGATCGTTAGTTTCGTAAATTCTAGTGGTTGTATTCTAATCGGACCCAGTATAAGCCAACTCTGTGCATTCCCGGCGGTATGCCCAAAAATAAGGACCAAAGCAAGAAGCATAATTACTGTTATTAATAAGATTTTTAATACTTTTTTTTCTCGATAAATTTTATAGGGAATAAAAGCAGAAACACAGAAAAAGAAGAATCCTGCTATCAGAGCAAGTTTTTGCTTTTGATAAAAATAATCCCCTTCTACACCATAACGACTAACAGCCGTTACCATACTAGCACTGTAAACCATGACTAAACCGATAAGGCTTAGAACGATTAAGGCTACAATAAATTTGTAATCATAACATTTTACTATTTTCTTAAACATAAAAACTCCTCGTTCCTTGCAAGTATAAGATTCTTATTTTCATTAGAAAAAAAAGATTCTTAGTAAATTATATAAAGTAAAAAGAACACTCAATAGTATCATAACAGTTCCCTGTATTTTGTTCTTTCCTACGATATAATCATTTACCCCATGTAGGATAAAAGATATTGAAACCACAAAAATGGCTACATTGTACCAATAATAGCTATCTAGTACCCAAGCTATGTTCATACAAATAAGTAATACAATTAAAGTTGTGTTTCGGATTCGATTTTGAGTAAAAATTTGTTGGTATTTCATAAAGATCTCCCATTACGATGTCTTTTTAGTATATCGACATTTACCTTCTATCTTCGATACTTCATATCACCTTATTGACCCATATTTACCTTCCAAATTGTCAAGATAGGTATCTTCTTATTTTGCAATGAATTAGGAAGTACATGAATTTTGGTATATAATAAGGTGTTTTTCATGTTTTAATTATAATCATTAGGAGAAAGAAAACAATAAATTACTAATCTTTTCTTAATTTCTTTCTACACTATTAATCATTAAACTTATAAATGAATGTGATTATAAAGAAAGGCTTACCTAGCCTCATTACAGTTAACAGTGAACAATAAGAAGAGGTGATATATCCTTGGGTGACGTAAATAATTTCTTTCATTTCTTACTACTAGACATCATCCTAAGTTTTCTCCTCCTTTATTGCTTTATTTTCATAGATAAATATGGTCGTGAAAAATAAAGGGACAAAAAAAGAAAAAAGGGAAAAATATCAAAAAGATTTTATTATCTTATTAGCAGTGGGATTAATTGTTTATTTTATGTAAAATAATATACAGTACAGAAACTTTAATCATATGGAGGAGCAGCATCATGATTAGAACATTGGCTATTACACAAGATTTACATATAAAGCAAGATGTACCTCTTAATCACTTATCTCATCCTTCAATTAAATGGTTCTGGGTAGATTTTGCCTCTCCATCTGAAGAAGAAGGAAAAATGTTAGAGACATTTTTTCATTTTCATCCTTTAGCTATCGAAGATTGCTTTCATTTTTTACAACGACCTAAACTTGATTATTATGAAGAGTACAGTTTTTTGGTTCTTCATTATTTAAATAGTAAAACACTAGATATTGAAGAATTAGACTTATTTATTGGAGAAAATTATTTAGTCACGTTTCACTACAAACCATTACCAAGTGTAGAAACAGTTTGGCAACGCCTTTTACAAAATCCAAATGGATTTAACAAAGGCGTATCTTATATCGCTTATGCCATCTTAGATCAATTAGTAGATGATTACTTTCCTATTGTCTACGAAATCGAGGATCAGCTAAATGAAATTGAAAGTAGAGACGCCAAAAAGTCAATTGCTGTACTAATGGATGATGTTTTTGATATCCGAAGCGATTTATTAAAGCTCAGAAAAACTATTCTCCCTATGCGTGATCTACTCTATCGAATTATTAATTCTGAACGTTTAAATATACCTGCAGAGCAGAAAGTCTATTTTAATGACATTTATGATCATTTGTTAAAATTAACGAACATGGTGGAAGCCAATCGAGATATGACATCAGATATGAGAGATAATTATCTTTCCATTAATGCTAATCGGATGAACTCCATTATGATGACATTAACAATTATCTCCTCTATTTTCATCCCCCTTACATTTGTTGTAGGGTTATATGGGATGAACTTTGATCATATGCCTGAACTTCACTGGCACTATGGGTATTATATTGTTTTAGGAATTATGGCTTTAATGACTATCGGTATGATTTTTTGGTTTAGACGAAAAGGCTGGTTTAAAGTCAATAAGTAGAATGCTTTTCTCTTTACTATACATAAGTTTTTCGTACGTTGAGTAAACTACTCAAGATGCCTGAACGGTGTCTTCCATTGCAACCTTGTATTAAGAAAGAAGGCTGTTCTCCCTGGCAGCTTTCTTTCTTGTTTTCTTAACATATACACCCCACAAAAGCATAAGCTGTTGGAATAAAAGTCTCTGTTGCTAGTCTAGAAATAGTTTTGCCAACCTCTAATGGAAATTACAGAAAATAAACTGGGATATTAAGTACATCGTGAAAATAGAGAAAAAGGTTCTGGTACAAAAACTCCAAATTACTCTGAAGTTTTTGTACCAGAACCGAATAAGGTTACCTTTTTTATTTAACTACTAAAGAAACTTCCACTTTTTCTTTTTCTCTTATAATGATGATGTCCGTAGCTTCCGTGATGGTCACGGCTTTTTCTATAATCATCACTACTGCTATAACTCTTAAAGGGCTTTGATCTTCCTCTTTTGTAATCACTACTACTATAATGCTTATGTTTGTTATTCGTTAGTGAATCAAACAGTTTCTTGAACATGGTTTAATCACTCCTCATAATTAGTTTAAATCTATAAAAAACAAAAAACGCTTTTATCTTTTTAGTAGATAAAAGCGCTTGATGTATAAACACAGACTTCACCTAACTAAAAATGTAGGCAAAGGTCTTGCTAACAATTAAGATTGCCAACAAAGCCGGAAACATTCTGTTTCGTAGTGACGACTTTTGTTGTACAGCTACTCCCCTTTGGAGTATTAAGTTTGTTCAATGGTAACGTAAATCAATTGTATAAGTCAATTGATAACTAATGAGTAATTATCTTTTAGAATCTTATTCTTACCGTTTATCTCAACCTAAAATCCTTCTAAAAAGCCACTCTTTTAGAGTGACTTACATTACACAAATATTAATATGTTATTATATAATTATGTGAATTTGTTGTTTTATTACAAAAATAAAACCCTTAAACATTATTTTAGTGTTACACTTGAGAGTTGTGTAACTAACTTATCTAGATAATCCATATACTTTTTAAAACATTTAAGTACAAGTGCCATGACGTTACGATTTTCTACACCTCGTTAAAACCAAGTATACATAAATATCACCTCAAATAGCTTAAATTCACATTGATAAGCACTATCTTATAGGAATTCACCGGATTGTAAGAACCACTTCATCCTTTGAAAAGTAATTTGCCCAAACCTGTTATCCTCTCTGCTTCTTTCTGTTTTTCAAGAAAGCAACAAGAAGAAGCAGAGGAGGAATAATTGCGTAGAGTGGAATATTCAGAACAACTGGTGCTATCTTTAGCCCTTCATGGAGATGTTCTTGAAAATTACTCGCAATTGTAACAGACAAAAATAGAATAATGAGACCCATTGGATACGCCAGTCGTGAAGGTGATTTAATCTTAAATAGGTTAGCCGTGCCTATGACGGCCGCATAGAACAACACGCTTACCTTAAAGAAACCACAGATTATCAAGGCTAGCATAAAAAACACATCAAGACGTTCTAAGAAATCAGCTACTTGAATGCTCTGTACTGTACTAAGAAGAGGGAACTGTGAACGTGCAGTCAGGTTAACGCCAAGTACACTAATATTAATGAGCATCGTAATAACCAAATTGATTCCACTTAATCCCGTTGCACATAACATGGTTACCTTTGCCTTTTTAGGGTTATTTAGGTAAGGTAAAATCATTGTAAACACAATGGCTTCTGCAAAAGGGAAATACATGGTTTGAGTAAATACAACTTTTAGGACGGGTAACATGCCCTCTTCAAGTACCGGTTGTAATTTCGTAACATCAATTAAACCAGAACTCACAATCAAAATAAATCCAGTGACGGCAAGTACATACATAAAAATGAAAAAAAGCTCCCCTGATCTCGCTATGACCTCGATTCCTTTGCGGACCGTATAAATAATAACCAACATCAATAAGGCATTCGCGATGAATAAAGGCGTGTCCGGATAGGCAAAGGTTAGCAGCATTTCACCAAAATCACGTAGAACTCTTGCAGCATCATACATAAAGTAAAGGAGGTAGACAAAGGCAAGTACAGTTCCCATCACTTTACCTAGAATATTTTGCATATACTCCGTAGGCAAGAGATCAGGATAATACGAATAAAGCCTATAATAGACTAATAATAGAACAAAACTGCATCCCATTCCAAGTAGAATCGCAAGCCAAGCGTCCTGTTTGGCTCCCATAGCAAGAGGTACCAGTAAAGCACTTCCCAGTTCGAACAGAACCATTAAAATAAAGAGCTGACTGGCACTAATTTTTGCTTTCTCCATTTAACTGGCACCTCCTTTTCTTCACTTTTGATTCTCTTTTATCCCTGAAAGAAACGACTTATTTCGTAAGCCAGCTCGACGTACATAAGCTTCCACAGTAATATCTACGTTTAATTTTGGAAAGTACAAATTACTCCATTCTACTTCTAGTTTTTTCCATTGATTTGGCCTAGTACGGTGAACGACTTCGCCGAATCCAAAGATATCAGCTTTGTCTTTCTGAGCATGTTCAATGGCTTTTTGCAGCTCTTTTTTAATTTCTTTTCTCAATGCTTGTTCGATCTTTGTAATGACTTTTGGATTGGTTATATCTACAGGTACCTCCATTTCACCAATGTCTCCTTCAACACGCGCATGAACGGAAATATGAGGTTGACCATTCTTCACTTGGGCAGATACACTTGTTTTTTGACGTACGGTTTGATAGGCAATAGCTTCTTTTTTTCCATCCCAATCGATGTTGATATCTGTTCCTTGTATTTCATCTAGAATCCACACCGTTCCTCTTGCTGTGCCTCCGTAAAGCCAATCTATTAATTTTCCTTTTCTTAAAACGGCGAGTCCCGAAGCTCGAAGTGTTGCTTCAGGCGCACTTTCTTGAAGGTTCTCCAGCTTTTGTGCTTTCTGTGGATTCCCAACCAGACGAAATCCTGATACGACGGCTTCTTCTCCAGGAGATTGGAGTCCATTCATTACGTCTTGGAGCGAAATTTTTACAGTCTCTCCCCATTTTCTTTGGGCGAATTCTAATGTTTTCATCACTTTATTCGCTGGAATCTTATCAACGGGTGTTAATGCTTTAACCAAATCTGCGGCAGTTGAATGATTCGCAATCACCATGGTTGAAGTATTCCGAAACTCAGGGTCACGGTCAAGAGCATCTATTAATGGGTTAACCCCATCTTCTCTTACCATCCTCTCACCAATAACGATTAAGTTTGCATGGGCATAATACAGCCTCCGGGAAATCCTACTTGAAGCCCGTCTACTTGCTTCGACTAAATTGTTTCCTGAAGCTGAATAGATAGTAACAGGTGGACTTTGCGTACCACCTCCACCTTGTATGCCTCCTGCTACGTTCCCTGGATTAATAATTTGGAGCGTTAGATGATAGCTTCCACCTTTGGTTTTGTCCACACCCATTGCTGATACAATGGCAAGGTCCGTTAACTCCTTTTTACTCCAACAACTGGAGAGCAAGACAGTAATCATCGTCATCAATAAAAGAAAAGCCCCTTTACGTTTCATTATTGTCACCTTCTTCGCGGTCTTTGTTTGAACGCATAAAAAATGAATCCTTTAACACCACAACTTCTCCCCACTTTCACTTGACGAACGACGAAATCTGAACTGTTTCCTGTTTAATGATGTTAAGATTCGTTCATGGTAAATCCTGTATATGTTCTACTGTATAATCCGTACATTGATTTGTATTATCATGGTGACATTTCTTTATTATGTTTTGATCTTCAAAGGATAAAGACATAGTTCCAGCGCTTTCTTACCTTTGGATATTTTAACCATATATAGAATTTTTATGTGAAAGTAAACAAAAGTGTTTCTACGTTATACTAGAAGAAAGAAAAGAAGAGGATGGTTGGGATAACATAGTATAAAATAGATAAAAAAGCCCATCGACCTAAGTGGATGGGCTTTACCTTTCCTATATGAATTATTAAACTAACTAACGTGTTTTTTAATTTTGGGTTCAGGCTTTATTAGTAACGAGGATAAAAATTCATAAATAATTGCGAATACCAAGGATTGTTTACGCTCCTTCAGTCTATATTTAATTTGACTTACATGTAATCATAAAAATAAAAAGTAAAAACTGATTTGTATTACATGGATCAAGTGGGAAATTTGCATCATAAGATCATAAAGATAGATTATAGTAAAAAAAGATAATTTCTCATAGTCCTATTTTAAAAAAATTATTATATGTTTTTTTCCTTTTTTTCTCTACTCGAAATGCTTTTGAACTTAAATGTAATTAGTTATAGATTAGAAATGTATCGTTCAAAAATACGTATACTTTTCCCTATTTGTAAAAGTATAGATTCACAAATAAAAAGCTCCTTATCATAGAAGAAATAGAGCCTTTTACCATATTGTTTCCGACAACAGTGATTATGTTAACTGGATTGTTATACCATGTACAGACTAAAAACAGAAAAAACTACCTGCACGGTGACATAAGGTAGTTTTTTCTAGTCGTAAAATATAGATGTTCAGCTGATGCTCTATTGCATCTTGAGTAGTTTGTTCATAATAGAAGAAGGTATTCATGATTTGGACTACTTGTGCCTATAACGGCGAATAGGTTGACCAAAGTATATATTTAAAGTAGATTTTTTAACCAATAAGAATCTTTTCTTCTGCATACCGAATTTTAGCTTGTTTATTTGAACGAATCGCAAGTACAAAACCAATGGTAAGAGGACCCACTCTGCCAATAAACATCATAATCGTAATGAGAATTCGTCCGATAGGACTTAAGTCGCCTGTAAAGTTAGCACTTAATCCAACTGTTCCAGAAGCAGAAAACGTTTCAAACAAAAGAGTAGACATATCTACACCTTTTTCTGTAATTGTAAGTAGAAAGAAAATAATAGAAACAAAAATAATTCCAGAAGTAGCAATAGAAAAAGCTCTATAAACAAGCGATTTAGGAATTCGGCGTCGAAAAACATTAATCTCTTCTTTATTTGTCAATACCGACCATAAAGCAAACAATATTAAGACAAACGTAGTTATTTTAATTCCACCGCCTGTTGAACCTGGGGCTGCTCCAATAAACATAAGACCCATCATATACACTTTTGAAGGTAAGGTGAGCGCTCCGATATCCAAGGTATTAAAACCAGCAGTACGAGGAACTACACCCTGAAAGTAAGCTGCCCACCATTTATCACTCATGCTTAATTCACCCAAAGTATGAGGGTTATGATATTCTAAAGCGAAAATAATGAGTGTGCTCACCACATTTAGTGCAATCGTTGAAACTAATACAATTTTAGTATGAAGAGAAAACTTCCTTATGTTTCGCTTCTGAAAAATATCTGCAATGACAAAAAATCCAGTTCCTCCTATTATGAAAAGTAACGTAATCATAATATTTACGGTTGGATCTCCTACCCACTTACTTAAATTATCTGGTTCCAAACCAAATCCTGCATTGTTAAAAGCAGATATAGAATGAAATATTCCATAATAAATAGCCTTTCCCCAGCTCATTTCTTGAGACCAACGAATAGCTAGGATAAGCGCTCCAATACCTTCCACAGCCAATGTAATTAGCACAACACGTTGGACTAATGCAATAACGCCTTGTAGCGAAAAAGCATTTAGAGATTCCTTAAGTATTAACCTTTGTTGTAATCCAATTTTTTTTCCTAGTACAATAAACATGAGTATACCGATAGTCATGAATCCCCAGCCACCAGCTTGGATAAGCACAAGCAGAATGAGCTGTCCAAATAAAGTAAATGTAGTACCGGTATCTACCACAGCCAGTCCTGTTACACATACAGCAGAAGTGGCTTCAAAGAGAGCATCAATAAAGCTTAAATGGTGTCTATCGCTTGTAGCAGCAGGAATCATTAATAAACCGGTGCCGAGCAATATTAATCCTAAAAATCCTACGAACAAGATACTTGCAGGTTCTAGGTGCTTCACTTTATGTTTTTTACGTGGCTTAGAAATTAGCATATTACATTTCCCTTCAGAATGTTTTGAATAAAGGTTCATTATATAATATACCCATTTATTTCAAAAGATGGTCATTACTTTTATTCCCCTCATAGTTTCCGATAATATCCATTATGGTAACTAAAAATGTATACTTTTACGGACGATATATTTAAACCTATTACAAGATGTTAGAGTAATTATTATCGATAACAAAATAAAAAACCCTTATTTTCAATAATATACAGATATTGCATTCATTGTTCTCGGAATCATCGTTTACACATCATCTGTTAAGTAGCGATGGATAGAAGAAAACACTTTATCTCGTATCAGCTCTTCTTCATTTAATAAATGATGTTTTCCATTCTCTATAAGTTCAACCTCTATATTTGGAAACTTCTTTAGTAAGAAACCAACATTATATCTCCAATCCACTGTTGTGTCCTTTTTTCCCTGGAGGATGAGAACAGGGACAGAACTGGAATTCCCCTTCTTAATCAATTCATTCCATCTTATCAATGCTTCTACCCAACTGAGAGGGACCTGATCATGCTGTAACGGATCATTCTTCACAAAACGCAAAAACTTTGCATCTGATGAATTGTTTCGAAGCATCCTTTTCAAATTCCTGGTGAACGTTTTTAAAGGCTTTATCAAAATGGTGATTGCATTCCAGCGATAAGGCCGAACGAGGGGCGAGACAAGCACTGCTTTTCGAACCTGAGACGTTTCAGGGTTATTCAATATATAATCGACTGCAGCAGCAGCGCCCGTACTATGAGCCACGATATAGACGGGCAGAGAGCTTGAAGACAGGTGTCTACGCACAACTTCTCGAATACTTTCTGTATAGAGAGAAAACTCCGAAATGGCTCCCCGTTCTCCTGTTGACAATCCATGTCCCGGTAAATCAAATGTCAACACATGAAACCCTTGTTGAATCAAGAAACGAATGACAGTACTTAGTACTCCAGCATGATCATAATAACCGTGAAGAAGAAGAATATGAGCTTTTACCGGTAAGGGACGAAAAGATTGGATAAACAGCCGTTCATGGACAAACGATTCAAACCCGTAACGATACATTATGTTCTCTGTTGGGAGATTGTAAAACTCACTGTAACGTTTCATGTTTTCATTCATAGGGCGTGAATCGTATGTAAAGCGAAAATGCTGATCATTTTGAATACTTTTAATAACTTGTTTCATATTCGACCTCTGTGTCTCCGTAATTTATTTATGTCATTTAATAATGAAAAATGAAGAACCAAAAGAAAAATTTATGGTGCAAAGATTGGATTCGTTTAAAAAAGATATATGGATTTTTACTGAAATCTAGTCTTATGCAACTAGTTAATAGGTGAGCTTCGCTTGATTAACAATATATCGATTAATAATAGGTTGTACTCATATTTTGTAAATAGAAGATGGTCATATCACTTCTATGTAATTAAGTCATCGATGTTTATTTTTTTGATTATTAAAAGCTCTATGCAGTAAAAACTGCATAAAGCTTTTAATAATCAACGGTAACTCAATTGCTATACAAAACATACTATTGTAAATGCAGTTTTTATTGCTTGGATAAACCGTTTTTCATCTGGTTTCTACTGCTCATTGTTTGCATAGTTGGTGACCCTGTTTTATTTCCATTTCCTCTTATTATCCAAATAACTAAAGTCCCAATTCCTATGCTTAAAAGTGACAGTAGCATGCCTCTGTTATTATTTTTCTTCCCAAATAGGCCATTAACATTAAATAAAGAAGTTAGCTGCTGTACATTATTCATTATGCAAATCCCTCTTTGATAAGTGTTTGAAAGAAAGCCCTCTTCCAACATCTTTATTTTTTACCGACGCTACATATATATACTGGGAAAATGATGCTATCATTACTTGGATTTTCAAATTATTTCCTGTGATTATTTTAAAAGCAATGTGAACCTTAATACATATATGACTATTAGAAGGAGTGAAAAAGGAATGAAGACAAAAAAATATTTATTGGGACTCTTATCAACTATTTTATCAGTAGGGTTTCTTTTTGGTTGTAATGATAAAAAGGATGAAGCTGAGCCTGATCCAACTGAAGAACCGTCTGAACAAAAAGCTCAGAATAATCGTGACAACAATAATCTACAAGACGTGGGATTTCAACCTGACGGTGTTCAAAATAATAATGTAAATAATAATAATCAGACACAATTAGAGGTAGCCGATGAAGCTGCGGATCGTATTGCTAAATTAAATGAAGTAGACACTGCAAATGTGATTGTTACAAACCGAAATGCATACGTGGCTGTTGTTTTAAAGAATGAAGCAAACGGGGAGGTAACCGACCGTTTAAAAAAGAAGATTTCGGATCAAGTAAAAGCTACAGATAAAGATATTCGAAATGTGTATGTGTCATCCGATCCTGATTTTGTGAATCGTATGGAAGGGTACGGAAATCGAATTAATGAAGGTTCGACAAGAAATGGCCTATTTGAAGATTTTACTGAAACCGTTAAAAGAGTATTCCCTAACAATCGTTAAATAAAAATGATGAGATATAACAAAGCAATTTTTTATGTTTTAAAAAGAGAGACCTCCTTATAGATTAAGGAGGTTTCATATATGCTTCTCTCTATTATACGAAATGACTTAATAGTTATTTTTGGTTCGGTTTTTGCTATCATAGGAGTATTGATCATGTAATGGATTCTTCATTAGGAGAGAAGAGTCTGTCTATCTAAAATTGAAGGAGAAAATCGGGATAGATTATAAAATATTCAGGATAATTAATCAACTGGCAGGTCGCTATTCTGTATTAGATATGCTGATGATATTGATTTCAAATAAGGTACGTTATCTATTCGTTTTTGTATTAATGTTAATGTGGTTTCGGGGCTATTCACAAAGAAAAGTGACCGTATATGCCGTCATATCTTCGACTTTTACGTGGTTGATTAACATGTTAATTCAATGTTTTTATTTTAAGCCTCGTCCATTTATGAAGCGTCGTGCCGGCATCCTTATTCCTTCAAAGATGAACTCCTCATTCTTAAGTATACATACGTTGCTTACAACTGCGGTATCCACTTCTATTTTTCTACGTGAACGTATTCTTGGGTCAGTTATGTGGATATTATCCTTGTTAACAGGATTCTCAAGGATTTTGGTAGGGCATCATTATCCCTCTGATATTATCCGAAGCCTCTTTATTGGTAGCTTGACAAGTATTATCGTTGAGAAAGTCTTTGGTTCTCTAAAAATAATGAACCGAAAATCAAAAAAGTATTATGCGCAAATACGTAAATGAAGCATTTTCATTAGCTAATAATGTCTCGATTCTGTACTTGCTTTAATAATTGGTTAAAGCAGTTGCTATAGCGAAGGCTTCTACTAATAACGATAAGATAAAGCGCTCAAGGAAAAAATCACCTAAGTGCCTCATTTTCAGTTATAAAATATGTATTTAGGCTGATGAGCTAAACAATCTTACCGATCTCCTGTAGTTTATCATCGAGTTTTATACATATGAGATTTTAAAAGTATTCATTGCTTAAGTCTCTTTTTGTTTTATAACTAGATCTATTTAAGACAAATCCTGTAATTAGTTCATTAAATTGAACCCACTTTTTTGTAGGCAGTTGGTGACCCTGTTGTGGTAAAACAAAGAATTCAGCATGCTTACATTTATTTTTATACTCTTTCATATAGTGAGTAGTCCAATCCTTTTTCCCACCATATATAAACAACAAAGGCATAGTTAAATGATGAAGTTTGTCTAAACAGTTATAGTGTAATGAATGATTATAATACTGATACCATGATTCTTGATCTGCTTTTTTCATATAACTAACTAGGCTCTTTCTTAGTGTCTTGTCCCGAGTATGACTCATAGCAAGGCTTTTTATTAATATATTTAGGTGTTCTTTTACCATATACATTCCCATTTTATGTAATAGTTGTCCAGGTATATCTCTTACTATAGGGTAAGTTCCTGAGAAAACTAATAATTCGATTCTATCGGGATGAGAAATAGCCAGCTCTTGAGCAATTAGACAGCCAGCAGAATAACCACATATAATAGCCTTATCTAAATGCAGCGCATCCATAAAACGTAATACTTCGTTTGCATAGAAGGAAATTGATACAGTTTGTTTAGCTTTGGGGCTTCGTCCATGACCACTTAAATCTGGAAAGATGACTCTCATGTGTTTGGATAAATTGTATTGATAATGGAAGACTTTATTTCCCATGCCAGGTGGATGAATAAAGATGACTGGCATACCCTGTCCACGCTCTTCATAATACAAGTATTTATTAGTGTCTATTTCAATAAAAGGCATGATTATTTCTCACTCCAAAATCAATTAATAATTACTTTTTAGTTAAGGTTAATCTAGTTTATGAAAACCAAGGTCTTTTTTTATCTTACATTTAACTCAATATAATTAATTATTTGTGCTGTATTGTTTAAAATCAAAGAACTTTTTTATTATTTATTATGAGGTGATTATAGGGAGACTATACAGACTAAAAAGGGGGAGATTTTAGAATTGTTAATAGGATTCTGATAATGCTGATTATGTGAACTAAACATGTATAAGATACACAGCTTAAAAAGCAGAAAACCTCCCATCGGTTGGAAGGGAGGTTTTCTGCTTTTTAGGAGTTTGCTATAGTATGATAATTTATCCATCTTGAGTAGTTTGCTTAAAAGATAAACTTTTATTCATTTACATAAAAAAAACATTCATGACAGGTAGCTAAAGCTTATACATATAGTAAGAGATAAATTGACTAAAAAGGTGATTATTATATTTCGAAAAATACCGGTTGTTCTTGTCGGAAGCTTATTATTAAGTATAGGAATTAATGGATTTTTAGTTCCTCATTATTTGTTGGATGGAGGAACAATTGGAATTGCTCTCATCCTTCACTATTATTTTGAATTTCCTACAGGTGTAACGATGATTATTTTGGGTTTTCCATTATGTTGGTTTGCTTGGGTTTATGAAAGAACTTATTTTTATAATAGTTTTTATGGGTTAGTTATTTCTTCTTTATTGATTGATTGGCTAGAACCTATTAAAGACCAGTTTCAACTTCCTGTTTTTCCTAGTGTAATCCTTGGAGGAGTGTGTATTGGGACAGGGATTGGTCTTATGCTTCGATATGAGACAAGCACTGGAGGAACAGATTTACTAGCACAACTTATATCAAAAGCTTTTTCTTTAAACATAGGGATGGTTATTTTAATTATAGATGGTTTTATCATAACAGCAGGGCTTCCTTTGTTAGGACCTAAAACGTTTCTTTTTTCATGTTCGACAATTTTTATAGGTGGAATGACGACTTCGTTAATTACTAAAAAAGAATAATTTGGATAAAAGTATTGTTAAAATTACTTTTATTATGTAAAATTTTCTTATAAAACAGACTATGTGTTACTGGCGTAAACATGGAGAACCATGAGGAAGCACATAGGTAACGGCCGTACGCCTGGGCAGAGTATTTGAACATGAGTTCAAATACTTTTTTTATTTTGAAGGGAGATTTTTAAGTGAATGAAATTTGTTTACGATATGGGATGAATCCAAATCAAAGTAAAGCTAAAGTTCAGAATGCTGAGAACACGCCTATTAAAATCTTAAATGGAGAGGCGAGTTATATTAACTTTCTAGATGCATTAAATGCTTTTCAACTGGTCCGAGAGCTTCGACAGGCGACTGGTCAACCTGCAGCTGCATCTTTTAAACACGTAAGTCCAGCAGGTGCAGCTGTGTACTCTCCACTAAATAAGACACTTAGTGAATCCTATTTTATTGAAGGCGTAGATTTGTCTCCTTTAGCTATTGCTTATGCAAGAGCGC
Source organism: Priestia sp. YIM B13551 (assembly GCF_042787905.1). Taxonomy (NCBI): domain Bacteria; kingdom Bacillati; phylum Bacillota; class Bacilli; order Caryophanales; family Bacillaceae; genus Priestia; species Priestia sp. YIM B13551. The sequence goes on from NZ_JBHZOX010000009.1 coordinate 42,577, forward strand.
GTGGGACAGATAGGATGTCTTCATTTGGAGATTGTGCTGCTTTTAGTGATGAAGTGGATATAACTGTAGCTAGTCTCCTCAAAACAGAGGTTTCTGATATGATTGTTGCACCACGCTACACTCAAGAAGCATTAGAGAATTTGAAACAGAAAAAGAAAGGAAAATATCTAATTTTAGAGATTGACCCAAACTATGTGCCTGATCCAATTGAAAAAAGAACGGTATTTGGCATTACTCTAGAGCAACAAAGAAATGATGTACAGATTGGGAAAGAAGTTTTTAATCATATTGTTACGACTCAATGTGATATTCCTGATAATGCAAAGAGAGACCTTCTTGTTGCTCTTATTACATTGAAATATACACAATCAAACTCTATTTGTTTCGCTTTAGATGGCCAAACGATTGGAATTGGTGCTGGACAACAGTCTCGTATTCATTGTACAAGGTTGGCAGCTGAAAAAGCTGACAACTGGTGGCTAAGACAACATCCAAGGGCTCTTAACATGAAGTTCAGAGAAGGCATTTCTCGTGTAGAAGTGAATAATGCAATTGATGGATGGCTGAATGATGATATTACTGAGGTAGAAAATGAACAATGGAAACAGTGTTTTGAAGAAGTCCCTACTAGGCTAAGTAAGAGTGAAAAACGAGAATGGCTAAAAAGTTTAAAAGGCGTTTCCTATGCATCCGACGCTTTTTTACCTTTCCGTGATAATATCGATCGTGCGGCTCAAAGTGGCGTTAAATATGTGGTTCAAACAGGAAATTCTTTACGAGATGAACAAGTTACACAGGCAGCAAATGAATACGGAATGATCATGGCACATTCAGGTATACGTGTATTCCATCATTGAGATATGAATTAAATATATTAGCCCAATAGAGCCAAGACCTTATAAGGGAACTGGCTCTTTTATGACCTTTCCAATAATTTGTGTTTCGTTAACTAACTCCGTATATTGTATATAGTTAAAACAAAAGTATTAAGCCTTTATTTCTTCGCCTAAGTTTTGGATTAATTCTTTTGTGGTTAAAACTGTAGCAAACTCATTGTCTAAAGTAGCTAATGACACATTATGTATTTGTTCAGCTGAATAATACGTATTGTCTGCCCCTTTTATTGCAAATGCAGCTGTTGCATCTGATACTAAGTACGTTTCAAATCCTAAATTACCACTCATTCGAGTAGTAGTTGAGACACAATGTGGAGTTGTTAAACCTACTATTACAACCTTTTCTATTTGGTTTTCTTTTAAATGTTTTTCAAGTCCAGTTCCTATGAATGCACTATTTACTTTCTTTTTAAAAATCGGTTCATTTTCAGCTGGGACTGCAATATCTTTAAAATCTGAACTTGGTTTACTAGGATGAAAAATCGAATGGTCGTTATCAGATATATGCTTAATATGTATAATTGGGTATTTCTTTTCTCTCCATGTCTTTAACAGAACTTGAATATTGTCTTCAGCATTGAGATTATTTCTTATCCCCCACTTTTCATCTTCAAAAGCCCTTTGAACATCGATAATAATTAAAGCCGTATTGCTGAAATCTTTTCTCATATGTAATTCTCCTCCACTCTTTTCTACATATTTTAACATTTATGTTAGATTGGTGAATTAAAAATAAGAATTTTATTTAAGTATATAAACTTCCTAGAACCAGTATTATATTGGCTATTGGTGCATATTATATACACTTCGAAGAAGGATAGATTTCGTAAGTTCATGCTATATAATATAAGATTTTAATTTGATATAATATTATTTTGAATTTTTTACCACAAAAATCAATAGGGGGATACAATGAAATGAGTAAAAAAACAGCTTTGTTGCTTATAGATGTTCAAAACATCATGTTTTCTTATGAAGGTGGATCTTTATGGAATGAACAGCAAGTACTTAAAAATATTATTTATCTAAGGGAAAACGCGCACAAATCTAATATACCAATTATCTATATACAGCATACAGACTCCAGTTCCGATAGTATGCTTAGCGAAGGAAAAGTCACATGGGAAATCCATCGGGATGTTCGCCCCCTACCAACAGACACAGTTATTCAAAAGTCTTCTTGGGACGCATTTTATCAAACAACTTTACATAAAAAACTTCAGGAACTTGAAATCGGAAAATTAGTCATTGCAGGTATGCAAACTGAATTTTGTTTGGATACTACTTGTAGAAGAGCATATAGCTTAGGGTACAAAGAGAATATCTTAGTAAAAGATGCCCATAGCACATTTGATACGGCTGTGCTTTCAGCTTCTAAAATAGTAGAACATCATAATAATATGCTAGGTGGCAGATTCGTTACACTAAAACAAGTAAATGAAATTATATTTTAAGCTAAAAAATAACTTATCACATGAACAAAAGCAGCCATTTAAAGGCTGTTTTTTGTTCTTAGAACGGTGATTATGTTAACTAACTTTTATAAGATATATAGCTTTTAAAAAAAATGCTTAACAACAAGAAACCCCCCTACACATTTGAGGAGGGTTCTTGTTGCTAATATTAAGGGTGTAATTGCTTGTTGCTTACATATCATTTAATATTTTTGTAGATATTTATTATAACCCAGTAAACCATTTTGAAAAAGAAGAAAATGAAAACGATTACTTTTTATTTAAATTAAAATGTACCTTTTCTATTTCAAGCCTGTAGGCAACACTGTAGTAAGTAAAAATGGGAGCATTTATTCTTTTATCGCTGATATACAACAGAACGGTTTTTGGACACTTATTTTCACTTGTCTAAAGCCCTCTTCTCCTAATAAACTTTGAATATATTTAGGCGAATAATGAAGAAATTCCTTAGTATGCCTCATTCTATCCAGTTCCTCACTTAAAGTAAATGTGATGAATACCTCACCTTCAGGCTTTAATACTCTTTGAATTTCCTGTAGTCCTTTTACTAAATCGGACCAAAAGTATACTGTATGAATAGTATATACTTTGGTGAAATATTCTGCAGCAAAAGGAATATGTTCAACGTTTCCTTCAGTAATCTCTGCCTTATGACTTGCTATAAAGCCTCTATTTACTTGTTTAGCCTTGTTCACCATAGATAAAGAGATATCGATTCCACATATCTTTTCAATATCTTCATACTCGTTTAGAAGTCTATTCAACGTTGTACCAGTTCCCATTCCAATTTCAAGAATACGATCGCCAGACGACGGCTTTATAAGCTCAACTGTCCACCCATTAGCTTTTTTATTGCCCTTTTCCATATAAGAACCTATCCATTTTGCCAAAATACCTCTAGGGTTACTTAACTGTTTACCTAGCCACTGGTTAAACATATTTCCCCCCCTAACTTTGAGCAAGGGAATAAGTTATATAAGACTCTAACTTTTCTTTTACTACATTCCACTCTCTATCAAGTATGCTATAGACAACTGCGTCGCGAACTAGGCCGTTATATAAAAGGCGTTCGTTTCTCAATATTCCTTCTTTAACTGCGCCTAGTCGTTCAATAGCTTTTTGAGCTGTATTATTCCGTAAATCGGTTTTGATTTGTACTCGTTTCACTCCTAATGTTTCAAAAGCGTATTGTAATAATAAAAACTTACTTTCTGTATTAATACTTGTACGTTGAGCATCAGGTGAAAAGAAAGTATACCCCATTTCTAGAGTTTTTGAAGATAAAGATATGTCATATAGTCTAGTACTACCAACAATCTTATTATTCCAAATATCTTCCACGATAAAAGGAACTATCTCCCCTGTTTTTTTCTTTTGTAGACACTCATCTATTATATTTTTCATATCTAATAAGCTATCCATTTTAACAGGCATATAAGTCCAAATATCTGGATTTTGTTTAACAATATTATATAAGTCCTCTGCATCTTCTATTTTCATTATTCCTAATCTTACACGTTGTTTACTTAATTCCACTTGTTTCACCCATCCCTTTGTGCATATTTTGGAAATTATTTAATTTTACACTATATGGAAGTAAATATCGAACTGTTTTTCATCAATAAATCAATAATTTAAAAATTATTATTTCTTCCTATAAGCCACATTATGTTAACTAAAGATGTATACACACGCATGTAGCCAAACTTCATATTAATCCTCTCCTCTACCGAATATTGTTACAAATATTATTGTTGTTATAGCTACTATGCAAGTTTACTAAGTTAAAAGCATATCATTAATCAACCTAACAAAAACGCACATTTTTGTTAAGGCAGTTATAAAAAAGTCTACTTTATAAAAATTAGCGATTATTTATGGTGTCATTTGAATTAAAAATAAAGAAAGGGAGTGTAAACATATGCCAAATTATATTTGTACTACATGCGGTGTCCAATATCCTCAAAGACAAGAAGCTCCAGTAGATTGTCTGATTTGTAATGAGGAGAGACAATACGTAAATCCTTTAGGACAATCATGGACAACATTAGAAGCTATGCAACAAGGTAACTCTTTTAAAAATGAAATTCTTCAGGAAGAGGAAAATTTATATAGTATTACAACAAATCCTGAATTCGCAATTGGTCAAACAGCTTTTCTCATCCAAAATCAAGGCTTTAATATGTTATGGGACTGTATTACATATTTAGATGAGAAAACTATCAAGAAAATTAATAATTTGGGTGGAATCCAAGCAATTGCTCTTTCTCATCCACATTATTACTCTACACAAGTTGAATGGGCAGAGACATTTAATGCCCCTATCTACATCCATGAGGATGATAAGGAGTGGATAGTGCGACAAAGTGGTAAAATTAAATTTTGGTCAGGCGAATCCCTTGAATTAACAAATGGTATAACCCTATACCGACTGGGCGGTCATTTTAAAGGAGGAGCTGTCTTACATTGGAAAAATGGAGACAATAATAAAGGAATTTTATTTACTGGTGATATTATGCAAGTAGCTGCCGACCGTCAGTGGGTAAGCTTTATGTACAGTTACCCAAATTTCATTCCACTTCCAGCAAGCAAAGTAAGAGAGATGGCAGATAAAGTTAAAGATTTATCGTTTAACCGTATTTATAATGCATTTAATCGAGTAGTAATGGAAAATGCAGAACAAGCTGTTCAGAAATCAGCAGATCGGTATATCAAAGCAATAGAGGGGACACTGTTTAATACATGAGATATAAATGTTCTAGATTCTTTATCAGTAATTGGAGTTATTTACTTGATGATGATGAGTGGATCAGGGGCTGAAACAGCGAATTTAGTCGGTAGTGCATTTATTATCATATCTGCCATCACAAATGCTTTGTATAATGTTCTAGCAAGAAAGCTTACACAACGCTATTCCTTATTAACCATAACATATATCATGACATTGTTTGGATTTATAGCGTTTAATGTTATAGCAATTGGAAACCATGTGATTGAAGGAACAACAGGAGAGTTTTTTCAACCATTTTCAAACATAAAATTTTTATTAGCTATTTTATATCTAGGGATATTGTCATCACTTGGGACCTCATACCTTTCAAACTATGCTTTGTCTAAAATAGCAGCAGCTCAAATGAGTGTTTTCAGTAACGTTGCTACGCTAATTACCATTATTGCCGGTGTTTTATTCTTAAACGAGGCGTTTCATTTTTATCACTTAATTGGTGGAATTATGATTATCATTGGTGTAATTGGGACAAACTTCGCCGGTAAAAAAAGTAAAAAGGATTCAAAAGAAGACCTATAAAAGTTGTACAAGTAATGATTGAAGAGATAAGCATCAATCATTTCAGTGGCGGTGAGACGCTACTCAACAACAAGTAAATTAATGCAAAAAAGCAATCAAATTAGACTATAATTATTTGATTGCTTTTTTCTTTTTTTGTTATTAGTTAAATAAAACCAAAGATGTTGTTCTTTTATAAACTGTTCTTATACATAAAAAATTTAAAAATAAATATTGTAATTGATTCTACTCATAAAAAAATATAACTTACTCATAATTTCTATAATTTAATAGGTAAATGATAAAGTACTTTATATATTATTAAAGTTTTACTATTTACACTAAGTGACGACAAATATATAGTTTTTCTTCAAAATAAATAGTAGTTAAAAGGTTTTATCATTCAATTAATGATATAGATTCTCCATATGTTCTTCTTTTTGCTATCTATAAAATTACTCCATCTTTCTCCTTGGCTGATATAATCATTAAACGTAGCATTCTTCATTACAATATGACCTCCACATTCATCTGCCACTTGTTTAGCAGAATCTTCATCAATGGGAAATGCTAACGATTCCTCATTAGTAAATTCGTAACTGGATACCTCTTTCCTTTTTACGTTCTTATACGAATGATATACGTAATATAATTTACCTACCTTTATAAAATAGTATGGATACTCGCTGTTAGGCAACTTTACTTCCCTCCATTTCTGCATCCTTCAATTGCTTTATAAGTCACTATTACTATCTTACTTGGACTTAAAAAGGTAAAATCCTTCTACGCCAAAGGGTTTCCTTCTTCATGTGTTCCGGAAAGCTGTTTTATGTTAAGTAAATCATAAAGTATTTCATAAAAATCCACAATTTAACTATTTACCTTAATGACGACAAGTGGCGCCCGATTGTGGAGAACCTTTATAAATAAAGGGATTTTTTATATGACCCATTTTTCCTAGCACGTTAATTAATATGGTAATTATTGTAGGTTTTTGGTTTCATTTTCCTTATAGTGTATTGTGGGAAAATTTTTTTTGTAGTATTCTATCATCGATTTGGATGCCATCGAAGTAATGAATCTAGTTTATTGTCTGCAAAGATAATTCCTCTATATGTTTCTAAGACTACATTTTATTCCAAATCAAAAAATAAGGGAGGGATAGGATGTCCAGGTTTTATAGACGTATCGTTTTATCTGTATTTTTTTTGTTTTTGGTCACAGGAATGATTTCACCGGCACAAGCGCAGTCTGATTCAAATGGCGGAGGTTATTGGCTCCCACACAACAAGGAGAAGATTGAAAAGGCAACTAAACTTATGAAGCAAGGCAAGTCAGTTGAAGAGATTGGGATTAAGCAAGATCAGATCCAGAAAAAAGAAGGCATCCAGACATTAGATAAATTGATGGAAGAAGACCAGCAAAGTGACACAACATACAGAGCGAACATGGATCCTCCTATCAAGACGGCAGACGGATGGACACCCCCTGACTTCGACTATGACCATATCCTAACTACAGAAGAATGCCAGAGAAGTCCAGACAGCAGTTCAGAAACAGGGTATATTAAGAACCGGTATTCCTTCTGTTGGTCCCACGTCGCAACATATCAAGTCCCTGTAAAATGCATTGGGGGGTTCTGTTTTTACGAAGGCGTTCAATTTCAATTCACTGAAATAGGTTATGGCTCCAACCAAAGCCGGAAAATGAGGGTCTATTATACACTTGATGATATCCTCGTCACCCATCCATCCTTGAATGGAGCCAAGTTGAAAATTGATATGGTATGTGAATCCAAGGTGAACCCAGGTGACTGTAAAGAGGATCCGGACTTTCCGCCGACGGAACGAACAATCGCCCAATGGAAAAACACGAACTTCAGTACAGAAATTTTCACATCAGAAGCACCCCCACCAACTGACGCAAACCCTGATCAGTTAGGGTACATGGAATTTTGGCCAAAACTTACCCTTACACATGCACCAAGGAAATTCAAAAAGAGCATTGATGGTATTAAACAGACCGTTCGTTACGATTCTGCAAAATATATGTTTGCTTTCCCTAATCAATATTTCTGGCAAGGAGCCGTATTCAGTAAAGCCACACCAATCTTTAATGTTCCGGTCACAAAGCCAGAATTTTCGATGTTAGCCGAAGCTGGACAGCATTGGAAGTTTGCGATGGATCATCCAGATCAGACGAAGCCTCAAATGGATGGAAAGAAAATACCGGGAGCTGTGGGAGACAGCACGCTGACACGGATGTATCCGAAACGTCATCAGGATGAATATAATCGCAATAGGAACAAGACAAGAAGGACTTGTGACAGGGAATTCAGAGATGAGGATCGGACCGGCAAGCAGTGTGACGAATATCCGTTTGCTTCCACCTGGGAAGGTTCGGCGACCAATGGATCGGATAATTTTTCAGTAAGAATGATTTCAAGCGAATCGAACGGTGCTGCAGGGACATGGCTCGGTGCCTGGTACGCCTATGATAGGATTCTGGATGGGGATACTTTCAATGTGCAGGTCGAAGCCCCTGAGAAAATAGCTACGATCAGATCGGAAGGTCAGCCTCAGGACGGACAGGATAACCGATCAAGTGATAACTTCACGATCGGGAATATCCCTTCTTACGCGACCAAGTTACAATGGAAAATCGTCGACGGCCCTACTAATGCGAAATTCGATGTCATGAAAGACATCAGCTTCGGCATCGACGAAACGATCTTCAATGACCTTACAGACGGATCCGAGACAGAAATCAAAAAGAGCGAAGATTTTTACATTGCCAGACCGGAAGACACCGATGGAGAAAGCTTCACTGTTGAAGTTTATGCAATCCCATAGTAATAACTTAGAGGCTGTTCTTTAAGTATGTGACACTTAAAGGCCAGCCCCTTTTAAACCATTAGATAGCTTCCATATCTAATGGTTTTTGTTATCACTAAATTTATTTATTACCTAAGAATGCTGTTTAAACAGGAAATTTTGTGCGTTTGGATAGTAAAAGCTTTTGTATCAATAATGTATAAGAAGCTGCATATTGAAAAATACCTATCATCTCAAGAGTCCTTGTCCTCCAAGGGTTCTTTTTTAGTGTGGGTTCCGGAAAAATCCATTATGGTAACTAGACTTGTATATATTCTAAAAAAGAAATTAGGCTTTTTCACTGTGTTTACCTTTTGTACCAAAGTAATTTGTCCCAATAACTCCTGTAATAATGATAATTGACCCGACTAGATGATAAAGATGAAATTGTTCTTTCAAAAAAATTACTCCTGCTAAGATTGTAATGAGTGTAGCAAAATTACTGAAGACACTCATTTTAGATGCTTCTATTTTTGATAAGGCGTAATTAGAAAGATAGGACGTAACTAAAGATGATAATAAACCTAGATAGGCAATTGCAATTACAAAATCCAGATGAACAAAAGGCTCCATAAATTGATGGATAGTGTTATTCATTAGATGATTTGTCAATGCCAAACCATTAAATGTAATAAAACCAAATAAAGTCATTATATATGTGATAGTGAATAAGGAATATCGTTGAGTTAAATTTCTAGCACATACATTGTATAGGGACGATACAAGTGCGGAAATTAAAATCAAACCACTTCCTAGTAGACTAGTATTTTTATTTTCTATATCGTTCATATACATAATATATATCACACCTACTACCGAGAAAATAATAGCTATCTTTTGACCAGATGTAGATGTTTCTTTTAAAAATATGCTCGCAAAGATTAAGGTGAAAATTGGGATTGTTGCTTGGATAATTCCAGCTTGAGATGATGATACATTTACTAGTCCAAATACCTGAAAAGCAAAAAAGAGAGTGGGGTATAAAATAGCTAACAAAGCAATAATCCCTATATCCTTTTTAGTTACTTTTAATGATTTTTTCGTTAATACTTTTAAGGTTGTAACCCCTATAAAAGCAATAGTAAATCGATGTGCTAATGCATCAAAAGGTGTAGCAATAGTTAATGCAACTTTGACAAACATAAATGACAATCCGATAATAATGGCATAAGTAAGCGCAGCTATATATGCTTTTTTCTTTTCAATCATGTGAATGACCTCCTTTAGATTTATCCGGCCGGTTATCACTATAGTAAGAGAAACTAACAATATCTACGATATGAAAAATACACATCTGTATCGGTACAGATGTGTATTTGGAGGAATACTATGCTTAAATATGAAACAATTTATCAATCTCTACTTCAAAAGATACAGTCTGGGGACTTTCCAGCAGGGGCAAAATTACCCTCAATTAGAGGCTTATCGCAACAATATATTTGTAGTAAAAGTACAATAATATCTGCCTTAAAACGATTGGAAGAGCAACATATTATTTATTCCATTCCAAAGAGTGGTTATTACGTCGTGGAACATCAGGTTTTTGAGGAACCCACATCTACTGAAGGCGTTGATTTTGCAACATCATCTCCAACATGGCATGCATTTCCTTATAAAGATTTTCAACAGTGTATTAACAAAGCGATTGATACATATCAAGAAGAATTGTTTCGTTATGGAACACCAAAAGGTTTATCTTTATTAATTATAGAAGCTAAGAAGCTCTTAGAATCTTATCAAGTATTTACGAAACCTGAACAGATTTTCATCACTTCAGGGGTTCAACAGGCACTCGCTATACTGAGCATGATGCCATTTCCAAATAACGGATCTACTATTTTAGTTGAACAACCTAGTTACCATTTGTATATGGATATGTTGAAAACATATGGAATTCGTGCAATAGGAATTCAACGTACAGCGCAAGGTATTGATCTAAAGCAACTAGAAAAAATATTCAATGAAGAAGAGATTAAATTTTTTTATACAATGCCACGCTTCCATAATCCTTTAGGAACGTCATATAGCAAAAAAGACAAAGAAACTATTTTACAGTTAGCTTATAAATACAATGTGTATATTATAGAAGATGACTATTTAGCAGATTTTGAATATAACACTAAGAATGATCCTCTTTTTGCAGAGGATATTAAAGAACAGGTTATCTACTTAAAGAGCTTTTCAAAAATCATGTTTCCAGGTTTAAGAATTGGTCTAGCCGTTCTTCCTCCCCCTATTCTTAGCACCTTTCAAAAATTTAGAATGACCATAGATATAGATAGCTCTATGATTTCACAAGCTGCACTATATCTTTATATAAAAAGTGGTATGTTTGAACATAATAAATTAAAAGTAAGTAGTATTTACCATAAACGTGCACAAATTCTTCATCAATCGCTGCAAAATCATCTGGCTAATTACGAATCATCGTCAGAAATAGTTATGCATGGTCATATTTTGTTACCTAGACAAGTAAATATGAAGTTATTTATTCGTTATTTATATGACCAGCATGTATATCTGGATTCAGTTGAAAGTAATTATCTAGCCAACTTTCACAAAGAACGGGTTTTAAAGTTAAATGTTTCAAATGTTGAAAATCACCGAGTTGAAGAAGGAGTCAAAAAAATTGCAAGTGCTTTAAAAAAAAGAGATAACTATTTCTTTTAATTACTTAATGTAATTAAGGCCTTTAACACTGTTTAAGAAGAAGAGACTTAAAAGTATTATTCTTGTAATGATGTACATTTTTCTCACGTGCCTTTTATATTTATTCCTACCGGTAATTAACATTATGTTAACTATGGGTGTATATATTATTCATTAATGTTTAAGCTTTAACGGCATGTTAAAATGTAATTATAAGGAAATTAAAACATGTCAGAACTTATAAGGGGAAAATAATTGAATTCATTATTGTATCTTACAATGTTATTTATAGTAATACTTACAGTGGTTCCTATCATGATTGTAATCATCAAAACGGTTTTCAGAAAAAATACCAAGCAATTATTATACTCCATTTGATTATATTTCTGCCCAAACTACTGAGGAATTCCATGAGGAAAAAGAAGAAATAAAAAAAGAAGATGAAAATGGAGATAGTAAAAATTGAGTAAGGGTATTTATTGTGGTGCCGAGAACTAGTTTTATGTTAACTAAAGATGTATATCTTATACACCTTAAAAATACAAAAAAACCTATCTCTTTCCAATCCAAAGAGGTAGGTTTTTTCTGCTCTATTGCTGTAAGGATTTTCGCTGATGCCTCACAGCGTCTCGTGTAGTTTGCTCAGAACAGAAAGATTCATGTAAAAAAGAAAAACTTAGTGTTTTCTTATATCCAATATCTTAATAACGTTGTTTAAATGCTTTTCTGATTCTTCTAAACGTTTTTGAGTATTTACTAAAGATTTTTGAACAGATAAAACAGAGGGAACTTTGATATTTTTGGCTTCTGTGCATACTAGATGACCTATACTGTCCTTCCATTGGATCGTACATTTGAAATTCATAAATAACTTGTTGCTTGTTTGCAAAATGAGATATTGGGTTACAGGGTAAGAATTTGTAATCTGTGACAGCATTAATATTGCTTTATTTCGGTCTTCTTTATAAATAATATTCCATATGCTAGAGGTAGATTGAAAATATGAATGAGTTATATTTGAAGAATTTAGAATTGTACCATCTTGCCTAATTTGAAAATAAGGAACAGGAATCCATTTAGCTATATTACTCATATCCATGTTCTAACTCCTTTAAATTAATGAATTTTTTCACTTGGGACAATATGTTTCTAGAGCAGTGACCATGGTAAATTAAGATGTATATAATATACATCTTAATTATCAAAAAAACTACCCTATCTAAAGGTATTCCGAAAATTTTTTTATGTTAACTAAAGTTGTAGACGATATTCATTTCATATGATTAGCTTTTTATAAACAATAAAATATAAACCGCCATGTATATTAATCTATAAATACGGTTAGACTAGTAACGTATTCCCCCTATTCCGTTATAGTTGAAAACCCTTTGCTATTTTATAGCAAAGGGTTCTTTTTTTGCCCTTGATAATACTCATAATGAAATTAGCTCAGGTAGCAAATGTGAATATCATGACGTAAGGTTAATGAAAAATGAAAATAGCTGTTCCTATAAAATATGTTGTTAATTTAGATGTATAAGAGATTACTAGTTGGGGGACAATAAAAAATAGAAACTTACATATAGGAGGTAAAACTAGTGAGCGAACATAAAAACATTTTTTCTACGTTTGTTAATGAAAATCAATTTGACTTACATTCATACCTTACTTATTTATTCATCAATGAATGCCAGGAAGGTGTAGTAAACGAATTAGAACAGAACCATATAAACCAATAAATTTATAAATAAAAATGTGAAATGAGAGGGTAAATCATAGTGAATGAAAAAATGGTGTAGACGACTTTATCTTTCTGGGAAGAAGGAATAAGTCGTCTATTATACTTGCCCAATCAGGTACGCATAAAACAAGGTATCAGTGAAAATTCTCCTTCTAGTTCCATAACATATCATAATAAAAAAGCCGAAAAGGTAACCCTCGGCTTTTTGAATCACGCGGTATCTATATAATGTTGTATATTATTAGTAATGGACCTTAATCTTCCCAAACTTCATTCATTAAATCTTCAATTTCTTTTGCCAGTTTTTTTGTTTCAGTTTTATCAATCGTCACTTTATCCCCTGTAATATAAACGACATCTCCAACTTGTGTTTCTTTGGGGAAAATACTCTTAGGGTAATCCTTTGTCGTTCCTTCAATTTCAACAACAGCAAAGCCCTCTTCAAATCGATCAATAATACCTTTTATCTTTTTCATAATTACCTCGATTTTTTAACAGAATAAGATGTTCCATCACCTGTGATAATAATTGTACCACTTTGGTCTGTTCGTAGAATACTTGCTTTAGAGTTTTTTAGTAAGTTCACAACTTGAGAAGTAGCATGTGAATGAAGAAAGAGATCTTATTTGAATCGTATGTCTTGCTGTTTGATATTGAAATAACAATTGTCAGTATAATAGAAAAAGAAATGACCACACATTATGGACATTTATGGCGACAAATTTTTTTCGCTGAAGGTGGAACTCAACTCTGCGATAATCTCCCCTTATTATTCCGATTAAATCTTCTTCAAGATATCTTCACTGATCATGAATTACGCGACCTATTTATATTAGTAAATATAAAAAACACTTTGAATCAACAATCAACTATTTCTCAGGATGATTTTGACCACCTTAAGTATTTCTCTCACCAACTAAACAAAAAGAAATTCCTCTCATTATCTATCTAACTTTATTCACAGTGAAAAATCTTAAAAACACTTAAGCATAATAAGAAGTAAATAGGAGTTATATTTTTAAGAACTTAATGAATATGAAAAGCCTACTTGTATAAGAACAAGTAGGCTTTTCTGCTACGTTAAAGTCTATAAAACATTTACGTATCATTCCCAAGATAATTATAGCATTTCCTATTTATATTTGTAGAAAATCTTCTACTTTTACATCCTTCTTTAACTTTCGCAATCCTTTATTTATTCTATAGATTGTGGAGTATTTAGGTATGTAGTCTCTATCGTTACAAAGCCTAGATATAGTTGGGCGACTTAACTTTGTTGCCTTTTCGAGTTCTAATTGATTAATATCTTCTTGATTATCTAACCATCTTCCAAATCTTGTTCGCTTCTTTCCTAAGCCTAGAATCATACAGCCATCTCCTTTAAGAAGAAGTATGGACATTATGTAACTTTTTTAATCATTAGAAAAAAAGTTACATATAGGACAAGCAGTAGTTCATATCATAAATTAAGACGTCAGAAAGAGACGTCAACTTAAACTATTAGGAATGGAGCGAATCAAATGACAAAAGAATTAGCAATCTCGCTACTAAGTCGAAAAGACGTCTATTTAACGCTAGAAGGAAAACAGATGTTAGAGGTCATCTTGAAAGAGAAAAACGCGTATGAAGAGAAATAAGAAGTCGAAAAATCAAGTTGACACCTATCGACCAACCGTGCGTTACCATTCTATGTATCGTACATATGTAGATAGTCTGTTTCAATCTACAGAATTAGATCGAAATCAAATTATGAGGTGTGCGCTTTTTACTGCAGCGCACAATCCTGTTTTCTTAGCATTAATGAATCAGTATAAAATGAATGACGTCCCTCTCCCCTCCTCTCCATGGCAGCCTTCTTCCCACCAGTTATGGATGGAACAAGAGCCCAACATCGAAGAGAAAGGAGGAGGAGAACATGATGACCTTGAGCGAAAAGGAACGGCTACAAACACTTCTACGATACTTAGAACATCAACAGATGGCCAATCAATGTCAGAAGCAACTATTCAATCCAAACAGCAGCCTTCTACCAGTGAAAAGGCAGCAGGGCCTGCAAGACGTCAGCAACCGATTGAGAGACGAACAAGGACGTTTCCTACCTTACAATTATCGAACAATGGAGGAATCAAACTTGATTTCAGGTAAAGAAGTAGCATTACAACGAAAACTAAAAATAGAACCGATTGAAGGTTCTTATAATAGTTATGCGGTAAATGAAAAGGAAAAGAGGGATTGGAGTGGGAATATCTATTTAGCTTGTGTGGCAGCGATTTTAGCGATCGCCTTTTTTACCTGACGTCTTTTTAGAATAGTGTCGATATTTTGGTCATAAACATATAGCATGAATACAGTTAAGACCGCCTTATAAACTGATACGTAATGGGCGGTCTTTGTTGTAAATATGATTAAAAACTCCTGGGAAGTGGAAAAACAAGTATAAAGATTCATATAAAATATATCTTTTATATCTTATAATATGGATGACACAGGAGGTATGTAGATGGAAAATAGTCCTCGTTTCGCAGAATTAGTCTCTGATTTTGAAAAACGGTTAGGTGGACATTTAAATGCCAAAGAAAAAGAACTACTTGTATGGATATAAAACAGAAAGTAATAAGTATGTTCAATAATCGACATTTATCCTCTTCACCTTTTTAGAAATTTTCTTATATGTTGCGTAGAATTACCTATACACGATAGGTGACAAACAGAAAAAATCCTACACACTGAGGTGTAGGATTTTTAAATCGTCCCGAATATTAGATTAGAAACAGAGGGTATTCGGTATTGCAAACGAAATGAAAGTTTAACTTTCCATATTATTCTATCAAAAGTATCTTTACTATTGAATATGGCAACATTCTCAATTTGCTACCTGTATCTGGAACAACAAAAGGTAATAAGTTACAATTCACCCTATTGTAGATTAAGTATTAATCGACAAATGCTTGTTTATCCTCTATTTCACCTAGTTTTGAATATGTAACATACGTGCCTGCCATCATGTCATGAAGACTTCTTTTATCTTTACGGAAAACCACCATGAATACACTCACAATTAGCGCAATACCTAATGTAAGACCGTAAACAATGCCGGCTACAAGAACTCGTAATAGCATTGCTCCAATTCCAAGTTTCTTTCCATTGACTTTGACAATTCTAACTCCAACAATTCGTTTCCCTATAGTATATCCATACCATAATATAGGTACAGCAACCGCATAGATGAAACCTATGAGTGATGTAATGGGATCTTCACCATCAAAGTCTCCTGTAATAAGAAAGCCAATAAGCCCCAAAGGAATACTTACAATAATGCCATCTAACAGATTTCCTAATAGGCGTATCCAAAATCCTGCTGGTTTTGTTACTTGATCCACTTTATATTTCTTCCCTTCTTGTAAATTAACACTTTATCTATCTAAATATCTCCTCAAATGATGATAACATGATTGAAGAGGAAGGTAAAAAGTATAAAATATTTTAAATTTATCCACTAATAATAAAATACATGTCTCTAGTATTGATATTACTAAAGAGATATTCATAGAAAAGAGATAAAAGATTAATTAGGTTTTTTTAATTGTAAATTTCCCTTATTAAAGATAATAACAGCATTATAAGCTTCATATAAGGCATACAAAGGGTAACAAAAAGCCATAAATACAATCATAGTTGGTACCTTTTCAACAACACGAAAATGGCCGGACATGAAACTTTTAACCGCAATTCCTAGGTAAACCAATAAAGGAATGATAATAACAGCTAATAACAATAACCACGGGGTCATTTTGGTTTCCTTCAGTTTTTCTCGACAATGTGGGCATTTCATTGTAAAAGGACTTGAAAAATCTTCGAAATGCTCAACCGTAATAGGTTTTTGACACCCTGGACAAGGTGTTGATTTTTTCATATAAGCTTCTCCTTTTTGAAATGTAAAAGAGTAGAAATAATAGGGTTATTGAATATATAACATTGCTCTTTTAAAAAAAGCTTTAAATAAGTTTAGAGCTCTCTACTTTGATAGGCTCTACACGTTTCATATAGGTAGCTGCCATCAAATCGTGTAAACTTCGCTTATCCTGGCGGAAAACCACCATAAAAAAGCTAATGATAGCAACTATTCCTCTTGTAAGACCATACATAAGACATGGAATGAAGACATGTAAAACCATAGATCCAAAGCCTACATCTCGTTAAGGTTATAGTTAAATCGCTTATATACCTTGTTTTTATGTTGGTGATTCGTTTTCATAATATTGATGATGACATGTTGCTCACTTTTCCAATGTACATCAACGTCATGAATCATAAAAGGTTGAACTCCTTGAAGCTCTTTATATTGATTAAGAGTGCTTCCAGGTTGTCCGTAGTACATTCTAAGAGAATCAGCCTTTTGTTTTTGCTCATAATCAAAGTAATCAGTGGTTTGTTTATACATCTTTTTTACTTCAACAATGTTTTGTTGATTAGGAGATGTGCTGGTTGTAAGTGAGACGCTACGTATCATGTTTGGTTGCTGTTGGCTTTTATCCAAGAAATGGTTCATCACAAATACAAGAAAAATTACTCCAAAGGATAACATGATCCAAAGCCACTTTTTCATGTCGACACTTCCTCTTTTATGATTGAAAATCAAAATGAGTAGATGATCTCATTACAAAATAGCATTTTCTGCTATTTCGTATTCTTAGATAATAACATACTCAAAAACTCTTGGAAGGTCTCAGCAATCTTTGATGTAGCTGGATCACACTCATATGATTCTTCGTAATCTAGAAAATCAACAGACGGATTGTTTTTATCATAGTGAAAGTTCAAACATAAATAATCTCCCCATGCTAGCTTCGCAATTGGAATTAATTCAGATCCAATGAGATCTTCATCATAAAAATTCCGGCCTTGTTCTCCTAAAGAAGTTTCGCAGCAACCAATGTCATACACACCATAAGGATGCTCACTGAAGTTTTTAATAATGCCTAAAAAACGTTCAATTTGACATCTCTTATTGATGATTGTTAATGGTGTAGAATCTATTACTGTACATGCGTTATAGTGTTTCAAGAATTCTTTATAGGCATTGGGCAATTGGATGCGAAAAGAAGCCTCTATTTCTGCAATGTCTTGATCCTATGGTAATGGATAAATGATGCTTTCCTTCACAAATCTCCTTGCAATAGGTCATCTTCAAGGAAATACATTACGACTTTTGATATTCATACATAACTGGAACTTTATCCATTTTAACGGTTTTAGCTACAACATAACGACGGTAACCGTCTTTTAAGACATTCGATCCTTTTTCAATCGTCAATGGCTCATCTAAGCGTCCTGTACGTTTCACAAAATCAATGACCTTTTGTGTTTTTTCAGCGTTTGGACGTGTCTTTAAGAATGCTTCAGGTACGATAATGTCATCAAAGTTCAACAGATCCTGTGTTCCTTTAGGTTGGTTCGGTAGTGTTTTCTTTTTAGGCTCAGCCTTTTTTTCTTCTGTAGGCTCTTGCTTTACTTCCAGCTGAACAGCTTTTGTTTCTTTCTTTTCTTCTTTTGGTGCAGGTTGAGAAGTAGTTACCGGTTTTTCTTCCTGTTTAGTAGCAGCAACTTCTTGTTGCGCTGCAAAAGCCTCTTGTTTGGCCTCTTTTTTATCGTTTGATTCATTGCCTTCTTTGTCTTTCTTATTCGGGAGAACGGTAATCTGGAAGCAGATTACGCCTACTTCACCAGGGCATTCATCAATCGGAATGTCTAATGTCGGTTCTCCTTGAATTAAGATTTTTTCATGCATAATACTTTTTTTCGTGAGACCTGTTTTGTTAAAAGCCTTCTTTGCAACAAATACCGTATACGAAATAAACGTACTCTTCTTCAACCCTTTAGGCGCAGATGGTGACCCTTTTTCACGCATATCAAAGGCAACATAGCGATCGTATTCTCGTAATGGTCCTGTGGCTGATCCGGTTAACGTAATTTTATGTGGCATAATGTTCTCCTCCTGCGTAGATATAGATTTATTTATTATTTAGAACAGTGTTCTAAATAAACATGTCCTAATAATAATTCAGCTTATAAGGGGTTTCTTTACTCTTTGCATTTACTCTTATCGTACATATAAACAGAGACTATGCGCATACTTTGAGTATGGACTTGTAGCTCAATGGCAGAGCAGCCAGTCGTATTACACTATACAACTTTGGCGTCTTGCGGGTTCAAATCCTGCCAAGTCCTCTCTTAAAACACTGAATACGTTAGAAATAGTGAAAGTCCTCGCTATACTTTAACTATTTTTAAACATTAAGAAGCTGGTTCCTTTAATTTAGCATGTTGATGCAATAATTTTTGCTCCTCAGGTGTTAATGCTTGTCCTAAATCTTGTTTCAGTTCCACCATCTCTAATGAACTGTACGTAGAGCAGTGTTCCTGCAGCAAGCATTCCTCTTCTGGTGTAAGCTCTTGTTCTAAGTCTTGCTTTAACTGAATCATTTCAAGCTGTTGTTCTAAAGATATTTCTACTTTTTTTGTACCCTTCTCTTGATCCTGCTCAGCCTTTAACCAATCCGGTAAGATTTCTTTACGGATAATATGTTTTGGTATAAACAATTTTGTTGATGACTCTTCTTTATGTATAACTTCCTCATGAGTTGGATATACTGATGAATAATCCTCGTTTTTATGATTAACCAACTGATAGAATTGGTTTTTAGCAATCTTATAGAGTAATTGGCACATATTATCTAGGGACAAAGGCTTTCCTTTATGATTAGCTTCATGTACATATTTGTCTAATCCAATAATAGATGTATACGCAATTTCATGTACTTGCCCTTTGGTAATATCAATCTCTGTATCTCGTTTGACCGTTTTTGCAGCATTTTGAATGCGAGCATAAAAGTCTTTTAATTGATGACCATACTTACCTGCGTAGACTTGATTGACTTTCTTAGGAACACCTTTGATATAAGTAAATGACTGTGAAGCAGACATTAAATGATTATTTATATGATTTACAGGTAAATCAGGGTTAATAAAGGCATCAGGTGATTTATCGGCCTTTAAGCTTGTTGTATCAACGTTTTCAGCAATTTTAGGATACATCACAGGAAGCGTCACAGGAGTTGTCATTTCTTCTTGTTGGACCGTTTGTATACCTGTTGTATCATGGGCAAAAAAGATTTCTTCGCAAATGTGATTAAAGTTCTTATGGCTTTTAAGAATAAATACATAGCTATCAGGATGAGTACCTGTTGCATCCTCTTTAATGTATCGTGCTACAAGCACAAACGGTGTCGCTTTTAACGAACGTACAAAACGAGAAACCGTACTTTTAGAAACTTTAAATTTCTTCATGAGCGTTTCAGAACGAATGGCTTGGATACCTGTAGCCACTAGGTTATAGATGACATGGTCGAGCATTTCCATTCTTTTTTTAGGAAATTCTTTATGTATGGCTGATTGGTTCTGTTTATAATGAGTACGAATAATTTCTAAAAACTCTTCTTTCTTTTTCCGAAGTGTGGATTTGTTCTTCCATAACCACTTAAACCGTCCGTTGAAGGTGTCTACATCTTTTAAATAGCAGGTCAATATTTTTGTCATTTGTTCATTATCTCCTTTAAGGAACAAAAAAAGACACTGTTTCCCTGGAAAAAGGAAAACAATGTCGTGATTTTGATGAACTAAGCCCTTGAAATAGAAAGCTATTTCATATAAAATAAAACCATAAGTTTTATTTTATAGAAAAACTAACTCTATTAACAAGAGACTTCGACAAGTGTTTTCCCTACTGTTACTAGGGGGAACGGTTTAAGAGTGCTACCAACACGTCTTAAACAGTTGAAGTCTTTTTTCTATTCCGGTCATTTTTGTTAGCTTTATTATAGCGTTAATTAATCTCATAATTCAATAAGAATTAGTAATATATCTCAAAAGATTTAGTTTTACATCTTTTATGAGGTGAAAATCCTATCTATATTTAAATGAATTTATTGTTGAAGGTATTAAGAAAACTCTCTCTGACAACTGCTACAAAAACAATAAAACAGCTTCTAATTACTGGTCAGTAATTAGAAGCTGTTTTATTATTTTGTGAACATTCTTTTCCATATGCTTTTTCCTTGTTCTTTTTGAATTTCGGTCATAGCTGAATGGATAGAATCTAATTTTTTAAGTAATTGATCATTCACTTCTTTTAAACGCTGATTGTCTTGTTCAAGTTTATTCATCTGTTCTTTTATCTCTATAACATCTTTTTTTTCTGCCAAATTTTCAGATGGAAGCGTTAGTTGTTCTTTCTTTTCCATTTTTTTATCCATTTCTTCTATTTTTTTAGCAAGTAATAAAAATGCTTCTTTAAAGGAGTTTTCGTTTGTATCTTCTTCCTCTAAATCCTTGTTAATAATTTTTGTTTGTTCTTCGCTCATTAAATTTGCTTTAATTAATTCTTCACGAATCATTTCATTTGGTGCATGTTTTCCGAATTTCTCTTTTAGTTCAATAATCTTCTCAATTTTTTTATCTTCATCAGTAAATATGTATCTTATTCTTCCAATTCTTTTATGTCGTACTAACCCGACTTCGCACCAGTCCCGTAATTGATGATTTTCTATATTAAATTTTCTAGCAACTTCTGAAATAACCATTGTTTCTTCGCTCATAATTGTACCTCCTTCACAAACGAATTAATCTAACTGAGTTAGTATCCTCTTATATGGAATATTTTTAATAACTTAATTAAGTCTAACTTAATTGGTCCTAACTAATTAAATGCTACTTATTTTGAAGCTTGTCTTTATTATTCTAGCAGATTTTACACTTAACTGAATTAGATTTATTATATTTTACGTTATGTAGTTCAATTAAATTTGAACTGAATCCTTTAAAAAACTATAAATTCATTTATAGTTTTTTAAAATATTACAATAAGTTTAATTAAAATGCAATTAAGTTCAACTAAGTGCGACTTAATTGCATTTTAATTAAACGGCTCTTTAGTGCCCTTTTAATTTAGTTTGACTTATTTTATTATAAGTTCAACTAAATTAGAGTTGTGTGCAACGAGATGGTTTTAAGTTAACCTTAAGTTTAACTATTGGATTTAAATCAATAATTTAGAAGCAAAAAAGTTATGTGTTAAGTTATTTTTCTCATTTGATCCTCAATCTATTGAGGAGTTTAATAGCTGAGACTACTGTCGATTCTGTTTAGATAATACACTTCTTCTGTAATATGGTGTGAAACATATCTATGGAGGCATCATCATAAAAGCAGTCTTTTTGGCTGAAAAGATGCTTTATCTCGTATTTGTGTACATGCTGAGTAAACTCACCACTTATGTATTGTGAACCGAAATCGTTACGAAGAGGTAATCCCCTTTCAGGGCTTTTGGGCAGTGTAAGCTTTTTGAAGTGCTTCAATGATCAACTCTGATGTGATTAAACGAGAAAAAAATAGCACACAATTTCTTTAGTGTGAATTTAATGAAGATGTTAAACAGCACCAACCGCCTCATATCATAGGGACATACTTAATTTCAGGCACCCATTGTTTAGAGAGGTTTGATAAATTTTTGAAACGCTAGAATGTGTTTTACTTTTTCGTGAATATGACCATAGTCTTTTTTTTGAATATCTAGCTCTTGTTTTAGCCAGAGGTTTTCTAATGAATCTTAGCTAATTCTCTAGGTATTAGAGAGCATTCCTCTGTATTAAAATATGTTAATACATTCACGCAATTATAAATTGTTACTTCTGATCACCATATTCGCTGCTTGATTCTTTAACCAAGTTTCCAGCATGATATAAATACATAATCGTTTTCTTAAAGTCATCATTTTATTTTCTGCTTGTCCACTTATGTTCATTTCCCACACCTCCTCTCAAAGATTATTAAAGGGACTCAATTAAATCGTGTCCACGAAACTATAATAAATCCAGTATAGGGCTTTATCCTCCCTATACTCAGGGAATGATCTTTTCTTAAGGAGAGATTTCCCTAATTTTGTCCAATAGTGATAACTAATCCAGACTCAATTGAATCTGGATTAGTTATTTTATTTGAATGAACATTACTTTAGTAGAGTCAGCTTTTATTGGTGCATTTAGTCTGTATATACCTAATTGGAATTAGTTTAAATTAATTAATTACTAATTGAATGTAAAAGAATATAGACTCGGTAGCTTTTAATCAGACAAGTTAATATGCTGTATTTTAATTAAATTAAACTTCTTTTTTATTGAATTAATTTTAATTTATTTTAGTCTAAATTAGTGATAATTAACTTGGGTTTTAAAAGAATTAGAGTTAGATTCTTGCAGCAGAAAAAAGAAAATCTAATTGTTTAATTGTATATTAGGATGATCATAAAATTTTAAAAAGTTATTTAGTGAATTAATGAAATGTTTTCAATTTGAAAAGTACATGCCTTTAATTTGTATCAAAAGAATAGAGAAACAGAAACAGGGATATAAAAGATTCACTTTGAGGGTCAAAGCATTCAGCTTCATGAATATAAGCAGAAAACTTTACGTGAAAAGATGAAAAAAATGAATGAAAAGCAACAAGATTTAGCCATGAAGTGAAAAAACACATGTTAACAGTAGGTCAACATGTGTTTTTTTTGAGGTTCACAGCAGGTTCACATCACTGTTTTTTTATGTTCACAGTAGGTTCACAAAGGAGAGTTTAGGTCAACAGTAGGTTCACACTTTAGAGGTTTTCGCGATATCACGGTTTTGCTAGGCTCTGCCTAGCCTATCACCCCGTGTGATAGCAAAAACCCCTTATGCTCTTCTCTCTTTTTAGGGGAAAGAGCATTACTACAAAAGAGAGGTCGGATAAAATGGAAATTAAAATTCGATATGTTGATCCAGTAGTAACGGGAAAAACATGGGATAAAACACCCGTTGGCTTTTTTAAAGTAGTGAACAAGATTAAAAATCGTCCTTATTATATAGGACATATTCCTGACGGCGACCCTCGCAATCCGTTAGGAAAACGTTGGTTAGGGTTAAATGCGAACGGTACGTATGGTGGATACATACGGCATTCACGGCAATAACAATGAAAGCAGCATTGGAAAATACGTGAGCCGAGGTTGCGTGAGAATGCACAATGCAGATATTGAAAAGCTTTATGATAAAATTCAAGTTGGTACACCAGTTGCGATTACGTATTCTTATAAAAGCTTTGTGGATCTTACGAACGTATACGGATATAAATTCAAAGGCTACAAGATAAAAAATAATTAATATCTGAGCAACATTCTCATGAGCAAATACCATGGGAATGTTGCTTTTTATGCGAATAAAAGAATCACTCTGCTCGTTTTCTTTTACACCGGTGCATTTAACCCCTTATTATGGAAGTATAATAAAAATAAGGAGGATCTACCAAGATGAGAGCAAAAACTGAGAAGGCAAACCGTGTGGTCATGTTTAAATCGATTGGTGAGGTTTATGCACATGAAGTTACGGAGGATATTAAGGTTGGTTTTTTTGCTTGTCCTTCTTGCGGAGTGAAAGTGTATTATCAACAAAATCATTTCTTTTCTCGTGACCATGAACGGAGTTGTGAGTACGTCCAAGAACAAATTAGAAGAAAAGCTTAAAGAGAAAGGGATGACGTGTTGTGAAGAATCATGTGTATGAAAATGGGCGACTGATCCAAACCAATAAGAAATTTTCTGCATTAAAACAAAAGCAAAAGAAGGGATTACGAATGAATTAAGGCAACGTTATATAAGTGCTATTAATTACCCTTATACTAAATTACGTCCTAAGAAACGAGACCAAATCTTAGATGAGGTATATGACCTTATTCAGAAAAAAGAAATTTGGGTACCTTATGATGAATTAGAAAAATACTACTTTAGCAAAATCCCTTCATTTATTCGTAAGAATAAGAAAATGAAGGAAGAAATGATAACAGGTGGGTCACAAGATGAACAGGGGTTATAACCGGTAGTCTTAGGGTTACATAAATACGATGGAGACTGTTTGTTTTCACGCAAACTGCTAGGATGTAGGAATATTTGGATAATGAAGCATAACTAGTCAAGATAGAGGAGATAGAGGAGACGAATAGTATGAAATCAACAGGTATTGTACGAAAAGTAGATGAATTAGGACGTATCGTTATTCCAGTGGAGCTTAGAAAGGTGCTGTCTATTAAAGAAAAAGATCCTATAGAAATTTTTGTTGATGGAGACCACATTATTTTGAAGAATTACATCCCCCATAATGAATGCATTATTACAGGTGAAGTAAGTCCACATAATTGTGAATACGCAAAAGGAGTTGTGTTAAGCCCAAGAGGTGCAGAAATTCTCAAGCATGAGATAGAATGTAGATTTGGTAGTAAGGCTTAATTTACATAGAAATTCATACGTTTTTATTTGATTCCTAGATGTGTTGCTTATGTAAACAAGGTAAGAACCTATAGATTTAATATGAGTAAGGTAAACATCATGTAAAACCTCCAGAATGGATTTCTGGAGATTTTATATAAGTGCTCTTTATTTAACAGCTTCTTTAAATTCTTTTCCTGCTTTAAAACCTGGGACCTTTGTTGCTGGAATCGTCATTTCTTCCCCTGTTTGAGGATTACGTCCTGTACGCTCTGAACGTTCACGCACTTCGAATGTTCCCAATCCTACCAGTTGAACTTTTTCGCCTTTTGCAAGGGTTGTAGAAATCGTTTCA
Source organism: Priestia sp. YIM B13551 (assembly GCF_042787905.1). Lineage (NCBI taxonomy): Bacteria > Bacillati > Bacillota > Bacilli > Caryophanales > Bacillaceae > Priestia > Priestia sp. YIM B13551. The sequence continues at coordinate 68,195 of NZ_JBHZOX010000009.1, forward strand.
AATAACGAGTCTACAGCTTTTTTTGCATCTTGTTTTGTTAACTCTGACTTTGAAGCAACTGCCTCAATGAATTCAGCTTTTTTCATATGTAACTACCTCATCTCTTTTTATAGGGTATGTAGATTAAGAATATATCATATGTGTTGAGAAAAGTTCGAACGTATGTTCTTTTTAGGTGGAAGTAGAGGGAAATACATAACAATAAAAAAGAAGAAATGGAAACCCATTTCTTCTTTACATACACGGTTAGCTAGAATGATTACATTATCGGATGTTACTGCCACCAAGTTGTTGTTCTGCCATTTGCACAAGGCGTTTTGTAATCTCTCCACCTACTGATCCGTTTGCACGCGCAGTTGTATCAGGTCCAAGGTTTACACCAAATTCACTAGCAATTTCATATTTCATTTGATCGATTGCTTGTTGAGCACCATATACTAACAATTCATTTGTGTTGCTATTTTTATTGTTTGCCATTGTATTCAACTCCTTATAGTTTATAACATTAAAATGTGTAGAAGAAAGATCGTTTATTCATAAGATGGAAAATTTTTAAAAAAAGTTGTTTTAGAATATATATATGTGGTAAACAGATAGTACAGAGCCAATATAAGAATTTTAGAGGCTACTGTAAAAGGTTAAATACTTAACTTGATGAAGGGACTGGTTCGGTTTTGAAAGACGTAACAGCGACTTCAGCAAATGTATTACCCAAATTGACAAGTAGGTATTGTGATTTAACGAACGGCACTCTCGTTATGAATCGATATACGTAACGAAAGAGCCTCACAAGGGCAAATGAACATGAGAATTATTTTGTTGTAAGAGAGAGCAGCCTGCATCATTTTTTGATGCAGGCTCTTTTTATGTTGAAGCTATAAAGTAAGGTACATAAGGTATTGAATCTGAATATTGTTTGTAGATAAACGTTCTACTTAATTTAAATAATTGTTGATAGATGTAAGGTTTTGTAGATAACTAAGTTGCTCCCACATATTGAATATTTATCCTATATCAAGTACAATAAGTTGAATATAAGTTCAACTTAAAAGATGAGGTGTTTATAAATGAAAATTTCACGCTTTAATAAAGACTGCGGGAACTCTGTTGATATGAACATTATGGATGGATATCTATTTGATTTCCCAACGAACGTAGTCGAACTGCAAAAAGAAGCCGCAGACTCCTTTTTCACAGATGCTGTTACAGCTCCAGAAGAATTTAAGAAGCGCATTTTACTTTCTACAACCATTGAGGGGGAAGAGAAAGAGCGTTATTTCTTAGTAGGTGACATTGCAGCTAGTCAATTGCTGGCTAATAATCACATTAATAAATTACATAATAAAATTACGAGTCATATTCCATACATCACTTTTTTAGCTGCGATTGCTTATTACCATGCGTTACATGCGAAAGATAAAAAAGACAATACAATTGAAATTGACTATTTTTCTACCATGTTACCAATCTGGCTTCTTAAGAAAGAGAGCACATTTGGGGCGGCTCAAAAAGCCATGGCCAATCGTTTCTTAGGTGACCATACGTTCACCGTGCATACGCCTGGTTTTGAGAATACTTTAAAAGTATTAGTAGAAGAAAGTGCATGCTTAAAAGAGGGAGAAAGTGCACGTTTTGCGTTAAAAAAAGACTTAACACTTCAAGACCGTGAAGATGCGAATGAGTATGTAGAATGTGAAACAGTCATGGTGGACATAGGCGGTGGTTCCATTGATGTGGTTATTCTACCAGAAGGTTTGAAAGCAGCCAATAGTCGTGAATCGTTCCAAAGCATTGAAGGCATTCCTTATTTAGCGCATATTGATAAATTGCGTAAAGAGAAATTCCTAGAATTATTTACAGACTTACGTGCCTTTGATCAATTTATTCTCGATAACTACAGCAAGCAAAAGTTTGTATTAAAAAACGAGAATACAGGTGAATCCATTGATTTAACAAGTACAATCAAATCTTCATTACGAGAATATGTGGAGATTTTATTGGCTAAATTAAATGATGTCGCACCGCCACCAGCGAATAAACTACGTAAGTATGTATACTGCGGCGGGGTAGCTCCTACTTTAGAAGTCGCTATCATGAATAGTATGCGTGAAAAAATTGGAGAAGAACGTACAGAGAAGTATCATAAGGTTCCTCAAGATAGCCGCCATTTAAATTTATTTGGCTTAGAGATTCGTAGTATTGGTTACATTCAAAAGAAGCAAGAAGCAGTGAAGAAAGCCGTTAAATCCTAACAACGTAGGTGATAGGGATGTCAGAGCGTCAAAATGCGTTTACGATTAAGACAAATCGATTGAGTGATGAAGTTTATAATAAACTAGCTACATACGCTAAATCGCGTAAGTTAGGGGATTATATTTCATCTTTAATTCTACGTGATCTAGATGATTCATCTACTGAAAGAAAAGCAATGAAAGACACAAAAATCTACGAAATGCTTGAACATATCAAGAATGAATTAGCTGATTTAAAAACATTAGCAAAAACAACAGGTTTTGTAGGAAACGATTCCTTCAAAGAAGAAGAGCCTTCAAAGGTTCTCCAACTGAAAGAAGGAAAGATTGCAGATTTAGAAAACATATCCGGCTCATTAGACGATGACGATCTAGAAGAATATAACGATTTTTAAACAGAAAAACTACTAGAATTGCACTGCACCCCAATCCTAGTGGTTTTTCTGTTTTTAAGCTTTATATTGTATACATCTTTAGTCCAATAAATAATGGATTTAGTTAAACAACTAACTTTTCATCCATTACTCATTATCGTCAATATGTGTTGAAATTTGCCAAGTAACACCGAATTTGTCTGTTACTTGGCCATATGATGGACTCCAAAAAGTTTCTTGAAGTGGCATTTCTATTTGCCCACCTTCTTTTAGTTTTTCGAACACTTCTTTTGATTTTTCTACGCTGCCTATGGTGATAGCTATCGTCACTTGTGATCCAATTTGGTATGGTTGGCCTGGGAATGTATCAGAAAGCATTAAATCCGTATCACCAACTTTTAAATGCGCATTCATTACACGATCTATTGCTTCTATAGGAGTAGGGAATTCTGGATTTCCGGGCATTTCTCCGAAAGTCTGAACACCAATAACTTTTGCATTCAATGCCCTCTCGTAAAATTTAACAGCTTCTTGTCCATTACCGTTCATAACTAAATAAGGATAAATTCCTAAAACCATGAAAAACACCTCTTTTAAAATTTTATTTAGATTTCAATAAATTATAGCTAATCAAATTAAAGAACGTAGGTTCGTTTTCGGCGTAACACTTACTACGTATCTATACAACAAATTTATTGTGTTATCCTGCACAGTTAGTTTGATAAGAAAAAAATTGTTTTAAAAAGGTATGTAATAAAGGATTTAATAAAAAGCAATCTCAAACATTGCTTTCTGTTAACGTTCATGGGTAAGCCAGAGCTAACGCTGTACCTTGTTTACCATGAATACCATAGTAACCTAATTGAGACTATATCAATCCACAATAACTTCTAGTTTGATGATCATGACGACTAGTTAGTTTTCTTTTCAACATTTGCAAACACATCCTGCTATCTTATAAAATAAGGGTAAGAAATAAGAAAGATAGGAAGAGGAATTCATGTCCACAAAATTAGTGAATTTACGAATTGATTTTGCTTTTAAACAATTATTTGGTACCAAAGGTAGCGAGGACATCTTAACAGGTTTTTTAAACGCTGTTTTAGAAAAGTCTCTAGAAGCACCCATTACGTCTCTTCAATTGGAAGACCCACACCTTCACAAGGCTTACGAAGATGACAAGTTATCTATCTTAGATTTACTAGCCACATTGAGTAACGGAACACAGGTGAATATCGAGATTCAACTTCGTAATACGCATGATATGGTCAAGCGTTCTTTGTATTATTGGAGTAAATTATATACGTCACAAATGCAAGAGGGGATGCCTTATCGTGCTTTACGAAAAACCATCACCATTAATTTATTGGATTTCATTTTATTCTCTTCAGATGAAGAATTTCAGACGACAGGTCAACTGTGGGACACAACAAAGCAACGTGTTTTAAGCGATGATATTGAAATTCATTTTGTGGAAATTCCAAAGCTTGTGAAACAGTGGCGGGAAGAAAAAGTCAACCCGTGGGAAAATGCATTCGTTCGTTGGATATTATTATTACCAGCTCATGAAGATGAACATTTAACTCAAACATTGGAGGAGATTGCTATGAATCAAGATCCAATTCTACAAAAAGCGATGCATAAATGGGAAAATATGAGTCATGATTCTTCATTCCGAAGCGCATATGAAGCCCGTGAGAAATTGCTACTTGATGAACAAGCTAAACTAGCCCATGCTCGTGAGGAAGGATTAGAAGAAGGGGTAGAAAAAGGGAAACTTCAATTGATTCGTAGCATGTATGAGAATGGTATGACTTTGGATGATATTGCAAAGTTTACGGGATTAAATATAGAAGAAATAAGAAGAGTAATCGGATAATATAGAGGGTTACAAAAGCTTTGCGACAGGTTTCGTAAAGCTTTTTTATTTTATAATTGGCTCACAATAAAATAGTCTAAAAATGCACACCTTTTTAGACGCAGAAAAAACTAATGATAAAAGGTCTATTTAAATCTCTAAACAGACCTTTTTAAACCTATAAAAAAGCATTGAAATTATTGTATATTTTGTTATATACCAAACTATCTAATAAAAAGGGGAACCCGTTCTTTTATTGTTATTTCGCAACTAAAAAAGTACAAACCATATATAAGGGTTTGCGCTTTTTGGTTTTATAGCTATCGGTAAGCCAATTTACGATAATTGATGTACCCGGTAGCAACTAAGGGTTGCATTGTAGTGCAAATAAAGCTGTGCTACAACATTTGTACAAAAGATAAGGCGTAGCCCGGATCAACATACCAAGTATCATAGTGAATCAAGAATCTTAATTTGCCCGGATGGCTAAAGGAACTAATAAAATATCAACTATTACAAAAGGTCTGTCAGGGTAAATGATTAATTGGCACTCTTTTTTATCTCTATAAATAATCCCCTCTCTATTTATAAGCGCTGGTATTTACTAAGGTGACCTTTACCTTAATAGAGTCAATGGAGTCTGAAGTTAATTCATTAAGCTCTTGGATAGTCCAATGATATCGGTCAAAGCGATAAGCTTTTTCAGATAGGTTAAGTACATCAGTATGCAGATCAAGACCTTTTTGAAACGTTCGCTTAATCTGTTTCTGGACTTGGGCTGCGACGATATGTTTTATCTCTGTTTGGGATATTTCTTTTAAGTTTTCTTGAATCGTTACAGGAACTTTTACCGATATCCTATAATGAGGGGTCAATTCGGCTCCCATGACTTTAATTTTAACCCGTGGTCTTTTAACTTTCACGCCTATTTTTTTCTCATTATAGACTAAATAAAGTCTTGTTGTATCCTTATCAAGCCAATTTATTCCTTCTAGTTCGTTTATGTTTAACCAGCCTGTTATTTTCTTGTGAGCGAGAAGGTATCCTCCTGAAATCTTGACAATTGATTTAGGTTTTTCACCTTCTTGCCATTGGCTTTCTTCTACTTTTATAGATGGAAGTAACATGGAGCCTACTGGTTGTCTGTATCGTTGAATAAGGTTTTGGTACGTAATGGTTGGAATAAAAGAATCATTTTCCAAAACTTCTCCAGGATTAAACGTAAATGAAAAAGCAGGAGATTTTCCGAAAAAACCATTTAAAGACATGGCTTCTTTTATGTCTTTTTTTATACTGAAAACACCCGTATTGTAACGGATTACTTCCGTACGCCCTGCGTAATCAAGAAATTCATTTAGATGGTGCTTTAACATTGAAGGAGTAAAATAGAGTGTACTGATATGACCAAAGTATAACGGAGAAGGAGAACTCCTTTGAATGTAATCAAAAGCTTCTTCTAGGGTATCTCCTTTTCCCGTGCCTACTAAAACAGGAGGTTCTTCAGAAGAAGAAGAACCTCCTTCTTGTCTAGCTACATTTGAAAAGCTAAGTGCTTGAAAATAAACATAATATTGTCCCTTTTTAAAGTCTAACCCTAACGCTGTGATATAAATTTGATGTTGTACTTCTTTCATTCCCCAGCACCCAGATAAACAGAGTAGAAAAACACAACTTGTAATTAACAAAAATTTTTTCATTAAATTACTCCTTTTGACGATCAGGATCGACTGGGGAATAGGCATGATTTCGTTCCTAATATATCTGTATTTGGAGGCTCATATCCCATCATTCGTAACTTGGATACAATTTGTCCTTTATGATGAAATTCATGAGTAATCGTGTGCATAAGCAACTTATTAGGCGTAATTGATATTATTTCCGGTTCTTCTCTCCAAGGGATCTTTCTTTCGATTCGTTCATTTAATTGGTTCCCATATAGTTTATATACCTCATTTACAATAGAATCCACCTGTTCAAATCGTCCTTTTATTTTGTTGAAATTGAAATTATGTAGTTCCTTTCTAGGTGTAAGAGGTTTCTCTGTCTTTAATAAAACAAATGAGCCAAGCATAATAACAATCTGCTATATGTACCAATGTGTTCCTTACACTTTGCCAAGCAAATCTGTTTTGTTGATTCAAACCATTTGGTTCTAACTCCTTACAAAAGTCTAACAGCGTTCCTCGAGTCTTTCGAACCCACGTATATTCATATTGATGCATCAATACACCTACCTTCAAAGAATAAATATCACCTATTCTATATCGCTTAAGTCAAAGTTAAAAAGTTGAAGCTAAACGCAAAGTGGCAACTTCTCTCTTTATTTTATGCATAGTTTTTAATATTGAGGACTTTAATTTTTGAATTTACATCTATTAGGCGTTCAGCTGCAAACTCTTGGCAAGAAGGCGATTTTTCTGAACGTAAACATAACCACAATGTAAAAAAGTTTAATTTTATACATATGTTGTAACTTGTCTGAAATAGTCCTGTCATAAAGATATGTTATGATTTAGGGGCACTATACAACTAAATAAAGAATATAAGTAACTTACCATTTCATCAATATCTATATTTTTTTCAACATGTTTAGTCCTCTAATCCTCATCTATTAGAGGGCTTTTACTTTTTTGGATAAAAGGAGGGAAATCCTTGCCATATATACAACAAGAAAAACTACATGCAATTAAAGAAACAATTTTACAACGAAAAGAAAAGTTAGCTGAAAATAAAAGACTAGATCTTGCAACGTCTCATAATATCTATACAGAGTTGACTACTTTTCGCTTGGACCTTCTTACAACTTATGCCGGTTCTCTTTTGATGGAAAAAGAGGCAGCAAATGAAGTCATGGAACAGTGGGGAAACAATATGGCTAATTTATTAGTCAATAATGGACTACCATTAAACCTAGCTTTAGAGGAGATTAGCTATTACCGAGATGTAATCGGAGAAATAATAAAAGAAGAAGCAAAGAATAATGATTTTTCCCTCGATGCTTTTTACCAAATCATTTCTCACTTTAATAGCATTGTAGATAATGCCATCCAATTCGTAAGTAAGTCGTATGTAAAAGATTACACTGAAAAAATAAATTATGCTCAATATGCCATTGATGAATTATCTGTTCCCGTTGTTCGTATGACAGAAGATATAGGCATCCTTCCTTTAGTAGGTGATTTAGATACCAAACGGGCACAATATTTGATGGAGAGTGCCTTAGAGAAAGGAAGCCAATATAAATTAGAATGGCTTATTATTGATTTATCAGCAGTTCCTATTATTGATACGATGGTAGCAGATCAATTATTTAAAGTAATAGCTGGGCTACAGTTATTAGGAATTGAAGTCGTCATCAGTGGGATACGTCCAGAAATCGCTCAAACCATGGTGAACTTAGGAATAAAAGTTGAGGAAGTTAGAAGTTTCTCTAGTTTACATCAAGCTGTTCAGTATACGAATTCATTTACAGGATCTTTAATGTGAATATTTTTATGGATTATGAGCAAACTACTCAAGATGCTGAGAAGTATCTCCAATCTATAATCTCATTAACCTACAGAAAGACTCCTTAAGGAAATAGGGAGTTTTTCTGCTTTTCAATTTGTATATCGTAACTGCTTAAAAAGAGAAAAAACCTACTGCGGAAGAAAGTAGGTTTTTTCTGTTACATAATTAAATTTTATGAGTGATGCCCCATTGATCCTGAGTAGTTTACTCAATATGTAAAAAAATTAATCACTTATATAAAAAGGGAGAAAACAATCCGTGGGAGTTAGATTGTTTTTTTAAAAGAAAAGATCAGGCCGGTAGCTCCTTAGTGTATTTTATGTTTCTTACTTTCTATTCTTTAAGCCTAGAGTTGATGTAGGTTGACATCAGATTTCTTAAGCTTTGCTCTATTTTTGAAGAAAGCTACAGTAAGGAGCAAAAGAGGAAGTATGACTTGAAAATGTATATTTAAAGAAAATGGTAGTATTTTAAGCGCGTCTTGTATAAGTTCCTCATAATTATTTGCTAAGCTTAGAGAATAAAGTAGAAGAACAAGTCCTAAGGGAAAGCATATCTTAGATGGAGATTTAATTTTGAATAAATTTGCTGTACCTATTACAGTAGCATAGAAAAACAAACTTATTTTAAAAAATCCTCCAATAACTGCTGTGAGCATGAAAAACACGTCAAGACGCTCTAAAAAATCAGCCACCTGAATACTTTCTACTGTACTTAGAAGAGGAAACTGTGAGCGAGCAGTAAGACTTACTCCCAATACACTGACATTTATAATCATGGTAATCATTAAATTGATGCCTGTTAATCCAATAGCGCTTAATCCAATTCCTTTTCTCATATTTTTCACGTATGGTAAAATCATCAAGAATACAACCGTTTCTCCAAATGGAAAATATATATTTTGAGTCAGAGCAACTTTTAGAGGAAGCCAAATCCCTTCTTCTAATACAGGTTGTAAATTTGTAAAATCAATTATACCGGCACATACAATAAGAATAAATCCAGAAATAGAAGATAGGTAGAACAAAATAAACAGAAGTTGACTGGATCTTGCCAAAACTTCGATTCCTTTGCTCACGGTATAGATAACAACAAGCACCAGTAAGGCATTTACAATAAATAAAGGAGTATCTGGATAGGCAAATGTCAATAACATGTCCCCAAAATCTCGGATTACTCTGGAAGCAATGTTTGCAAAGTAAAAAATATAAAGAAATGAAATAAAACGACCAATCCATTTTCCCATGATTTTTTGTGTGAATTCGACAAGTAATAAGTCAGGATAGTAACGATAGAGTTGATAGTAGACTAAAAATAAAAGTAAACCGCCTATCATCCCAAACATAATGGAAAGCCAAGCATCTTGCTTAGCATCTATAGCAATAGGAAGAATAAAGGCACTTCCAAATTCAAACAATATCATTAAGGTAAATAGTTGACTTCCACTAATCTTTGCTTTCTCCACTAAATAATTACCTCTTTCCGATGGCTATCTTATTAACTAGAAGTTACTTTGATAACATTTCTTTTCCTCATTAGGTTTATATAAAAATTGGTTCTATGTGTCTAAGATACCCAAAAATGATTTTTTCTTGCACAATTTGCAAGTATGTAAATCTTCATCTATATACTTGAATGAATGATAAAACATTTAATATAAATAATTAATTTTATTACTTATAAATAAGGACACCAAATGGAGAATCATTTTGCATACTCAAAGCTGAAAATCCTCTTGATATACGTGGGGGTTGGTTCCTCTAAGGCGCATTATGGTAACTTAAGTTATATATGATATGCAGTCTAAAAAACAAAAAAACACTGGACCTATACAGTGTTTTTTTTTGTTCGCCTAATGCAGAAAATAAACAAAATATATTGCGTATACAATGTTTTGTCATTGTTCGATAGTATACCATGGGAACTATGTTTTATATGGTTCGATACATTTACGTATAGAAGATGAAACATCTTGTAGCATTATTGACAAATTGTTTCTCAAAAATAGGATTAATTTTGTTTTAATCTAAGGTTATTACTTCTTATAATTAACGTTATGTAAATTAGTTTTATATATCATATATCTTATAATTAAACAAAACATCCTTAAGATTGGACAAAAACAACTCTTTTCTTTCTGCTATTATCAATAAGATAACATTTAATGCAACACATTAATGAAAGTTAGACTAACTTATAAAGATGGCGAGGAATGATTGTGGCAATAATTGAAGATTTTTTGAAGTTAGATATAAGGATTGGTACTATTATTAAAGCAGAACTATTTTCTGAAACACGAAAGCCTGCAATAAAGTTAGCAATTGATTTTGGAGAGATTGGAATCAAACATTCTTCAGCCCAAATTACGCGCAGATATGAGACAGAACAACTTATAGGTCGTCAAGTAGTAGCAGTAGTAAACTTTCCTCCTATGCGTATTGCAGGCTTTAAATCGGAAGTGTTGGTAGTTGGTGGCGTTTCAGAAGAAGGGGATGTCGTCCTATTAAAGCCCGATGAACCTGTTAAAAATGGTACGCCAGTTGCTTAGTGTGAGGTTTGTATACATTCCTCGCACGCTCTTTTAAACAAGAGACGTTAGGTTTTAACTGTGTATTTTAAAAGAGAAAGATCCATAATAGAAATTAATAAACACTAGAGACTATTAATTATTAGTTTTTTTAAATTTAAAGTACGCATATGTACTTAATATGACAGCTACCATCACTATACAAGCAAGAGGAAATAGAATTGTATTGATAAAATGATCATAAAACCAATTATACAGAAAAATCACCTCACATAATTTCAATCTATTACGATAAATAAGTACTAAGCTTATAACTATTCAATGAGTGGAAAAATTTATATCACCCAAAAGTGAGCAAACGAACTTGTCGTGTATCATGCTTTCTGTTGCTTTCTATTTTTAAAGAATGCAACAAGAAAAAGCAGAACAGGAATAATCGCGAGGAAGGGAATTTGTAAAAAAAACATCTCTACTCCTATTCCTTCATGAAGGTGCTCTTGAAAATTTCTAGAAATCATTAGAGACATAAAAAGAACAATTAATCCAATAGGATAGGACAATCGTGAAGGTGATTTAATTTTAAATAAGGTGGCTGTAGCTATCATAGAAGCATAGAACAGTACACTAATTTTAGAGAAACCACCAATGACTAAAGCAAGCATAAAAAACACATCAAGACGTTCTAAAAAATCTGCTACTTGGATGCTTTGTACAGTGCTAAGAAGAGGAAACTGTGAACGTGCAGTCAAATCAACTCCTAGTACACTAATGTTAATAAGCATGGTAATGGTTAGATTGATTCCACTTAATCCTGTGGCACATAACATGGTTACTTTAGCCTTTTTAGGATTGTTCAAATAAGGTAAAATCATTGTAAACACAATTGCTTCACCAAAAGGGAAATACAAAGTTTGAATAAAAACAACTTTTAAAACTGGTAAAATTCCGTCTTCAAGTACTGGTTGTAAGTTTTTAAAGTCAATTAATCCTGAACACACAATTAGGAGAAAACCTGTGACAGCAAGGACGTACATAAATATAAAAAATAACTCTCCTGATCGAGCTACTACTTCTATCCCTTTTTGAACCGTATAAATGATAACTAGAATCAGTAAAGCATTCGCAATGAATAAAGGAGTATCAGAGTAGGAAAATGTCAACAACATCTCACCAATGTCACGTAAAACCCTTGCCACATCATAGATAAAATAGGAGATATAAAGAAAGGCTAGTACGCTTCCTATTGCTTTACCTAAGATTTTTTGCATATATTCTGTAGGCAAAAGATCTGGATAATACGAGTAAAGTTTATAATAAATTACAAATAGAACTAAGCTACCAAGCATTCCAAGTAAGATAGCTAACCATGCGTCCTGTTTTGCTTCCATTGCCACAGGTAACAATAAGGAAGTGCCTAGTTCAAACAAAACCATTAAGATAAAAAGTTGACTAGCACTAATTTTGGCTTTTTCCATTCAACTGCCTCCTTTTGGATTTTATTAAAGCTATCTCCTGTTTTTTTGAATTGTTCTTTAACCTTTTTGGCACTTAAAATCTTTTGAACATTATGTAGTAGAAATTTGATTGGTTTTAGGGGTCATTCTGGACTAAAAGTGTTATTTGTACAGGCAAGGTTTTACTAGGTTTTTCACTGATAATGCAAATATTCCATATAAAAATTAACTAGTTCAATGTTTTTTTTCCATACTTTTTCCTATTTTTAATGAAAGCTACAAGAAGAAGAAAAAGGGGAACGATTCCAAGAAGAGGGATATGTATAACACGCATTGCTACCTTTAGTCCTTCATAGTTATGTTCTTGTAGGTTACTCGCGATGGTAATGGACAAAAAGAGAACAATTAGACCTAAAGGATACGATAACTGTGAAGGTGATTTAACCTTGAATAAATGTGCTGTTCCTATGACAGCTGCGTAAAATAATACACAGATTTTAAAAAAGATAGTGATGATTAAGGCAAGCATAAAAAATACATCAAGCCGTTCTAAAAAATTAGCTACTTGGATGCTCTCAATTGTGCTAAGAAGTGGGTATTGTGAACGTGCAGTTAAATCAACACCCAGTACAGAGACATTAATAAGCATGGTAATAATTAAATTGATTCCACTTAATCCTGATGCACATAACATGGTCACCTTTGCCTTCTTAGGGTTATTCAAATATGGAAAAATCATCGTAAATACAATGACCTCTGTAAATGGGAAATACAACGTTTGAGTAAATACCACTTTTAGAACAGGGGATAAGCCCTCTTCCAATATAGGTTGTAAATTTTTAAAATGAATTAAACCAGAAGAAACAATTAAGATAAAGCCAGCAACCGCAAGGACATACATAAATATAAAAAGTAGTTCTCCTGATCGAGCTATGACCTCAATTCCTTTTCTGATTGTATAAATAATGACAAGCATCAATAAAGCATTCGCGATGAATAAAGGTGTGTCAGGATAGGCAAAGGTTAGCAGCATCTCACCAAAATCACGTAGAACCCTTGAGGCATCATACATAAAGTAAAGAATGTAAACAAAAGCTAGTACGGTTCCAAGTACTCTCCCTAGAATCCTTTGCATATATTCTGTAGGCAAGAGGTTGGGATAATAGGTATAAAGCTTATGATACACTAACAACAATGCGAAACTGCATACCATTCCAAGCAAAATAGCAAGCCATGCATCTTGTTTCGCATCTATCGCAAGAGGTACCAATAAAGCACTCCCCAGTTCAAATAGGACCATTATAATAAAGAGTTGAACGGCACTAATCTTTGCTTTTTCCATTTACCTGGAACCTCCTTTTCTTTACTTTTGATTCTCTTTTAAACCTGAAAGAAACGATTTGTTTCGTAAGCCAGCCCGACGTACGTAGGCTTCTACAGTGATATCGACATTTAGTTTTGGAAAGTAGACATCATTCCATTCCTGTTTTAATCTTTTAAATTGCTTTGGTCTAGAACGGTGAATTACTTCCCCGAATCCTAAGATATCTGTTTTATTTTTTTGTGCACGTTCAACAGCTGTCCCTAGCTCTTTTTTTATTTCTTTACTTACAGACTTTTCAATTTCTGTAATGACCTTTGGATTAGTGATATCAACAGGTACCTCAATTTCCCCTAAATCTCCTTCAACACGCGTATGCACAAAAATATGAGGTTGGCCATTTTTCACTTGATAAGAAATACTGGTTTTTTGACGAACGGTTTGATAAGCAATGGCTTCCTTTTTTCCTTCCCAATTAATATTGATATCGGTTCCCTGGATTTTATTGAGAATCCACACGGTTCCTCTGGCTGGTTTTCCATATAGCCAATCTATTAACTTTCCTTGTTTTAAAACAGCAATTCCGGAAGCTCTAAGTGTTGCTGCAGGTGCACTTTCCTGAAGGTTATCCAACTTTTGAGCTTGCTGAGGATTCCCAACTAGACGGAACCCTGAAACCACAGTTCCTCTTCCAGGAGATTCAATGCTTGTCATCACATCTTGAAGTGATGTTTTTACATTCTCTCCCCATTTCCTTTGTGTGAATTCCAATGTTTTTAATATTTTATTGGCTGGAATTTTATCAACAGGTGTTAACGTTTTAACCAGATCAGCTGCGGTTGAATGGTTCGCAATCACAATGGTTGAAGTATTTCGAAATTCTGGATCACGATCTAAACCATCAATTAATGTATCAAGCCCTTCTTCTTTAGCCAACTTTTCTCCAACTACCACCAAGTTTGTATGCGCATAATACAATCGTCGAGAAATTCTGCCTGAAGCCCGTCTACTTGCTTCGACTATATTATTTCCTGAAGCCGAGTAAATGGTAATAGGAGGGCTCTGAGTACCACCGCCGCCGCCTTGCATACCTCCTGCTACATTTCCAGGATTTATAATTTGGAGCGTTATGTGAACCTTCCGTCTTTTGTCTTATCCAAACCCATGGCTGCGACAATAGCAAGGTCAGTTAATTCTTTTTTACTCCAACAACTTGTAAGAAACAAGGTCATTGTCAATATTAGTAAAAGAAAAACTCCTTTACGCTTCATTATTGTCACCTTCCTCGAAATCTCGATTCACCATACCACGAGATGTAGGAGGCTGTGGGCCTCTATTTTTACCTTCTCGAATTGTATTGGCAGTAATTAATCGAGGTCGTTGTCTCAATGTCCACCATGGTAATCTTACAACAGTATCTCCATTATTTACTGGAATGAAGGGAGCAAATGGAGCCATGTAGGGTACCCCAAAGGAACGTAAACTGCATAGATGGACAACCATCATTAAAAGGCACAGAATGATGCCGTAGAAACCAAATGTTGCTGCACCAATCATAAATAAAAAACGAATTAAGCGAGCTGAAATTGCCATATCGAAAGAAGGTGTAGCAAAACTAGCAATAGCTGTGATTGATACAATGATAACCATTGCTGGTGACACAATACTTGCTTGAACGGCTGCTTGACCAATTACAAGGGCCCCGACAATAGATACAGCTGAGCCAACAGCCTTGGGTAATCGTATCCCTGCTTCTCGTAAAATTTCAAAAGTTAATTCCATGAGAAGAGCTTCCACAAATGCCGGAAAGGGAACAGCTTCCCTTTGTGCCGCAATGGCTACGATGAGTGTAGTTGGCACCATTTCCTGATGGAAGGTTGTAACAGCGACATAGGTAGCAGGCGCGATAAGCGAAATCATAAACATAAAAATACGTAAAAGACGAATTGAGGTTGCAATGTCGAACCGGGCATAATAATCTTCAGCCGATTGGAAAAATTGCATAAATACAGCAGGCGCAATAAGTGCAAAAGGGGTCCCATCCACAAATATAGCAATCCGCCCTTCTAACAAGTTTCCAGCTACAACATCAGGTCTTTCCGTATTGTAGATAGTGGGAAAAGGGGTGAATGTTTGATCCTCTATTAGTTGTTCAATATAACCTGATTCCAAAATGCTATCAATATCAATTCGATTTAATCGCTGACGAATTTCTTTAACAACTTTATCATTGGCAATGCCATGTATGTACATAAATGTCACATCTGTCTTTGTTACACGTCCAATTTTTAAAGATTCCATCCACAAATCGGGGGTCTTAATGATGCGACGTACCATAGCTGTATTGGTTCCAAGAGACTCTGTAAACGCTCCTTTTGGTCCTCGTACGACCATCTCGGTAGTGGATTCCACAATGGAACGTTTTTCTCCACCTTTGGTGCTAGCACTCAGTGCTTGTTTTACTCCATCCACTAGGATAAGAGTATCTCCTGCCATTAAAGATGCAAATAAATCATCCAAGTTAGTGATGGAGGATATGTTTCCAATTGTCATTATATCTTTAGAAAGGAGGTCTATCGCATTGTGCTGATTTATTTCTTCTTTATGATCATCCTTCATCATGGATTGCAGTAGATAATCTTGAATTGACTGATTGTCTACAATTCCCTCTATATAGACAATCGCCGTTTTAATGTCAGAAGCCCCTCCCATTTTTATCTCACGAATAACAACATCTGAACTATTTCCAGTCTTTCGCTTAATCATGTTAAGATTGCCCGATAATGAAACTTGTATTTGTTCTATTGGTTGATCAGTAGTTTGATTCTCGTCATCTTGTGCTGATTTCTTTTTTGGTTTGCGATCTTTAAAAAACGAAGGCATAGATTTGAGCACCCTTCTTTCAGTTTTTATTACTTTGACCATATAAGAGTTTTTTATGTAAAAATTAACAATAAATATTTATGTATCATCATAGAAAAAAGAGAAGAACCTATTAAATGGAGCGTGATTCACATGAAAATTATAGGTATTAGCCTTTTAATAGTGTGGTGCTTATTGGTTTTTTCTTTAGGCATCGATATGCTACAAGGATTTGATGTTTCTCAGGCATTGTATAACGCTGTGAGTCCTTTTCAGGTAATGGAGGTTGCCGAATTATTTGTACTCTTTTTGCTTATTTTTCTTTTTTTTGTTGAAACTGCATATCTTTTTATAAAGAAAAGGAATCAAAGCAAGTAGCTACGCAGCTATAAGTTTCTATTTTTAAATGTATGAAATAAAATAATAGAAATTTAGCTCAGGCTATTCGTTTCAACCCTTTCTTTCATTAATCAATGGTTCACATAAAATATTTCATCATCTAGATTATTTAGTTGGTTTTTTATCCATTTCTTTACGTTGTTCATTCTGGAACCAAAAGCCATTTGAAAAAGACCTGTTAACTGAAAATTATTAAAATGGCTTCCCTTTAATTGGATAAAAGCCTCGTTGTAAGAAGAAAAGCGTAGCTGTTTGAAAAGGAAATCATCCATTGCCTCTCGAATATATTCTTCATTTTTCCAACAATTCATGGGAACATGAGAAAATTGCCACGGCCTAAAGACACCAGGATAAATCGCTTCAACTATTTGAAAAGGAGAATAGCCTAGAAGGGTAAATGCGCCACCTAAACCATGTTGTTTAAAAAAATGAAAATTAATTTGAGAGGGTATTTCTTTCATGGGAATCTTCATTTTTTCCTCTATTACATATCTTACCGCCTCAATGGCCCTTCTCTTTCCTTCTTCTCCGTCCCAATATTTATCAGGAGTTTGTTGAAACTCCCAAGGTTTAAATTTTCCTGGGTAAGCATTATCTATGACTTCATAATAATTCCATCCATATAGCATGGCAGGGGGTCTAAGACGATGAGACCATAATGTATTTGCTCCTACTTGAAAAGGGATTTCAACGATGGAGATCGATAAGTGTTGTTCAAGTAAGTAGCATGTCATGTAGCGCATATATTTTTTCCCTTCATTACCTACAAAAAAATAATTAGGAAATCGTTTTCTCCTCTTCTCTAGAACATCTTTATAAACTTCAATGACTTGTTCTCTTTTCACTATCGAAAGCCCCTTTTAAGAAATTATATTTTATTATTATTGTGTATAATAATGGAATTTATATGCAAGTAAGGCTAAATCTCTATGAAATACATATTAAAAAGACAAGAAAAGCTACTGATTCTTTATCAGTAGCTTTCCTTGATATATGTTGTCAACTCGCAACAATGAGGATTTCCAAATAGACGCTTTATAGCGTCTTGAGTAGTTTCCTCCACTTATCGAGTGTTTATTCTTCATGAAGGAAACATTCCTTCTAATTACAAGAGTTTCCGCCTTTATATAGAAAATAACCTTAAGGTTTCATTAAAAATATGATACTGACTTCTAGAGAACTTATTTATAAAAGTTTTACTAGACGGTCAGGCCTTCAGGACTGGTCCCTCCTTGTTACCTAGCGTAATTTCCGCACCGTCTTTTGTTTACTGTTTTCGTTTTTGCTACAGACGTTATAGGTCGTGCATTTTTTAGTGTAAAACTTCTTTCTCCTTACACTCGTTGTAAGCCTTCGACAATGATAATTAGAGAGACAGTTTAGAAAATTTAACAAAAGAAGAATTGCACAGCTTAAATAAGGTCGAATCAATTAAGCATCTTCAGGAGAAGAAACTGTTATACGCTAAGAAGTTAATGTATTTGCGGACTGGTATCAAGAGGAATTAATTCGTATAATAAAAGAAAATTAGTAGCAATACCATGGCGAGTGAGGGGGTGAGCGAATTATGAGTCTACGAGAAGAACTATTGGCACAGGAATATGACGAAAGAACAAAGCCGAGAGGATTCGTATACTTTACAGACGCTGACGGCCAAGTTGTCGCTAAGACTTGCCGTAAATGCCGCGAATTAAAACAGGCCGAGAACTATCATTATAAAAGCGATGGATTCGGTCAACTTGGTCCATACTGCAAGGTTTGCGTTTCGGATCGCGATCGAGAGTATTACGTTACAAATAGAGAGCGAGTAAAACGAGTTAAAAATGCTTATTACCATAGAAAAAGGTCCAAGCAACTTTCTCTGAATTTATTCAGGAATAGCGAGTAGGGTAATGGCGGCCAACAAGGTCGCTTTTTGTTTATATACTGATAAATCGTTTGAAATCTCCTTGTTGATCAAGTCTAAAATTTCCTAGCGTTGTCATTAACGGTAGCACTATCGATAATGATTCTATAGAGTAGAAGAATAATGGCGTCTTTTTCATCGTTAAGCTATCATTTATGACTATGTTATTTAATACAGATATTGTTCAGTTATAATGAAGTAACATAAACAGATTCGTTGTAGTCATATTACTTCCATTTAGAATAAACGTAGATGGTATTACATAAGAATAAGGCATGAACTCTACTGAAATAGCAAGATTAACAGGAATTCCAGAAGAAATAATTTAAAAGCTACTTCAGCAGGAATCAATTTACTAATCCATGATAAAGCTTAAGCAGTGTAATTTTTTTTATAATCAGCGAGTTTATTCTTTATTTCTGGTTAAAAAAGCGATATAAATTGAACATACATAGAGATGCCTAAATCTAAAAAGTAGACAATTGACCGTATATATTCTATAAAAATGTAGTTAACTTAATAAGTTACCAAACTCAATTTATAATCTCCTTTTAGGGTTATTGACGTCTTTTCACAAATAAAAGCAAGCTTCTTCAAAGTAAGCTTGCTTTGCTTATCCTTATTCTCTTCTAAAATCATACTTGTCTTTCTCAACATCCAATGTATGACCATTTATAGTTACTGTACGATTATTTTCCCACGATACTGTATCTTTTTCTTCGTCATATCCCCAGTAAATATTTTTTGATTCCTTATTTTTATTATTACTGACTTCTCCTCTAAGAGTATAACTCGTAGTAGCACCACCATTGGCTCTGTAAAGCTCTACTTTATACGTATTATTTGGTGAATTAAGTGAATAGAACAAAAGAACGAAAGCGCTTTATTTATATTTTTATCATGTTAAAATACTTAAATTGTTTTAACCCGATTAACATATGTAATTTCTTTCTTGAGTAGAGCAAGCTACCTTTTTCTATTTGGAGGTAGCTCTTTTTATTGTAAAGAAAGTCCGGTTTAATTATTTACTTGACCTAATGGAAATCATAAACACAAAGCATAGAAAAGCAACGTTCTCTTATACAGCCTTCATAAAATTACCGGTTTTGATAGATGAAAATGTGGAATATCAAACGTAAGATTATTTTAAAATGAAGGGAAGACAGGTATGTTTGGATGGAGTGATATGCCGAAATTATTATTTTCTTTTTTAATTGTCATTCCACTTGTGTCTGTTATTCACCAACTGGGGCACTCACTTATGGCTATTATTTTAGGAGGAAGGATCGATTTTACCATTGGACAAGGGAAAACAATTTTTAAGTGGAAAAAAATTAAAATAAAATCTATTTATTTTTTGCACTCCTTTTGTATTTACGAAAAATTAAAGTATGATAACAGGTTTACTCATGCTTGTGTTTATGCTGGAGGTACCATAGCTAATTTAGCGTCTATCCTTCTTGTGTATGGTTTAATTATGTTGGGTGTTCTCCCAAAGAATCTCTTTTCTTACCAATTTGTTTATTTCTCTGTTTATTATATTGTTTTCTCGCTCTTACCCTTTGAATATTCAGAAACGAGTTTAAGTGATGGGCGAGCTATCTATGATGCATTGAGATATGGAAAGATAACGTGTAATCCGGATTAATAAAGGAAAAGAGGCTAATTAAAACTGTACGTCCACAACGTGTGTTAACGCGGCAACGGTACTGAAATAGATACTGATTAGTAATCAAGTCGTAATTCTTTAGATACTATGATGTAGCTACTGCAGTAAACTTACCTGTCCAACAAAAAATAAATAAGAACTCTTACTGCATTAAATAATGCGTAAGTTGTGAGATAAAAGATGTTTTGTTTCTGATTTTTCAATCTTTTTATTGACAAGTTAAGAAAACAAGTGTAACCTTTTTCCTAGTTAATTAAATTAAATATTCTTATCTCGAGAGGTGGAGGGACTGGCCCTAGGAAGCCTCGGCAACAGACTTTTAAGGTACTGTGCCAATTCCAGTAGCAATTTGCTTGAAGATAAGAAGAGAGCTCATAACGATTATTAACCTCTTCTTATTTTTAAGAAGAGGTTTTTTATTTTGAACAGAAAGAAGGAAACAAAACCATGACAAAGACATTAGTGAAAGCTCCATTTAAAGCTGATCACGTAGGCAGCTTTTTACGAACAACTCCCCTTAAAGAAGCAAGAGAAGCGTATGCGAACGGGGTAATCAATAAGACCAATTTAAAATCTGTAGAGGACAAAGAAATTGAAAAACTTGTTCAGAAACAAATTGAGGTAGGGCTTAAATCTATCACTGATGGTGAATTTAGACGTTCTTGGTGGCATTTGGACTTCTTATCAGGCTTAGAAGGCATAGAGGAGTTCGAAACACAATATATCAGTCAATTCAAAGGTGCAAAAACAAAAAATAAAGCGATTAAGGTAGTAGGTAAAGTAGACTTCAATCATCATTATATGCTGGAACACTTCACTTTCTTAAAAGAAGCTGTTGAACGGTATGGTGATGGAAGCCAAGTTGCTAAATTCTCAATTCCAAGCCCCAACATGTTATTTACTCGAATTCAAGAAGATACATATTACAACGGAAACAGAACGCAGTTTTATCATGATACTGTAGCTGCTTATCAAAAAGCCATTCAAGCTTTTTATGATGCAGGCTGCCGTTACCTACAATTAGATGATACTTCTTGGATTGATTTTGTTTCTGAAGAACGTATAGATGCAGTTGTTGAGAAGCTTGGTATGGATGTAAAGGACGTTATTGATACGCGAGTAAGTTGCTTAAATGATGCTATTTCTAAAAAGCCTGAAGATATGCTCATTACGATGCATATTTGTCGTGGAAACTTCAGGTCTACGTATATCACAAGTGGCGGCTACGATACTATATCTGATGCAATCTTTGCTAACTTACATGTAGATGGACTTTTCCTTGAATATGATGATAACCGTTCAGGAGATTTTGGACCGTTAAAAAGCTTTACACGTAACAACCAAACCGTTGTATTAGGATTAGTAACATCTAAGTTCCCTACATTAGAAGAAGCTGAGATTATTAAGCAAAGAATAAAAGAAGCAAGCGAATATATTCCTCTGGAAAACTTGTCATTGAGTCCTCAATGTGGATTTGCAAGTACAGAAGAAGGAAATGAATTAACAGAAGAGGAGCAATGGAATAAAATTAAACATGTAATTCAAATTGCCCAAGATGTCTGGGAAGCTAACTAAAGAGCGATATTTGATGTTTTATTTTACATAAGAAGTATCCTGGACATGTAGAAGAATGTAAATTGGCTACTAACTACACGCTTTTTGTAGTTGGCAGCCAATTTGCAGACTGTTATTTGCTTGTAATTTAGGTAGTATGAGCTCCCGTTGGTAGTTAGTCAGCGTTTAGTGCCGGCTTACTAACTTGTGAGAAGACTCTTTAGGCCAACTCGTCTAAAAAAAGCTTTAAGTTCGTTATTTTGTTATTTATTTAGTTGGCAAATTAAAATCTAATATAAAAAGCTATACAAAAGAAATCAAGTCCTTTTATACACTGAATACCATTAGAATATCAAAAAACAAAAAGAGTGGAAATTATTCCACCCCTTCCAATTTAAGCTATTTAATAATTAAGCTATATTATCTAACAGTTTCCTGAAATTTTCTCCTAAAACTTTTCTCTCAACTTCTGCATTAGGTGCATAACGCTTAATTGCCTCTATAGTAATGTAAGGATCTCCATATGGATAATCAGCTCCAAATATAGTTCTATCTGGAATCTCGTTCATCGCTAAGGTTAAAGCAAAGGTAGTATAAAAAGCTGAAGTATCAATATAAGCATTAGGAGTGTTTTTAACAAGTTCAATCGTTTGAAGCCAGTTTATACCCCCTAAATGTCCAAAAATTACTGGAATCTCAGGATATTGTTTTGCTAGCTCTATTAATTCTACAATGTCATCTAATTGCAGAGGAGCAAAAGTATGAATCCAGATTGACAAACCTTTAAATTCTTTTAATGCCTCAAAGATTGGTTTTAAGAAAGCAATTTGGCCACTTCCTAAAGTGAACTCACCTATCCCTTTTAAGTTATTGGCTACAATGTATTCCTTAATCCATTTTTTTGTCTCTTCGACTTCTAATCCTAAAGGGACAGAACCAAAACCAATGTACTTATCTGGATATTGGTTAACAACTTCTACCAGTTCCTTCATAGAATTCTTTCTAGCACTTATACTATTGACATTATTATTAAGAATTTGATTTAAGGCTTCCATTTCTTGTTTAAATGAATTTAATTTTATAGCTTTTTCCGGGTGGATTAATGTAGAAAATAATATAGTCTTATTAATTCCTAAGTCATCCATAAGTTGAATATGCTTAGAAACAGGAAATGTTACATGTGAATGACTATCTATAATCAAGTTATTCACCTACTTTAGTTAAAGAATTTTTATTTTTTCTTTCTTCAATAACTTCTGTAGCCACTCCTAAGATAGTATTTAATCCATTAGGAAACCCAGAATAGATAATCATTTGTAACATTGCTTCGATAACTTCTTCTTCAGTCCAACCTACATTTAATGCTCCATTAATATAAAATTTTAATTGTTCAGTATTTCCAAGCGCTGTCAAGCCTGCAACAGTAGCAAGAAGACGTGATTTCAAATCTAAACCCGGTCTAGAAAATATTTGACCATAATTGAATGACACTGCTAATGTTCCTAAGTCGGGTGAAATGGAGTCTTTAAAACTATTTACGATTTCCTCATAGTTGTCAGCATCAATTTGTTTTAAAATTTCTAAACCTTTTTTGAAATTTTCATCTTGTTTTAACATAATATCTTCTCCCTCAATTAATTTTCACTTGTTGAATTGAATTTAATTTCTTCTTTACACCGATGATTGAAGTGAAGGCAAAAAGAACCATAATAAAACCTACAGAACAAACTCCCATCCATTTAAAGTGGCTCCAGGCGAGCGTACCTAAGTATGATCCTAATGCTCCTCCTAAAAAAGTAGAAACCATATAAATACCGTTTAGACGGCTTCTTTTTTCTTCAGATAATTGAAAAATTTTGGCTTGACAAGCTACCTGATTAGCTTGAGTTCCCATTGTTACTAATAAACTTCCTATGATAATGGCCGTTAGAGACGAACCTGACAAGATAAAAATCAAGAATGAAACCAATGAAAGATTCATACAAAGTATACTTGCAAGATTAGCCCCTTTTTTATCAATTATTCTGCCAATAATGGGTGTAGCAAATGCTCCACCTATTCCCACTAAACCTATTGTCCCTGCAACACTGCTCGCATAGTGAAAAGGAGAATTACTTAGTCGAAAAACCAATGTAGTCCAGAACAAACTAAAAGCTCCAAACATCATTCCTTGGCTAATACATGCTCTTCGTAATATGTTTTCCTTAATAAAAAGTGGCCAAAGTGAAGCAAGTAATTCTCCATACTTCATTGTTTGTTTACCTTTACTTTGTGGAAGGTAAATTCTAATGAGTAGAATTACTAACAAAGTAAATGCGAATGAAATCCAATACATTGCCCTCCAACCCAAGTAAGTATCTACAATTCCACTGATAAAACGTGCCCCTAAGATTCCACAAACTAAACCTATAGCTACATTACCTAAGATTTTCCCTCTTTCTTTATCGCTAGCAAGACCAGCAGCTATAGGTACTATAATCTGTGGAACAATAGTAAAGAATCCTAATAATAAATTGGATATTATTAACCAAATAAAACTAGTTGATATAGCAGAAGCAATAAGGCTTAAACAAACTAGTATCAGGAGCGATAAGATGATTTTACGTCTCTCAAATAAATCACCTAGTGGCACTAAAGTTAGATTCCCAATAGCATATCCAACTTGAGTTAAAGTAGCTATAATTCCTATTTGATTTGAAGATATGTGAAACGAGTCTGCCATACTTAATAATAAATTTTGATTTAAATATACATTTGAAACTGTAAAACCACAGGTTAGAGCCATCAGTAACACAATACCTTTATTAATTTTATTTTGTTGTTCCATATTCTCACCTCCCTTTCTGAATTTAGGATACAAAAAATATAATCCTAGTAATAGGAGTGAGTTTATACTGTTATAAAAAGTACCAGTCTTACTTTCAATATTTATTATTCTGTTTTAAACAGACTAACTTTGATGATTGATTTTCTTCTAAATATTTCCAATATACGTATAAGGCTTGTATTAATGCGGTAATAATACTTAAATAGATTACTGGTAAGGAATGATTGGTTTATCAGGTAATATTTAGACATCACAGTAGGTGATTAGTAGATGATAATGGAATATCTCCTCTTCTTTGGACTGCTCGGGGTTGGACTATTGATCTTTATTTTTCATGAAATGGGTGAGAAGCCGAAAGATGTCCTACCAACTGAATACAGCAAATTAGAATCCCCAATTGAAAGAGCTTATATAATGCCTTAGTGATGAATGGCTATTCGGTACGAGCGCAAGTAAAGTGTGGTCCTTATCGAATTGACCTTGTTATAGGGAGGCTTGCGATTGAGTGCGACGGAAAAGCCTATCATTCTTCACCAGCGCAAAAGGCACATGATCGGAAGAAAGATGCTTATTTGAGGAAACAGGGATATAAAGTCATGAGAGTTAGTGGCAGTAGCATTGTAAAACGTATGCCCCACGTTCTAAAAAGAGTAAAGACAAGGTTGAATTAAAAAAAGAGAAGGCTAAAAACCTTCTCTTTTTTATATATAATCATCTATGCTTATATACTTTTCTTCATGACGCAATCCCGGCATTCACACAAGAAAACGCCACCTTTTACCGAACTTTTGAAGTAAGCTGAGTTGCAGTTACCGCACCGGCCACTAATCTTATCCGGAAATTCAACATAATCATACACTTTATCGAGATTAATTTCTTGCTCTTTTATTTCTTTTAGGTTAATCACTCTTTTCTATTTGTCTTTCCTTAGATTAACACACCCCTTCCTTAAGTAAAAAGGGCATATCTGCTACAGATCTAACTTATCAACTAACCAATCTTGAATCTCATCTTTCAAATCAATTCCTACTGCTAGGGTTCCCAGTACTGTCCCCTTGCCAATAATCTGAAGATCAACGGACATAGATGGCTTGGTAGCATTAATCATATATGTAACAGTATCAATATGTTTGATAGGAATCCGGACTATATTAATAAGTCCTTCACTTTGTAGGTAACCATTCTTAATACTAATCTTATTCTTTTTCCATGAGAATTCTGAATCTGTAGCAATCTTCCCATCGGTTTTCGATCCAAATAACGCCATTTTAATCTCTCCTTAAAAATTCTTCTTTCTCATTGCATCATGCACTAATAGCAAACAGTTTGTAAAAATAACTTTTATTTGATTTAAAACCCTTCTTTTTCTTGTTTCCCTAAAATTTCAACTATCAATCCTTCAAGGTTTGGAGGCTTAATTCCCAACTTTAAAATTTCTTTTTGATGACAATATTAGAATTCCTCTTCCTTCCACATGAGTCCAATTTCTTGCTCTCGCTGCAAAACCTTCTCCAGATAACGTTCTGTTGTCTTACGATCACTGTGACCTAGTTCTTTTTGAATAAGAAAGATATCTGCTCCCTGCTGCCTACTATAAATCGCATAAAAGTGACGAAAATAATGGGGCGTAATCTTGTCAGTCCGTTCTTTTATAAAAGGTAACTCCGTTCGTTCAATAATACGGACAATATAATTACTTAAATTTTTGTATTGATAATATCCTCCGTCTTTGGTTGGAAATAATGGTCCTTGATTACTCGTGTTTAAGGTTGTACTCACGTGGCGACGTTCTCTAAAAGCAAGAATTCGTTCATATAGTGATGGGTGAAGTAACTTATCAAATTTCTTCCCACCTTTACCTACTCCTCTTAATCGATAATGGCCACTTAAACTGTCTAGATATACGTCTCCCCACGAAGCTTTAGCTATTTCTTGTACACGAAGACCTGTCATGGCCAGCATCGTTAACAATCCATAATTAATAGGATGGTCTTTGTAGTAGTCTAGAAGCTGTTTGACTTCATGGTAATACAAATCTCGATTAGGAATTTCTTGCTCAGATAGTGACGTACTTAAGATTTCTTTGTGTAATGGATGCTGAATATACTTCGTTTCATGTAGCCATTTCATAAAACTTTTTAAAATCGTCATTTTGGCATCTAAAGTTGCGGGTGAATAAGGTTTACCTCCCTTTCCCAATAATGCTGTGCTTAAATAGGTCTGGTAGTTCCGTATATGCCAAGGTCTTAGGTTTTTAAAAATTGTTTCTTCTATATAATTGTCTACATCTTGCCGTAAGAATGACTGACTTTCCACCGCGTACTGATAAAACTGCAACAAAATCCGTAAGTATTCGGTTTTTGTATTTTCTTTTCGTTCTCGGTCCTTTCGAATATGCTTTCGTTGGTGGACATAGTAGTACATCATTTCTTCATCTGTAAAGTCCCTGAACATATCTTCGTTTTTTCGCTGGTGATGCTCATTTCTTTCTTCTAATGCATCATAATACGTACTATCTAGCATCAATGAAACGATTTTATTGAAATCCCCTTTTCTTTCCCTTACTTCCGTTCCTATATGTACTAATGAGAAATCTTGCATAAAACCTCTCCTTTCACAAAACATGTCTTCTTATTTATAAATCTTCCTTGCATTAAGATATTTTCTTCTTCATGTAAAGGTTAAATTTGTATTTATATGTATATAGATAATAAAAAACCTTTAAATCGTAATAATAGTACTACTAACAATAATTAAACTGCTAATTTTCTTAAATAAATATCTAATATTTCCTTAATTAAATATTTATTTAAAGTTATCGATTATATTTATTACTTATTAATTGTAACCTATTTAAGAGTAAAAGTATAAACTTACTTTTTATAAAAATAGTTTACTATTTATATAGTTTGTAGAAAAATCTCCTATTTGTCATCATTAAGAGTAAATGATAAAACATATATTTTTATAAATTAGTTATAGAATTTACATATATATAAAAATAACTTTTAAACTATAACTTTATATAATTATGGTATAATATATTATTAACTAGAAGAAAGATAAAAGGAGTGTATATCATGATTGATAACCCTACTAAAATTATTACTATTGAAGATGTGATGGAGATGTTAGCTATTTCATCGAAGAAAACCATTTATACATATATCCAACAAGGAAAATTAAATCCAATTAATAAAGATGACTGGCATATCGAAGGACGTTATGAATTTGATATCGAAGATGTCGTTCGTTTGCAAGAAGAGTTAAAAAAGCCTGGACTTACAACAAAAGAGGTAGCGCAGCAACTAGATATCTCAGTTACAACAGTCAATAAGTATATTAAACAAGAATTGTTACCGGCGTTCCAAGAAGAATACAGAGGAATCAATTGTTATTTTGTGAATGAGGAAGATCTAGACGCGTTTAAGCGTACGCATGAAGTGGGGCGCAAGCCAAGTAAACGTCATTTCTATCATGCTGAACAAAATATTGCGCTATTTCAGCTTTTTGTGAAGAAAAGCGAAGAAAAAGAGCAGTTTGCTCGTATCATCTCGGTAGAAGATCCAATTATGGCGGTTACAGAACAACATGAAGAGATAACATTAGAAGAGTTACTTCACCGAGGCTTTGAAGCAGCCTATGAGATTGAATCAAAAAAAACGATTACTAAAGAAGGCTATGCTACATTTGCTTTCAAGCAAACAGCCTATGCTAAATCACAGCTTTATAAGCTCATGGATTTATTTTATCAGTACCTAAGCCCGACCAATATGAGAATTACGCCACAAGAAGAGAAAGAGCAATTCATCATTGAAATCAAACCTGTATTATTAACAGAATCAACACAAGAGCTCGTTGAGTTATTAGAGTCTGTTCTTATCTCAGGGAAAATTAACAAGCGCACCCGTGGCATTTATATTGATAGCGATTTAGAAGTTGTACGAGTGAAAGTAACAAGTGATTTGAAGGAAGAATTGCAGCAAAAAGCGAAGGAATTAGGCAAAAAGAATGTGGAAGAATTGTTACTATATGCTGTACAAAAATTATAGATGGATTAATAAATTTTAAATCTTAAAACCAACGAAAAGGGATTATATATATAAAAGAAATTCATCTAATTGAAAAGGAGCCTTTGCTTTATTTAACAAGCAAAGGCTCCGAGCTTTTATTATCTTATATTGGTAAGCTTATTCATAGGAGAAGTTAGCTTGTCATTCATATTTAGACCATTTAATTAGTCTTTCTAACAGAATAGATATTAATATACCGGTTAGTAATCCGTTACTAATTAGTGGGCGAACGTAAAAAGAAATGTTTTTGAAAACGTTGGGTGACATATTCATTAAAGATACACCAATTAAAACTGGAAAAGCAATACGATAGATAGTCCTTGAATTAAATGAATAACTTTGGATACTTCTTAATGCTGTCCCAAATAGTTGCAAATAAGCCACAAATAGAACAGCATTTCCTACAGCGACTGGTAACGTTGAAAAGAATGCTCCTAATGGAGCAATAACCCCCAATAGAGCAAATAGACCGCCACTAATAATAAAAGGTTTTTTACTCAAGATTTTTGTACTTTCTAAAAAACCAATAGTAGATGTAAAAGGAGCATAAGGAACAAGCCCAAACATGGCACCTAAACAAGTAAAGATTCCTGTAACGGTAAATGAAAAACGGTATTGTTTGCTATGTGTCTTTATTCCATGTAAATTTTCAGATGCTTTAAGTGACGCAATTGTATTGCTAGCGTTCAGTATACCTGCTAAACAAGCAGTAATGGCTATGCCCATTTGTAAATGGGGCTTTCCCCATGGGAAAATGGAAAAATGGAAATTTGTATAGTTAACTGATGGATTACTAGGAAATAGCCATACATAAAAGATCCATCCTACTATCATTCCTATTAGAATTGCAAAGTTACTAAAGATGCCTTTTCCTTTAATACTAATAATACTTACTAGAATAACCAGACCTATGGAAAAGGTACTGACAGATATATCAAGTGAACCATTCGGTGTTAATTTTAGCATTCCTTTAAAAAAAATTAAGATAAGCTGAATGGTTAATAAAAATAAGTATATACTCATCACCATCGGTGTAAAAATTTTTTGTAAAAGAGGAACAAGGTTAAATGCTCCTACTATTATAGTTATTATACCTGCAAGAAAAATTCCTAATGCAAGACTGCCCCCGAGTTCTACGTATGTCATGCCTACCGAAGAAGCTGAGGTACACAAACTAAGTATAAGTCCCCACCACATACCTGAATGACCTTCTAACAGAGGATAACGGTGTCCAATCCAGGCCTGTAATATACAAGCAATTCCTGTAAGGAAAAATGAACTTCGGATAGTCATAATTATTTGATCAGAACTTAATTGAAATGCATCTCCAATTGAAATTGGAACGACCACTGTATTAGCAAAAATAAAGAAAAACCATTGAACGGAAGCTAATATAGTTGTCGATGAAGATAATTTACTCACACTTTCTCCTTCTTTCGCTATATTTAACAATCTGTTGTAACATATTTCTTTTTTAATTTAGATGATTATTATTAACGATAAGAATATTACCTTGATGAGAAAACCGGGTAATGAACTGGATAATAATACTCGTTTCTTGGTACTTATATATATGTTCTATATATAACACTCGCTCAAAAAAACTTATTTAAACTTACAAAAACTTATTATACATTAATTTTTGTTGATTAAAAACTTATTATTACTTATAATAAGGAATATAAGTTTTTGATATATCAGTTTTCTTATCTCAGTGAAAAATAACATCTGTATTTTTCTGAATAATTGCTCTAGAAAGAAAATTTTAGATTGAATTTTCATTAATATGTTTGCAGGAGAGGTGGGTTTAAGGTGGAGCAAAAAAATAATGAATTATCACGAAGAAGTTTTATTGGCAAGGCTTCCAAGATTGGAGGAGCTTCCGCAGTTTTAGGGATGTCAGGAGCTATGGGACTTTTTATGGAAGACGATAGGGAACATGTAGAGGCTAAGCAAATAGACAAACAAAAACATCAAAAAAGCCCAAAAAAAGGCGATACATATATGCTATTGAATGTTCGCTTAGAAAGTGGATACGAATATGAAAATGGAAATGTAGTTGCTACTCGCTCTACAATTCGAAATCTAGAGATAAAAAAGGGTATTATATCAAAAATACTAGATACCAAGGAAGCTTACCGTAGAGACATAGACTGTTATGATGTTCAAGGTATGCTATTACTTCCAGGATTTAAGGATATGCACATTCATTTAGATAAAACTTTCTATGGAGGACCATGGAGAGGAGCAGTACATAGAAAAAATATTTTTGACATTATTGAAGTAGAAAAAAAGCTTCTTTTAGAGTTATTGCCCACTGCCCAGGAAAGGGCGGAAAAATTGATTGAGCTTATTATGAGTTTTGGATCTACTTATGTTAGAAGTCACTGTAATATAGATCGAACTGTTGGTCTTCGTAATCTTGAAAAACTAAAAAAAGCCCTAGCAAACTATTCAGATAAGATTTCACACGAGATCGTTGCTTTCCCACAACATGGACTGCTCCTCTCAAACTCTGAGTCACTCTTACGAGAAGCAATGCAGTTAGGCGCTACTCATGTTGGAGGACTAGATCCTACCCTAGTTGATGGAAATATGGAAAAATCTCTACAAACTATGGTACAGATTGCCGTTGATAATAATGCAGGCATTGACATTCATCTTCATGAAGGTGGAGAAACAGGTTTAAAAGCAGTAAATCGCCTTGCAGATTTAACTGAGGAGGCTGGACTTCAAGGAAAAGTAACAATTAGCCATGCCTTCTCACTTGCTTCGTTATCCCCAGATCAGGCTAATGAAACGGCAAACCGTTTAGCTTCCCTGGGGATTTCTATCGCTTCAACCATTCCAATTGGAAAAAACGCTATGCCTATTCCAATTCTACAGAAGCAAAAAGTAAACGTTATGCTTGGAAACGATAGTATCATGGATCATTGGTCTTCCCTTGGAATTGGTGACACCCTAGAAAAAGTACACCTTGCCGCAGATTTATACGGTTGGTCTTATGAATATGAATTATCTCAAGCGCTTTCACTTGCTACAGGAGGCATTACACCGTTAGATAAAGCAGGAAAGCAAGTGTGGCCAAAAGTAGGAGACGAGGCTTCGGTAGTTATTGTTTCTGCAACCTGTTCAGCAGAGGCTGTAGCTCGTTTGCCGAAACGCGCGGCGGTTCTTCATAAAGGTGTATTGTCATCTGGTGAGCTTAGCCACGTAAAAAAATAGACATTACATGTGAGGGGATAATAGAATGCTTCAAAACATTGGAATGCCAGGTTTAATTATTATTTTAGTTATCGCACTTATTATTTTTGGACCTTCAAAGCTTCCCGAAATAGGAAGAGCATTTGGATCAACTTTACGTGAATTCAAAAAATCTACTCGAGATTTAGTACGAGAAGACATAGAAAAAAAAGAGAAAGAAATAAAATAAAACAAAAAGAAGGTGTAGACTAATAGTCTTACACTTTCTTTTTTTACGGAGTGATAGGAACATGTCTGAAAAACAAAACATGAGTGCAATTCAACATCTTGAAGAATTACGAAGACGAATTATTATTATTTTAGCTTTTTTTATAGTTTTTCTACTTATAGCCTTTTTATATGTGCAGGATATCTATCGTTCCCTAGTAAACGATTTACCGTTTAAGCTTGCTTTATTAGGTCCTACAGATATATTATTCGTCTATTTGATGATTGCCACAGTCATAGCAATCGCGGCCACATTGCCTTTCGCATCCTACCAGCTATGGCTTTTTGTAAAACCTGCTTTAACAAAGAGAGAAAGGCAAACAGCTTTAGCTTATATACCAGCTTTATTTCTCTTATTCTTAGGAGGGATTAGCTTTGGATACTTTATCTTATTTCCAATGGTATTAAAGTTTTTAATGTCATTATCCGACGAAATGTTTGCAACTCTTTTTACTACCGAGAAATACTTTAGATTTTTACTTCATATGACATTGCCTTTTGGCTTGTTATTTGAACTTCCAGCTGTTGTGATGTTTCTGACTAGCCTAGGGTTTATTAACCCTCATCGTTTGCAAAAGGTTAGAAAATACGCTTATTTTTTATTAATTATTATATCAATTTTAATAACCCCACCTGACTTTTTATCAGATGTTCTTGTAACAATTCCATTGTTGCTTCTATACGAAGCTAGTATTACATTATCTAAAATTGTATATAGAAAAAAATTAAGGGTTAAAGGAAATACAAGCCACTCTTTTAAATAAACTAAAAATTGATCAGTTCCAATTTTCTATCCTCATGTTGTAACGAATCAAAGTTGAATCTATAATTAGGGGTATGAGGTGAACTTATGTTACAAGATGAACGATTAGAAGCTATTCTTCTCTATCT
Source organism: Priestia sp. YIM B13551 (assembly GCF_042787905.1). NCBI lineage: Bacteria > Bacillati > Bacillota > Bacilli > Caryophanales > Bacillaceae > Priestia > Priestia sp. YIM B13551. The sequence goes on from NZ_JBHZOX010000009.1 coordinate 101,143, forward strand.
AAAAGATCATGAACGGATCACGATAGAAACTGTATGTGAAATAAATAATGTATCTAAAGATACTGCACGAAGATATTTGATTAAATTAGAAGAATTAGGAAAGATTGTACGAATAAGAGGAGGAGCTAAAAAGTTATCTTATTCTAATGAACTGTATGATTACAGTCAAAGACTACATATGTCCTCTACAGTTAAAGACAGAATAGGTGAATATGCAGCAACTTTAATTAAGGATGGAGAAAGTTTAATACTAGACGCTTCTACCACCGTACAGTGTGCGGCTAAATATTTGAAAACAAACAATCACACTGTAATTACAAATTCTATAAATGTAGTAAATGAATTAGTGAGGAAAGATCGCATAAAAATAAACATACTTGGAGGGACCCTAGACCCACAGCATCAAGCTATATATGGATCAAGAGCTATTAAGGATATTCAACAATATAAAGTAGACAAATGTATCATCGGTACTTGCGGAATCTCTGAAGAAGGTATATCAACTTCGATAGAAGAAGAAGGCCTTTTGCTTAGAGAAATGATTATGCGTTCACAACAAACTATTTTACTGGCGGATTCAACCAAATTTAATAAATTATTTTTCCAAAAGGTCTGTGGTTTAGAATTGATTGATACGCTTATTACCAACGAAAAACTTCCAAGTAATTTAAAAAAAGAATTAAGCAGGCATTCAGTTGAGGTAATTGATATAACTGACCATTCTTTAAGTCCCCAAATAAAAAAATAAGGATTTTAGAGATAATTCAGTAAATAGACTTCTTGAATATTGTTGTAATGAGGATGAAGCCAGGAGACACTGTTATACAGTACACCCTGGCTTTTAAGTTTCCTTAATACAATAACTTATATAATGAAACGATTATACATGCAGAATTTTGGGTTACTTCTTACTTCGTCCACTACATACGTCAGTATTATTCAAAAGTGAGTATCTATATTTTTGATTTACAAGGTGCCGGAGTAATATTTCCTAGAACAACAGAATATTTAGCTCCAGTTGCTTTTAAAACATTGCTACTTTTTCCATGATATGTTTCATTAGCTAAAAGTGCAAATGCCACAGCTTCCTTCGCTTCAGACGAATAACCAATTTCCTCCTGAGTAAGAACAGAAATAGAATTCCCAATAAGCATTTTAATCATTTTCATTAATGTGAGATTGTAACTTCCTCCTCCTCCTACTATAATTTCGTCAATATCAGTCTTTGGTAAGATAAATTTACGATAGCTATCTACGATAGAACTTGCTGTAAACATAGTGGCAGTGGCTAGAATATCTTCCTTAGATAAATAAGAGAATTTTCTTAGTAGAGTTTCCACATATTGTTTGCCAAACATCTCTCTTCCAGTTGTTTTAGGAGGAGAAGCTGCAATGTAGGAGTGTGACATGCAATAATCCAATAAATCTTTATTTACGTTTCCTTTAGCAGCGAATCGCCCCTCTGTATCATAAGGAATGTCAAATAGTTGTTGACATACTTCATCAATAATCATATTGCCTGGTCCTGTGTCAAAAGCATACATATCATTCAATAGTGCTTCCTTAGGCAACACAGTTACATTTCCAATTCCCCCTATATTTTGAAGCAGTCTTCCCTTTTGTTTATCCTTGTATAGAATATATTCTGTATAAGGTACTAAAGGAGCCCCTTGACCTCCTGCTGCCATGTCCATCGTACGAAAATTTGATATGACTGTTGTATTTGTTTCGTATGCAATAACTGCAGGTTCACCAATTTGAAGCGTTGAAGGAACAAAATTAGCTTCTTTCATAGGCTGATGATAAATAGTCTGTCCGTGAGATCCTATTAAATCTAATTTTTCTAGAGGGAATTTTGCCTTTTCACATACTTTTTTTACTGCCTCTGCAAATAATTTTCCTAATTTAAAATTCAGGCTGCAAATTAACTGGACATTTGATTTTTCTAATGATAAGGCAAGTTTAATCTCATTCTCTATTTCTTTTGAAAATGGATATGTAATAAATTCAATTACCTTTAATTTCGTATCTGTACCACTATTCTCCACAATAATAAGCGCAGCATCAATTCCATCTAGTGATGTACCAGACATTAAACCCACAATATACATAATACTCTTCCCCTTTATGAGTAGATATGTGAATTTTATTTTTCACATCCCCTTGCGAATAACTGCTGTTTACGGAAGTTATTCTCGTTAATAAACGTACAATTAAAATAGATTATTATCAATATTTTATAAAAAAAAATTTTAATTTAATTTAAATATATTGAAATTTAATTTTAAATAAGTTATTCTGTACGTGAGAACGATTTCATAATAAATGAAAAGATAGGATGGTCAATGATGTTAGAACATTTAACTACTGAGACTCGCAATGAAAAAACAATGAATCTGGATGAAATGTCTATTTTAGATTTTCTTACAACCATGAATGAAGAAGATGAAAAAGTTGCGAGTGCGATTAAAAAAGAACTTCCTTCTATTGCGAAAGCTGTAGAAGCTATTATAAAAGCTAAAAAACAAGGTGGTCGTCTTATTTATATAGGAGCAGGAACCAGTGGCCGCATCGGCTTGCTAGATGCTGTTGAGTGTCCACCTACATTTGGTACGAACCCAGATGAAGTAATAGGCTTAATTGCTGGCGGGGAAAAAGCCTTTATCAAAGCAGTAGAAGGAGCAGAAGATAGTAAAGAGTTAGGCATGGAAGACTTACAAAACATTCGACTTACTAAGATGGACATTGTTGTGGGGATTGCAGCAAGTGGTCGTACACCTTATGTCATTGGAGCATTAGAATATGCTAACTCAATTGAAGCTCAAACAGTAGCAGTTAGTTGCAATAAAGATTCTGATATTGGAAAAGTAGCAAACATTGCAATTGAAGTTGTAAACGGTCCTGAAGTATTAACAGGTTCTACTCGTTTGAAAGCTGGAACAGCACAAAAACTGATTTGTAATATGCTTTCGACAGCTTCTATGGTAGGTATCGGAAAAGTGTATGGAAATCTAATGGTAGACGTTCAGCTGACGAATGAAAAGCTTGTAGAGCGCGCAAAACGAATTGTGATGGAAGCAACTTCATGCACGTATGATACGGCAGAAGAGTACTTAGCAAAAGCAAATTGTAATTCTAAGCTTGCTATAGTCATGATTTTAACAGGCCTTTCATACGAGGAATCTTTACATCGTTTAGAACAAACACAAGGATTTATCCGTCAAGCAATCGTTAATTAAGTAGCGAAAATATAAGGGAGATGGGAACAACTATGAGTAAACATCATCAAACAGCTAAAGAACTGCTTCAAGCTCTTGGAGGCAGTTCTAATATAGCTAATTATACACACTGTATGACAAGACTCCGAGTCACCCCAGTGAATCATAATAGAATTGATGAAGCCAGTATAAAACAAGTGAAAGGAGTGGTAGGGGTTGTCGATGATGATACGTATCAAATTATTTTAGGACCAGGAGTAGTTACTAAAGTTGCTGAACAATTTGGTATTGTACTCCAAGAAGATTCTGCAGCTCCTTCACAAGAAGAAGCTTCATCTGAAGATTTGACGTCAAAAGGTGCAGATATGAAATCTGAGCTAAAAAAGAAAAACAATACACCATTTAAAAATTTTTTACGAAAAGTTGGAAGCATTTTCATACCTCTCATTCCAGCATTCGTAGGTGCAGGTTTAATAGCTGGTATTGCCTCTATTTTAGCTAATAGCATAACCGCGGGAGACCTTGATAAAGATACTTGGCAACAATACGTTACGATTCTTAATGTTATTAAAAATGCAATTTTCAGCTATTTAGTTATTTATGTAGGTATTAACGCAGCAAAAGAGTTTGGCGCTACTCCGGCCCTAGGTGGAGTTATCGGGGGTATTACCCTTTTAACGGGAGTTACAGAAGAGTTTCCTATTATGAATATCTTTACTGATCAGCCCTTAACTGCTGGGCAAGGCGGGGTAATCGGCGTTTTAATTGCTGTATGGTTACTCTCATTTTTAGAAAAATTCTTACGTAGATTTATTCCTGATGCAATCGATATTATTGTAACGCCTACAATTGCTCTTCTGATTGTCGGATTGCTAACGATTTTCTTTATTATGCCTTTTGCAGGTCTCATTTCTAGTAATTTAATTGGTGGAATAGATTGGACACTTGAACGTGGAGGGATTTTTGCAGGTTTTGTACTAGGAGTGGCATTTTTACCATTGGTAATGCTAGGTCTGCATCAAGTATTGATCCCTATTCATATTGAAATGATTAATACAGCTGGTATGACCATCTTGCTTCCGATTCTTGCAATGTCTGGTGCTGGACAAGTAGGTGCAACTTTAGCGCTTTGGGTTCGTTGTCGTAAAAATAAATCACTTGTTACGATTATTAAAGGGGCTCTTCCTGTCGGAATATTAGGTATTGGAGAACCACTTATTTACGGAGTTATTCTTCCATTAGGACGCCCATTCATTACTGCTTGTATCGGTGGAGGAATTGGAGGAGCTGTAATTGGAATGTTCGGAAATGTTGGTTCCATTGCTATCGGTCCATCCGGTCTAGCTTTAATTCCATTAATTGCTCACGGGTTATGGCTGAAATATATCATCGGCTTACTTGCAGGATATGCTGGAGGGTTCATCTGCACATATTTATTTGGCATACCAAAAGAGGCTATTACAGAAGGATCTAATAATGAAGAAGTACCTGAAACAAAAGCAAAAACTGAAGTTGCTCCAACAGCTGAAATAGAAGGTACAAATTACACAATTTCAGAAAGCGCCTTCATCCTTCCGTTTGATGGATACGTTATGCCTCTAGAAGATGTTCCTGATACTGTGTTCTCTTCAAAGATGATGGGAGATGGTTTTGCCATCGAACCAACTAATAATACTCTTGTTTCTCCTATCAATGGGGAGGTCGTTAGTATCTTTCCTACAAAACATGCCATAGGTTTGAAAACAGATGAAGGATTAGAAATATTAATTCATGTCGGAATCGAAACTGTAGCTCTAAAAGGACAAGGATTTACATGTCTAGTGGAAGATGGACAAAAAATTAAACAAGGAACGCCTCTTCTAAAGTTAGAGTTAGATTATATTAAAGAGAATGCAAAGTCGATTATAACGCCAGTTATTTTCACAAATTCACCTAAGGAAACGAAGGTAGAGCTAAATAAAACGGGCTATTTTAATCAAGGAACAAATAATATTTTTACATTTTAAATCCGAAAAAGCTGTTCAGTTAGTGAACAGCTTTTTTATATTATTACCTTTATAAATGGTGTTTAATAAATACTTAACATGCCATTTATTTTGGGATTTTCTAATTCTGAAGATAACTTAAACCGATCTCCTGCATAAGCTAAGGTAACATATACAAATGGTCTTTTATTCGTGAGATATAGAACATCCTTAATAACTAATAGTGGGGCATTTTTTTTCAATTGCAAGCACTCTGCGTCTTTTTTGCTTGCAATACTTGCCTCTATAGACTGTTTTCCATGCCCGATCTGAACATTAAAGTTTTCTTCAATAAATCGATGTAAAGAGCAGTTAATATTTTTATCTATTATATGCCCTTTGTATTCTGTAGGAAGAAAAATAGTTTCGACTGCTAGAGGAGTATCATCGGCAAAACGGATACGTTTAATGCATAAGACCTCTGAATGTTCGCTAAGATAAAGGATTCTTTGTACAGTTTTAGGAGGAGAAATTTTTTCAATAGAAAGGATTTCATTTCTAGGAACTTTCCCCTGCTCTTCCATTAGAGATGTAAAACTAGTAGTTGTTAATAATTTTTGTTCAATTTTCTTTTCTAGGATAAAGGTTCCTCGTCCTCTTTGTTTTGATAAGTAACCTTCATCTACTAATTCTTGTATAGATTGTCTTACAGTTAACCTGCTGACTGAAAATAACTCACAGAGCTTCTTTTCAGACGGTATTGTACTTCCAACTACCCATTCTTTTAATTCAATTCTTTGCTTTATGTTTTCTTTAATTTGATAGTAAAGGGGGATGGAAGAATTTTTATTAATCATAAATTTACACCCTTTATCTAAATAATAATTATACGGAATAACTGTATTAAAAAATTTTGCTAAGTAAAATTTCATTTATTTAAGCTTTTATTTCTTTTCCGTTAACTTAGATATAGACTCTCTTGAGCGCGCTATTTCCTTAATGTTCTCGTCAAAATAATTAGAAACATATGTGTAAAATAAAATATCTATCGTCAAAAATTGTGCAAATAATGACGTAGTAGCTGCACTACGATGCTTAGCTTCAGGCGCACGCACATGATGAAGAGAAATATCTACCTTATTTGATAGGCTATTGTTTCCTAAGCGTGACAATCCAATGGTTTTAATTCCAGATGACTTAGCAATATCCACCAACTGTAAGACCTCTTTTGTCTCTCCACTATTAGAAATACAAAAGAAAAGTGCATCCTTATGAGATGAAGCAAGAGCTGTAGCAGTAATATGTGAATCTTGATAAGCACTTATTATTTTTCCTACACGCAGCCACTTATGAGAGATATCTTCTGCTACCAACCAAGATGCTCCCACACCATATACATAAATAACAGGTGTGTCTTTGATAATTTTAATTGTTTGAAGAATAATATCTTCATCTAAGTTTAAGGCTGTTTCCTGAATCACTTGGACGGAGTTAGAAACGATCTTATCTTTAATTGATGCAATTGTTTCATTAGGTTCAATATCATAAAAACCTGCTTTTTCAGGTCGTGAGATATGTGAAGACAATGATACTTTCAATTCAGAAAAGCTACCTACCTCTAGAGATCGACACAGCCTTGTCACAGCTGAACTACTAGCGTTAGCTTGTGCAGCTAGTTCATGTATAGTCATCCGAACCACTTGTTCAGGATGTTCTAAAATGTATTGAGCTACCTTTCTCTCTGATTTTGGTAGTTCGTATAATGAGCTTTCAATTCTTAGTAATACATTTACAGCGTTCATCGTAAATCACTTCCTCAACTTTCTTTATTCATGCTTTTTAAGGCCAAATAATAGCAACCTAATGTTGACGATGTATCTTTTAAAATAAATGTTGTATCAGGCTTATATTTTTTAATCGTCTTAACAAATGTATCTCGAACGAGAGGAATATTTGTTAAAATACTACCTTTAGCAGCAACTTTTATATTATCATGAAAGTGACCTTTCTTATAAACGGAAAGTGTAGTTTGAGCTAAATGCTCTCCTGCCTTTATTAAAATAATTTGAGCTAGCTCATTTCCTTTTGAGGCTTGATCTACCACTATAGGTACAAAAGAGGCGATCTCCCCTTTAGATGCACTGTAAACGAACTTTTTAATTTCTGGTATGTTATAATAATGAAGTTTTTCTAGGATTTCTTTACTTAACGGACTAACAGGTAAACCATAATCTTCCTCCCGGCACATTTGAATAAAAGCTTGTAAAGCAATCCAATACCCACTTCCTTCATCTCCGAGAATGTGTCCCCATCCACCACACGCACATTGAAGGTCTTTATTAATTCCTACGCTAATAGAACCCGTTCCTGAAATAGTTAAGATTCCATCCTCGCCTTTTAAAAGGGCTGCATGTGCAATCACCGCATCACTTACAATTTTAAAGGGAACATTAAATGAGTTTAATAAGGAGTTTTTTAAAAACTCTTTATCTGAAACTCCTTCGTACCCTGCTAAACCCATATAAATATACCTACATCCTTTTAGAGGCAGGGCATTTATACATTGCTTAATAGCATCCAGAATATTGTAAGTAGCCTGTTTTTTATCTACCAGTAAATTTCCATACCCTGCTTTACCTTGACTTAGTATATTCCCATCTAAATCATAAGCAATTGCCTCCGTTTTTGTCCCCCCACCATCTACTCCAATAATATAATTCATTTAACTTTCTCCTTCTTTTTTATATTAAAAAACGGAAGGGACCTCACATCTACCCCCTCCGTATCATTTAGTTAGACAATTTTTTATCTCATTTAATTAAGAAAGCAAATTTCCCCCAAGGTTCTAGATAGTCAAGCAAAAAGATTTCTTCTTTCACTATGTGTCCGACTACATTTATTTTCCCCGAATTCTCCATATCTCTTAAAGCAATTTGCAATTCGCCTTTATATTGTCCGTAAAGTTCATTCTCAATGAGTATATCCCCACGTCTAATATTTGGAGTATAAGTAGGTTTGAATTCTTCTTGCTTATATTTTACACGTGATTGAGTAGAGCGAATAAGGTAATCTGAAACATCCCCCCGGTAAAAATGGGGCTCTTCTAATACGATTTTTCTTTCTAACTCCGATATAGTATTATACAACTCTACATTAAACGTAAGTTTTTCGCTATTTAGCATACTTAGTTGTTTTAACTCTTCCTCAGATGCGTAAGCATTAGCAATAATCACTTCATCGATTAGTTCTGTAGCAAATAAATGTTTTGCTTGAGTTTCAATAGGTAATGCCCTGTGCATTTCCAAAGTACATAAACCCTCTGTGACTGGCCAAGGGCCAAATGTTGCGTCGTTTGAACTAATAAAAGCTGCAGTAGGAATGCCATGCTTCTTGAATTGTTTGGTGCATTTTACAAAATGATCATAGCTGAGTCCTGCATAACGATGAGGATAAAAATTATGCGACCCTACTAAGTTACTTATTTTGGGTTTATACGCCATGATATTATCTAAATAGCTTGTGGCGTTACTCATTGTAATCTCAATTTTTAAATTATACGGGTTATACGTCATCAGAGACTCTTCATTACCTGTAAATCCCATATCAAGTCGAATACCATAAACGCCCAAATCTCCAAAGAATGATAAATCATCATATGAAATGCCTAATTTATTAAAAATACGAGGTGTGATATCCACCATGACTTCCATTCCTAATTCATTGGCAAATTGAATTGACTCTTTAAATTCTCTAATAATAGTTTCTTTATCGCCTTCCACTGAGAGCAAACAGGTAAAGATTTTTTTAAATCCGTATTTATGTGCTAGTGCGATATATGCTTTATCCTTCTCTACTGTAGAATGCTCAGGGTAGATTGAAATACCTAACTTTTTCATAACTTTATTTACCTCTCTTTAAAATTCTACATCATTGTTTAGGAGCTAGTTTTTTAATAATACGAATCATATGTTCAATTAATTTTTGCTCACTAATAGCCGTCATAAGGTGATCTTGCGCATGAATCATTAATAAAGTTTTTTCTGCAGCTTCACCATTAAGCTCAGCTTGAATTAATTTGGTTTGAGTTTTGTGAGCTAGACCTAACTCTTCTGCAGCTTGTTTAATTAGATCTTCTGCTTTCTCAAAATCAAATTCTTCTGCAGCTTGTAAGGCTTCATAAGCTAAACCTCTAGCATTGCCACCATGAGAGATTATCTCAAATATTTCCATTTCATTTTTAGTAGTACCTTCTGTCATATTTTAACACTCCTAAACTTCTATATATTTCAAGTGTAATTTCTTTAAAATTTAAAACTATGATATCTAGAAGAATAAACGTAATTTACCTTCTAATTTATTAATTATTGCTTAAAAAACAACGGTAAATATTCCTTATGTGCTTCTAACAAAGCTTGTAAAACATCTTCAGCTAAATCATCACTAGGAATTAATGGATTAATCGTTAATGCTACTAACGCTTTTTCGAAAGAACCTGTAACAGCTGCTTCAGCACCTAATATTTCAAAAGATTTAATTTGTTGTACAAGCCCTTTAATTTGAACAGGGAGTTTCCCTACCGTAAGTGGAATAGGTCCATTTTTAGTAACCATACAGTTTACCTCTACTGCTGACTCATAATCAATGTCTGCTATAGCACCTTTGTTTTGCACATTTAATACTTGGATATCTTTTTTATCGTTGTAAATAGAAGAAATAACATTACATGCTGCATCGCTATAGTAAGCTCCCCCACGTTTCTCTAATTGAGGAGGTTTAATGTCTAACATCTCATCTTCATATAGTTTAAAGAGCTCTTCTTCTAACTTTTTTACAACCTCAGCTCTTGTTTTTCCTGTTTTATACGCTTCTAATTCTTCTTCTAAAATATCTTTTGTCTTATAAAAATATCGATGATATGGACAAGGAACAACGCCTAGCCCTTTTAAAAATTGCGTGTTCCATGGTAAAGGCGCAATATTTTTCATATTCATTTGAATATCTGGATCTCCAAGCATTTCAAGCACTTTTTGAGTTACTTCTTGATCATCGACGTAAACGTGTAACCCAAACAACATATGATTTAATCCAGCAAACTCAATATATACACGTTTCATTTCTACACCTAGCATCTTAGAGATAGATAGATGCATATTAAATGGTACATTGCACACGCCAATGACATTTTTATGATTGCTATAACGAAGTAACGCTTCCGTTACCATTCCAGCAGGATTAGTAAAATTAATTAACCAGGCATTTGGACAGAGTTCTTGCATTTCTTCTGTGATTTCTAAAAGAACGGGGATAGTTCGCAATCCTTTAAACAAGCCCCCTGCGCCATTTGTTTCTTGTCCAATCATACCCATTTCTAATGGAATACGTTCATCCTTGACTCTAGCATCCAATAATCCTACACGCATTTGAGTTGTTACAAAGTCAGCATCTTTTAAAGCTTGACGACGATCCAATGTTAGGTGGATTTCTATAGGAACCCCTGCTTTTTCAACCATTCGTTTAGCTAAGTTTCCTACTATCTCTAACTTTTCTCTGCCTGCTTCAATATCTACAAGCCATAATTCTCGCACCGGTAATTCGTAGTAACGTTTAATAAAGCCTTCAATCAGCTCTGGTGTATAACTAGAGCCTCCTCCAATTGTAACAATTTTAATTCCCTTCCCCATGTTGCTAACACCTCATTCTAACTTCTTCTAATTTCCTTACGCGTATACAATGAAATAACAAGCTATAGAGCTTAAAAGCAATAAAGACAAGAATAGAATGTAACCTTGTTTCTTGTTCTTAAGCTTACCTTCAACGAAAACAATAAGAATTGTTAGTCCTACACTAATAGCAAATGTATTACCTATATAAAGAGACAATTGCTTATCGATTCCTACAATATTCATTAGAGAGTTAAAGATAAGATTAAAAATAAGAATAAAACTGAAAAACAAAAATGCGCCCTTATAACTAAAAAAATGAAATCTAGATGTTTTGCTCACTCTTCTTCCTCCTAGACTATTATTAATAAAGGAAGTCTGAAGCCACTGTTTCAAACTTCCTTTCATTTACCTTATAGTGCTATATTTGTATCTTCCGATGTTTCAATATTTCCTTCTTGTGCTAATAATTTGCGATCGTACATCTTAAAGAATGGAAGATACACAAAGAAAGAAATCGCAATATTTACAAGTACAAGAATTATGGCTCTCCAATCTCCTCCGGTAGATAGATATGCACCTATAGGAGCTGGTAACGTCCACGGGACCATTACGTATGTTGGATTCACTAACCCTATCGTAGTTGCGATGTAAGCTAACGTTGCACCAATTAAAGGTGTTACAATAAACGGAATAATTAAGATTGGATTTAATACGATTGGCATTCCAAAAATAACAGGCTCATTAATATTAAAAATACTTGGAACAATTGTCGCTTTTGCCATTGTTTTGCTGTAACTTGATTTAGCTACTAGTAACATTGCGAGTACTAAACCTAATGTGGCACCAGAACCCCCAATCCAAATAAACCATTGAAAAAATGTTTCAGGCGCTACATGTGGAATAGCTTTTCCAGCTGCAACTGCTGCCGAATTGTTTGCTAAATATACTTCCCACACAGGACGTGCTACAGCACCTACAACTGATACACCGTGAATACCAAATGACCAGAAGAATGTAATTAAAAACACTGGAATTAATACTCCTGGAAGTGTGTCACCAGCCTTAATAAGTGGTGCCACTGCTTTATCTACAAGTGAATGCAAATCAATTCCAAGAACAACTGTGATGATTGTCATTACAATTAATACAATTGTTACCGGTATTAATGCTTCAAATGAACGTGCTACTGAAGTTGGCACAGAATCAGGCATTTTAATTGTCACATTCTTTGTTTTACAAAAACGTAAAATTTCAACTGCAAAAATAGAAACAATCATTCCTACAAATAAACCGTGTCCCCCTAGGTTTGTCATTGGTAGTACAAACCCTATTTTATCCATCATTTCAACACCTATTGTGAATAAAAAGGCAGCTAAAGATAAAAGTCCCCCCGATAACGGATCGAGCTTATAACTTTGAGATAAGCTATACCCAATCCCAAACGTAATATATAACGTCATGATAAACATTGTTAGACGGTAAGGTATTAAGATGTCTGCTATATGTTTTGCTGACCACTCACCAATTGCCGATTCGGCTGAAACAGGTGGAAATGCAATAATAAGAAATAGACTTCCAAAAATAATGAAAGGTAATGCAGAAACAACACCATCTCGTATTGCACGTAAATGTTTCTGCTCAGACAATTTAGCCATTGGTGTTGATAAATTATTTTCTAAAAAAGCAACAAACTTTTCCATTTATTGTTTTCCCCTTTGATTGGTTAATAGTTAAACTTATCTATTTCATTACTTTTCTAAAAGTTCGTTTACTAGTTTTAATAGTGTTGGACCACCAAGTGGACTGTAAGCTTGAGGTGGAATAACTTGACATGGAACTCCAACTTCATCTGCAGATTGCTTAAAACCATCAAATCGATGTTTTACTTGGGGTGCTACCATGGCTACATCCCAACCATTGCGAACTTCTGCATCAAATTCTTGAGTTCCTACTGCTAAGACCTCTAGATTTAGATTATGCTTTTGCCCTTCTTTTTTTAAAGCGTTTACAACAATAGCACTTGACATTCCACCTGCACATACAAATAAAACCTTCATCTTTTTTATTCCTCCCAATAGTATCTTTTGTTTTTTATGTAACTTTTCTTATAAAGTCTTCAGGGGGTTTTAAACACTCTAGCTCCTTCATACGAAAGACCTGTTAATGTGATCACTGTAGCGATTATAAGTTGAGCATATCCTTTAGTCAGATAATCTGCTTCTATTTATAGTTACATTCAGTATCCTCCATTTTTATAAAGTAAATGATCTTTGCACCGCCTTCATTACTCACCCCCAAAAACTGAAGTCTATCCTTCCCATTCAAACTCGTCGTTTTTTATTAGAGCATTCTGTCTTTAAATGCTCCAACATTACGACTATCCCTTATTTGTTGTAGAAATCAGAATTGAAACCGTTTTCTATAGAAAAGAATATATCACTTTTGAAATTAATTATCAATATTTATTTTATTTTTTGAAAACAAATTTTATTTTAGTCTATGCAACTAGTAATTCAGGAGGTATAATCTTAATTTGATAACGCTTACAAAAATATGAAATGAGGTTATGTGATTGTTTAAGAAACAAAGCAAGAATAAAAGAGCAAGTAAATTACTAGTTTCAACTTTTTTAGGAGGTTCACTCCTCTTATCACCTTCTGTAATGGGGCATGCACAAACATATTCTAAAAAAAGTTTTCAACAAACATCTTACTTAAAGCATGAGCTAAGAGCTACTTGGATGGCCAGTGTATTAAATATAGATTGGCCGTCTAAACCTGGTTTGTCGATAGCTCAACAAAAGTCTGAATTTATAAATTATTTAGAGGAACAAAAAAAGATGGGAATGAACGCGGTTGTTATGCAGATTAAGCCAACTGCAGATGCTTTTTATCCCTCTGAATATGGACTGTGGTCGGAATATTTAACTGGTACACAAGGAAAAGACCCAGGTTATGACCCTTTATCTTTTATGGTAAAAGAAGCTCACAAACGTAATATGGAATTTCATGCGTGGTTTAACCCTTACCGTATTACTATGCCTTTAGGAAAAGAAGCAGCTCTTTCGGACCTTGATAAATTACCAGAAAATCATCCGGCTCGGAAACATCCTGAATGGGTAGTGCCTTATGGACAACAACTTTACTTCAATCCGGGCATTCCCGAAGTACAAAATTTTGTAATCGAAGGTATTATGGAAGTGGTCAAAAACTATGATATAGATGCAGTTCATATGGATGACTATTTTTATCCCTATAAAATTACCGGAAAAAATTTTCCAGATCAGGAAGCATACCAAAGATATGGTGCAAGTAAATTTAACAACATAGAAGATTGGCGCCGCGATAACGTAAATAATCTTGTTAAAAATATTAATAGATCTATTAAAGAAGAAAAACCGTATGTTAAGTTTGGTATTAGCCCATTTGGCGTTTGGCGTAATAAAGCCGTTGATCCTACTGGATCGGAAACTACTGCTGGACAAACAAATTATGACGATTTGTACGCTGATACAAGAACATGGATTAATAATAGGTATATTGATTATATAGCCCCTCAATTATATTGGAATATCGGCTTACCCGTAGCTGATTATGCAAAGCTTCTTGCTTGGTGGACAAAGGAAGTGGAAGGGAAAAATGTTCAGCTCTATATTGGTCAAGCTGATTACAAGATTAATACAAACTTAAATAGCGTACAAAACTGGTTTAATCCAGAAGAGTTACCCAATCAAATAAAACTGAATCGTACCTATAATAATTTTAAAGGTAGTATGCATTTTAGTGCCAAAGATTTGAAAAATAACCCTCTAGGAATTGCAGATCGTTTAACAGAAGATATTTATAAGCAACCTGCATTAGTTCCCCCTATGCCGTGGATTGATAACGAAGCTCCTAAAAAACCTAAGGTTCTTCAGATTAAGAAAAAATTAGGAGAAACGAAATTTAAAATTAGAGAAAACAATCCTGAAGAGGTAGCCTATTATGCTATTTATAGATTTGAGGGTAATCGGGTAGGAAATATCAATGATTCCAAACACCTTCTAACTACCGTTCGAAAAGAGCATAACAATCAAGTATACGTTGATCCAACTTCGGAAAAAGGAGAATCTTATACATATGTCGTGACATCATTAGATCGAAATCATAACGAAAGTAAACCTTCTAACCCTATAAAAGTGGAAGGGAAGTAAATTTCCAACATATATAGAAAATAATACGGAGAGTATTTCATATTTAATATATTGAAAAAAGCTTAATAAGTAGAAAGAGCAGTGATTACTACTGCTCTTTTTTAAGTTAAAGGAATAAAATTTTGAAGTAGTAAACAATAGATTATTAATATAGCATTTGGTAAGTTTTTTAGGGTCTCTCCCCTTCTTATCGCTAATTCTAATATTCACCTAACCGTAAAGTATTCTTCTTTTTTATTTTAACAAAAAGGAAATATTATTTAAAATTTTATTTTTGTTTTTTATATTTTTATTGAAATTTATTTTCATTAAGTGGTAATCTAAAACATGAAATTCTTCCTTCAGTTCTCTATAAAATTATAGATATTTAAATTGCTCATGAATAAAGGAGAATTTCAGCAGTGATGGCGTATATTTGTGATAAGAAGGAAGTGCTACTAATAATGAAAATATGTCAGATTGTAGGTTGCATGAATAAACATGCTGCAAAAGGGTATTGCCACAAGCATTATAAAAGGTTTATAAGAGAAAAAAATGGATTAGCCATCAGGAAAAAAGCTTCACTACAATTGCCTTGCAGGATAGAAGGTTGTAATAAGAAACCTTTTTCTTTAGGCTACTGTCTGAGTCATGCTAAAAAAATAATTGATCCTACTGATCCCTTTTATTATCGTATAGATCAACGGAACCTTTTTAAAATCTGTTCTGTTGATTCCTGTAAAAGACCATCAGATGCAAACGGATATTGCAAAAAGCATTATTCACAATATATGCACAAACAACCCTAAATCAAAGGTAGACTATAAATAAATTGATATTTATCAAAAAAGAGGTAAAAGGGGATAAAATAGATGGTTCGTTTTGGAGTACTTGGAACTAGCTTAATTACAGAAACATTTTTAAATACAGCAAAGCACGTGAAAGACTTCAAGTTAGAAGCTGTATATTCAAGAACTCTAGAAAGAGCAGAAGAGTTTGGTAAGAAATATGGTGTTGATACATTCTTTACAGACTTAGAGGAGATGGCGTGTAGTCCTCAGATTGATGCTGTATATATCGCTACTCCCAATGCATACCATGCTGAACAAGCCATTTTGTTTTTAAGAAATAAAAAGCATGTCTTATGTGAAAAGCCTATGGCTGCAAATGCAATAGAAGTTAAAAAAATGATTAATTGCGCAAAAGCGAATGAGGTATTGCTAATGGAAGCCATGATTCCTACCTTGCTTCCGAACTTTAAAGCTATTAAGGATAATTTACATAAAGTAGGGAGGATTCAACACCTATTTATTAACTACTGCAAGTACTCATCTCGTTATGATGACTATAAAGCAGGGATTGTACATAATGCTTTTAATCCCTTGTACGCTAATGGTGCTTTGATGGATATTGGAGTTTATTGCTTGTATCCACTTATTGCGCTATTTGGTACTCCTACTAAGATAGCAGCAACTAGCAAGATCCTGGATTCAGGGATTGATGGCACGGGTAATGTTCTTTTAAGTTATCCTAACAAAAATGCAATTGTTACTTATTCCAAACTTTCTACTTCCCATTTGCCAAGTGAAATTCAAGGAGAAGATGGTAGCCTTATTATTGATAAAATTGCTACTATAACCAAAGTGAAGTTTTACCATAAAGATGGCGTAGTAGAAGATTTATCACTCAAACAAGATTATCCTTTTATGTATTATGAATTAAAAGAATTTATTGATTTGATTGTTATGGGTAGAAAAGAATCTAAGGTTAACTCTTATAAAAATTCCTATAATACTATGCTTGTTATGGACGAGATTAGAAGGCAAATAGGGGTGAATTTTCCAAACGATATCTATAAATAGGGGTATGTTAAAAAATTATTTGATTGTACATTTACTCCAGTGATAATGACAAGTGATTTTTCTTTTCTATACATAAGTTACTGATAGCTTGAGCAAACTACTCAAGACGCTGTGAAGTGTGCTTTTGGAAATCCTCACTATGTTTTCGAGTTGACAACATGCATTCGTTGAAGAAAAGCCACTGATATACGCCAGTGGCTTTTCTCTTTTTAAGATGTAAATACTATATATCTTTAGTTAACATAAAACACGTTATAGGTATCGGTGTAGTACAAAAAAGAGTTTCTCTATAGCAGTAGACAGAGAAACTCTTTTTGTACCTTTTATATGTAACAACTAACAATTTTGCTCATATAAAAGGTTAAATATTTGTAGGGGGCATTTTTTAATGATTTACCTCAATAATTTAATGCGGGGCTTTTGTTTGTAAAAGTTTAGTCCCCATGCCAATAAAGATAAGTCCAGTTAACTTATTCAAAACAGCTCCAATTTTTTGGTTCCCTCTTAGTTTTGTTGTAACATACGAAGAAAAATACGCAACAAATAAACACCATATTAATCCACTAGCTGTAAAAGTCAATCCTAGAATCAGGAAAGGGATAGGGCCAGAAGCATTTGTATCTATAAATTGCGGAAGAAATGCAATAAAAAACAAAGAAACTTTTGGATTTGTAAGGCTCGTTAGCATCCCTTGTATATATATTTTTTGTATATTAAGTGCATTACTTGTATTCTGAAAGGCTAAGTTGGATCTATCGAGTATCATTTTAACACCTAAATAAACCAAATAGATAACACCAATAATCTTAATCGTATTGAATAAGAAAACAGATTTTACAAGTATCAATGACAATCCAAATGCTACAAATAATGTGTGGACTAAAGAACCTGTAATAATACCTAAAACAGAATATACACCTGCTTTTCTACCTTGTGACATACTTCTTCCAACTATGTACATGGTATCTGCTCCAGGAATTAAGTTTAATAGAATTCCTGTTAGCAAAAACACTTCATAATTTATAATTCCATACATGATTACGCACCTCTTTTTATTTTTAGGGTGCCCTTATCGATATTATAGTATTTTATAAAACATGGGAAGCTTTTTTGTCTTTTTATCTGTATATGGTATACAAACGTAGTTAACATAATGTACCTTATTGGAAATCCCATGCTAAAAAGCCTTATTTCTACTATAATAAGGGCTTTTTATTTGTAAATTTGTAACGTTATGAACAGGAAAGCAATTACGTCATTTTGAAAGAAGCCATACTAAGCTATAACTAGTTACAATTAAGATGAAAGACATTTTAAATAGAGGAAAAAATTTTTACTAACTTTTTAAAAATAGGACTATGTGAAATATCCTTTTTTTATTATAATCTATCTGTATGATGTTACTATGCAATCTTCTCAATTGATCGATGTAATAAAAATCATTTTTAAACCTTTGTTTTTATAGTTACATCCGAGCTAAATGAAACACAAACTAAATACAAACTGAAGGAGAGTAAACAACCCTTGGTATTTTCAATTATTTATGAATTTTTATCTTCTCTACTAATCAAACCTGAATCAAAAATTAAAAAACGCGTTAGTTAGATTAACAATTCATATAGAAAAGATAAAGCCCATCAACTTATTAAGTAAATGGGCTTTTTGTTCATTTTATTTTTTAAATTTATAAGGCAATGTTGTCACAATGACATTTTTTCGATAGAGAAGATGTGCTCTTAGTAATAAGCTTGATTGGTTATGCAATGCGTTATGCCAGCTTTTTCTTGTGATAAATTGGGGAATTAAAACGGTGACAGCCATATGGCTATCATCAGCTCGTTCTTCTACACGATCAATAAAGCGTAAAAGAGGTCCAACTAAGCTTCGATATTGTGAGTAGAATGTAACTAAGCGTATATCCGGATATCGTTCCTTCCATATTTCTTCCATTCTCTTTTCGCTTTCACGGTCAAATGCCACATGGACCGCAATCACGGTGTCTCCAATAATTTTTGCATAGTTGATTGAATTCTCGACAGCTCTTGTTAAGCCTGCAACTGGTATAATGACTACATTTCCTTCTATAGCTACTGCTTCTTTATCTCCCGGCTTGATACGGAGTTGCTTTCCTACCTCTTCATAATGGTTCTTAATACGGTGGAATAGATAAACGATAAGAGGTAAAAAGATTAAAACAGCCCATACTTGTGAGAATTTCGTTGTAAAGAAAATAAGTAGCACAGTGAAGCTGATCAAAGCTCCTATAAAATTGGTCACTAATTTCCCTTGCCAGCCAGCTGGCTTTTCTTTAAGCCATTTTACAATCATGCCCGTTTGAGATAGCGTAAATGGAATAAATACTCCAACCGCATATAAAGGGATTAATCTTTCTGTATTACCTTGAAACGCTATGATGAGCGCAATAGAGGCAATTCCAAGTGTGACAATTCCATTTGAATAGCCCAAACGATCACCACGTATTGTAAACATACGAGGAATATACTTATCTACAGCTAAATTAACAGCCAGTAAAGGAAAGGCTGAAAAGCCTGTATTGGCAGCCAACACTAAAATTAAAGCCGTCGTACCTTGAACAAAATAATAGAAACCATTTCGTCCAAATACCTGGGAAGCAAGCTGCGAAACAACTGTCTCCTCTGCTTTAGGTACAATTCCAAACCAATAAGACAAGAACATGACACCTGAAAACAAAATAGCTAAAATAATGCCCATTGCAACAAGTGTACGTACTGCATTTCTTGCAGCCGGTTGTCTAAAGTTTGTTACAGCATTTGAAATAGCTTCTACGCCTGTAAGGGCTGAACAACCTGATGAAAAAGCGCGTAGTAGTAAAAATAAACTGATTCCTGGCACTGCAGTTCCAATAGCAGGATGAACATCAGGAGAGACCTGACCAGTCGCTACTTTCCATATTCCTATCACTATTAATAGGACCAATGCAACAACAAACAAATAAACGGGATACGCTAATGCTGAAGCAGATTCTGTTACCCCTCTTAAATTCAAAACCATAATAAAAATAACCAATAAGCAAGCGATGATGACTCTATAGTCATGAAGAACAGGAAAAGCAGATGTTAACGCATCTGTTCCAGATGAAATACTTACGGATACGGTTAAAATATAGTCTACTAATAGAGAGCCTCCGGCAATAAGCCCTGCATTCTCTCCAAGGTTATGTTTAGATACAACATAAGCGCCACCACCTTCTGGATAGGCATAAATAATTTGTCGATAAGAAAGAATAAGTGCTGTTAAAAGGATAAGTACACCAATACCTATGGGTATTGAATACCAAAATGCGATCATTCCAATGGTAGCAAGCACAATTAAGACTTGTTCTGGGCCGTACGCCACGGATGAAAGTGC